>LUUF01000076.1 GCA_001644045.1 Methylomonas methanica | reverse complement strand
ATGCGATTGCCGATCAAATTAACGCTCGTCCCCGATAGCCGTAGCGCCGGGCGGGTTTTCTTCGCTTCACTATCGTTCCGCTTCCAAGATTTTCAGCGTATGTTTTTGGCGCCTAAAGTAAAACGGTCAGGTGACGCTATATAGGTGGCAAAGTTGACTGATTAATAGGCTTACTGAAGAAAGTGGCGGTCCAGCATCTTGATTTTCATGGGGGCCGTATCAGTTGCAACGAGTAAATTTATTTAGGCAGTATTTCCCATTGTTGACTGCGAGTGCCGAGCCGGGCATTTGCGGAGTTCCGAAGCGCTGCTGCAAATGGCCTTGGGATACTCCCGGTATTATTGAAGTGGCTTTATGATATTGATTATCAAAAATATCCCGTCGATTACTCAAGAAAGCGATTTGGGGGACTTTGTTGCTCCCGCGCTTAAGTTTTGCCTGTTATTTCCCTTCAGGCTTGGCAATATTCTAAAAACCGACATTTTTTGTCTTAAAAACATAAAGACGAATGTACTGTCGTTTCATGGGCGTATTTTTATTGACGATGAAAAAGCCGGGAAGCTTGCTATCAAAAGACTGCATGGCAAGCGCTTCAAAAATAAAATCGTCGAGGTCAGAGAATATTTTATCCGTTCGCACAAAAACGACAGACGCTTAACGCAAAAGCCGGTATCGATGGACTTACTTGAAAAGCGTAAAGGCGAGCGCCGCTGCAATATTAAGCATGAAGGCAAAACAGCCGCTTACACGAATGTATTCGATACCGAAAATATCTATCAAATTAGCCGTAGATTACGGGATGATTTTTATGATTACTAAATGAAAGCGTAGACATGAGCCCGCGCGGCGCACGGGGGCCAAATAGCGCCAACCCTTGGAGCGAGGGTTCAAACAATACCGGATTGCTCAACTCTCTCCCCGTCAATTTTCCCCTCAAACCGATGCGCTATCCCCTGCATCACCAGGATCAAAACCACTCCCGCCAAAATAAAGCCAATCTGCTGCAACGACGTTTTGATGTCGGTCTTTTGATGCAAAGACGGAATCAAGTCGGCAACTGCAATGTAGATAAAACTGGAAGCCGCCAGAGTTAAAAAGTAAGGCAAGATCTGATGCATATCGCCTAGGCTGAAATACGCCAACACGCCGCCAACCACCGTGCTCAAGCTGGCGAGAATGTTGTAAAACAAGGCTTCGCCGCGCTTGTAACCGCTATGCAGCAATATCGCGAAGTCGCCGACTTCCTGCGGAATCTCGTGCGCGGCCACCGCCAGACTGGTGACTACGCCCAACTGTACGTCGGTTAAAAACGCCGCACCTATCAATACACCATCGACGAAGTTGTGGATGCTATCGCCCAGGATGATAAACATGCCGGCCGGGCGGTGGCCGACTGGCTGGACTGGATGGCTATGACCGTGATCATGATGATGGTCGTCGTGCGATTCTTCGCCGTGGGCTTCGCAGGCGTGGGAATGACAATGCCGCCAGACCAGCAGCTTTTCCAACACAAAAAAAAGCAGGATGCCCGCTAGAATCGTAGCCGAGAGTGTAGACATATCCTCGACCGGCACTTCCTCAAAAGCATGCGGGATCAAACCGCAAAATGCGCCGGTCAATAAAGCGCCAATCGCAAAGCTGATGCCGTGCGGCAGCACGTGCTTTTGTTTGTGTTCCGGCAGCAATAAAAATACCGCAGCAGCCAGCACGCTGAGCACGCCGCCCAGCGCGGTAAACAGGATAATCGACAACAATACGGTCAAATCAGTCTCTCCAGATCAGGCTGGCCATGCGGCCAGTGGTCGCGCCGTCGCGGCGGTACGAGTAAAAACGGTGTGGATCGGCGACGGTACATAGGTCGCCGCCGTAAACTTGTTCCACCCCCAGCTCGGCCAGTTTAATTCGCGCCAGCCGGTAAATATCGGCCAACCATTTGCCCGGCTGCCTGGCACGAAACGCTACAGCGGCAATCGGGTTGTCCTTAATAAAAGCGTCCCGCACTTCGTCGCCGACTTCGAAATTGTCCGGGCCTATCGCCGGTCCCAGCCAGACATGGACATCCTGGCAACTCATCGCGTACAGGGTTTCGGCGATGATGCCGGCCTGCAAGCCTCGCCAGCCGGCGTGGGCGGCGGCGACCACTTCGCCGTCGTCTCCACAGAACAATACTGGCAGGCAATCGGCCGTCAATACCGCGCATACCGTGCCGGGTTGATCGGCGAAACTGGCGTCGGCTTCTTCCAAACTGTCGGTTTCATCGGCATTCACTACCCGAATCCCATGCATCTGTTGCAGCCAGACCGGCTCGGCCGGCAGTTGCAACATGTCCTTGATGATGTAGCGGTTGGTTTTGACGTGCTGCGGGTCGTCGTTAACGTGGCCGGCCGGATTCAAACTGGCGTAAGGGCCGGTACTGACTCCGCCGCTACGCAAGGTCACGGCGGCATGCACATGCGCCGGCAGCGGCCAATCAGGCTTGATCCAGTTCATTTTCGGCCAGCAGTTTTAATAAGTTTTGCATGTCTTCGGGGATAGGTTGCTCCCATTCACAGTATTCGCCTGTTTCCGGATGTTCCAAACCCAGTTTGGCGGCGTGCAGCGCCTGGCGTTTGAAGTTGCGCAAGGCTTCGGCTAACGCCGGGTTGCAATCGGCCGGCATCTGGAAGCGGCCGCCGTAAACTTGGTCGCCGACCAACGGATAATTGATGTGCGACATATGCACTCTGATTTGATGGGTGCGGCCCGTTTCCAGCTTCACGCGAATCAATGTATGGCGTTTGAAGCGTTGCTCGAGACGGTAATGGGTAATCGCTTCTTTACCACCGCGACGCACCACTGCATTGCGTTTACGGTCCACCGGATGCCGGCCGATGGGTTCGTCGACGGTGCCGCCGGCGGTCATCCAGCCTTTGACCAATGCCAGGTATTCGCGGTGGATACTGCGCTCCTGCAGTTGTTCGACCAAGCTGTTATGAGCCTGCAAGGTTTTGGCAATCATCAACAGGCCGCTGGTATCCTTGTCAATGCGGTGCACGATACCGGCGCGCGGCAGAGTATCCAGACTAGGGGCATGATTGAGCAATGCATTGACTAAGGTGCCGTCCCAGTTGCCCACCGCCGGATGCACCACCAGGCCCGCCGGTTTGTTGACGATCAATAAGGAATCGTCTTCATAAATAATGTCTAGCGGGATTTCCTGCGGCGCATATTCGATCACGCGCTCGGCTTCGGCATCCAGCTCGATTTCTTCGCCGCCATCCAGCTTTTCGCGGCCTTTCATGATCTCGCCATCCACCAACACGCGCCCGGCTTTGATCCAGGTTTGCAGTTTGCTGCGCGAATAATCCGGGAACACTTCGGCCAGACACTGGTCCAGTCGCATACCCGCCAGTTCCTCTGGAACCCTTGCCGTCAATATCGTCATAGTCGTTTTTAAGTTATACTCGCGGCCAGAACGCCGCCAAAAGCTGCAAAAAACCCGCAATATTACAACGTGTTGATAAACGTATGCGATTAGTTTTAGTAAAAACCGTTTTTATCGCCAGTCTGGCTTGGATGCTGCAAGGCTGCGAAACCCTGGATGCCTTCATGAGCAAGGATTCTTCCGCCAGCAAAGAGGAAGAATACGCCGGCTGGGACGACAAGATGTTCCATGAAAAAGCCAAGGAAGCGCTGGACAATAAAAACTACCAAAAAGCCGTTACCCTCTACGAAGCGCTGGAATCGCGGTATCCGTTCGGTGATTACGCTGCCCAAGCCCAATTAAACGTCGCCTTCGCTTATTACAAAAATGACGACCCGGAAGCGGCGTTGGCTGCTGCCGACCGTTTCATCAAGATTCACCCGCGTAATCCTAGTGTCGATTATGCCTATTATCTGAAAGGTCTGATCAATTACAACCGCGGCATCGGTTTTATCGACCGCTTCTTGCCCACCGATTCCTCGCAGCGCGACCCCGGTCCGGCCAAGGACTCTTACGATAATTTCCAGGAATTGATCCGCCGTTATCCCAACAGTCAATATGTCGCCGACGCCAAGCAGCGGATGATCGCGTTGCGTAACAATATGGCGATGTACGAAGTCCATGTCGCCGATTTTTACATGCGCCGTAAAGCCTATGTCGCTGCGGTGAACCGCGCCAATTACATCATTAAGGAATATCAACGCACCCCGGCGGTACCGTTTGCCTTGCAAATCATGCAGGACGGCTACCGGCAGTTGGGGATGGACGAGTTGGCCGCCGACGCCGAACGGATTTACACCTTGAATTACCCGGCCGGCGCGCCGCAAGCCAATTACAAGGACGAAGGCGCCATCCAAAAAGTTTGGGATGCCATGGGCCTGGATAAATAAGGCTTGAGCCGTTTGACCGTTTTGCGGCCTGCGTGCTTAGGCTGGCTGCTGTTAAATGCCGGCGTTGCCCACGCCTCCGAGCCGACGCCGCTGTTTCAAAACCGTTTTTTCACGCTGTCGCAAAACACCGAGCTGGTTTGCGCCACCAGCCGGCAACAATTTACCCCCACCGCCGCCTTGGCGGATATCATTCGTTTTTACGAAGCAAACCACCCGGGCTTGCGCAAACAGGCTGTGGCGGTACTGACCGACCATAAAAACCAGGACCATCTCGACGACTTAGCCGATTATCGAGAAGACTGCGCCAACAATATCGGCGGCGAACTCTGCGTACTGGAAAAATACTGGGACGACCGCGAAGCGGCCTGGCGGGCGTTAGCCTTGTTCTACGACACTAAGACCGTGGTCAAGCATAGCGACGACTATCGCTATGAAGTCAAACGCTTCAACGCCGATCATCTGCGCCTGTTCGAAAAGGCCATCCGCAAGATCCCGGCCTTTTTAAGGCAAAGCATCAGCAAAGCCAAGCCGGTAGACAATCTGGAACAGGAAATTGCCGATAAACCCACGGTGATGCAGGAGTTGATTCGCGATGCGTTTCAGGAAGACTACAAAAACAGTATCTGGCAGGATCACACCCACCCGTTGACACTGGTGCCGGGCATAGGCTTTCGTTCGCAGACCGTGGCCCAGGTGTTCAGCGGCCAAAATCTGATCGTATTTACCGTCAAGGCCTTCGACAAAGGCAAGGAGGGTGGCACCTATCGCGACATTGGCGTGCAATATCTGGTGGATTTCAGGCTGCCTATCGTGGTGCATGAAATCGCTCACACCATCGACAATTTTCATTTCTGGAACGGTCAGGACGATCTGTATTTTTTCTACAAATACCACAAGATTTCCAACGACGAAGACATTATGAAAATCATCACAGAGGCCAAGCTGGCGTTGTGGCCATCAAAATGGTTCGAAGCTTTCGAATATTTGGGTGAAGTCAACGAGGGCCGTTACGACGGTACCACCCAGGAAAAGCTGGCCGAGCTAGTGGCGCAGTACATTTTGATCCCGGAACGCTTACAACAAAGCGCGCCAACCGCTTACCAATGGCTGCGCGAAGATATTTTTCACGGTATCGAATATCAGGGTTACGACCATTGCGAGGTGCCGTTGACCAAGCCGCTGAGCTGGTGGCAGTATGCCACCGGCAAGATGCTGGGCCAGTAACACTTTGTGCTATGCTGGCCCTGAATTTTAACGTCGATAAACCGCTGTCCAGCCATGAAAAAACCGCAAACCCTATCCCTGCAAGAACAACTGCTTAAATCCGGCCTGAGCAACGATGCCAAGCTCAAACAAGTCAAAGCCGAGAAACGCAAACAAACCAAGCTGGAACGCAATAACGGCGTCGAGATCGTCGACGAAATCAAACTCAGCGCCGAACAACTGCGTCAGCAACAAGTGGAACGCGACCGCGAGTTGAATCGGCAACGCAAGCTGGCCGAGGAACAAAAAGCCTTGGGCGCGCAAATCAAACAAATCGTCGAAATGAACCGCATTGCGCAAGACCCTAACGGCCTGGCTTACAATTTCACCGACGATAACAAGGTCAAAACACTATACGTAGCGGAAAAAGTGCGGGAGGCCTTGATCAATGGCCGGGCAGGTATCGCCAAAGTAGACGGGCACTACGAGATCGTACCGGCGGAGGTGGCCCGTAAAGTGCAGGTGCGGGACGCAGATAGTATCGTGGTGTTGAACGAAGCCACGCAGGATGTGGCGGCCGCAGACGATCCGTATGCCGAGTTTCAGATTCCGGATGATTTGATGTGGTGAAGCGCTAGACCTTCCGGAAAATCAAATCCCAAACCCCGTGCCCCAAACCCAGGCCGCGGCTTTCGAACTTGGTTAAGGGCCGATAAAACGGCCGTTCGCAGAAATTGTTGCTCGGGCTGCTGTTTTGCAAACCGGTGCCCGCAGACAAAATCCCCAGCATATCGTTGGCGTAATGTTCCCAATCGGTAGCGGCGTGAAAATAGCCGCCGGCCATCAATTTCTTGTTCAACAATTCCACGAAACTCGGGCGGACGATGCGTCGCTTGTGATGGCGGCGCTTCTGCCAAGGATCGGGAAAAAACAGATGCACGCCGGCCAAGCAGTGATCGGCAATTTTTTGCTCCAGAATCTCGATCGCGTCGTGGTGATAAATCCGCACATTGCTAATGCCGCGCTGTTCCAGCAACATCATCAAATGGCCGACGCCAGGCCTATGCACTTCGATGCCCAAATAATTCAAATCCGGATTGGCTGCCGCCATTGCCGCCAGACTGTCGCCGTTGCCGAAACCGATTTCGACGATTAAGGGCGCTTGACGGCCAAAGGCTTGCTCTGGATCAAATTCAGCTTGCGGCAACAGGCAATACTTATCCCAGTGGCTTTCCAGCGCCAGCTTTTGGCCGGCGGTAGCGCGGCCTTGGCGGCGGATGAAGCTTTTGATTTTGGCAGGGTCGATTTTTTGGGGTTCGGTCATGGAGATGGCGAGGGTTAATCAGGTAAAGCTTAACTTGCTTGGCAAAAGGCTATGTCTCAAGTGGCAAGTATATCAGCTTAAATATATTCATCTCGTGGTGCCTAGCCATTACGATGGTGTTATTGATTGACTCTTAAGGATTGGCTCCGATATCTAAAAAGAAGCGTTGCTCTTAAACAACGCTTCTTCTAATTCCAAGTCCCACAGTATTATCATTCTTACGTAATTCGAGAAACATCAATCGTCTTCAACACACAGCTGGCCGGAAAATGGCGCGCTTTGATATAGAATGTTACCGTTGATTTCAAATTGTCCGCGACCGCCTTTGAAGACTTTGTTGCCGCCGACCATCGTCAATATTTCTGTGGTCGCTCCATCGGGGTTAAAAATCAGATCCTTAGTAAACACCCTACCTAGTTCAACTGAGCCTGCGTTCAGCTTGATCGCCGATGCCCCAACTAATTGACCGACTTCGTTGGCAATCAATCCGGAAAACGCCGTGCCGGTCAATTGTTGGTTTTTGCCTAATGTGGCGGTTAAACTACCGGCAAAACATACAGGTGGCGCACCTGCAGGCAAAGGCCCCAAAAACGTTACGTCGGGAAACTGCCGATCCTTGAATCGCAGAATATTACAATCCGGGTCAACCGTGGACGGTTGTATGGTGCCGCTAATAGTCTTGCAGATATAATCGTCTGCGAGTACGTTTTCGGAAGCCAAGGTCGCAAGCAACGCAATTGTAACTGTCGATAATTTCATGAGGAAATCCTTAAGACTTTAAAGATGGGAAAATCCGCCTAATTTTGCGCGAATTCAGCACAGCTACGCGATAGCCGTACAAACACGCTTTTCAACCAGTCATATGCTGAGAAGCTTTCCTAATGTAGTTGAGATAACTGAAGTATCAAGCGGTTTACCCGGATTTAGCTGCTAACTTGCTTAGAGTTGCGCCAGTTTGGCCCGCGCGGCTAGACCGAATTGCGAATCCGGCTCTTTTTGGATGATTTGCTGCAGGATTGACGCGCTGGTTTGCCCCAACAAGGTAATGGCCCGCAATCGCACCGATGGATGATGAGCGTTCAAGGCGGCCAACTCTATCAAGTAGCTGTTGGCACCGTTTAATAGCTTCAGGATTACCTTTTCCGGATCTTCGGTAAACAAGTCTCGGACCAGTTCGCCGTATTGTTCCTGCAAGCGGATCAAGTCGCGACGATCGAGTTTTTTCGGTTCGGTGGGATCGTCGCAGCAACCCATGGTTTTAGGCTTCTTGAGTATGCTCGGCAACGAGCTGGTGAAATTCAAACTCGCAGCCGCCGCAGCCCGATGCAGTGCCGGTAATGCGGGAAATTCGTTCTAGGTCGGTAGTACCGTCGTCGAGTAGTTGTTTGATTTGCTGTGCGGTAGTGCCGCTGCAATAGCAGATCACTTCATTTTCGGTGTCTGGTTTTATGGCGTTCATAGCGTATCAGGTCGAGTGGGGTGGTCGGGTTTGCCCAGCGGCATAAAAGCGGAGCGTAACCCAACCTAGGTTCCGTATTTAATTGTTACAAAAACCAACAACGCCATAAAACCAGCTAAAACGCCCCAACCAATTCTGTTGGAAATATTGTCAGCATCGGTTTCGGAATAGCCAATTTTTTGCAAAAATACAGTAAATCCTAAATGGATCAACTTTAAAACAAGTTCTACCTCTTTCTCCATCACGGAGTCTCATGCAGGTTTACAAAAACAACCCATCAATCGGCGAAGAGGCCGAGGCAAAACGCTTGCGTGGCATGCGTCCAGCCAGAAATGCTTCACGGCCGGCTTCAATGCCTTTTCTCATCGCCGAAGCCATTAGCACCGGGTTTTTCGCGGCAGCTATGGCAGTGTTCATCAGTACGCCGTCGCAGCCCAGTTCCATCGCCATCGCCGCATCGGAGGCAGTGCCGACGCCGGCATCGACCAGGATGGGCACCTTGGCGTTTTCGACGATGGTCAGAATGTTGTAAGGGTTACGGATGCCCAAACCGGAGCCGATTGGTGCTGCTAACGGCATCACCGCCACACAGCCGATTTCTTCCAGACGCTTCGCGGCAATAGGGTCGTCGTTGGTGTAAACCATCACGTCGAAGCCTTCCTTGACCAATAATTCGGCGGCGACATAGGTTTCGGCGACATCTGGAAACAAGGTCAGTTGATCGGCCAGCACTTCCAGCTTCACCAGTTTGTGGCCGCCCAACAATTCGCGCGCCAAGCGGCAGGTGCGTACCGCATCGTCGGCAGTGTAGCAGCCGGCGGTGTTGGGCAGGATGGTGTATTTGTCCGGCGAAATCACATCCAGCAAGCTGGGTTCGCCGGGATTTTGGCCGATGTTGGTGCGGCGAATCGCGACAGTGATAATCTCGGCACCGCTGGCTTCGGTAGCCAAGCGGGTTTCTTCCAGATCCTTGTATTTGCCCGAGCCTACCAACAGTCGTGAACGATAGTTTTTGCCCGCCAGCGTGAAATAGTCGTCTTGGCCGCCGCCGATGGCTTGCACGATTTCCAATCTATCGTCAGCTTGCAAGCGCTGGCTGGCGTGTTGGGTAAACGGCAAAATTTCCTTGTTCAATTCCACGGCGATGCGTTTGCCGGTCAAACCCAAATCGGCTATTACGTCGGCAACGGTGGCGTTCTCGCCATATTCACGATTGTCGCCATTGACCTGTATTTTCATGCTTTAAACCTTGTGTGTTGTCGCGGCGCGGCGGCGTTCCACGGCACCGGCCAGATGATGTAACAATTCCGCGCTGTCTTCCCAGCACAAGCAGGCGTCGGTAATGCTTTGCCCATACGTTAGCGGTTTGCCTTCCTCGACATCCTGGCGACCGCCGACCAGATGGCTTTCCACCATCGCACCGATGATGCGGGTGTCGCCGCCACGGATTTGTCCGGCGACGTCTTGCGCTACCAGCATTTGCCTTTCGTATTTTTTCGAACTGTTGGCGTGGCTGAAATCGATCATGATGTTAGGACGCAGACCCGCTTCAATTAAGCCTTCAGCTACTTGCTCGACGCTAACTTCGTCGTAGTTCGGCCGGTTGTTGCCGCCGCGCAGGATAATGTGCGCATCTTCGTTGCCGCGCGTCGAAAAAATCGCCGAACGGCCTTCCTTGGTCAAGGACAAAAAGTGATGCGGGCTCATCGCGGCATTGATCGCATCGATGGCGATTTTGATGCCGCCGTCGGTGGCGTTCTTGAAGCCGACCGGACAGGATAAACCGGACGCCAATTCCCGATGCACCTGGCTCTCGGTGGTGCGGGCGCCGATGGCTCCCCAGGAAATCAAGTCGGACACATATTGCGGCGTGATCAAATCCAGATATTCGGTAGCGGCCGGCACGCCCAGGTTATTCACATCCGACAATAATTGGCGGGCCATGCGCAGGCCTTTATTTATATTGAAGCTGGAGTTGAGATCCGGGTCGTTGATCAGGCCTTTCCAGCCCACCGTGGTCCGCGGCTTTTCGAAGTAAACCCGCATCACGATTACCAGATCGTCTTTCAACTCTTCCATGATGCCTTTCAAGCGCCCGGCGTATTCCACCGCCGCTGCCGGGTCATGGATCGAGCAGGGGCCGATAATCACCAGCAATCTATCGTCGGCACCGGTAAGAATGTTGTGAATCGCCGCCCTAGTATGCAGAATGGTGGCTGCGGCCTGCTCGGTCATCGGGATTTCTTCATGAACCTGAATCGGCGCCACCACGTCCTTGGTTTCACAAATTCTTAAATCATCGGTGTTATAGTTAGTTGGCATGACACTCAGCAATACGCTTTCAGTAGATGGATTAATTGGCTATTTTAACCGTTTTGCCTGTCGGTGTTACAAACTAATGCCGAAACCGACTTGAGAAAACCCGGACATGACAGACGACAGACCCATTAAACGCTGCCTGACGGTATGCCTGGCGCAATCGTTCGAATTCGCGCAATTGCGGGAAAAACTGCTGGATACCACGCGCGCGCAACTGTTCAGAAACGCCTTGGTGGTCGATTACAAGACCGGCTGCGCGATTGTGTTTGCCTACGGGGTAATGGTGTGCTGGAACCTGAATCTCGACGACCGGCGCGCCTTGCAGGATTTGTTGCTGGATTACGCGATTAAACCCGACGCCGAGCCTCAGGAAGACAATTTCAGCTATGAAGTAGGCTGCGAGCAAGACCGTTTTCAGCACGATCACCTGGAGCTCCAATCCGCCGACTTCAAAGTACTGCTGGCGTTGTCGCATGCGATGGCTCAATCGATCAAGCTGGCGGCCTTCGAAGGCCACGCCATCGACACGATTCGCGCCACCAGCCATTTACCGCAATCGCTGGCGCGGGAAGGAAAGATCAAGCTCAATCGCAAAACCATGGCGATGATTCGCGGCCAGTTGTTTCTGACCAAGAGCGACATCATCCTCAATTACGATTTGTTGGATACCCCGGAGTTTTTCTGGGAACACCCGGAATACCAGCATATTTACTCGATGGCCGCCAATTACCTGGAAATTCAGCAGCGCACCGACGTATTGTCAAAAAAGCTTGAGACCATACACGAGCTACTGGAAATGTTGGCAGACGAACAAAAGCACCAGCATTCCTCGGCCTTGGAGTGGATCATCATCTGGCTGATTGCGGTGGAGATCGTGATGTCGATTTTGGACAAGCTGTTCTAAGTAAGTTCGGCTTCCAGCTTCCCAATTCGGTGTCTCGTTAGTGGCAGTTGAGTACTTATCCAGGAAAATCAAGGGTTGACGGTATTGACCGGCTGCGGCCATAATCGACCTAGAGATTGAACTCGTTCACAAAAATATTGGTATCACATGTGCTTCCGGCCAAGTTTTATTGTTAAGGCTTGGGCAAGAAGCCGTATCACTAAATTTATTTAAGGACAAACCATGAAATTACTATCCGCTCTTTTAGCGACGTTTTTATATTCGGCTAGTGCGCATGCGGCGCTTGAATTTACCTTTTCCGGCGATTTCGTCAATTTCACCAGCGGCAATTTTTCAGGCCAGTTAACCTTCGATGCCTTGTCGCCAAGTTCCAGTAACTTTTTTCCGGCGTCAGGCGGCGAATCCGCCAGTTTGCGTTTGGGCTACTCGTTGAGTGCTCCGTTGTCGATATTAGTCAACAGTCAGGCGCTAACCATCGACAACGATCACGTTGTGCTTAATATTCTCGATAACGCCACCAGCATAACCGATGACTTGATAGCAAGCCACGGCTTTACCGGGCATGTAACGGCCGGTATTTATGACATGTTGACACTCAGCATGGAGTCCTCGATTAACCAATACGATGACACAGGCTCGTTGGTATCCGGTGCGGAATTTTCGGTGACAGCCTTTTTCGATCAAAGCTTACTGGGCGGGGCTGACCTTAATCCCCCAAAACTCCAAGGCCTGTTCGGATTGCCCGATCCAAAGTATTTTGTTTTTGAAATTAACCGAAAATTAGGCGACGGCGCGGATTATGTTGGCGCTGGCATTATTAAGGCTAGTGACATCGTTGAGATACCGGTAGTTAAACCTGTTCCGTTGCCTGGCGCTGTTTGGCTGTTTGGCAGCGTTATCGCCGGATTAGGTTTGCGGATGCGCAAACAAGCTTAAACGTTTGATGTCGGGATGAGTCAGCGCCTGCGCCAAGCGTTGCCAGGCTGGCTCGTCTTTCGGCAAACCGAAACGCACACTAGCCGGCTCCTGAAACAAACGGGTCAGAATGCCTTGTATGACCAATAGATCGTGCAGGGTAACTGCCTGCTCGCATTTCACCCATTGAAACAAATCGCATCCACCGCTGGGCGGCCAGCCGCAGTCGGTCAATAGTTGCCGTAGGCGCAGGCCCAGCATTGCTAACGATGCCGCATTGGCGGATTGCCAGTCTCGATCGACCAACGCCAGTGCCGCGACATAGCGGCCGGGATGGCTGATAGTCCATGGCCCTAGCAGCTCCGCAAGCCTCGCCAACAAATCCGGTTCGGTAATCACGAAGCCGCAACGGATGCCGGCCAAGCCGAAAAACTTACCCACGGATCGTAATACGATCAAGCCCGGCCGCACCGGTAATGGCGCTAGACTGTATTCGGCGGGCAGGCTGTCTATAAACGCTTCGTCGACCAGCAGCCAGCCGCCGCGCCGACTAAGTTTTTCATGCCAGCTCAACAGCTGTGGCCGGCTCCATAGTTGGCCGGTGGGATTATTGGGATTGACCAGAATAAGTATATCCAGCTCATCTAGCCGGTCGTCTATTGCATTCGCTTCGACTCTGACAACTTGATGCCCGGCTTTTTGCCAGCTGCCGGCATGCTCCGCATAGGCCGGATGCAGCAGGCCGACTCGCGATTTCGGTCGTAACAAAGGTAACGATTGAATCGCCGCTTGCGAGCCGGCTACCGCCAGCAAGGAGTCGTTCTGATAGTAAACCCGTGCCGCCGCTAATAATTCGTCATCATCTTCCGGCAGGCGTTGCCAGCATGCGGCGGGAATAGGCGGCACCGGCCAGCCGTTGGGGTTGATGCCGGTCGATAAATCCAGCCAGCCGCTTAAAGCGATGCCGTATTGGCTAGCGGCTTGCCGCAAGCGTCCGCCGTGCTCAAGCAAGGGCATCTCCCGCGCCGATTACGATCAGCCACAACAGCAGAGTCCGGTACATCAGGTTGCAGGCGCGCTTAATATCGTCGTTTTCCGGCGCTTGTGGGCCGCCGAACCAGGGTTTTTGCTTTATTTGGCCGTGATAACACGCCGGCCCGCCCAGTTGCAGCAGCAAGGAGCCGCCGCCGGCTGTCATCACCGGCCCGGCGTTAGGGCTGTCCAATAAATGCGCCTGAGTCTGCCAGGATTTAATCGCCTGCGCGGTGTTGCCTAGCAAGGCATAACTCAATGCCGTCAAGCGTGCCGGCAGCCAATTCAACAGGTCGTCGAAACGTGCAGCGGCGCAGCCGAAGTATAAATAGCGTTGATTTTTGTAACCCCACATCGCATCCAAAGTATTGCTGAACCGGTAGAGCAAGGCACCGAATGGCCCCAATACGACAAACCAGAATACGGGCGCAAATACCGCATCGGCACCATTTTCCAACACCGATTCGATGGTGGCCCGCCGTACATCGGCCTCGGTCATGGCCTCGGTTTGACGGCTAACAATTTTACCAACCTGTTGCCGAGCTAACGGCAAGTCGCTATCCGCTAAGGCCGAAAGAACGGCCAGGGCATGTTGTTGTAAGCTACGGGCAGCGATACAAAAATACAAAATCAGTACATCGATAGCGGCTTGCAGCAGCGGCCAACTCGGTAGAAGCAGCAACCATAGCAGACAAGGCATTAAAACTATCGCCACCGCCAAAAAACCGCTGACTCTCTGGCGAAAAGCCGATTGCTGGCTATTTAACATCCGCTTTTCGACAATGGCTGCCCATTTACCGAACCTCACCAGCGGGTGATAGGCGTTGCGTGGCTCGCCCAGCCAAAAATCGATGGCGACGGCCAACAAAATGCTGATGGTGAGAATCATGATTTACGCTGGATAAGCAGGTATTGCAAAGCTGGAGAACGGCAAAGTGATAGCGGAGCGATGAAAATCGCCCCGCTGGGATGAATGCTTAGATAGCTTCGCGGGTGGCTTTGGCGCCCAGCAAGGATTTTACGGCACTGACCAGAGCGAAAATAACCACCCCATAGATCAAGGTAGATGTCAGGTAGGGCGGGTAATACATCGCAACGCGCTCAATATATTGTGCGAATGAGCCGTTGGGATAGCGTCCGGATAGCCAGTAAAAGCTGCCGTTGGAAAACAAAAACGCGATGGATGTAGCCGCTACCAGAGCCATCAGGCGTTGCGCGGCGGTGGCTACCGACAGCACGGTGAATTGTCGGCACCATTTGCCGCCCAGCCACATCGCGCCGTAAGAGCCGATCAGAAATACATAGGCTTTGGACACGCAAAAGTCGCTGACGCCGAGTTTGGTGATCGCCAGGTAATCAATCAGCGCGGCTTCCATCAGCAACAACGCAAATAAATAGCGTCCGCCCAGCCACAGGCCGGCGAAAAAAAACACCGCCAGCGATGCGTCAGGCAACGCGAACGGCGTGCCGAAATGGTGAAAACGGGTGGCAGCCATCAACGCCATCAGCGCTACCGCGCCGGGTTTGACAGCCAAGGTTTGATTCAGACTCATAGGGTTCTCCAGAAAAAGTTTAGTAATTGTAATGGATCGAAAAATAGAAATTTCTGCCGAAGCTGTTATAGGTGTTAACCGTTTGATAGCGTTTGTCGAACATATTATTCAGTTTGGCGCTTAACATCCAATTTTTGTCGATGCGATAAGCGGTGCGCAGATCGGCGGTCATGAAACTGCCCAGCCGCACGGTATTGGTACTGTTATCGAAACGTTCGCCCTGAGCCAGCACGGAGGCTCCAATATCAACGTCGCCGAACGAGCGCGAGACATCGTAGGACAAGCTTTCCGTCACCCGACGCGGCAGACGCAGATTGGTCTGCCTATCCTTCGGCGTCATCAGATTCATGCTCAGTTTGTTGTTCCAGCCGAAAATTTGCGTGGACACTTCCGCTTCTATGCCGTCTATCTGCGCCTTGCCGATATTTCTGGCGGTGGATGGCGTACCACTGAATACGATCAAATCCTCGATATTGGTGTGATAAGCGCGCAATTCCCAATTTGCCCAATCGTGACGTCCGGCAAAACCGGCTTCGAAACTGGTGGATTTTTCCGGCCGCAAACCAGCGTTACCGAAACCCGGGAAGTATAACTGATTGAAAGTCGGGGCCTTAAAGGCATTACCGAAACTGGCAAACGCGCTGAGACCGTAATCCCAATTAAACCGCCAGCCGAAATTGCCGGTGATACTATCGCCGAACGCCTGGTTTTCGTCCCACCGCAAGGAAGCATTCAAAAAATGCTTATCGAAAACCCGGCTATGCAACTCGGCAAATGCGCCGACATCGTAGCGGGACGTTTCCGCGTAACGGGTGGTGCTGTCGATTTCATCGAAACGGTAGTCGGTGCCCAGCGTTAATTGGTGATCCTTATGCAAGGCCAGTTCGTTCAACCAGCTCGCATTCCAGCGGGTAGTGTTGAAACGACTGGTAAACTGGCCGTTGTGCCGAAACTGATCGGCATCGTCCACGCTTTGTCCGACGCGTAATGTGGATCGCCACATGTCGCTGAAATTAGCGCTGGCGGTCGCGCCCAGCGTCTGATTGACAAACTCCGTGTTACTGATGGTGGAGTTGTCGATCTCGGTTTCGCCTTCGGCCCGCAGGAAAAATGCTTCCAGTTCCGCGCCGTTGTCGAAGCGGTAACCAGTTTTAGCATTCAAACTGGTGTTGTTATAGCCGTCGCGATCCGGATTATAACCATTCGCGACGCTGACGCCACTCAGCGCATTGATGCCCTGGCTGCCGAATTGAGCGGCGCTCAAGCTATACCAAGCCTTACCCCATTTGCCGTTGACGGCCGCCGAACCGTTATAAGTGTCGTAAGAACCGCCGCCAGCATCCAGCGCAATGTTAGGCCGTTCGCTGTTGCCGCCCTTGCGGGTAAATATCTGAATCACCCCGCCAATCGCTTCCGAGCCATAAAGGCTGGATTGTGGGCCGCGAGTAATTTCCACACGTTCGATTTGATCGATGGGAATAAACTGAAATGCGCTGGTGCCGGTGGTAACCGAGCCAGCCTTGATGCCGTCGATCAGCACCAGTACATGATCGGAGTTAGTGCCGCGCAGATAGACATTGGTGTCCTTGCCGTAACCGCCGCTCTGCACCATATCAACACCCGGCGTGCCTTTCAGTAACTCGGGTAGGGTTCTGACCTGAAGTTTTTCGATGTCCTGGCGAGTATAAACCGTCATCGCCGTGGCCAACTCGTTTTGCCGGGTTTCGGTTCGAGTAGCTGTCACGACTGTCTCGGCAAGGTTGATCGCCTCGTCGCTAGTCGCCGCCAACACGGTAAAAGGCGTACTCGCCAGAAATAAAGATCTGTATAGAATTGTTTGCATATTGTCCTCTGCGCCCGCCGCGCATCCGGGTGAAAAAGGACAGAGGAAAAACGGTAAACGAAAAAGACGGAGGCAGGCTAGGCATGGACTCAGACCATTCCGTAAACAGCCCTCCGCTGTCTCGAATGATCTTCCGGGTCAGTCTCCGGGCTTATAAGTGGCTTGACGCCTGATCTGCGACCTTCCCATGCAAAGCGCACAGTGGCAAAAACGCAGCTCTTTACTTATATACCGTTGCGGGGGCAGCGTCGGCTTTGGCGGTTAAAACCACCGTACCGACTTCCTGTTTAAGTTCGGCCGAAAAACGGCGCAAACACCTGAAAGAAGCGCGCAATTGTATGGAGTCGGGCACGATAAAGCAAGAACACCTGGGCAGTTACGACAATCCGCATTGCAAATACCCCTTTCCGTGCTATACATTGGTGCCTTGATTAATGCTGTTAACTTAGACTTCAACGAATACGGGCGGGATTATGGAAATTCAATCGAAATTGTTAGGCAACCAAGATATCAATCCGGACACCATCATCAATTTTCCGCGCGGCCTACCCGGTTTCGAAGATCAGACCCGCTTTAAGTTATTTCATCAGGAAGGCAGCGAGATCGTCTATTGGCTGCAATCGGTCGATAACGCGGAGCTAACCTTTTCCGCGGCTCATCCGTCCAATTTCAACATCAATTACAATTTCACGGTAACCGATCCCGAAGAAACGCTGCTGCAAATCGAGCCGGGCGACGAGTTGGTAATTTTGATTTTGCTGCACAAAGACAATGAGCAGGATAACGGCAAACCGACCATCAAAGGCTCGATCAAATCGCCAATATTGATCAATGCCAACAAACGCATCGGCATGCAAAAAGTACTGGTGGCTATTGAACAAAGCATCACACTGACCGAGAAAGTCAGCGAAATCGACGTATCGGAAGCTTAAAAAGTGCAAACAACCGCCGGTGTCGATGTCACCGGCGGTTGTTTAAATCAGGCGGCCTGAACAGGAATGGAATGACTGGAGTGGCTAATATGATTGTTGCCGTCGAAATACACCAAAGTCGGCTTGTAGTTCTTCAGTTCCTTCTCATCTAGGCTAGCGAACGCGCAGACGATAATCAAATCGCCAGGGCACGCCAACCTTGCAGCTGCGCCGTTAATCGAAAACACGCCGGAACCTTCTTCGGCACGAATCGCATACGTGGTGAAGCGCTGACCATTGTTAATGTTGTAAATATGGATTTGCTCGTATTCCCTGATCCCGGAAAAATCCAAAATTTTGCCGTCTATAGCACACGATCCTTCGTAATCCAGCTCGGAATGCGTTACCCGCGCACGGTGTAACTTAGCTTTAAGCATGTTTATGTTCATGGTAAACAAGGTCGAATACTAGGGCCGGCGATTATGCCTGAAATTGACCCTGCTATCAAATTTAAGCATTAGCTTTTATAGGTAAAAAATCCAGCACAGTCAGCTGCTTGTTTTAGAAAAATAGAGGTTATCGATTAGGCGCGTGGCGCCCAGCTTGGCGGCGGTCAAAATCAGCAGATCGGGGTCGCTAGGGCCGGCAGGTAATAAATCCTTGCTACGGCAAATGCTGAAATAGTCGACGGCAAAACCGGCTTGCTGCAAATTTTGGCATTGCCGTTCCGCTATCGCTGGAAAATCGTCATGTCCGGCCAAAATCTCATCGCGCGCCGCGCACAGGGCTTGATAAAGCGTGGGCGCCTGCTTTCTTTGTTGCTCGGTCAGATAGCCATTGCGAGAGCTCATCGCCAAGCCATCGTCTTCCCGAACCGTCGCCACGCCTTGAACCGTGACAGGTATATTCAGATCGGTGACCATTTGCCGAATCAGCGTCAGTTGCTGAAAATCCTTCTCGCCCAACAACAACAGGTCGGGCTGGACCATATTCAACAACTTGCAAACCACTAATGCCACGCCGTCAAAATGACCGGGCCGGCTGGCGCCGCAATGCAACGCCGACAAGCCGCTGACTGAAATGCCGGTCTGTGTGGTTTGCGGATACATTTCGGTTACCGCCGGCAAGAACAGCAAATCGGCGCCGCTTGCTAGCAGTTTTTCCTGATCTTGCTGTTCGGTGCGCGGGTAACTGGCAAAGTCCTCGTTCGGCCCAAATTGGGTAGGATTGACGAAAATACTGACCACCACTTTATCGGCCTGCTGCCTGGCTGTGCTAACCAGCTTGATATGCCCGGCATGCAGATTGCCCATGGTCGGTACGAAGCCGACGCTGAGGCCGGCTTGCCGCCATTGCCGAATCACTTCTCTCAAGGCGGCGACGCTGGTGGCTATCTGCATAAGGAAACCTCTAAACATTCCCTCTCCCTCAGGATGAGGGGGTGAATTACTGATTTAATGCCCTCATCCCAGCCTTCTCCCAAGGAAAGAAGGAGGTTTCCTGGATTTTTAGAGATTCCCATAAGCTTAATAACTGTGTTCGGCAGCTGGAAACTGCGCGGATTTAACCGCTTGATGATAGTGGCGTACTGCCTCTTCTATGCTGGAGGCGTCGGCCATAAAGTCCTTGGAAAAGCGTGGCCGCTTGCCGGTGCTGATATTCAACATGTCGTACAACACCAACACCTGACCATCGCAATCGACGCCAGCGCCGATGCCGATGGTCGGGATACTCAGCCGCTGACTAATTTCGGCGGCCAGTCCGGAGGGTACACATTCCAGCACTAAAAGACTCGCGCCCGCTTGTTCGATTTTTTCGGCATCCGCAACGATTTGCCTAGCTTGTTGCGCTTCCCGGCCTTGTACCTTATAGCCGCCCAACCGATTCACCGATTGCGGCAACAGGCCTAAATGACCACAGACCGGAATGCCTTGGTCCACCAGAAACCGGATCACCTCAATCTTGGCGCCTTCCAATTTGACCATTTGCGCGCCACCCGCCTGCATCAAGCTTGCCGCATTCAGCAAGGCCTGCTCCGGCGTAGCGTAACTGGCAAACGGTAAATCGGTAACGACGAAAGCTCGCTTTCTGGCCGTTGCCACGCTGCGGCTGTGATACACCATATCGCTCACCGTGACCGGCAAGGTGCTGTCGTGTCCTTGAATCACCATGCCCAGCGAATCGCCGATCAGCAGCACATCGATACCGGCCCGGTCCAGCAGCGCGCTGAAACTGGCGTCGTAAGCAGTCAGGCAGCTGATTTTTTCGCCGGCTCGTTTCATCGCCGCCAGATCGCTGATAGTCAGCGTCTTTAAGGCATCGGCATATAAACTCATGCTGCTATTTTCCGCAAACCGTCGGGAGGGCAAGCCGCCAAGAGTTGTGGCAACGAATCCAGACCCGGAATTATCAAGCCGCTGCTTGCCACATCGGCCAAGGGGTACAACACAAAGGCGCGTTTCGAAAGTTCCTGATGCGGTACTATCAGATCCGGTTCGTTAATAATCTGCTGCGCGTAAAGCAATACATCCAGATCCAGCGTTCGTGCTCCCCAACGGATGCTGCGAAGTCTGCCGTGCTGATTTTCGATCTGCTGCAATTGTCTGAGTAAAGCTATGGGCTCCAGCTCGGTAGAAATTCGCATCACTGCATTCACGTAATCGGGTTGATCTTGCGGGCCAACCGGCGTGCTGCGATACAAGGGTGAAAAGGCAGTTTCGGCCACGCCCGGCAAGGCCGCAATTTCCAGCCTGGCCCGGCTAACATGATCGACAGAGTCTTCGAGATTGCTGCCCAAGCCTATATAGGCCTCGACGCCCGATTTAGGTAGCGTCATTGCCTATGGGGGCCGGTTTGGCTCGAGAACGGTACCGGCCGGTTTTCCGGTTACGGGATTTACCGCCGCCGGATTTTGGCGGAGCGGTCATTCTTTCACGCTCCGCATCGTCGGCTTCTTGAAAACCAGTCCACCACTCGACCAGCTCCGGATCGGCACCGCCGGTTTCCGCGCGCAGCCGTAAAAAGTCGTAAGCCGCTCTGAATTTAGGCTGCTCCAGCAAACGATAAGGCCGGGGGCCAACCGTTCTGGAAAACTTATTCTGCAAGAACCAGACTTCGCGCATGGATTGGGTGATGTGGCGAGGCAGCGCGGTGATCTTGATTTGCCTGGTCAGTACTTCGTTGGCGGCGTTCTGATAGGCCAGCGTTTCGTTTTCGCCGTGAGCGATGCGTTTTTGCGCGGCCAATTGCAACGGTTCCCACAACAAGGCTGCCAATAAAAAATAAGGCGTCAGGGTTTTGCCGTCGTTGAAGCGGGCATCGGAGTTTTCCAAGGCCCTGATCAAAAACAGGCGCGGAAAATCGTGGTCTTCGATCGCCAGACAGCGGTCGGTATCCGGAAACAAAATCGCAAACAAGCCGTAATGCCTGAGCATCTCGAACGTTTGCAGGCCGTAGCCGGACAAAAACAATTTAATGACTTCGTCGTAAAGGCGTGCCGAGGGGATGCTCTTCAACAAATCGGCTTGCGCGTAAATCGGCCTTTCGGTGTCGGGATGCAGCGTAAAGCCCAGCTTCACGGCAAAACGGATTGCGCGCAGCATCCGTACCGGATCTTCCCGGTAGCGCACTTCCGGATCGCCGATCAGCCGCATCACTGCCGCGGCATGGTCCTGCATGCCGCCGGTATAATCGACCACGGAAAAATCGCGGATGTTGTAATACAGCGCGTTGACGGTGAAATCGCGGCGCCAGACGTCTTGCTCTAGCGTGCCGAACACGTTATCGCGCAATAATCGGCCATCTTCATGCACCACTTGCTGGTCGGACTCTTCCGGCTCGGAGCCGCGAAACGTCGCCACCTCAATAATCTCGCGGCCAAAAAACACATGCGCCAGCCGAAAGCGCCTGCCGATAATTCGGCAATTGCGAAAGACTTGCTTGATCTGCTCCGGACTGGCGTTAGTCGCTACGTCGAAATCCTTGGGCTCCCGCCCCAGCAGCAAATCCCGGACGCAGCCGCCGACCAGGTAGGCCTCGTAATCGGCTTTTTTCAGGCGCTGCAATACTTTCAGGGCATTTTCACTGATTTGCGCACGAGAAATACAGTGCTCTGAACGCGGATAAATCTTCACGGCACTCGCCCCTGCCGATTCATTGACCTGATCGGCAACTTGCTCAACCGGTGAAAAGATTTTTTTGAAGAAACTAAAAATGACTTTATCCCTTAATTTTAGAATGACGTGTGCCAGCTTTTTCGAGGCTTCGGGCGCGAACGTCCTAGCGGGCTTATCATAACACCTCGCCAGATTTAAGCTCAATCAAGCACATTCTTTTACATTCCCTTGCGTTAAATGTAGAATTTCGCTATTCGCCGAATATTTGGTGTAATAACATAAAAATTGGCTGTACTTGTCGCCCTTAGGCCGGTGACGGGGAATTTATATCGGAGAGTGGAGCGTATGTTTAAAAAAATTTTACTGGGTTTTGTAGACCAACCTGTATTTACTAGTCTATTCGTCGCCGATTTCGCGTTGTTGGTTTTCCATAGACCGCCCTTCCTGTTTTCCATTGCCATGATCGGTGCCTTGGTGGGCATGAGCATGTATATGGGACAAAAACTGGCGATTTTCGAAAAATAATTGCGACAATCCGCTAAAGCAAGTATCCCAAAACCCGGCGCGGATTTACCGTCCGCGCCGGGTTTTTTGCGTCGGCTGGCAGCTGCTTGTTACGATGCCTTCTTATTGTTGGCGGTATTGTTTTTCGCCACGGCAATCGCGCTACCTTTCAACGCCGGGCAGGCGTTTGCCGGCGATCAACTTTTTTATCCTCTGTATCTACTGGCAATCAGCTTTGTTTTTTACGGCTGGTTTTGGACTCACGGCGGCCAAACCCTGGGTTTGCGCGCCTGGAAAATAAAAGTATGCACGCCGAACGGCCAATCTCTCGATTGGCGGCAAGCCGGCATTCGCTTCCTTGTCGGCTTGTTATCCTGGGCTTGCTTGGGGCTGGGATTTTTTTGGTGTCTATTCGATAAAAACGGCCAATGCTGGCACGATTATCTGTCAAAAACCCGGCTGGTTTTTCAGGAAGAAAAGCGCTGACGGCAAAAGCGGATATGCTATATTCGCGGCTCGACTAACCTCTCAGCCGGGAGCATACAATGAAAACAATAACAATATTTCTATCCCTGTTTGCTGCATTTGCGACGTCTACAGCCAGTGCCGACGTCAAACTTCAGGATAATTCAAAACTTCTGGGCAAATGGCAGGTCACTCACGAAGCCCTAGCATTGGACCGAGAAAAAAAACCTTTGCAAGTAACTTGGGAATTTCAAAAGGACGGCACGCTGGTAACCACCGGTGAAGACGCGCGTAGCGGCATTGGCGAAATGACTATCCCAATCAAATATAGCGTCGCCGACGGCGTAATCAAAAAACAAATCACGCCGGGCCGGGAAAAATACGAAGATTGCGCCGTCGTGGAAATGGACGACAAAAATGTGGTGTTGAAATGTAAATTTCTCTATCTGTTCATGACCCGCAAATAACAGCGGTCATCGCGTCGGCCGACAGTTGTAATTTAAGATCTCAACATTCATGCCTTGACCGACTCCCACGGAACGGAAGCAACAGTTTTCCGTTCCGTGGAGAGCTCAGCGAAGAACTACCTAGCTGACCCGCCTAACCGCGATCAGCGCGCCGCAGAATACTAAAGCGCTGGGCAACATCGCCATCAACATGGGATTGATGTCGTAAACCAAGCCAACATGGCCGGCAATCCGGTCGAAAATGTTAAATGTCATCCCGATCACGATGCCCATCATGATGCGCGCGCCGGTACTGGTGCCGCGACCGATACCAATCACGAACGGCGCCGACACCATCAACATCACAAACGTCACAAACGGGTTGATCAAGCGGCTCCAAAACGCCAACTCGTAACTTTGCGACTTTTGATTGTTCTGCTTCAGGAAGTCGATGTACATAAACAAATCGTACAGCGACAGATTGTCCGAGTTCACTACCGCCACTTTCAATAAATCCGAGTCGATGCTGGATTTCCAGGCCTGTTCGGCTTGGGTGCCGGCATAAATTTGCTGCCGATTGATCTCAGATTGTTTGACGCTTTCCAAACGCCATTGCTTGTCGCCTAAAAACTGGGCGTGCTCGGCGTGCGTGATGCGGTTGAGTTTGTGCGTATCGTCGACATCGTAAATGCGTACGTCGGCCAGCGAGCCGTCATCGAGAATTTTCCGAACGTTGATAAAGCTGTTGCCCTCTCTCAGCCACATGCCGTATTGGGAGCGCATCACCACGCCGTCGTGCAACGCAGTGGTTTTCAGCAATTGCGCGGCACGTTCGCATGACGGCGCCACGAACTCGCCCACCGCCACCGCAACGCTCACCAACAGCAAACCCGCCAGCATAATCGTTCTGATAATCCAGGCGATCGATAAACCCGCGCCGCGCATCGCGACGATTTCGCGATTATTGGCCATCGAGCCCACTACAAACAAGCTGCCCAGCAGCGCCGCCGACGGCACCAGCTCGTAAAACACCCGTGGCGAAGTCAGCGTCAAAAACCACAAGATCTGCTTCAAGCCGTAACCGCCTTGCCCCAAATCCTTTAGTTCGTCGCTGAAGCTGAACAGATTGAACAGCGTCAATAGCAGTAACACTGCAATCAAGGAGCCCTTGACGACTTCCTTGACGATATAAATGGTCAATACGTTGATCATGCCAGCTTCTCCTTAAGGCTTTGCGACAACCACTGCCAGCCGTATAAACGCATCAACATCAATAAACCCAATACCAGCAACAAGGCGTCCACCCAGAAATAGCCCAACCAGGACGGCAACGCGCCGCTGATCACCCAGCTGTGATTTACCCGTTGTAAATTGCCGTACACAAAATAAATCCCAAAAGCCACCAGCATGCTGCCGTATATACCGCCGCGCGGCGACAGCTTGGCTAAGGGTACTGCCAGAAAAGCCAGCAGAATAACGCCCAGCGGCGTATTGAAGCGATCCTGCAGCTCGGCAACATCCCGCAACTCCGGGGATAGCCATAAATTTTCGGTCGTAGTGGCCTCGCGGCCCAAATTCAAAATGGTGACCTTTTTCTCGATTAGCACCGCATATTCGGTAAACGTCTCTATCGTGAAATCCTTATTGCCGGGTATGCCTTGAATCCGCTCGCCATTTTCCAAAACCAGATACAAACCGCCGGGCAGATTTTTCAACCAGCCGTACTCGGCATTCACCACCCCGGTTTTCTCGCCCTGCTTGTTTTGCACAAACACCTTATGCATCCGGCCTTCGTCGTCGACATTTTCGGTATAAAAAATCAACTCGCCGTCGCTGTATTCGCTGAACCGGCCGGCGGCAATCCCGCGAATATCCGCATTCTGTTTATCCTGATGCATCAACTGCTCGGTTTTGGCCTCCGCCCACGGTGAAGCCAACATCGACAGCCCCATGCCGGCCAGACTTAAGGGCACGACCAGCATAAATATCGCCCGGTAAATGGTAAACACGCTGCCGCCGGCCGACGAAATCGCCGCCATCTCCTGCTCGCGATACATGCGGCCCAACACCATCAATACCGCCATGAACAGCGCGGCCGGCAGAAAGGTGGTGGTGGCTATGACGATTTTTAAACCCAACAGCGTCATCACCGTTTCGTTGGCGATATTGCCTTCGATGGCTTGTGCCAGCACCTTGATAAACTTGCGGCTGACGATGATCACCACCAACACGACCAACACGGCGGTAACTGTCTGAAACAGCTCCTTGATTATCATTTTATCCAGCACCGTCAACAGCCGGAAAGGCCGGCCCGCGCTGGGTAATCCTCGCTCAATGCTCAACAACTCACTCCTGATTTTCTAAGGTATAATCGAATCATAGACCGCTGTACCCGGCGCAAACCCTCAATCCCAGACACTTACAGACCACTCTCATGGACTATTCTATAGAAAGCTCACCCTTAGACAAACTGCAAAGCGACTGTCTGTTGGTCGGAATCTACGAAAATCAACAACTCAGTCCGGCGGCAAGCCAGCTGGACAGCCTATTCGGCGGTTTGCTGACCAAATTAATCGGCCGCGGCGACATCAAGGGCAAAAACGCCGAAACCCTGCTGATCAACAATCTGCCCGACGGCAATATCGCCCGCATCGTGTTACTCGGGTTTGGCGAGCGCGGTAAAGTCACCCGCAAGCAATACCGTAAAGCCTTGGCCGCAGCGATAAAAACCGTCAAGGATAGCAAAGTCAGCGCCGCCAGCACCGCGTTGCTGGATATAGACGTCAACGGCGCGGACAGCCAATGGAAAGCCCGCCAAGTCGTCGAAGTATTTAACGACGGCCTGTACCAATACAGCGCCACCAAAAAAATCGAAGACAAAAATCCGCTGCAACGCTTAGCCGTTGTTGCGGACGACAGTCAAAAAGCCTTGGCCGAAACCGGCCTGCAACAAGGCATCGCCATCGCCAGAGGCATGGAGCTGGCCAAACACTTGGCCGATCTGCCCGGCAATATCTGCACCCCCACCCATCTGGCCGAACAAGCCCTGGCCTTGGCCGGTGAGCACGACAAACTCAATTGCGAGATTCTGGAAGAAAGCGACATGGAAGCGCTGGGCATGGGTTCCTTCCTGTCCGTATCGCGCGGCAGCCGGCAGCCGGCTAAACTGATTTGCCTGGATTACCAGGGTGGCGACAGCAACGCCAAACCCATCGTCTTGATCGGCAAAGGCCTGACTTTCGATGCCGGCGGTATTTCCTTGAAGCCCGGCTTGGGCATGGACGAAATGAAATACGACATGTGCGGCGGGGCCAGCGTGTTAGGCCTGATACGCATGGCTACACTGCTGAATCTGAAACTGAACATCGTCGGTCTGATTCCGGCCTCGGAAAACCTGCCGGACGGCGCCGCCAACAAACCCGGCGACATCTGGACCAGCATGTCCGGCAAAACCATCGAAATCTTGAACACCGACGCCGAAGGCCGCTTGATTCTCTGCGACACGCTAACCTACGCCAAAAAATACAACCCGGACGTCGTGATCGACATGGCGACCCTGACCGGCGCCTGCATTGTGGCCTTGGGCCGGGTGCCAAGCGGCTTGTTTGGTAACGACGACAAACTCTGCAACGACCTACTTAGCGCCGGCGACACCGCCTGCGATCTGGTTTGGCGCATGCCGGTCTGGGAAGAATACCAGGAGCAATTAAAATCCAATTTCGCCGACCTGGCCAACATCGGCGGCCCGGACGGCGGCAGCATTACCGCTGCGGTGTTTCTATCCAAATTTGCCGAGGAATACCGCTGGGCGCATATCGACATCGCCGGCACCGCCTGGCGCACCGGCGCCAATAAAGGTGCGACCGGCCGGCCGGTACCTTTGGTCAGCCAGTATTTGTTAAACCGCGCATCGGTGTGATGACGGAACAGGCGTCGACGTTGACCTGTCCGCATTGCGGTTTTCGCAAAGTGGAAATTATGCCTGTCGATGCCTGCCTGTGGTTTTACGAGTGCGAACAGTGTCACAGCCTGTTAAAGCCAAAAGCCGGAGATTGCTGCGTGTTTTGTTCGTACGGCAGCGTTAAATGTCCGCCGCAACAAAATTGTTGCCAGCCGTGCTGCCCGAAGTAAGTTTTTACGTATTGGCCACGCACGACCAGCAGCAACGCCAGGACTTCGCTTGCAAGTTGATCGAGAAAATCTACCGTAGCGGCCATTTTCCTTATGTCATGACCGATTCGGCGGAACAAGCCGAGCAAATCGACAAAGCCTTGTGGACGTTTCGGGCCGGCAGTTTTATCCCACATCAAATCTATCGCGGCGAAATCCCAGCCTTTACCGGCACCATCCTGATCGGCAGCGAAAACATCCCGGACGGCTGGCAGAAAATCGTCGTCAACCTCTCGAGCTTTTACCCGCCTACCACGGCCCCGACCGAACGCATTCTGGAAATACTGGATAACAGCGAAGAGTGCAAGCAGGCCGGCCGGCAGCGTTACCGACATTACCAGCAAGCCGAGTTGGCGATCACTACCCACAAAATGTAGAGTGGGGGCAAGTCACTTGGTGCCATACGACTCTACCAGCGGCGCCATTTGATTTAGCGCATCCGAGGCTTCTGAGCGCAAGCCCTCGATGACCGATTGCTGATTCTGCTTTGGTTGGTTCTGACTGACCTTCCATTTGCCTTGCCAACGTTTAATTTGCAGACTGATGCCGACGATGTTGCCCAGCAGCTTTTCGGTGAATTCGGCGGGCGCATCCGTGACCCGCCAAGGGTGCGCCTGCGAGGCCTCGTTTTTATCGGTTAATTCGGTAATGATTTGGAGCACTTGCGCTGGGTCGTGGGTGGCGTTGAGCGTACAGTAAGCATGGACAACCGCATAGTTCCAAGTAGGCACCACCTTGCCTGCTTCGGGTTTGCTGGCGTACCAGTTGGGCGAAATGTAGGTCGAGGGGCCTTGGAAAACAACCAACAACTCTTGTTCAGGTTCAACTTGCCAAAGTGGATTGTTTTTAGCGACATGACCAACAAGTTTGCCAAGGCCGTCAAGACTAGCTTCATACATCAGCGGGATATGGTCGGCGGTCAAGCCATCAGCGCCATGGTAAATCAGCGTTGCCAACGGAAACTGCTCGATAAGGCCGACCAATGCGGCAGGCCTGTCTTCTTGAAAGTGGGAAGGGCAGTACATGTGGTTTAAAGGCGGCCTATCAATAGTAAAAGTTCAATCCGTCACCCGAAGCATCAGTATCGTAGCCCAGATTAGCGAAGCGTAATCGGGGGCATGTGAGTCTTTCGTACGATTACGCTTTGCTAATCGTACCTCAGGACTATCGTGAAATCGCGATGGTTTTGTTCCCGTATGCTGCGCCGAGCACCGGAGCTTTTGAACGGACAAATCGGCAGGATTGCCAATTTGCATGCGCAGCACCCGAAGGGCGAGGTACATGGATGTACCGAGTGAGCAGCCCGCTAGGGGCGCCGCAGGGATGCGGCGCGTTGCCGAAGGGGCAGGAAGCCCCTTTCGGAAACCCCGTTCAAAAGCTTCGGAGCGCAGGGAATAAGCAGCATCCGGGTCGCCTTTTCTTTGGATACTTTCTTTTGGCGATGCAAAAGAAAGTATCTCGGTTGTCGGGCCGAGACCCGACATTAATATCAGCCGTCGCGTTAGCGACACCAAACACGAAAGCCTATTGACCGCGTGGGCACAAAAACCGTGCCCACCCTACACGGCTGCGATAGCAGCGGTCATAGTTAAACGTTTGGTTAGCTTGTCATTCAAATTAGATTTCGACATCCGCAGCCCGTTTCATTTTTCGCGATTCTTGAAAAAACGCCCTGGCAATCAACAAGAGAAAGATAGACCCCACGATGAAAATGTAAGGGCTGGTACTATGAAGTGATTGGCCGCGCAGAGAAATTAAACTCAGGAATATAATCAGATATGAAAATACACTTATTACTAATGCAATACGATATAGCGAAGAGGCATTTCTCTTCAGTTTCTCAGCGCTACCAGCTTCTTTAAGCATGAACTGAAGATCACTAAGGCCGCTCGCTTTTCGCGCTTCGTTACTTTTATGCCATTTTTCTAATACAAGCATCACAACGACAGGCGACAAACCAACCTTTAATGCTTTAAAAACATCTCCATGAGACCTATCCAATATCCACAGGAATGCAAGCACTGCACTTAAGACACAAGTTGCTCTAATAAAAATTTTCAATGACATCTCCTTGATTTGCCAAGTATGTAGGCTAACAAGTAGTTATGTGGTTTCCGTATATCTTCCACATTCACCAGATATACGGAAAAGTATCGTCAACCCGCCCTCTCAATCATCCCCTCAGCCTGCTTGGCAAACGCCTTTAAATCGCCTTTCTTGACCGTGGCGCGCGGAATCACAATCGCCGCATCGATATCCACATAGATGTAGACATAGTCTTTATGTTTTTCGACCCGTAACATGTCCTTCCAGGGAGTTTTGCTTTTGCCGCCGGGCGCGCGTTCTTGCAGGAATTCCGGCTCGATGCTCAGCCAGTGGATACCAAACAGCGCTTTTTTTTCCGCTTCGGTATATTTATCGAAAAACTGCCGGCGCAAATCCATCTTCATGATGAACGGCGAGGCAAACGACCAGGCCAGGGCCAGGATGGTAATGTAGGCGGTAGTGGTCATATCCTGGTAGTACACGTAATAAAACAAGCCGATGGCCATCATCACGCCGGGCGCGAAGATGCGGTTTTGGCGGATTTTTTTCTGCATTTCCGGATCTCTTTTCAGCCTTTCCTCATTAAAGTGGACTAGGTCTTCTTCGCGGAATTCGTATTCAATTTCTAACATGTATATCGCTCGGTGGAGTTGTGGGTTAGTGCATTTTCATTTTGGCATGGGTACTGCGCCGGAACAGATTGGATAAGGTCAGCATCGCGGTGCGGAAATAGCCGTGGATCGCTACTTGGTGCATTTTGTACAGGGACAAATACACGGCATAGGCAATGAAGCCGCCGACGCTGACGGTGCCCATCAGGCTGCCCATCAAGGAACCGACCGTGCTGAATTTACCCAGCGACACCAGCGAACCGTAATCGCGATACACGAACGGTACGCCCGGTTTGCCTTTCAGGCGGTTGACGATGGTTTTGGCCACGGTGGAGGCCATTTGGTGCGCGGACTGGGCGCGCGGCGGCACGTTGCCGCCGTGGCCGACCCAGGCGCAAGCGGCGCAGTCGCCGATGGCAAAAATGTTCGGGTCGCTGGTTTGTAAGGTCTGATCGACCACCAATTGATTTATGTGGTTGGATTCCAAACCGTCCAGATTTTTCATCCAGTCAGGCGCCTTGATACCGGCCGCCCAGACTTTTAAATCCGCATCGAATACTTCGCCGTCGTAGGTATGTACCTCGGTTTCGGTGACTTCGGTTACCTTGCGGCCCAGTTTTAACTGGATGCCCAGCTTGATCAATTGTTCCTGGGTGGCTTGCGACAAGCGCGGCGGCAGGGCCGGCAGCAATTGGGTGGCAGCTTCGATGATGGTGATGTTGACGTCAATCGAGCCTTCCAGCCCGTAGGTGGCCAGCAATTTGGTCACTTCGTGCAACTCGGCGGACAATTCCACGCCCGTCGCCCCGGCGCCGATGATCACAATCGACAGCGGCTTATCGCGCTGCTGGCTTTGGTTGGCGTAGGACTGAATGTAATAAGTCTCCACCAGCTGTTTTTGAAAACGGAAGGCTTCCTTAGTGGTATCTATAAACCGGCAATATTTATCGACGCCCTTGATGCCAAAAGTGTTGCTGACGCTGCCGACCGCCATCACCAAGGTGTCGTACTTGAAGCGGCGTTGCGGAATGATCTCTTCGCCTTTCTTGTTGGTAATCGAGCTGACGATGATTTCCTTGTTTTCCCGATTCAAACCTTCCATTTTGCCGAACAAGAAACGGAAGTGATTACTATGCGCCTGGGCCAGATATTCGATTTCCTCGGCCTCGGCCAGCGTGCCGGACGCCACTTCGTGCAATAAGGGCTTCCAGATATGGGTGGACGAAGCGTCCAACAGCGTGATTTCCGCCTTGCCGGCTTTGCCGAGTTTGTGTCCCAATTCTGTCGCCAGTTCCAGCCCCGCTGCTCCGCCGCCGACAATCACGATTTTATGCAGTTCGTTCGCCATTCATCTCCCCTTCAAGTGCTGTTTGCCGCTACGGTAAACAAAGAAATCGCTATCCCAGCCTTAGTTGTCTATTTCCTGATGCCGGCATTATAACCAAACCTGTTCGGGCTGGCCGATTTTGACGGGATGGGCGCGCGCCGGCAACGCTCATCCGGTCGGATGAAGGGGAAGGCGCAGGTAAAGCAAACGGATTTTAACGAGAGCGTCGATTTATGATTAGATATTGCCAGCGCATACGCGCCCAATAAAGTACGCCTTGTGGAGCTATCGAATGCCGCGAAACCAACTAGTCCAGGCGCTTGCCAATCCAGGCTTTTTGTTGATTTTACTCGGCCTGTTGGCGGGCTGCGCATCCGAGCCGCCGCGACCGCCCGGGCCGGCCCAACTACCGACCTATCAAAACAACGCCGCTTACAACAGGCCCTACACCGTTAAAGGCGTCACTTATTACCCGCTGGTATCGGCGAACGGTTATCGGGAAACCGGTCTGGCTTCCTGGTACGGCGCTGAATCGGGTAATCGCACCGCCGACGGCAGCCGTTTCGATCCGCAAGGCTTTTCGGCCGCGCATAAAACCTTGCCGATTCCGTCGAAAGTCCGCGTCACCAATTTACGCAATGGCCGCTATGTCGATGTGCTGATTAATGATAGAGGTCCGTTCAGCCCGAATCGATTGATCGATCTATCGCAAGGCGCGGCCAAGCAAATCGGCATCAGCGGTTTGACGGAGGTGGAGGTAAGTTATCTGGCAACGCCGTCCGGCGTTGAGTAACGGGCGCATGCGGGACTAAAGAAGGCTGGTTTTGCCTAACAGAACCAGCCGTACAGGATGATTGATCTTTTAATAGCCGCAAACCCGCTCGTGTCACGCACCGAAAGATACGAACGGGCTTACGGACATTCATGCGCTTATCAGCTTAAATCATAATTTCTGATTTAATTGTGAACGGAACAAAACGCTTGCTTCTGCCTGCGAGTTTGCACAATCCCAATACCGAACCGAACAGCCAAAATGCGCCGGGAAGCGGTACTACCTGGACGCCGGCGTTATTAATGTCGGGCGCGAAATCGGAAATTTGCGTAAACCCCGCGCTCGCCGCGCCATCGCGCGGCCAAAGATTCCAGGTATAGTCGGTTTTGGCAAAGCCGTTGGCAGGCAACAGACTGCCGGCTATGTCGGCAATCAGCCGATTGTCTTGAATCGAGGCTGTTCCCGCGGCAAATGGAGTACTACCGCCATTCGGCCCCAAACGGTTCACCGCGCCGCTACCGTCCAAATTGATGCGCACTACCGAATCGAACAGCACATTCTGCAGACCGTTTGCAGCAAACGCAGCGGTGCCGCTGCCTCGATTGATCCCCAAAATGTAAAACCCGGACGGCGATGCGCCGATGTTGGCGGCAAACGTGCTTTCGAAATGGAAAATATCGCTGGCCGGATTATAGGTGAGCAGCGCGTCTATTACATCCAGATCGCCGGCCCTACTGCCTGTGTACGTAGCCAAATAATCGCCTGGCGTGTCGGTAGTAACTACGCTGGCGTTCGCTTGCGACGCACCGATTAGCAAAACGGCGGCAATGACTGTTTTAGCAATGTTTAATCTCATACTTCCATCCTCTGTCGATAAGATCAATAGGGTGCAGCTAAGCAACGGCAAGCCATTGGTTAGCTGCGGTTTTTGTTCCATGGGAACGATTGCTGTTGCGTCGGCATCGACCAAATGCCTAGCGTGAATGCGGCCCCGCCTTGAGTCGACTTAGGGGAGTCGCTCAAGGCAAACTGCATTCGGAAGTTAATTCCACGAAGCCGCCGTAAGGTTCAATGCGTTTGCAATTTATTTTTCCGGACGGTTCGCCGGCGGATATTTTGGGCAGTAAGGCCGACGGCAAAAGTCGACAATTTGCCCGAGTCCTCAAGCTCCGCTGATGCCGATGTCGGCGGGGCATCTATAAAATCGTCGCTTAGCGGTGCAATACGATCAGATACTCGCCAAACCGGGTGGAACGCAGTTGTAGAGAGGTTTCCAACGCCGCCAACACCGACAGAGCTTGATCGGTACGAAATACGCCATTGACGCGACGCTGGGCAAGTTCGGCATCGTTGATAAGCAAAAAGCCGCGATGATAGCGGTTCAACTCGGCGACCACTTCGCCCAAGGGCCGGTTCTCGAACACCAGTTTGCCGCGTTGCCAGGCGGTAACCGCCTGGCTGTCGATGTTTTGCAATTTGCCCAGCCCGGACTCGGCGCTGTAGGCTATTTGCTGGCCCTCGGCGACCACGGTGTGTAGCGCTTTGCCGTCGACTTGTTCCATATCTACCGCTACGCTGTGTTCAGTGACGCTGACTTCGGTTTTGCCGTCACGCAGTCGTACATTAAAGGCTGTACCCAGCGCGGTAACGCTACCGTGTTCGGTATCTACCCGGAAAGGCCTGGCTTTGTCGGGACTGACTTCAAACCAGGCTTCGCCTTGTAGTAGGGTCAATTGCCGCTGCGCGCCGTCGATATGTACTTCCAGCGCGCTATTGCTGTTCAGATGCACCGTCGAGCCGTCGCTAAGATGCACGTCGCGCCTCTCGCCGACGCCGGTATGAAAATCGGCGCGCAATATAAGCCATAGCGGATTGCACAACCACAAGGCCAGGCAGCCGCCGGCTAATGCAGGCAGCGCCCACTGCCATCGCCAAAAAACCGGCTTGGGTTTGCTGGTGGCCGTAATCGTCATTCTCGGCGCGATAGCATCCAGCGCTCCCCATAGCTCGCGCAACTGCTCGTAAGCCTGGCGATGCAAGGGATCGGCGGCCAACCAGCGGGTAAATTCGGCATGTTCATTTGGGCTAAGCTTGCCGCTATCCAGCCTGACCCACCAGTCCCGGGCAGCCGCTTTAATCTCGGCGGAGATTTTCATTGCCTGTGTCCGTTTAGAGCCGTCATGCGGCAACGCATCCTGCTGCTTGGCGGTGAGCGATAAAGGCTGAAAATTTTCATCGGGCGCGATTCAGGGTTGGTGGCTTGCCATTATAGGACGCATAACCCTGTGAAAACAGGAGCGAATCGGCTGCTAGAAATCGTCGTGCTCTTGCAAGGCGGTCAAGGCATTGCGCAGATGCTTTTCCACCATATTGCGGGAGATGCCTAGACGCTGGGCGATTTCGGCGTGGCTGAGTTCCTCGAACTTGCGCAGCACGAAAACCGTTCGGCATTTGGCGGGCAGGCTATCGATCGCCGCGACCAAGCGGTCCAAGCGCTCGCGCGCCAGATTGATGTGCTCCGGATCGATGCCGTCGCTTACCTGCAAGGATGCGTCACTGGTATCGTCGTTTTCTACATACTGATTGCGAGTATTGCGGCGGCGTTCGTAATCGGTAGCCAAATTGGCGGCAATCCTATGCAGCAAGGCGCGCGGATTGTCGGCCTGCTGCCACAAATTGCCGGCAAACATGCGCTGGTAGGTTTCCTGCACGATGTCGGCGGCGGTGTCCAGGCAGCCGCAGCGCCTAAACATCACCCGGCGTAATTCCTCGTCGTAAGTTTCAATCAGACGGGAGATGTGGAGAGCATTGCTCATGGTTACGATATGCGGAGTTTGGTGTCGACAACAGGGCGAACAACCAAAATTCATGCCAGAGCAATGCGATGCCGGTTTTTGCGGCATTTGACGATAAATCGAGCGGTGTTAACGGGTGCGGACGGCTTTAGTGGTGCGGGATATAGCCTATGCAAACCATTTATTTAACATAGTTATATTTTATTCGGCGATCACTACCTTACTTACCCAGCTTTTGCCGGCCCTGCCGTTTTTGCAGCCAGCGAATCACGCCGGTAATGAACAAGGCCGGACACGCCAACCCGGTGATAAACACCAAAATTCGCCCGGCCATCCCAAAGGCTTGGCCGGAATGCAGCGGCCATTGCCAGTGGGTAAATACCTCGCCTGCCCTAGCGGTCGGCAAGCTGGGGTCGTCCAGATCCAGTATCTTGCCGCTATAACGGTCTATCACGGTGCAGCGGCGTTGCAAGATGCTGCCGGGCGCGTCGACACCGTCCTGGCAAACCGTATAGGTTTTGCTTGGCTCGGTAGCGCCATAAATCCAGTGCGGCCGGCCTTGCGGGTATTGCTTCAGCGCAATTGCCACCGCCTGATCCATGCCTATCGCCGGTGCGTCGGGATAGGGCGGTTTGGATTGAAACCAGTAGCGATAAGTCACCGGCGAGAACAGCTCCAGCACCGGTACCACGTTATGCGGCAACACCATGTAAATCCCGGAAAACAACACAGGCAACATCACCAGTGCGGTATAAAAACCGCAGGTTTTGTGCAGGTCGTAATTGAAGCGCGCCCTGCCTGCCCTGGCTTTGAAGGTCAACGCATTGCGCCAATGTCCGGTCAACGGCCACCAGACGATCAAGCCGGTCAATGTCGAGATAATCAGCAGTACCGCCGAGACACCGACAATCACCGCGCTGATTTCCTCGGACGGTATCAGCAGCGCGTAATGTAGTTCGAACATCAAGCCGATAAAGGTGCTGGGCAGCCAGTCGCTGGACCTGCTTTGGAGCTGTTTGCCGGTGACCCGCGCCGTGTAAGGATCGACCGCCACCATCCAGCTTTCCAGGGTATTGTTGGCATCGGCAACGGTAAAGCGCAATTGGAATGCCGCCTGTTGGTTGCGCGGGTAGGTGGCAAATCTGTGCTTTGCTTGCGGCGGCATTGCTTCCCGACCAGCCGCGAAAATTTCCGCCAAGGGCCGATAGTCGGTATGCGCTGGAACCTTTACTACCAGCATCTCCGGATGCAACCATTCGTCGATCTCTGGATAAAACACCAGGATGCTGCCGGTGACGCCGTAAATCGACAACAGCAAGCCCAGCGTCAGACCTAGCCACAGATGCAAAGTCAGCCAGCGTTGGCGGCGGAGTTTTAGACGGGAAAGGGTGGAGTTTTGCGGTTCCGCTTGAACCAGCCAGCCGGATTGATAGAGATTGGTACGCATGCTTGTAACCCTAAGGTTGTCATGAAAGTGATGAAGATAGTGTTGGCGAGGCGAGGTGCGGTTTTGCCGGAATAAGCCGATTCTTGAATAAGACGTTTCAGCGCCGAAAATTCCCATCCCGGCTTGGTTTAAGGTCTTGCAGGCAAGTTGGCGGGCGGGGGTAATACTCCGCAACCCGGAAGATAGGCGACGTTGTCGGCTGCGTCGCCTATCCAAACCAAGGGCTACGATAAAGATCAGAATCGGTATTCCACGCCACCAAAGACCGAGCGGGTCGCGCCTGGGTTAAATTGTTCCAAATCGGCGCCATGAGCATTACCCGTCACCCAAACTGAAGAGGCGTAATGTTCGTCGGTCAAATTTCGGCCATCGACGAACAGTTTCCAGTGTTTGCCATCATCCCAACCCATACGCGCACCTAGCAAGGCATAAGGTTTTGCGGCTAAAGTATTGGCAAAGTCTGCCCAATTGGAACTGACGATGCGGGCATTGGGGCCGATATAAAAGCCGCTGGGATGTTGGTACAGCGCTTCCACGAAGGCATTGTGCTCGGGAACGCCGGGCAAGCGTTTGTTCCCCAGGCTGGGATCGTTATCGAAGTGGAAGTTGTTCCAGGTGTAATTGCCGCTAAGCCTGAGGTTATCGCCCGAGGCCGCCAAATTCATCGGCAATGTGGTTTCCAGGCCAAGCTCGACGCCGTTGTGCAATGTGGTGCTGTTGGCGTTGGTTGCGGAAAATGCGGTAGGGTTTCTTGGATCGGCAATGGTCAAGTACTCGTTATTGACCCAGGCCTGATAAAAAGCCAGGTCCCATTTCAGGCGGTCGGTTTGTCCGCGCGTACCGATTTCCACGGTACTGGCGGTTTGAATATCTCTTTTGGGGTTGAGATAAACCGTGGCAAGATCAATCATTGGCGGCGGTTCCGAGCTGCGGCTTAGATTGCCGTAAATTTGCGCTTCGTCTGTTGCTTGCCAAGTAAACCCAAGCTTGGGGTTGGCGTTAAAAAAGTCCTGATTGGCTTGATTGCCGGGCCGTGCGGCACTGACCACGTAACCCTCGTAGCGCTCATAATTCACATCGCGGTAATTCAATTGAATACCGGCTATCAAGGTAAATGCATCGCTCAGACTCAATTGGTCTTCCATGTACGCTTCGACATTGAGCCAGCGATCACGCTCGGCATTGGTCAACGCGCCTAGCCGACGACCAATCGTGCCGTAGTTGTAATCATTGATAAATTGCCATTGGGTGAGCCCGCCCCAAACCACTCTATTTTTTAATCCGAACAGCTGGCCGTTTATTTCATGACGCCAGTTAAAGCCTACATCCTGCCACTGGTCGTGATTGCCGCTGCCTATATAGTCGTAGCGGTAGTTATTGATCGAATAATAAGTACCGAGGTCGAATCGATCGCCGCCATGCAATTTTACCGAATGCTTCAAATCGAATCGGTAAGACGAAAAGCCATTCGGCAAGGACCAGGCATTGGCATTTTGCTGGGGATTATCCTTAATCTTTTGCTTGGTAAGGGCTGCCGGCCACAAGAAGTTGTGGTTCTGCGCATCGAAATACAGGCGGGTTTCGTGGTTCTCATTCCAGCGATAACCCAGATTGCCATGCCCTAAAAACTGTTCTTGATGGTTGTTTTCCCTGGTTGTATCGGTATTGACGTAGGAAAACGAGCCATAGGCGTCCAGACCGTTTTCAAACACCTTGCCGGCACTGAAATACGGCCTGTAATAATCATTCGTACCGCCGACTATGCCGATTTTCAAAGGCTCGGAGGTGTAACCGGTCGGCGTGATGTAGTTGATGGCGCCGCCCAGATTGCTGCCGCCATATTCCAAGGCATTGGCACCGCGGTAAACCTCTATATGATCGATAGCATAGAGATTGAGCGATTCGGTATCGAAAGTCCCATTAGCGTGAGTGAACGGCAAACCATTACGCAGAATTTTTATCCCTCGAATCGGGGAAATATCCGAATTGCCATCCGAACCGCGAATGGAGATGCGCGATCCACCGGTAGCGGCGGCACTAATATCGCCTACATAAACGCCCGGCGCCGTCGCCAAGGCGTCGCTGACCGACAATGGCGCGCCTTCCCTGATCCGTTCGCCATCGATCACCGTGGTTCCGCCCGCGACACGGTTTAGTTTGGCTTGTGATTCTTGAATGGATGAATTGGTCAGGCTAAGGTTTTCCGTGCCAACTGTTGTGCCCGTTACTGTCACACTCGGCAAGGTCGTCGCACCGGCCGCCGACTGCGGCTCAACCACCGCCACTTTTTCTAATGTCACGGTGTTGCCGCCATTGAACCGATAGGCAATTCCAGAACCGGATAACAGGCGCTTCAACGCGCCTTCCGGCGAATATTGGCCGCTGACGCCCGGCGAGTTGAGACCCTTTACCAGCTCCGAGTTATAAACAAACTGCACACCGGACTGTTCGGCCAATGCGCTGAGCGCGGAATACAAGGGCTGCGCAGCGATGTTGAAAGTACGGCTGTCGCTGGCGGCGGGGTTTTCGGCTTGGCTGCTCAGCGGCGTGGTAGATGCGATCAAACCCAGGCAAAGCGGCAAGGCGCCGATAGCTGTCGAGCGCCCGGTTCGGGAAGTACCCGTCCTGGTTGGGATCTTGGTTTTTCTCATGATAGGTCCTCAGTGATGTGTTCTTGCTGAGAACGATTAGAGGGTGGCTAAGCCGTACTAATTGATGTGTGGCAAATTGTCGCAGGTATGTGAGGCCGACAATCAGGAGCGCAAAAACACAAACGGTCCGGCTTCAACAACCTTGATGGGTAAAGTCTGTTGCAAGGCCTGCAGCCAGGCATCGATTTGTTGAATATCCACGGCAATATTCACCTCCCGCTCCGCCAGATTGTCGTCCAGTAGCCGGATTTGGCTACGCCGGTAGCGGTTGATTTCGGCGATTACCTGCTTTAAAGGTACGAAGTTCATCAACAAGCGGCCACGCCGCCAGGCGTCGGCGTTATTCAACTCCACGCTCCGCAAGCTGCCGAGTTTTTCAGCGTCAAATGTTATTTGCTGGCCGGGACTAAGTGTCGCGCTGTCCGTTTGCGCGCCTTGCGCGGAAGGCCGGCTGCTGCGGATTCTGCCTTGCAGCAGTGTCACGGAGCCGGCTTGGCCGTCGTAGCGGACAACGAAGCGGGTTCCCAACGCTTCGGTAGTAGTGGTGCCGCTGGTGACTCGAAACGGCCGGCCGGCATCGTGTGCGACGTCGAATTCCGCTTCGCCGCGCAGCAATGCGATGCGGCGCTCGCTGCCGCTGATCGTCACATCGATAGCCGTGTCGGTATTTAGATGGGCGATGCTGCCGTCGGCCAGAGTGATCGAGGTCTGCTCGCCGATGCGGGTGCGGTAGTCTGCCAGCGGATGTTGCAGATAATCCGGATAAAAACCTCTCAATATCAGCAATAGCAACGAAGCAGCGGCCGCTAAGCCCAAACCGCGCCGAGCGTGATTCGCTCGCCGCCGTTTGGCCGCTAAAGCCAAGCGTCTTTGCCGGTCCGCCAGTATCGGGGACGGCAATTTTTGCCAAACCGCTTCCACCGCACGATAGGCTTGCTCATACTCCGGGCCTTGCCGGCGCCACTGTTCGAACTCGGCCAACACCGCTTCATCGGCCGCGCCGGAGGTCAGACGCACGTGCCAGGCAACGGCTTGCTGTTGCAAGGTCTCTCGGTGTGTTGGGGGCGCTTCGTTCATGGCGGGCGTGGCGTTGGGTGTTTGATATTTACTATAACGATCCACGGAGCTTAAAGCCATACTATGCCCCCTCATCATCGACGGCCAGCCGGCAGTGCAGCAAGGCTTTGGCCAACTGCTTTTCCACCCAGCTGGTGGAGATTTTCAGTTGTTTGGCGATCTGGACATGGCTTAAACCCTCGATCCGGCTTAAATACAAAATCTCCGCGCATTGATCGGGCAGGTCAGCCAACGCGGCCTGAATTTGCTGTAATTGGTCTTGGGCTTGCGCGACCCGTTCAGGTGCCGCCGAATCGTCGATTTCGGACGCGTCACCCAGATATTGATCCAGTAATTCGCAGCGGCGCTTTTGCGTGCGCAAATGATCGAGGGATAGATTGGATGCCACGGTAAACAGCCAGGCCCGCACTTCGACCTCGGTCGCGGGTGGCGGTTTTAGTAGTGACAGTCTCAGGAAAATGTCTTGAATCAAATCCGCGGCGGTGTCCTGACAACGGATGCGTTGCTGCAGAAAACGCTGGATTTGCGGCCGGGTGCTTAGAAAAATTCGGTAAATATCGTGGTCTGAAAATGCCATGTGCGGGGAGTTTGGCCAACATCGGCGTTAATCGTGGCAAGCCATGCAGCAGAGTTTGTGCCAGAACCGGTTTTTCAGATTGCTGCGGCATGCCAAGCCTTGAGAAGGCGATGATTTCCTCAATGACCGATAAATTAATGAGCGTGAAGTTTTTCATAAGCTGTGTGAAATGCCGCATTTTGGTCGGCATTTCCCTCAATAACCAGATTGCCGACCGCCTGGTATAAAAGCACCCGAACGCCCGGGATTGTGGATAGCCTGTCCGATTCGGATTACGTCTGCCGGAAGAAAACGTCCCGCAAAATATCGGCGCAACTGAGACGATGCAGGGGGATAACCCGGCATCGTGGCCGATGAAATTAACGCCTTTCTCAGAAAAGTTCTTGAGATACGATTTTCGCCCGCTGTTTGCGGAGGTTGATCTTCAATTACTCATAACAATCGACTATCCTTCATTAATAGTCGCGATGTTGCACTTTGTTTTTGAGTTCACCGCATTGATCATTTTTAATTCCTGTTTCTCGTAATATTCCCGCCGGAAATATCAGCCTGGATAAGTCGTAAACATTGATAGAAAAATATATACCAACTTAAATATGAAATACGTATCGTATCTTACGGTTTTACTTGCGTGTATCTCATCGTTGAGTTGGGCTGAATCCGTTTTATCAGATGACATGCAAAAAGATGCAACCGACATAGATATGGCCGACTTACTCAATGCCCATGTCATTTCAAACGCCAAAAAAACGCGAGTAACCTCGGCATCCAAAAAAGCGGAGACGGTAGCCAATGCGCCGACTGCCGTGTTTGTGATCAGTAACGACGATATTAAGCGTTCGGGAGTTACCAGCGTTCCGGAAGCCCTGCGTATGGCGCCTGGAGTGGAAGTCGCCAGAGTTAATTCCAATAAATGGGCGGTGAGCCTCCGCGGTTTTAACGGTGTGTTTGCCAACAAACTGCTGGTCTTGATCGATGGGCGTAGTGTCTATAATCCCAGTTTTTCCGGCGTGTATTGGGATACTCAGGATGTTATGCTGGAAGACGTCGATCGCATTGAGGTGATTCGCGGTCCCGCCGCGACTCTGTGGGGCGCTAATGCGGTCAATGGGGTTATCAATATAATCAGCAAAGAGGCCAGTAAAACGCAGGGCGGTTTGTTAACAGCGGGTGGCGGTAGTCAAGAAAACGGTTTTGGTGCGCTACGTTACGGCAAGCAGTTAAACCAAGATACCTACGGACGAGTTTATATTAACGGGTTTAACCGCGATAACTTCAAACAAGCCGATAGCGGTAATAGCGCCGATGACGGTTGGGCTAAACAACAAGGCGGTTTTCGGGTCGATACGCGTTTTTCCAATCAGGATGACTTAACCGTACAAGGCGATATATACCGCACTACCATTGAGCAGGCCTTGACAATTCCTACCTTGAATCCGCCTTTTCAAGAAAATATTCAAAATAATTCGAACACTTCGTCGGGTTGGAATATCAACTCTCGCTTTACCCACACGTTTTCTACCACTGCGGAATATAGCCTACAGTTTTATTACGATCATAGTAGACGTGAGGATTATCTGGTTCCGAGGCAATTGTTAGATACGTTAAATTTGGATTTTCAAAATAGTTTTAGAGTTAATCCAGAGCATACTGCCATCTGGGGCTTGGGCTATCGCGCCAATCTGGATGTCTTTGAAAGCACACCCCTTATCGACATTACGCCGAACAGCCGTAACACGCAGTTGTTCACCGCTTTTTTGCAAGACGAAGCCACGTTGATTGACGAGGAACTTTGGCTGACGATAGGCTCAAAATTTGAACATAACGATTACTCCGGATTTGAAGGTCAACCAACCGCTAAACTGATGTGGGCGCCCTCGCTCAAGCAACGCTTTTGGGCGTCCTTTTCAAGGGCGGTCAGAACGCCATCCAGAATTGAACAGAACATACATGCGCTGCAAGGCGTTTCGCTGAGCCCGCCGATTCCTCTGCTGGGTGGGCAATCGTTACCGGTCGCCATTATCAATAACGGAACGCCAAACTTTAGAGCCGAAGTGGAACTGTCCTATGAGCTTGGCTACCGTTTTACTCTATCGAATCAGTTTTCTTTCGATATTGCTGGTTTTTACAACGACTACGACAATATGCGTAGTTATTCTGTGGGCAATTCTTACCTGTCTGCCACGCCTTCCCTTCATTTGGTCCAACCGGTTAATTTCGTCAATTTGGGTAAGGCCAGCACTTATGGCTTCGAAGCAGCCACGGTTTGGCAAATGACGGATCGGTGGCGTTGGGATACGAATTACAGTTTTCTCAATACTTCGGTGAATAATGACTTATTGAGTTCGACAGCTATCAGCCCCCAACATAGCCTTTCGCTCCGCGCCGTTATCGATCCGGTTGATGACGTAACAATCGATTTTTGGCTTCGTTACACCAGCTCTTCCAGTACTCTCGACTTAAACAATATTTCACCGGGAGCCCGTATTCAACAGCTTAATCCGCATGTCACATTCGATACGCGTCTAGCCTGGAAACTTTTTCCGTCTTTGGAAATTTCGTTAGTGGGGCAAAATTTGCTGGATGACAGACGCTTGGAATTTAGGGATGAGTCCGGTTTCGTTCAACCTAGCGCTATTTCTCGTGGCGTTTACGGCAAATTGGCATTGGAATTCTGACGAGTTCTAAATATTTTTCTTCATCGTCTTTCGAGCCTCGGAGTTATTTGGATCTGAGGCCCTGTTAAACAATAACTACCGAACGGGCGCTAAAACCCGTTCGCGTGGCATAGAAGCATGTGGACAGGCTCGCTAAAACTCATATTTCAACGAACCCAACACATTGATCGGATAGCCTGGAATAGCGCCAACACTGCCGCCGTCCGAGTTCGCGTAATACCCCTTGTCCAAAAGATTATTGATGTTCAACTGGGCGGTAAGCCTGTGCTGTCCAATCCTTTGGGTGTAGGCCGCCATCGCATCCAGTCGCACGTAACCGGGCAGGATGAAGGTATTCTCGGAGTTGCCCGGCCGCCTGCCGACGGCAACCACACCCAAGCCGGCCTTAAAGGCGTCATTGAATTGCCAAGTACCCCATAAGCTACCCTGATGCCGGGGCACGTTTTCCAGGCGATTACCTTTATAGCCACTGAGATCCTCAATATAGTTGACTTGGGTATAGGCATAAGTCCCCAGAAGATGAAATTGGTCGGTAATTTGCCCGGCCAGGTCCAGTTCTATGCCTTTACTTCTGATTTTTCCGGCGAGAATTCGGAAATCCGGGTCCGCCTGATTAGGATCGTCGGTCAGCAGGTTGCTTTTGGTCAAATGGAAGAATGCCAATGTCGAGGAAAAACGCTTGTCATGCGATTCTGTCTTAAACCCGACTTCGTATTGCTGACCTTCCTGCGGGTCGAAGTTTGCACCACTGGCGCTGACGCCGTTGTTGGCACTAAAAGACTCGGTGTAACTACCGTAAGCCGACAGCCAGTCTTGAACCTGGTAAAGCAAGCCGGCTCGCGGGCTGAAAGCGCTATCTTCCCGTTCTACTCGGCCGGCTTTAGCCGCATCCAAGGAAACCGGCGTGAAATTAGCGCCTGTTGTTACGTTATCGTAGCGGCCGCCGAGTAAAATATGCAGTTTGTCAAACAGGGTGATCTGATCCTGCACATAGGCGCCCACCCAGGATTCCTTGCGATAGAAGAACGCGTTTTCGGTCGTCAACGCGGCAAAGTCCACCTGGCCATAAACCGGTTCGTAGAGGTCAATAGCGGGTGCATCGGCATTCGCGTCATGCGCTTCTGTTGTGGCGTGGAAGCTGTCGACACCGATCAACAGATTGTGCTTGCTGCCCAAAAGTTCGAATTTGCCGTTCAAATCGATATTGCCGGAATGGGCCATCACATCTTGCACGCCCGTGGTGGCGATACGATTCAGCCTGCGCTGGTTATCCTGTAAGCCTAAATAATTGTAAAGCGTCGGACCGCTCAGCGACCAATCCTTGAACAGATAACGCTGGGTGACTTTCCAATCGTCGTTGAAATGATAGGTCCAATCGAAGCCTACCAGCGTGCTTTCCATCAGTTGCCGTTGTGAGCCGTCCTTCAGCGTACGCGTGATCGGTATCGGCGCGGGGCGGCCGTTAACGGAGGGAATGCCGAAATCGGCGTTAAGGTCATCATGCTTGTATTCTAACTGCAGATTGGTTTCAAACTTTTCGTTGGGTCGCCAGGTAAGTGATGGCGCAACAAAGAAGCGTTCGTTGCCGACAAAGTCTCTGAATGACTGATTGTCGGTGTAGGAGCCGTTGAATCGATAGAGCAGCCTCTTATCGTCATTAATCGGCCCGGTCGCGTCGATTAAGGTGCGATATTGATCATAACTTCCGAACTGTTGCTGCAGAGAATAGTACGGCGTATCTCGCGGCTTTTTGGTCACATAGTTCACCAAGCCGCCGGGCTCGATCCGGCCATACAGTACCGCCGCCGGACCCTTGAGGATTTCGATCTGCTCGATATTGGCGATGTCGTAAATATCCTGGCGGTTGAACAAACCGTTGCGGTAGGCATCGCCGAAACCGGAGCCCGCCAAACCGCGAATGATAAAGTTGTCATACAAAAATCCCCCACCCGTGCGGCCCAATACGCCGCTGACATGGCCGTTGACTGCATCGGGCAGGGTCATTGATTGTTTGTCCGCCAGTACCGCCTTAGGCACTACCTGAATGGATATCGGCGTCTCCATGATCGGTGTATCGGTCTTGGTGGCCGTCGTGGCGTTTGGACGGTTGTAATCCAGGTTGTAAGGGTCTGTCGCATCATAGGCGGTCTTGCCAATTACCGTGACGGCGCCGAGCATGGTTGCGCCACTGTCGTTACTGGCTGGTTTCAACGTCACGGTGCCATCGGCGTTGATGCTATGAATCAAACCGCTGCCGATCAGCAGTTTGCGGATGGCGTCCTCTACCGTGTATTCGCCTTGCAGCGCCGGACTGGTTTTACCGGCCGCAGATTGTTCGGCATAGAGCATCGCCGCGCCGGACTGTGCCGACAGCTGCTGTAAAGCAGAGGCCAAGGCTTGGGAGGGGATATCGAAATGGCGTTTGCCGTCCTCGGCATAGGCTTGCGCCGAGATCAGCGCGACGGCTGCGGCGAGGCGTTTGATAGTCAAAGTCATGCTCCATGTCTCCGTTATTTTTAGGGTTCATGGGCATAGACGGCGAGGATAAAAAAAGCCGCCAACCGGTATCGATTAATTTATTGCGCGTTGCGGGGCGACAGAAAGCTTTAGTGTTTGCCCGACAACGCCTCCAGCACAATCTCGCGCTCGCCTATCCGTTTGACGCTGATCGGCAACAACGTGGCCACGGCATTCAACATGCTGTCCAGTTGCTCGGTGCGGAAACTGCCGTTGACGCGCAGTTCCGCCAGTTTAGGGTCGGGCAGGCGGATTTGTACGTCGTGATAACGACCGATTTCAGCCAACACTTCGACCAGCCGCCGGCCGTTAAAAATCAGCTGCCCTTGGCGCCAGGCCGTCGCGGCAGTAATATCGCTTGGCGCGGCGGCGAAACGATGATCGTCGCTATACGTCAATTGCTGTCCGGCTTGCAGTTCGCGGCGTTCGCCTTGGCTGACCATTTCCACCACGCCTTCCTGCACCGCAACGCTGACCCGGTCGGCTTGCTTATACACATCAAAAGCCGTGCCGATGTCGCGCACGCTGAGATTGCCGACCTGCACGCTAAACGGCCTTTCGGCATCGTGAATGACATTAAAGAATGCTTCGCCGCGAATCAGATCGACGTGGCGTTGCGCATGATTGAAATGGACCCGTACCTCCGTGTCGGTATTCAATTCCAGCTCGCTACCGTCCGATAAGACCAAGGTCTGCCTTTGGCCCTTGCCGGTGTTGTAGCTATGCGGCAGTCCGTACCAGCCTTGCGGCGAAAATATCGCCAAACCAACGCCCAGTAAAACGGTCGCCGCCATGCCGTAAGCCAGCCATTTCCGCCCGGCGGATTGGCGAGCGGGCGGCCGATAACGCAAGGCTGCGTCGCGTGCCGGAAAGCTTTGCTGCGTGAATGGTTCCATCCAGGCCCATTGCGCTTGCGCTTGCCGATACGCCGATTGGTGAGCGGGATCGGCTGCCAGCCAGTCTGCGAACGCACGTTGGATTTGCGCGTTTGCGGGGGTATCGCGCAAACGCAGCAGCCAGGCTATTGCCTGGTCGCGCATGGTTTGGCTGATGGATTCGACGTCGGACACGCTAAGTTACTGAAATGTGTTTATCAAAGGCACAGTTTACCGGACTTTGTAATAGACGGGACAAGCGGCAATTACCGCCAATCCCGGTCCGGTTCGGCACTGAGTTTGGCGCCGATATGTTGCATCGCCAGCATCACGTAACGCTCCGAGCAACGTACCGAAATGCCCAAGCGTTTCGCAATTTCGGCATGGGAACAGCCTTCGATACGATATAAAACAAAGGCATGCCGGCGCAATTCCGGCAATTCGTCCAGCCAGGCGGAAAATTTCTCCAGTTGCTGATGGGTTTGACAATATTGCTCCGGCGATAAGTGCCGGTCGGCAACATGCTCGATGTCTGCGTCGGGCTCATCGAAACGCTCGCGAGTTTCGCGGCGGCGATGGCGGTCAACGGTCAGGTTGGCGGCGGTCTGAAATAAAAATGCCCGCGGATTTTGGATGGTTTGCGGCTCCGGATATTGCGATAAACGTAGAAAAGCTTCCTGCACAATATCGCTTACATCGGGCTCTCGCGGCCAGCGGCCGCGCACAAAAGCACCAATTTCATGCGCGTGTTGCAGAAACAGCGTGTGCAGTAATCCCAGTGATTGTTTGGACATTGAAGGCGATGGCAGCTGGGGCAAGTAAAGCTGCCTTTCAGCAATAACCAAGCCAAGCAGCTAGCTTGTCGTTAGACGCCGCGCGCCAGCTCGGCTCGCCGCCGGCAGCGACGGTCTGGCGTCCGCTAAAAACAATTAAGCTGGGCGATATGGCCTGTTTTTAGCTGGCATTACGGCATATGGCGCAGGCTTGAGCTGATTCCACCGGTTTGGCAGTTTTTCCGCCAACGAAGCGTGCCGGTCAAAATAGCAATTGACGCATCGGTCCGGTAATAAGCATTTATCCGGGCTTTAATTTCCTGTAGCCGTCATTCCCGCGAAAGGGGGAGCCGTTAGACCGCGCAGCGAATCCATCGCCCGCCTGCCCGGGAGAGACGAGATTTGAGGGCCGGATTAATAACGGGGCTTAACCACGCCCGTATATCCCGTCTTAGTCGATGGTTAAAGAAACCAGCCGCACTTTTTTCTGCACCGGATCGGTCCAGGCGACAAACGCTTGCTTGCCGATTCGGGCCATACCGAGGTATTTGCTGGGCCATTTCGGAAAGCTGCCGCGATACACCGTGGTTTCCCGGCTGACTTTGCCGTCAGTTGTTACTTTCGCAACCCGTAATTCATCCTCCGGGCCGTTGCGGCCGCGCCAGCTTACCAAGGCCGAGCCGTCGTCCAGCAGCAAGGCATTGGCATAGCCGCTGGCGTCGGCGTCCAGCTCGATAGGCTGGTTAAACTGTGCGCCCTTGTCGCTGGAAAATGCCACCTTCACCCGACCTTTGCCGTCTGCGGCCGTGAACCAGGCAGCCACGCTACTGGTTGGCGTTAGATCGACGGACGGCCCGTTACTGGGGCAGCCGCCAATCACCCAGCCGTCCGCATGAACGTTAGCGATTTGCGGATGGCCGTCGGCTTGCCAGCGCACCGCGCTGATGTCGCGAATTTCGCCGACGGCATGGTCGCGATAAACAGTCACCAGTTGCTCTTCCTGCGCGTCGGTGTAGCTGCGGCAGCAAGAGCAGACATCGTTATCCAGCACCAGCTCCGGGCTGGCGCGCCAGTTTTTGTCAATTACGCTCGCCATTAATTGGTAGCGGTTGTTTTGTTTGTCGGCGGATGAATCGTGGCTGGTATAGCGCATATCGCTCCAGACCAAGGCGAGCCGCGCATCGGGCAGCGCGGCCAGAGACATTTGCGCATCGTAGATACGCGCATCATCGCCATAGGGTTTTAGCGGCGCACTCCAGGTCAGGCCGCCGTCTATCGATCTGGCTAGATAGATGTCCGCCGCATAGCGGTCCGGGGAATCCTTCACGTACGGCATCCAGGCTGCTGCCAGACTGCCGTCGCTCAGGCCCAGCACCACCGGCGGATCGGCCAATTTACCTTCGACCTTGACTACCGTTAACGGCATGCTCCAGCCCTGCTTTTCCAGGATGGAAAATTTAGCGGTGCTGCTGCCACCGTCGATTTCCACCCAACTGACGATCAGCTCGCCGCCGGCGGTCTGCGCCAGATGGTGTTGCTGGCTGGCGCCATGTGCCGGGACTTGCAGTTCGGTCATCGGCAATGCGTGCGGCGGTTTGGCGAATGCGTTTTGCGCGCTTGGAAAAAGCAGCAGCAGTCCGCCGATTATGCTGAAAAAGACCTTGAGAGTATGCATTTTGCGACCATGGGTAGAAGGAGAAATCATTTTTTTAACTCGGGCGGACGTGGTTTGTAAATTTGCTCGGTGTAAGGCTTGTCAGCCTCTAGCCGGCGGCTCGGTAGTAGTCCGATTGCCAACAGTTCGGCGTTGGCAGAAAGGCGATCGCCAGTTGCGCCCGTTGCTGACGGCAATGCACCAAGCCTTTGACGATGTGCTTTTCCACCGCACTTTCGGAAATATCCAGCACATTGGCCACTTCCCGATAACTCAGGCCGCGAATTTTATGCAGTATAAAAGCATCTCGACAACGCGGCGGCAGTTCGGCGATGGTTTGGTACAACAAGGTACGGCATTGCTGGCTGGCGATTTCGCTTTCCACGCCGGGCTGTTCCGGTTCGTCCATGTGTATAGCCGCTTCCTGATGGCGTTCGACGATTTTATCGTGGCGCAGATGATCCAGCGCCAGATTGCTGGCGGTGCGATACAAAAAGCTGCGGGGGTGCTCGATTGCCGTAGCGTTGGCGGTGCGGGCCAAAATCAGATAACTTTCTTGCACCAGATCTTCAGCGGTTTCCTGGCATTTGACTATCCGCAGCAGATGATGCAGCAGCTCCTTGCAATGCAGGCGATAAAGCGAGTTTATGTCCAAGTTCATATTGTGGGATTTGCCGGATGCGGTGAGTTTTGAATCAAAAGCCGGTGCCAGAATCATGCCAGGCAAAAACCGTAAACGCCGTAAGTGCGGCGAGATCCAGGGTATTTGCGGCTTTGGTACGGATTAGTTTGGTTCTCGCCGAGTTTGCAGGCAAAGCTTACGGGCAATAAATAAGGCAGATGCCGTATTCGGTGCGGCATATCACCTATTTTTTATTGGCGTTGTCGCGGCACTCGACTCGCAAGCCGGCTGTAAATCACTGTCTTAACTGATTAGCAAGTCGCTTCAGCTCATTGCCTCGCGCATGCTCAAAATCGTCATTTCGGCAGGGGATGCCGAAATCCAGGCGGCATGGCTAGTTCGTAACCTGCCATCCATGGCACTGGATGCCCACTCTTGCGCCCTTTGGGATCGCTTAAGCAGCTTACTAGTCAGGAAGAATTTTCATCCCTCGCCTCCTGTTTTATCCGTGTCGCGCGTCAAAACAACGATAGTCACAATTTAACAATATCGAGGGAAATTCATGACGTTGAAAATAACACTTGGCGGCGGGCTGTTTGGACAGGCTTCGGCACTGGTTTTAGGCGCTGTGTTGGCGGTTTCCGGCGTCGCGGTTGCGGACAGTGCCAGCCGGGCTTTCAACATCCCCGCCGGCTCCCTGTCTACCGCGCTAAATCGCCTGGCGGAAACCGGCGGTTTGCAATTGGTCTACGACACCGCAATTACCGAGGGCTTGCAAAGCAAGGGCATCAACGGCAACTACACGCCGGAAGCCGCATTGCAACAGCTGCTGGGAAGCAGCGGTCTGAGTTACCGCGTGGCTGAAAACGGCAATATAGTGATCGAAAGACAAGCCTTGAATTACAAGCAGGATCCGACGGCGTTGCCGGCGGTGAATGTGGTTGCCAGGGCCGCTTCCTATTTTGAAGGCGAGGATCCCTTTAGTACCGATTACAAGCGCAGTAATGCCACGACAGCCACTAGAACCGATACCTCGATCATGCAAACCCCGATGTCGGTCAAGAGTGTGCCGCAGGCGGTGTTAAAAGATCAGCAGGCAATAACCATCGATCAGGCGCTAAGAAACGTGAGTGGCGTTACCAGCGGCTTGGGTGGTAGCGGCCATTTTTTCATTCGAGGCTTTGGCAACTACAACAACTACCGCGATGGTTTTTTGAATCAAAGCCAATGGGCTCACACCGAAGATTTGGAAAACGTCGAACGGGTGGAAGTTCTAAAGGGGCCGGGGTCGATTCTTTACGGCCGCACCCAACCGGGCGGTTTGGTTAATTTTGTCACCAAGCAACCTTTGGATACACCGTATTACAGCCTGCGCCAACAGTTCGGCTCATTTGATTTATATCGCACCAGCGTCGATGCGACCGGACCTTTAACCGAAAACAAGGATTTGGCTTACCGATTCAATTTGGGCTATCAAAGTAACCATAGTTTTCAAGAGTTCGGTGGTAACGAGCGGCTGATGGTTGCACCGACGTTGCGCTGGAACATTAGCGATAGAACGGTATCGACTTTCAAGCTGGAATATAGCGATATTAAGGAAATGGGGCGCGGCACCGTGCCGGTGATGGGCAGTAGGCCTGCTCCCATTTCACGAAGTTTGAATCTTGGCGACCCGTGGAATTACCAGGAAGACGAATACATCATGCTGTCTTTCAACACCGAGCATGAGTTTAACGATAACTGGAAATTGCACCATCGCTTTAATTTCAGCAATCATAATTTGACCATGTCGGCGAATAGCGGATCGAGTGTGGATCCAGCGACAGGCGATGTTAATCGGGCATTTTTTGCGCAAAACACCGACGGCAACGACTATCAGCACAATTTCTTCAACGCCCTGGAGCTGACGGGTAAGTTCGACACAGCATTTTTGAAACACACTTTATTGCTGGGCGGCGACTATTATCGTACCGATTACCGGGCATCCATGGCGGGATTCGGCTTTAACACCGCACTTTATGATGTCACCAATATTTATCGTCCAAGTCATGCGTCGGTCGCGCCGACGGTCTTGCCAACCGATGTGACTTATTCAAATTCCACCATTCCGTGGTTTGGCCTATACGCTCAAGATCAAATCGAATTGCCCTTTCATGTGCATGTGTTGGCCGGCTTGCGCTACGACAATGCCGATATGACATCCAGCAGTACCGGCGAGTTTGGCACCGGTCCTGCCCCGGATACCCACTCCGAGCGGGTTTCGCCCCGTGGCGGCGTGATATGGCAACCGATACCGGAGTTCTCTTTGTATGGCAGCTATACCGAAAATTTTGGCGCTCCGAATTACTTCGGCGCCGACGGCAAACCCTTGCCCGCGCAAACCGCCGATCAATGGGAAGTAGGCGCAAAAACCGAGCTGTTTGACGGCCGATTGAGCACTACCTTGGCGTACTACGATCTCACCAAGCGCAATTCGCCCATCGCTACTTGGTTGGCATTCTCCCGCGCTCAGGGCGAAGCCGAATCCCGCGGTATCGAGTTCGACCTAAGCGGCGAAATTCTGCCCGGCTGGAATATCATCGGCGCTTATTCCTACATGCCGTTCGCGAAAAGCATTGTGGATGAAACCGATCCCACGGTGGTTGGTAAGCGCTTGAACAACGCCCCAAAGCACAATGGCAGTTTATGGACGACCTACCAATTGCAGGATGGCGATCTGAAAGGTTTAAAGCTGGGCGCCGGCATGCAAGCGCTTAGTCAACGGGAAATTGGGTACTACGAAACCGCGCAGGCGCCTGGTTATGCGATATTCAATTTGATGGCAAGCCAGGCTTGGCAAGTTGGCAAGTCAAGAATCACCGCGCAGCTGAATGTCGACAATCTGCTCGATAAGACCTATGCCGCGTCCATTTACAGTTACGGACCCACCTATTACGGCGCGCCTCGGACATTTATGGGGGCTATCAAAATAGAATACTGATTGATCCGGCCTCATAAAGTTATAAGCGGCATATCTCGCTGATCGGTTTGAAAAAATTGTTATCCGGTCAGGGAGGAGTGCCGAGTGGTTCTTATATTCCGCATTTAGACTTGCCTGACCGGTACTTTTGTTTCAATCCTTAACTATCAAGTCCTTACCGACGGTTCGTTGCGGTAGCTTGAACCCGTATTCTCGATGACTGCTTCGCCCCGCACCTTGCAAAAAACGCGGTGGATTGCCGCGCGGAATTTTGTGCCAGTATTTTTCGGCTGCGGTGGGGATTTCGCGGTCTTGAACGTCTTATTTAATAGTCCGCTTACTTTCCGCCATTTCGCCTAATAAATGCCCGCCCAACCCAATCGCCCGATGCCACGGATTTTCTCAGCCCTGTCGGTGCTATTGGCCGTCGGTTGCGAATCGCCCGCGCCGCGCGATGCCTGGGCTTTGGCTTTTCCGGCACCGCAGCACTGGAGCAGCAATGGCCATTTTGCCGAACCGGCCGCGACCGGCTGGCTGGAAGCTTTTAACGACGCGCGATTAACGGTACTGGTAAAGGGTGGTCTGACCGACAACTTCGATCTGCAAAGTGCCGCCGCGCGCGTCGAGGCTGCACGCGAACAGGCGGTCATCGCCGGTTCCGAGCGCTGGCCGCAACTGGCGTTTACGCCAGGTTATCAGCGCGCAAAAATCAATACCGGCGGTGAAAGCAGCGAATACGGCGCGTTTACGGCGATGTTCAATCTGAGTTGGGAACTGGATGTCTGGGGCCGGATCAAGGCCGGACAGCAAGCGGCGGAAACCGAAGCCGAGGCCGCCGGCGACGATTACCGTGCCGCGCAATTATCGTTGGCGGCGCGGATAGCCCAAGCCTATTTCGAACTCGGCGAAGCGCAGTTGCAAGCAGCGGTGGCAGCGCAGTCGGTAAAGGACAGAGGCGTGATCGTCGAATTGGTGCGCGGTCGCTTCAACAAGGGTTTGACTCGTGGCCTGGATTTACGGCTGGTGCTGACTGATTTGGCTAATGCCAAAGCACAGCTGGCGCAGGCCAGTAACGATGTGCAATTAATTGGCAAGCGACTGCAAGTATTACTGGGCCGCTATCCGGGGAACGATCCAGTCAGGCAAGATGGGTCGAATGAATTCGACCCTACATTCCGGTTACCGCAGCCACCACCCACCTTGAGCGCCGGCCTACCCTCCGAGCTGTTGGAACGCCGCCCGGATGTGATAGCGGCCTTCAAGCGGCTGCGGGCCGCCGATTCACGTTTGGAGAGTGCCGAAAAAGCCTTGCTGCCGCGTGTGACGTTAACCGGAGCCGGCGGTTCAAGTAGCGCGGCGTTGACTGAGATTATCGACCCGCGCGCGGCGGCCTGGAATCTTGCGGCCGGCTTGGCCCAGCCGCTGTTTACCGGTAGCCGGCTGCAAGGCGAGATTCGTTTCAACGAGGCTAAAGTCCAGGAAGTGTTTAACCAATACCAAAGCGTGGCCCTGAACGCCTTCCGGGAAGTTGAACAAGCGCTGGCCGCCGAAGCCTGGCTGCGAACTCAGGAACAAACGCTGCGCGAAGCCGTCGAGCAAACCGAAGCCAGCCGCAAGCTGGCGGTGTATTCCTACCGGCAGGGCTTGATCGAAATTCTTACCTTGCTCGACAGCTACCGCAGCACTCTGAATGCGCAAAGCGCGCATCTGGCCGTGCAGCGGCAATTATTGAACAACCGTATCAACCTCTATCTGGCATTAGGCGGTGGCGTTTGAAGCCGCAAGCACTCAATTTGAAAATCCTGTTACCGATTCTGGTCTTGCTGGCGGCGGCCGGCGCGGCCTGGGCGATTATCGCCACCAAGCCGCAAACCGTTCAGCAAAGCGCCGAACCGGCTATTCCCAACGTCAATGTCGTGCGCGCCGAACCACAAAGTCTACGACTAAACGTGATGTCGCAAGGCGTAGTGGCGCCGCGGGAGACCATCGATTTAGTCAGCGAAGTCGGCGGCAAAGTGGCGCAGGTACATCCGGCCATGGCCGCCGGCGGTTTCTTTGCCGCCAACGAATTGCTGCTGACCATAGACCCGCGAGATTACGATTACGCCATCGTCACGGCCGAGGCGCAGTTGGCCGAGGCCCAGCGGGTACTGATCAATGAACAGGCCCAAGTCGAGCAGGCGCAGAGCGAATGGCAAGCATTGGGCGAAGGCGAACCGAGTCCGCTGGCGCTACACAAGCCGCAATTGGCCGAGGCGCAGGCCAAGCTCAAGGCCGCCGAAGCCGACCTGGCCAAGGCCAAACTCAATCGCAGCCGCTGCGAATTGCGGGCACCGTTTGCCGGCCGGGTGCTCAACAAGCAAGCCGGCTTGGGACAATACATCCCGTCCGGCGCGGTGGTGGCGCGGATTTACGCCAGCGACGTCGCCGAAATCCGTCTGCCGATAGGCACGGAAAAACTGGCTTTTCTGGAACTGCCCTTGGGGCAAAACGGCAAAACCGGCCGCTGGCCGGCGGTGACCTTGCGCGCGGAACTGGCCGGCAAGCCGCAAAGCTGGCAAGGCCGCATCGTCCGTAGCGAAGCGGCATTGGACGATAACAGCGGTCAGCTGTATCTGGTCGCCCAAATTGCCGAGCCGTTCCGGGAAACCCCGGATAGCCAGCCTTTGCTGAGCGGCTTGTTCGTGCAAGCCGAGATCGAAGGCGTACGCCGCGACGGCCTGTTTATCTTGCCACGCACCGCGCTGAGCAGCTTGCAACAAGCCAAACTAGTCAATGCCGAGCAGCGCTTGGAAATCCGTCAGCTAGAAGTGCTGCGCCAGGAAGCCGAGCGCATCGTTATCAAAGCCGGACTAAATCCAGGCGACCGCGTGGTGGTGTCGGAAATGCCGGTGCCGGTAGCGGGCATGCAGGTCAACGCGGTCGAAGCACCACGCGAACTCGCTCAATGATGCCTGCCAACCAGCGTTTAGGCCTGTTGGCCTGGTTTGCCGGCAATCCGGTCGCGGCCAATTTGTTGATGCTGTTGATTATAACCGGCGGCGTGCTGGGCGTTCTCGGTGTCGATAAGGAAGTCTTTCCGCGTTTCAGCCCCAATAAAATTCACATCGAAGCCGTATTTCCAGGCGCCGGACCGACGGAAGTCGAGGAATCGGTGTGCGTGCCGATCGAGGAAGCCATCCACGATGTGCCGGGCGTGAAGCATCTGCATGGCGAGATCCGAGGCGATAACTGCCAGATCGGCGTGGAAATTCTGCCTGATTATGACCGCAACCAATTGATGGCGACGCTGCAAAGCCGGGTGCAAGCCATTCCACGCCTGCCGAAACAGTTGGAAAAAATCCAGGTGCTGCCGGCCGACCGCGAGGACGACGATGGCGTGATTTGGCTGGCTTTACACGGCGCCACCGATGCGGCCACCCTGCAACGCTATGGCGACCGGATACAGGAACAATTGGCGGCGATACCCGGTGTGAGTAGAGCCCGCAATTACGGCGAGCTGGTCTACGAAATCGACATCGAAGTGTCGCCGCAACAATTACGTAAATACCAACTGACGCTGGATGAGTTGGCGCAAGCGGTGCGCAAGGCTTCGGTCGATCTGCCGGGCGGCCTGATCAAAAACCCCGACGGCGAGCTGTTGCTGCGCGTCAGCGGCCGGGCCCGCGACGCCGACGCGGTCGGCGCGTTGATCGTCAAGACTTTGCCGGACGGCAATCGGGTGCGCTTGGAGCAGATCGCCACCATCAAGGACGGTTTGGAAGAGCGGCTGTGGGCCTGGCATCACAACGGCCAAACCGCGCAGGGTTGGGAAATCCACGCCGAACAGGACAGCGTGGCGGTGGCTAGGCGGGTGAAGGCGTATGTCGAAGAGATGCGTGCGCAATTGCCGGAAGGCCTGCGTCTGATTACCTGGTGGGACGATTCGCAAGCCTATGACGAGCGCATCGGCACCTTGCTGGAAGACGGTTTGAGCGGTTTCGTGCTGGTCTGCCTGGTGCTGACCTTGTTCCTGCGGTTGCGGGTGGCGCTGTGGGCCGGCGTCGGCATCTTTACCTCGGTGCTAGGCGCGTTCTGGCTGATGCCGGCGCTGGATATTTCCTTGAACATGCTGTCCTTGTTCGGTTTTCTGTTGGCGATGGGCATCTTGGTGGACGACGCGATCATCATCGGCGAAAGCGTGCATAGCCGGCAGATCAAAGGCCAGCAATCGCCGCTGCAAGCTACGATTAGCGGCGTGCGGGAAGTGGCCCTGCCGGTCAGCTTGTCGGTATTGATCGTACTAGTAGCGTTTTTACCAGGCTTGTTTCTGCCAGGTTGGGCGGGGCAGATGATGCGGCCGATTTGCCTGGTGATGATATTGACACTGGTGTTCTCGCTGGTCGAGGCGCTGTTGATTCTGCCGTCGCATCTGGTCGGCGACATCGACACCGAGGTCAAACCCGGCTATATACAGCGCTTGCGCGAGCGGATGAATCGAGGATTGGATCGTTTCGTCGCGCGTATTTATCGGCCGCTGCTGAAAACTGCACTGGCCTGGCGCTATTTGACCGTGGCCTTGTTCATCGCGCTGCTGGCAATTTGCGTTGCGCTGGTCCTTAGCGACCGGGTGCGGCAATCGATTAATCCGGATGTCACCAAGGACAGTTTTTGGGTATCGATGCAGTTGCCGCAGAGCGCGCCTTACAGCGAGACTCAGGCACTGGCGACCCAGGTGGAAAAAGCCTTATTTGCTTTGCGCGACGAACTGGACGGTATGGATCAGGCACGTATTAACAGTGTGCAAGCCGCTCATGCCAACAACCAAAGTGTTATCATCGGCGTGGAAACCATTATTTGGGAGCATGGCGCCGGTATCTGGCTGGAGTTCTCGGCCGAGGGTCGCCGGCGCTTGAGAGTAGAAGAATTCATCCGCGATTGGCGGCAACGGATCGGCGACATCGGCCGCGGCAAAATCGATTTTATCTACAAGGAAGGCGACGTGCCTTACGACATCGAGCTGATGCTAAGCGCCGGCAATCCTAATGTGCTGCCACCCGCCGCCGAACAGCTCAAAGCGCTGCTGAACGAATTTGCCGGCGTTTACGATGTGATCGACTCGTCGGAACCAGGTAAATCGGAAGTGCGTCTGGCGCTGAAGCCGGAGGCCGAGCGGCTGGGTTTACGCTTAGAGCAGCTGGCCGAGCAAGTCCGCCAAGGCTATTACGGCGAGGAAGTGCATCGTTTCCTGCGCGGCCGGCGCGAAGTAAAAGTGATGGTGCGTTACCCGCTGGAACAGCGGCAATCCTTGGATGCGCTAAAGGCCCAGCCGGTGCGTTTACCCAATGGCAGCAGCGTACCCTTGAACGATCTGGCCGAAATCAAGCTGGTGCAAGGCTATTCCCGGCTGAATCGCGAAGACCGGCAACGGGTGTTGAAAGTGCAGGCCCGCGTCGATCCGACTCAGGCCGATGTCAACGGGATTTATGCCGCGCTGGAAGGCGGCGCCTTGCCGCGCCTGGAACAGGCATTCCCGGGCTTGAATGTGCAAATCGGCCAGCGGCGCCAGGAACAGGAAGCTATGTTGGCCGCCTTCGGCAAAAACACCTTGATCGCGCTGCTGGTGATCTACGCCTTGATCGCGGTGCCATTCAAGTCCTACAGCAAACCGCTGATCTTTCTATTGGCCGCGCCGGTGGCCTGGAGCGGCGCGGTGCTGGCACATTGGGCCGCCGGCCTGCCCTTGTCGATGGAGTCGCTGGTCGGCATGATCGCCGCCAGCGGCGTGGTGGTCAACGACAGCCTGGTGCTGCTGGATTACATTCGCCAACATGGCGACGACGATACGCCGGTGGAAACCCTGATCAGCGCCGCCTGCACTTCCCGCTTTCGCCCCATTCTACTGGCCTTTCTGACCAACTTTGCCGGCTTCCTGCCGACACTACTCGAAACCAGCCCGCAAGCGCAATTCTTGATTCCGATGACCTTGTCGCTATCGGCCGGCCTGCTAATCGGCATGGCCGCCAGCCTGATCCTGACGCCTGTCTGTTATGCGATTTTGGGGAGCAGCCGGTAGACAGTACCGATGAGGGAAACATAAACCGGCAGTTCGAAAATTGGCGCGGGGTAGATGACCACCTTTAATGCCATCGGCATGTCCAAGCCTTTCGCGTCATGTCACACTCTCCGAGATGCAGATTTTGGTCTCAACCAGATTTTGGTGATGACAGCTGCTCCAAACGATTCGCCCACAAAGTTTCGTTTCTTGCCTGCGTCCCAACGTATGCCCTACATCTTGGTAGCAAGTAAGGTATCGATACGCGTCAGCGCTATGCGCGCTAGTTTCCTGACCTCAGGGTCGGGATCGCCTTCGGCGGCGGTGAGTGCTGGTATCGCGGCATCGGCGCCGATTTCACCAAGCGCAATCGCTGCTTCCTTGCGCAGATTGCTGACCGGATGCGTCAATGTCTCTATCAATGCCGGCAACGCATCAGCATGACCGATGCGGCCCAGGGCGCGGGCCGCGCGCAGGCGTACCTGCCAATAGTCGTCGTTTAATGCGTTAATCAGTTCCGGCATGGCGTCGGTGAATTTCAGTTTGCCCAAAGTCGTGGCCGCTTCTTCTCGTACCACCCAAAAGGCATCTCGTAAGGCTGCTAGCAGGGCCGGGAGTACGGTTTGATCGGTGGCCATACCCAGTGCGCCGGTTGCGGCGCGTCTTACATCGATGTCCGAGTCCCGCTCGGCCAGGTCCGCCAGTTTCGGCAGCGCCTGAATGAACTTCAACCACCCCAATACGCCCACCGCCTCGCGCCGCACCGAGGCATCGCCGTCGGCAAGCGCGGACAAGGCCAGCAATGCCGCTTCAGTCAAACGCAACTCGCGCAACGCCCGCAATGCGGCGGCACGAACGAAGGCGTCGTCATGATCCAGCCAAGGTAGCAACTGCAAACCGGCCGCGCGGGTCTTTATGCCCGACAGGCTTTGCGCGGCGGCGGCGCGCACCGCTTCATCGGCGTCGAGCAGCAAGTCGGCCAACGCGGTAATCACCGGGGCCTCTTCCCAGCCTGCCAGCAGCGCCGCTGCTTCGGCGCGCACTTCCGCTTCCTGATCGTTGGTGGCCTGGATCAGCCAGGGTAATTGACTTTCGTCCTCCGCATCGGCCAATTCGATCAAGGCAAGCCTGCGTACCGTGGCATCTGTGCTGGTAAGGCGCGGCAACAGCGCGGCAAGACTGGGGTTGTCGGAAAAAATATCGGTCATGGTCAGTCGGGTATCCGTGGGTAAAGTGGGTTGAAACGCTATTGACCGGGAAAGTCTTGGGCCTGCTTTATCAAACCCAACTCGTGAAATTGCCGCCAGCGCGCCTGATAGAACTGGCGCAGTTCCGGTGTCAAAGCCAGAAGTTCAGCATTTGCCTGTTCGGCTTTGATAAAGGCCGGATCTTCGTTAGACGTTTGCCGGACGAATTTAGCGTCGATACGCAATTTCTCGGCAAACCAAAGGCTGGCTTGCTCGGGGTTTTGCGCCGTATAAACCACCGATTCCCACAGCGCCGCCAGATAACGCTCGCGGGCATTCGGCTGTTTTTGCAAAAACTCGCTGTGCAAAACGGTCAGAAAAGGAAACGGCCAACGCTGAATCGAGCGTGCGCCGAATTGTTCTTTGACCCGAGTCGCCTGCGGTTCTCGGATCACTGCCGCATCGACCTGTCCCTGGGCGACCAGCCCCGGCAGCTCGGCGGGCGGGGTGTTGATCAGTTCCACTTCGTCTGGCTTCAGGCCGTTTTGCCGGAGCGCGAGCAACAGGTCAGCATAGGAGTCGGAGCCGAAGGACGCCGCGATTTTCTTGCCTTTCAAGTCCTGGAAGGTTTTGGCATTGCTAGCCGCCGGCAACAGCAGAGAATGGCTGGAGTAGCCAAGCTGGCCGACTACCACGGCTTTATTGGGCTGCTTATCCAGGAAGGTGGCGATCGGTAACGGACTGCTCACCACCGCATCGAGCTGGCCGGCCGCCAGCGCTTCCATCATCGGCGGACCGTTCTGAAACACTTGAAATTCGGCATCCAGACCGTGCTTAATGGCGATACCGGCCATTTCCATCACCACCGGATAAACACCGTTCATGCCGGATGGATAGCCAATTCTGATCTTGACAGCATCCTGGGCCGTTGCGCCAAAGGACGCCGTGAACAGCAGCAAAGCGGAAAGCATACGCAGCGTATAAAAAGACATGATTCAGGTTTTGTGTGGGTGATTAGCCTGCCAGGGCAAGACGATCCGCTCGATGCGGACCAACGCGAAATTCATCAATGATCCCAACACGCCGATGGTGACCATGCCCACCAGCACGGAGCCGGTGTCGAGATTGATGCGATGAATTTGAATCATGTAACCCAAGCCGGACTGGGCGGCGACCAGTTCGGCGGTCACCACGGCCATCCAGGATTGGCCCAGGCCGATCTTCAAGCCGGTCCAGATCTGCGGGAAGGCGGCCGGCAGGAAAACCCGCAGCAATAAATCAACTTTGCCCGCGCCCATGAAACGGGCGGCATGGATGTAATGCGGCTCGACGCCGAGGCCGCCGGCAAAGGCGTTCAGGAAAATCGGAAAAAACGCCGCCAGCGCGGTGATAAAAAAGCTGGAACCGTTCTTGATGCCAAACCATAAAATCGCCAGCGGAATCCAAGCGATGGGCGGAATCGGCCGCAGCAGCGTGACGATGGGCAGCAGCAAGCGTTGCAAGGTGGTGAAATAAGACATAGTCAGAGCCAGAGGCACCGCTAAAATCACGGCCAAGAAAAAGCCGATCAGCACGCGTTCCAGGCTGGCTAGGATGTCTCGCGCCAGGCTATTGTCTTCGATTAGCTGCCAGAGGCTAGCCAATACCGTGGTCAAATCCGGCAGCAATACCGGATTGCCGACTATTTTGGCAGCAAGCAGCCAGACCAGCAGGAACAAGCCATAACTAACCAGCGACCAACCCAGGGCGGCGAGCAGTCTTCCCACTTTATGACGACCTTGGTGCAACGCGGTGCTGGAATCGATTGTCGGCATCATTACCTCAGCGGTTAAACACTTTCAGGCTTTCTTCCCTGACCGCGCGGTGGATGGTTTTGCGTAGGCGTTCGAATCCGGGCGAGCTTAAAGTTTCCGGGGTGCGCGGACGTGGCAGATCGATGGCGATGTCGGCCTTGACGCCGCCCGGTTCGGTACGCATCACAATCACCCGGTCGGCGAGATAGATTGCCTCGTCGACATCGTGCGTGATGAACACCACGCTGGTGCCGAAGCGGTCCCAGATTTTCAGCAGTTCTTCCTGCATCACGCTACGGGTTTGCGCATCCAGCGCGCCGAAAGGTTCGTCCATCAACAGCAGGATCGGCTTTGTTGCCAAGGCGCGGGCAATTGCCACCCGCTGTTGCATGCCGCCGGACAGTGCTTTCGGATAGGCCTTGGCGAAGCGTTCCAGCCCGACCATCCGCAATAATTCCAACGCGATGTTTTCTGGCTCCGGCAGGCCCAGCATGCGCGGTCCGAACGCCACGTTTTGCAAGGCGGTAAGCCAGGGAAACAGCGAATGCTGCTGAAAAACCACGTTACATAGCGGCGTCGGTTCCGTGACCGGCGCGCCATCGATACTACCGAGCCGGTGGCCGGCTTGAGCATGCCGGAGATGATATTCAGCAAGGTCGATTTGCCGCAGCCGGAAGGGCCGAGCAACGCGGTAAACGCGCCGGCTTCCAATTCCAGATCAACACGATCCAGAGCGATATGCTCGCGTTCCAAACCTTGAAACACCATGGACACATCGCGCAGGGAAATCCGCCCCCGGCCGCTACGTGGCGACGGAACGCTATCGGCAAGCGCAGTGTTTATCGCCGGACTGGGTTGGCTTGCGGCGGAGTTCAACATCGTCCCGCCTTACAATACGACTTCGTGGCTGGTATACACGCGTTTCACGCCGAAATGCTCTTTCCAACGCCGTTGCGCGCGATAGCCGGCGATTTCCTCTTCCTGGGGATGGCCATGCGGAAATTCGGCGGGTACGTCCTGGTCCGACCAAAACCCGCGCCGTTTGCGTTCCAGGCGCTGGTCGATCAGCCAGTCGTTGTAGCTTTCGTGTACCAAATGGCCGTCCGGCGCGCCAAGCAGGGCCGCGCGGGTGCGTTGGTCGCGTTCCAGGTACAGATTCAATTCCTTGTCATCGATCTGGGCCGGTTCGACGTCTACCGAGTAGCCGGCTTCAGTTAACTCCTGGCCGGCGATGGTGGCGAAAATGGCTTGTTCTTCCAGACTCAATTCGCGCCGATAGCGGCCTATCCATTGGGTACTGACCGGTTGACCCAGTGGGGCGTGATCTCGGGTCTGGCCGCGACGCTGGGCGATGGTGCCTCGATGAAAATCCAGCAAGGCCGGGGAAAATTCCTCGCCGAGAAACGCGCATACCGTCCGCAATACCGGAAGCGGGTCGCGAGCCAACTGTTCGTAGCCGACGTCCAGCCATTGTCCGGTGTCGAGTGTTTCCCGCCAGGGTTTTACCGCGTTCTGGCACAGTTTCCAGGTGCGTGCCGCCGCGAAAATATTGGTGGGGCCGAATGCGGAACGCAGATATTCGGCGCTGGCGTCACGGCCGTCGCGGGTCAGAAACACGAATTGCGCATTCGGGAAATCTTCGAGAATCTGCCCGACGTAAAACAGATTGTGCGGGGTCTTTTCGCCCCAGCGCGGCTTGTTTTGCCAGCGGGCATAGCGTTCGAACATCGCGGTATAGATGCCGGCGAAATTGGGTTGTGGCGCGCTGGCCAAAATCTCGTCAACGATAGTCGCCGGATTAACCGGCATGTCCCAGAACGGCGTCTTTAGTCCGAACACCATTTCATCGGCCAGGGTGCGTAAATTTTGGGTTTGCGACAGATCGCCGTAACTGAACAAATAGGGCCGGAAGCGCGGGTAATACCAAGCCACCTCCGGCACGGCTATACGCGGGTGATTGCCCAGCATGGCCATCAACAGCGTGGTGCCGGAACGCTCCGAGCCGATGATGAATAACGGCCGTTCCTTCAATGTAATTGCCATATAACGTCTCTCGATTTTTTGTGACTATTCAGCGTAATAGATAATCCCTTCTCCCCCGGGAGAAGGTTAGGATGAGGGAATCAAAATAAAGCGTTTTCATTATTTTATTCCCCCTCACCCTACCCTCTCCCGTTGGAGAGGGGTTGTTGTGCTCCGCGCTAAATAGTTACCGATTGTTTTAGCTCAAAGCCGCACGGGTACGACATGCTTGAATGGGTTTACAGCGCTCGCGCTGAAAATCTTGGAAACGGAGCGGTAGCGAAGTGAAGATTTTTAGTCCCCGATAGCCGTAGCGCCGGGCGGGTTTTCATAGCGAAGCGGAGAAAACCTGCAAGGCATCGCGACACGGCGTTAAGTCATGCGAGAGCCCATGTTTCGACCCCTTGTTGGGTCGGAACGAGGTGACGCGGACGAATCGGGGCGCCGAAGGCATAAGCGGTCGCGTGATTTTTGCCGATTTTTTCCTGCTGGGACGCTCGAAAAAATCTTTCGGCAAAAATAGCGACTCTCCGGATAACTAACGCAGCAAATACGGAATTTCCACGCTCACCGCTCCGGCTGGGCAATCCTTCTCGCACGGCAGGCAATACCAGCATTCGTCGAAGGTCATCTGGGCTTTGCCGGTAAGCGGGTTGATCGCCAGAACATCGAGCGGGCAGGCTTCCACGCAGACCGTGCAACCCTTGTCGGCGATGCATTTGTTCTCGTCGATAGTGACCGGCACATTGCTGCGCTGAATCGCGGTAGGGAATGAGGATTTGCTCATGGCGCCACGGCCTCCGGGGTGTTGGTTGAACTGATGCGTAAGCGTTGGTAGGCAGTTTTTTCCTGGTCGTCGACCGGGATGACATAAGGTTCCAACGGTCGTTTAAAGCAGGCCATGTCGCCGCCGGCATTTTTGTGCAATTGCACATGCACCAGCCAGTCGGCGTCGTTGCGCTCCGGGTAATCGACCCGGGCGTGGTACAGCCCCCAGCGGCTTTCGGTGCGGTACAGCGAGGCGCGGGCCGCCATTTCCGCGCAATCGCGGATCGCATGCACTTCCATGGCCCGCATCAGTTCGTGGGGATTGTTGGCATGCAGCACCTCCAGGTCGTCGCGGATGCTGTCGAAGCGCTCCAGACCGATTTCCATCTTGCGGGTGACTTTCGGCGGTTGCAGGTAATCGTTGACCATGCGCCGCAGCTTGTATTCCACTTGCGCCGGCGGCAATCCCGATTCGCGTTGCAGAGGCGCCCACACCCGTTGCCGTTCGGCGTCCAGTTGCGCCGGATCGACCTCGATCTGCCCGTGCTCGTTGGCATGGCGCGCCGCGGATTCGCCGGCAAATCCGCCATATACAAAGGCGCCGAGCATGTAGTTGTGCGGCACGCATGCCAGGTCGCCGGCCGCATACAGTCCCGGCACGGTGGTGGCTGCGTGTTCGTCCACCCAAACCCCGGAAGCAGAATGGCCGCTGCATAAGCCAATTTCCGAGATGTGCATCTCGACCATGCGTTCGCGGTAGTTGATGCCGCGCCCGGCATGGAAGCGGCCGCGGCTGGGGCGCTCGTTACCGTGTAATATGGTTTCGATGCTGCTAATGGTTTCCTCGGCCAGATGGTCCAATTTCAGGAACACCGGGCCGTTGCCGCTTTCCAGTTCGTGGTAAAACTCCTGCATCATCTGCCCGGACCAGTAATCGCATTCGATAAAACGCTGGCCTTTGCTGTTGGCGGTATAGCCGCCGAACGGGCCGGTGACGTAGGCGCAGGCCGGGCCGTTGTAATCCTTGATCAGCGGATTGATCTGGAAGCATTCGATGCCGGACAGTTCCGCACCGGCATGGTAAGCCATGCTGTAACCGTCGCCGGCATTGGTCGGGTTTTCGTAGGTGCCGAACAGATAGCCGGACGCCGGCAGACCCAAACGGCCGGCGGCACCGGTGGCCAGCACGACTGATTTGGCCTTGATCACATAAAAATCTGCGGTGCGGCAATCGAACGCAAAAGCGCCGGCGATGCGGCCATCCTCCTGGCCAACGATCAAGCGGGTCGCGACCAAGCGGTTGGTGATTTCGACGCGGTTGCGCTTCAATTGCCGGTACAGAATCTTTTTAATGTCGTGGCCTTCCGGCATCGGCAACACGTAAGTGCCCATGTGATGGACCTTTTTCACCGCGTAATCGCCGGTTTCGTCCTTTTCGAACTTCACGCCCCAGCGGTCCAGTTCCTCGATCATCGCAAAACTGTTGCGGGCGTAGGCCAGCACGGTTTTCTGATTGACAATACCGTCGTTGGCGACGGTGATTTCCCGCACGTACTGTTCCGGCGTGGCATGGCCCGGTATGACGGCGTTGTTCAGGCCGTCCATACCCATGGAGATGGCGCCGCTACGTTTGACGTTGGCTTTTTCCAGCAGCAAGACCTTTAAATTCGGATTGACCTGTTTGGCTTTTACCGCCGCCATCGGCCCGGCCGTGCCGCCGCCGATGACCAGTACGTCTACTGCGTGTTCGATGGTATTCATGTTTATCGCTCGATGCGTGCGCGTAGTTGAAAGTTATCCGCCCGGCAATACAGGTATTCGAAATCCAGCGGCGATCCGTCCTTGGTGTGGGTCAGACGTTCGATGCGTAGCACTGGCGCACCGTCCGCTATTTGCAGCAGCTCTGGCAGTTCGGAATCGGCCTGTATCGCGTCTATGCTCAGATCGGCGTAACCCAATGCAATGGCGTAATCGTTTTCCAAAATCAGGAAGATGTCGCGAGTCGCCAGATTTTCCTGGGCCAACCGCTTGCCGAGGTGAGCGGCCACATAAGTCACATCCAGCGATACCGGCTGGCGATTCAGATGGCGTACCCGCCTTAGTTCAGTAACCGGCGCGCCTTCCGCCAGACCTAGTCGTTGTGCCACAGCGGAGCTAGCAGGCAGATGTTTGATACCAACCAAATGGTTGTAGATTTCATGCCCTTGCTCCGAAAGCGCCTCGGCAAACCCTTGCAAGCGGGCCAAGGATTGAAACGGCTTGGGCAGGGAAACGAACATGCCTTTACCGGCCACCTTGAACAACACACCCTCCTTTTCCAGCTCGCCCAAGGCCTGGCGCACGGTGATACGGCTAACGCCATAATTGCTCATCAACTCGCTTTCCGAAGGCAGGCGCGCGTGCGGCTTATAGACGCCGGCAACGATGCGCGCCCGCAATTCGTCGCGGATGCGGGCATATAAGGAACCGGGCGGTGTGATGTGAATTTTGTCGGCAAGCATCTAAGTCATAACTGGTCATTACGGGTTATGACTCGTAAACGCAAATGACATGCCAGCGCGTAAAAAGCGCCAGCTATATTTTGCTAAGCGAATGATTTAATAAGATAAGCTGTGAGTTGGCGTCAGGCCGGTCAGCGAACTTGGCAGCTGCGATTTTTTGCCAAGTGTTGGCCTGGAAACAGCGGTTGCTGGCGCATTGACCGAAAATAAGCAGGTTGCCGATATAGACTAGCGCCCGGCAACAGCAAAAAAACCTTAATTTTAGTCTTCATCCAGGGCTCGATAACGATCCGCCTGGACTTTCCCGGCCACGGCGTGGGTGCGCACATCGTCCGTGATGGGCAGCATCGACGCATTCCACGCTTCCCATTGCTGTTTGAGCTGCGTGAAAATTTCCGGATTTTTTTCGGCCAGATTGGCGCGTTCGCGCTGATCGGTGACGACATCGAACAGAAATTCGTTATCGGCGATTTTCAGATATTTCCAGTTACCCAGACGTACGGCACGTTGTTTGTTGGCCTTGTAGCGCCAGAATAGGGTGCGCGGATGCGGATTTTCGCTGCCTAAAATCACCGGCAACAGATTGTCGCCATCGGGTCTATAGGCGGCATCCGGCGTGCCGCCGGCGGCGGCCACCAGCGTGGGCAGCCAATCCATGCTGATCGCCACTTGCTCGGTGACTTGGGCCGGTTTGATTTTTTCCGGCCAGCGCACGATCGCCGGCACCCGGATGCCGCCATCGAGCAACTCAGTTTTTTGGCCGGAAAACGGCCAGGTCTTGGAGAAGCGCTCGCCGCCGTTATCGCTGGTGAACACCACGATGGTGTTTTGATCCAGACCGCGTTGCTCCAGATTTTGCAAAACCCGGCCAATCGCGGCATCCAGCGTGGTCACCATCTTGGCGTAGGTCGCCAGATTGCCACCGTCATAATGAAACAAGCTTTTGATTTCCCGAGAAGTCGCTTCGTCTTGCGGCCCTTCCCAAGGCCAGTGCGGCGCAGTGAAATGCAAGGACAGGAAAAACGGTTTGCCGGTTTGCTGTTTGCCGATGTAATCGACGGCGCGGTCGGCAAGCAGATCGGTGTAATAACCCACCTGATGCACCGGCACCTCACCTTCGAACAAGTCGTCCTTGGCATTCTCGCCGCTGCCGGATTTGTGTGTGAAATAGTCGATGGCGCCTCCATAGTTACCAAAAAACACATCGTAGCCGCTTTTCAACGGTCCGAATTTCGGCAGGGAACCCAGATGCCATTTGCCGAATAAAGCCGTGGTGTAACCGTTTTTCTTCAGCAACGAAGGCAGGGTCGGATGTTCCGGCGGCAAGCCAATGGTGTCGGACGCGCCGGCGATGGGTTCTTCCAAACCGCCACGCAAACGATATTGATAGCGGCCGGTAATCAAACCAAAGCGCGTTGCCGAGCAGACCGCCGAGTTGGAGTAAGCCTGGGTAAAGCGCAGCCCTTGTTGGGCAAGCCTATCAAGCTGCGGGGTTTGAAAATCGGTTTGGCCGTAGACGCTCAAATCGCCGTAGCCCAAGTCGTCCGCAAGGATAAAAATGATATTGGGTTGGCCTTTTTTATCGGCGGCAAACGGAAAATTCCAGCTAGTCGCTAATGATGCCAGCGAGAGCGCCGAGAGGCCTTTCAGCACTCGGCGGCGATTGTTATTAAATGAGCTCAAAGCTTATTCCAATGTGAAGTTCAACGTGTCGGTTTGCGAACTATACGCGGCTAATTTTAAGGATTGGCCGGTACGCGATACTGGGTGATGTCCTGCGCTTTGACCGGCTTCTCGGCGCGCGGTGTCCCGGCCGGCGCCCAATCGTACGGCACCGGCTGTGCACGATACACGGTGTTGCTGGATATTTGCTGCGGATCGTCGGCGCGCGGCTGTGAAAAATAAGGGCTGACATATTCCCAAACGATTTCACCCTTGGCGGTTACCTGCAAGAAACGGCCGGTCATGCCTTCGTCGATCAGGGTGTTGCCGTTCGGCAAACGTCGGGCACTACTGATATAGGAACTATAAAACGTGTAATTGGGACGACCGGAATCGGCACCGGTATACTGCCAGACGATTTCCTTTTTGCTTGGATCGATCTCCAGCACCCGCGAACCGAGCTGACCGCCCACCCCCAACGCGACTGGCGGATAGCCGGCTGCGCCCTGGTTGTCGAACACCAGTAAATTGCCTTCGCCGGGCAGGCCTTTAGGAATGATATGCGCATCGTGCTGGCCGCTGATCTGATCTACCGGTCGCGGCACCTTGTGCTCAAAACTGGCCGGCGAAAAATCCGGGCCGATGTGCCAGACCACTTTGCCGGTCTTTTTCTCGATTATCGCGATGAAATTGGCTTCGCGCGAATCGACTAGCAGATTATCGGGATGAAAGCGCTGATCGCCGGCATCGAACCATTTGTTGGGACCGACGACGGACATATTGTTGAAATGCAGATAGTCGAATGGTTTGGTTTTATCGTTGCCCCTGCCCAGGGTTTGATGCAAATATTTTAGCGAGGCCTTGCTAAAGCCAAACTCGTTTAAGTGATCGTAGGCATGCCATTTCCAGACGACCTGGCCTTTCGGGTCGACTTCGTAAATGCCATCGTCCAGCAATTTATCGGCCTTGAAGCCTTTTACCGGTTTTTCGTAGTTAATCAAAATCACGGTATTGCCGTTGGGCAGTCTGCGCCAGTCATGATGCTGCCTGATGGCCGTACCGTAACCGTTGCTATCGTTGCTGTTGCCGGACGCGGCATAGGAGTCCTGGGCTTTGGCGCCGCCCCACTGCCAGACCACCTTGCCGTCCCAATCCACTTCGCCTATCGATTGTGGCTCTTTGCTATTGTTACCGCCACCGGTTGCGCCGGAAAACTGCAACAAAACATGGCCTTGCTGACCGTTGACTAATTGCGGGTCAAGGTATAGAGGCGGTTGACCGGTATTCGCCCATTGATGCACCTCGTTACCGTTCAAATCGATCAGGTGGGTCTTTCTGTCCGCGCCGGAAAACAGCACGTAACTGTTATAGCTTTTACCTGGATCGTAGCGGGTGACACCCGTGGGATAAATGCTCGGCGCCGCGAAGGCAAGATTCGCGGTGGCCGTGGTCAAAACCAGCGCTAGCAGGACGAAATGGGGGTGTTTTTTAAGCATGAAGCCTATTCCTCTCAATTAAAGTCGGCAAAATCCAAGTGGCGCAGTGAGGAACTATGCATATGCCATCAACACTGCGTTAATCATGTACATTCAGCAACTTCCATACCATCTGTAAGATTCGGGTGCGCAAGCGGAACGACCTAGACTTTAATTGCTTCAAGCAATTGATTTTTATAGACTTATATGCAGAGAACAGGCGGCGAATGTAGCAATGGCTGGCTACTAATGGCATTGAAAGTGATGACTGCGCAACAGCGTTGCAGCAACATTGGTTTCAGGAGAAGCTGTCTGGAGCTAAGGGGCTTTTATGTTTTGGGCACGGCCATCTTGATCGATTAGCCTGATAGGTGGTCGGTAGTTCTGGATTTTGCAGGGTAGGCTGAAATGACTGCCGATTAAGGCGATGATGGGGAACGGCGATGTTAAAAAATCGCTGGGCTTTAACGTAACAGCCCAGCTCTATCCAAGCTTTACAGCGCTTTATACAGTTCGATTGTCTTGGTCAATTCTTCGGTCGCTTTGCTGACGTTACCGGCTTTAGACTGAATTTGTCCTTGCATCAGCGAAGCGTGGGCTTTTTTCGCTGCTTCGGAGTTGCCGGCAATCGCTTCGGAACTGGCTCTGGCGGCTTTCAGATGAATCTGCGCAGCGGAGAAATCGCTTTTGCTGACTTCAACCAGCGCTTTTTCGATGTGAGAGATAATGCCAGCGGTACCTGATTGGGCTGCGGCAGCCGGCGCTTCTTCGGCAGCGAATGCGCAAACGCTGGTCAGATTCAAAGACACTGCCAATGACAGGCTCAATACTGCTTTTGTAAATAATTTCATTAAGTAAATTTCGTGTGATGGTTAATAGGTCCAATGCCCTAAAAAACACGTCATCACAGAATAGATTTTTTTGTACCGGCAACTTATAGGTCTAAGTTCGTCGTGAAAGAGCACCGGCACAGCACCTTTTGCCAGTTAGCCGACAAGAGGCTTGAAGCAAATCCATGCTGATTGGAAGTATCTTTTTTCCTACTGGGTCCAATTGAAAAACGTTATTGCTTTTCAGGGACCATCATAACGGATTTAGCGTACCCGCAACGGAGCATTTACGGTGGGCAATTGCGTCAAGTTGCCGCACCGCCCCGATCTGCGGCTTTGTGGGCCGTAAGCCGCCACCTAGCGCGGTCGCCACGCCCTGTCGCCGGCAATCATTTATAATGCTCAACCGCCTTTTGCCGCATTAAGCCATCATGATAGACACCCTGTACATCGAATCCGCTATCGAGCAGCATCCGCGCGTAGCGGAGATTCGCCGGCGTTTTCCGCAAGCGCGGACGGTGGCATGCGAGCGCTTCGGCGAGGTGTTTAATCCCAAGGCGCAAAACTTTCGTTTACAGAAGCAGCATCCGGCTTTGATTTTGGCGGAAAAATATCAAAAGTTCGTGTTGCCGGCGCCTGCTGGCTATGGCATCGGCGGCCAGCGCAATTATTATTTTTCGCACATGCTGAATTGCTTGTACGACTGCCGTTACTGCTTCTTGCAGGGCATGTACCAGTCGGCCAATTACGTGCTGTTTGTGAATTACGAGGATTTTCAGGAACAGATTCGCCAAACCTGCCGGGAAACGCCGGACCAGGATGTGTACTTTTTCTCCGGTTACGATTGCGACAGCCTGGCGTTCGAGCCGGTCACCGACTTTGCCGCACAATTTTTACCGGTGTTTGCCGAATTACCCAACGCCTGGCTGGAGTTGCGCACCAAGAGCACGCAGATCAGAAGTCTATTGAACCGCGAGTTGGTGCCGCGCTGTGTTGTGGCGTTCAGCCTGTCGCCGGATGCAGTAGCCGATAAGGTGGAAGCCAAGGCGCCGAATGTGGCCAAGCGCATCGAAGCCGCCGCCAAATTGCAGCAGCAAGGCTGGCGGATCGGTTTACGTTTCGACCCCTTGATTTATCAGCACGACTATCGGCAGCAATACCGGGCCTTGTTCGAGCAAGTCTTTGCGGCAATCGATGCGCAGGCCTTGCACTCGGTCAGCTTGGGGGTGTTTCGTTTGCCGGAGCAATATTTCAAAAAAATCCATAAGCTGTACCCGGATGAAAAATTATTCGCCAGTCCGCTACAAACCGCGTCCGGCATGGTGTCTTACCGCGCCGACCTGGAACAGGCGATGATGGCCGACTGCACGCAGATATTGCTGGAATACATTCCGCAAAGCGCGTTTTTCCCATGCACACTGTAAAACGCACGGTGCTGGTGACGGGCGCCAGTTCCGGTATCGGCCGGGCGATTGCGCAGCAACTGCTGGCGCAAGGGCATAAGGTTATCGGCACGTCCCGGGACTGCCGGCGGTTTAGCAAGCTTCACCCTAATTTTATCGGCGTCGAGCTGGATCTGGAAAAATTGACCGACCTGCCGCCATTTGCCAAGCAACTGCAAAGCGATTTCCCGGCACTGGATGCGGCGGTATTCGCCGCCGGTTACGGCCAATTCGGCGGTTTGGAGCAATTTTCCTACGCGCAAATCGAGAGCTTGATGACGGTGAATTTCACCGCCCAGGCCTGTCTGACGCGGGCGCTGTTACCGAAACTGAAGCAAAAACCGCATGCCAACCTGGTGTATATCGGTTCGGAAGCGGCTTTAAAAGGCAGCCGCAACGGCAGCATCTATTGCGCCAGCAAATTTGCGTTACGCGGGTTTAGCCAAGCCTTGCGCGACGAGTGCGGCAAAAGCTCGGTGCGAGTGTCTTTAGTCAATCCGGGCATGGTCGACACCGCTTTTTTTGATACATTGGCGTTCGCACCCGGCAAACAATCCGGCCAGGCCCTAATGGCGGACGATGTTGCCGATGCGGTTTCTTATATCCTGCAAGCCGGCCCGCACTGCGTCATCGACGAACTCAATCTAAATCCCTCCAGCAAAGTGATCGAATTTAAGAAATAAGCCCAGATGCTAGCCAAACTCATCGTTTATTGCGCCTACTATTTAAAATCGGCCGATTGGTACCGGTCAGCCAAGCTGTTTTTTTACGACCTGCTGGAAAACAGCCATAGCCGGAAAAAGAAATATTTCGACGCGACGATGATCGGCTTGCTGATTTTGAGCGTGATTTTTCTGATTTACGATATCGAACACGAAGACAGCAAGATGGGCGGCTATTTCGAGCTGGCGATTTTGATGGTGTTTATCGTCGAATATTGCCTGCGGGGCTGGATTTATTCCGACACCTATAAAGTCATCATCGAGGAATACGAAAAAGCCCTGTATTTGAATCTGGATTTCAATCTGCTCGGCGTATTTAGAAAGGCTTTCGTCAGGGATATCGAATATATCACCTCGCCGTTCGCGATTATCGACATCCTGGCCATCCTGCCCAGTTACCGGCCGCTGGCGATCTTGCGGATTTTCATCATTTTCCGCCTGTTCAAGCTGTTTCGTTATTCCAATAGCGCCAAATTGTTTGCCGACGCCTTGGCCAGCAAGCGCTTCGAGTTGATGACACTGCTGATCTTCACCTGTTTTCTGGTGTTTATCGCCAGCGTGTCGATTTACATGTTCGAATACCAGGCGCTCGGCAGCGGCATCCATAATTTGTTCGACGCGTTTTATTGGACCATCGTCACCCTGGCGACGGTGGGCTTTGGCGACATCACCCCGCAAACCACCGGCGGCCGCTGGGTGACGATTTTTTTGATACTGGCCAGCTTGGGCGTATTGTCGTTCTTCACTTCCATCCTGATCGCCGCGTTCAGCGAGAAGATGCTGTCGATGCGCGAAAGCCGCACCTATGCCGAATTGGAGCGTTACGATAGTTTCATCATCATTTGCGGCTTTGGCCGAGTAGGACAGGAAATTGCCCGACATTTGCACGGCGAACGGCAAAAGTTCGTGATCATCGACCGAGTCCCGGCCAGGGTGGTCCTAGCCAAGCAGCGCGGCTATCTGGCCATAGAAAGCGATGCCAGCAACAACGAAGTGTTGCTAAATGCCGGGATTTGTCGGGGTGCCACCGCCATTCTTTGCATTACTGGCGACGATGTCATCAACGTTTACATTACATTGACCAGCCGCCATCTGAACAAGAATTTGCGCATTATTTCCCGCGCCAATCGCCACGACAACGTCAACAAACTGTATCAGGCCGGCGCGGACAATGTGATCAGGCCGTTCGAAATAGCCGGCTTGCTGGCGGCGGAATTCGTCGGCCAGCCGGTGGCTTTCGAGGCTATCTCCGGCATCCTACATAATCAAACCGAAATTGTGATGGAGTCGGTATTGGTCAGCGAAAAATCGCCGTTGGATAATCAACAAATCGGGCAACTGGATTTACAGCAACGCAAGCTCACCTTGTTGGGCGTGATCAGCGACAATCCGATTCATCTGAAACATAAAAATAAATATCAGGTAAAACAGCAACATTTTTATTTCAATCCGGAAGCGGACTTTATTCTGCGGCATGGCGACATGCTGGTGCTGTTGGGCCGCAAGTACGGTATCGACCACTTTCGCGATCAGGTGGAACAACGCCGACTATTCAGCAGGAAGCCCAAATGAAAACCATCGCCGTATTCGGGTACAACCGGCTGTCGTTCGAGGCCATTAGCCGGCTGGACAAAGAGCTGTTTCAAATCACCGTCATCGATCACGATCCGGCCAAAGCTACGCTAGCCCGGGAAAACGGTTTCGAAACCGCCAACATCGATTTCCGTAGCGACGACGATTTGAAGCTGATCGGCATCGGCGCGCATATCGACACGCTGTTTTGCTTTTTCGACACGGACTCCGAGAATGTGTTTCTGACGCTTTCGGCCCGCGCGCTGGACAAGGAGTTGAATATCGTCGCGATTGTCGACAGTCCGGAGTCGGCGGAAAAGCTGTTGGCGGCCGGCGCCAACAAGATTATCGACCCCTATGAAATCTGCGGGCGCAAGATTCACGACATGCTGAAGCGGCCGGATATTCACGATCTGTTCGATCACACGGTGTTTGGCAGACACGATCTGCATCTGGCCGAGGTGGCGATTCCGGAAAACAGTTACCTGGAAAACGCCCATGTCGCACAGCTGCAGTTAAGTTCGCAGTACAATTTGATATTGATCGGTATCGTCAATAAACAAGTCAGCGAACAGTTGCATTTTGTGGTCGAGGAATTCGACCGCCGCCTGAGCGTTGGCGATATTTTGGTGATTTTGGGCCCCTCGCGGGAAATTAGAGCATTCAAAAAAGACGTCGAAAATGAGTTTTGTAAAATTTAGTCCGCGTATCTGTTTTTTTCTAGGCTTTGCCGCCTGCGCTTCGTTGCTGGGGATTGGCGCCTATTTGCAGTTTGTCGAAGAGCTTGAGCCTTGCCCGCTGTGTATCTCGCAGCGGCTGGCCATTCTGGCGACGGGCGTGATTTTCTTAATGGCCGGTTTGCACAGTCGTGGCCGCAAAGTCTATGCGGTGTGCAGCGCCGTGGCGGCCTTGATAGGCGCCAGTGTCTCGGCCCGCCATGTCTGGCTGCAACATTTACCGCCCGAGGAAGTACCGGAATGCAGTCCGGGGCTGGAATACGTGTTTCAGCATTTTCCGCTGGCGGATACGATCAAATTGATGCTGACCGGCACCGGCGAATGCGCGAAGATAGATTGGACCTTGTTGGGCCTGAGTATTCCGGCGTGGACCTTATTTGCGTTCATATTATTGGCGGGGTGGGCATGCCTGCAATTTTTTAACGATGCCGATGCCGTTTAGCCGCAGGATTGGCAAGTTGGTCCGGGAAAATTTGTTTTACACCGCGCAAAACCCGCAATAATCCTGAACATGATAAGCCTGATTTTTTCCGGACACCCAGTTGTTTTAATTTCAGCAGTTACCGCGTCGAATCGACACAGCCCCGCAACAGGTTATGCACAAAAACGGGGCGATCGCTTTGCGGCACTCTCACGGTGGCTTGCGATATTTAACGCAGATTAATTTTCGGCGTAAGTTATTGATTTATAATTAACAAGCCGGTTGACTTAAATTTGCACAATTTAACAAATGTGTAATAAAAACCGACACTAAGCGATTCTCTCAAAAGCCTATCCACAGAGTTATCCACAGCTTTTGTGGGTAACTCAGATTCCTTAATCTAGTTAAAGACTTAGCGGCCTAATATCAAAAAAACATCACAAGACATGCCTAACTGTGACGCTCCCGGCAATTTAATTTTGAAAGTTGCCGTGCCGGTTCCGCTGGACCGCTTATTCGATTATCTGCCGCCGCTCGGCGTTAGTTTGCCCGAATTGCTGCCTGGCGTCAGAGTGTTGGTACCCTTCGGTAAGCGTCAACAAGTGGGCGTATTGATGGCTGTCGCGGACAATTCCGACTTCGATAGAGATAAACTGAAACCGGCTATCGCCATTCTGGATAGGCATCCGCTATTGTCCGAAACCGATATACGCCTGTTGAATTGGGCCGCCCGCTACTATCACCACCCGCTCGGTGAAGTGCTGGCAGCAGCGTTTCCGGTGGCCTTGCGCCAAGGCCGGCCGGCTTTGCGGCAACGGCAGCCCTGTTTCGGCCTCAGCCCGCAAGGCCGGCTGGTCTCCCCGGAACAGTTACACCGCGCACCCAAGCAACAAGCGCTATTGGCTTTGTTGCAAACTACCGATACTGCGATGACCGCTGCCGCGCTTAGCGCCTATAAACCCGCGCTGAAAGCCTTGCTCGATAAAGGTTTGGTCACGGCGCAAGACCCAGTTCCAGGTGCGGCATTAGCCGTGACCAACACCGCGTTGCCGGCCAATCCGGAGCAGCAGGCGGCTATAGCTGCCGTGACCGCTAATCTGGGCCGCTTTGCCGTATCCTTATTGGAAGGCGTGACCGGTAGCGGCAAGACCGAAGTGTATATGCAGATCATCGCCAAGGTGTTCGAGCAGGGCAAACAAGTCCTGGTTTTACTGCCGGAAATCAGCCTGACGCCGCAACTGGAGCAGCGTTTTCTAAAACGTTTTGCGGTGAACATGGTGTCCACGCACTCCAAATTAACCGACAACCAGCGTTTGCAGGCCTGGCTGAGCATGCAGCAAGGCCACGCGGCGATCATGCTCGGCACCCGTTCCGCGCTGTTCACGCCGATGCCGCGCCCCGGTCTGATCATTCTCGACGAGGAGCACGACAGTTCGTTCAAACAACAGGAAGGATTTCGCTTTTCCGCGCGGGACGTCGCCATCGCCAGGGCCAAGGGTTTAGGCATCCCGGTACTATTGGGCTCGGCGACGCCGTCGCTGGAGAGCATGGCGAACGTTGCCCAACACCGCTATCAATTACTGCATTTGCCCAATCGGGCCGGCAATGCCGTTGCCCCGAGTTTTCAGCTACTGGATATTCGTAATAAAAGAATGCAAGCCGGCCTGTCCGAGCCGCTGCAGGTGGAAATCCACGCCACGCTGGCCAAAAAACAACAAGCGCTGATTTTTCTCAACCGGCGCGGCTATGCGCCGGTGCAGATATGTCATGGTTGCGGCTGGGTCTCGCGCTGCCGGCGTTGCGATGCCAATCTGGTGATTCATGCAGCCGACCGTTTGCTGCGCTGCCATCACTGCGGCAGCGAACAGCCCTTGCCCAAGCAGTGCCCGGCTTGTAAAACCGGCGAATTACAGGCGCTGGGGTTGGGTACCGAACGCATCGAACAAACCTTGGAAACCTTGTTTCCGGACAAGGTAATCGTGCGTCTGGACCGGGATACCACGCAGCGCAAGGGCGCGCTGGAACAATACCTGGAGCAGATTAACGATGGCCGGGTCGATATAATTCTGGGGACGCAAATGCTGGCCAAGGGCCACCATTTTCCGGGAGTCACGCTGGTAGCCATTCTGGATATAGACAGCGGCCTGTTCAGTATCGATTACCACGGCAGCGAAAGACTCGCACAATTAATCGTGCAGGTCGCCGGCCGGGCCGGCCGGGCCGATCAGCCCGGCAAAGTGATATTGCAAACCCGGCATCCGCAACATCCCTTGCTCGACATCTTGTTAAGCAAAGGCTATCGGGCTTTCGCGCAAAGCGCGCTGCAAGAGCGGCGGCAGGCCGGCTTGCCGCCGTTCGGTCATCAAGCCCTGCTCAGGGTGCAAGCCGGCAAGGCCGAGGAACCGCAACAGTTTTTACAGGCGGTTTGCCAGAAGATCAGCGAATTGAATCCCGGCAAAGTTCAGATATTGGGGCCGGTGACGGCGCCGATGGCTAGGCGCGCGGGTTTGTTTCGTTTCCAATTGTTATTGCAGAGTCCGCGGCGCAAAGAACTGCATCAACTGCTGGATAGTTTGTTGCCGGCCATTTATGCGTTGAAGGAAGCCAAAAAAGTGCGCTGGTCGCTGGATGTCGACCCCGTGGATCTGTATTAGTAAAGTCCGCCAAAATCCGGCGATTTAGTCCGGTTTATGTAATAATTCCCGCCCTTTGCGATGGATCGTAGCGAAACCCATAGACATCTGAATCGGTAACATTAAGCGCAGTTGGATCGCGCGGTTACAAACCAGATGCCTATGCCTATAACTAAAATAAAGAAGGTATTTTTCAATGTGTTGGAGTGGAGAAGCGTCAGGTGTGTTGGCTGCCGCAGGTTTAACGACCGCTGTTTACGTGGCTTATAAAGGCGAATCCAAGGAACTGTGGATTCCATTAACCTATTTTGCCTTGATGGAACTACTGCAGGCATTAACGTATGTGTACATCAATCTGTGCGATAACCCGAATAATCAGGTGTTGACGCTTCTCGGTTATCTGCATATCGCTTTCCAGCCGTTTTTCGTGAACATGGTGGCGATGTATTTCATTCCGGAAAGCGTCAAACTGAAGATCAGGACCACGGTTTACACCTTGTGTGCGATCAGTTCGCTGGCGATGCTGATCAAGATGTATCCGTTCGCCTGGGCGGGGGACTGTGTGCCGGGTACCGAGGGTTTTTGCGGCGTGCAGACGTGCTCCGTTTCCGGCGATTGGCACATCGCTTGGCAAATGCCTTTGAACGGTTTGATGTCGCAACCGGTGACTTGGTTGTTGGGTTTCAACTGGGGCTTGCATGCGTTTTCGTATATCTTGGCGGCGTTTTATTTGCCCATCATGTACGGTTCCTGGCGCTTCGTGGCGTTCCATTATCTGATTGGACCGTGGATTTCCGACGTCACCACCAACGATCCGAACGAATATTGCGCGGTCTGGTGTTTGTTCTCGATCGCGCTGTGCGTATCGGTGATCAAAACTCCGATCAGAAAGCATTTGCACGTGAAGACATGGCCGTTTTATCAACGCGAAGTAGGCGACAGCTTGTAAGATGACTATCAGTAAACAGGATATTCTCGACGCGTATCAATTTCGTCACGCCTGTAAGGAATTCGACGCCGAGCGCAAGATCGCCGGCGCGGATTTCGATTTTATTTTGGAAGTTGCCAGACTCTCGCCCAGCTCCTTCGGGCTGGAGCCTTGGCAGTTTCTGGTCGTACAAAATCCGGATTTACGGGAAAAACTGCGGACTGTTACCTGGGGCGGGCAAAAACAGTTGCCTACCGCCAGCCATGTGGTGTTGACCTTGGTACGGAAAAGCCATTTCATGCGCTACGACAGCCCTTATTTGCAACACATCATGCGTGAGGTGCAGCAGTTTCCGGAAGACATCATCAGCTTGCGTAGCGGCTTGATCGAGAAATTTCAGCGTAGCGATTTTGACTTGCTGGGCTCCGAACGCACCTTGACCGATTGGGCCACCCAGCAGACCTATCTGCCGCTGGCCAATATGATGACCGCCGCGGCGCTGATAGGCATCGATTCTTGTCCGATAGAAGGCTTCGAGCGCGAGGAAGTGGAACGGGTCTTGGCGGAAAATGCAGACGTGAATTTAGAGCATTGGTCCGCAGCTTATATGGTGGCCTTCGGTTACCGGAAAAATCCGCCGGCGCGGCCGAAAACTCGGCAAGAGCGCGATGCGGTGGTGCGCTGGCTGGATTAATTTAGACGGCAGCTTGCGTTGCCGCTGTCATTCAGCGACAAGGAATAACGTGCCACGGGACGGCGCACACCGATAAAGCGCTCGCGCCAATACGGCTGCCTGAGATCGGAAACCATCACCTGCCCGGTCCGACTACTGGGCGCATGCACGAACTGCTCGCCGCCGATATAAATGCCGACATGCGAAAACGGCCGATCGGTGGTGAAAAACAATAGGTCGCCCGGCTGTCTTTGCTCCGGTTGCACCGCCGGCAGTTGCCGGGCTAGCGATTGGGTATCCCTCGGCAGGCGCACGCCCTGGCGGTTATAGACGTAATACACCAGGCCGCTACAATCGAAGCCCTGACTAGGCGACTCCCCTCCATAAACATAAGGCGCGCCTTGCAATTGTAACGCGTCGTTGGCCGCGATCCGGTTGCCGCCTTCGGGAGCAGGCAATACGGTCAGCGGCGCTTTTTCTTTGCTGGCGCAGCCGGTGAGCTGGCTCAGCATGACAACCGCCACTATCTGACCCAGCAGTAATAAAGCGCGGCGGTAAGATAGACACATGGACATCGGCGTTATCAGCAACAAAATCATCAATTTGCATATTATAGACAGGCTATTGAACGCGCGCTCGCTGTTTATCGCCAACAGGCAATACTTGCAACTACCTTGGCAAACACAAATTCTCCAAGGTCAACAGCAGGAGATCATGCGGATTTTGTCATCCAGGGACGCGCCAGCAGCAGGAAACTGAGCAGGCTGCAAAAAACCATGTAGTGCGAGTAGCGAAAATCGGGCGATGGGGCTGCCAACACCAAACCCAGCTCGTGCAGGATGGCGCTGGAAGTTAGACAAATAACTTCGATATTGGCTGTTACTTGGCGAAACACAACGGCAAAAAATAGACAAATTGTCAGCACAAAATAAGGCCACGGTTGAAAAAACCAGTATTCGGCATACTTAGTCATACCTGTCTCGAGCTGCTCTTGCAATTTAGTGGCTTGTGGATGGGAGCCATAAACGCGCTCTAAATCGCTGGGAAAATCTTTAGCCATCATCACCGGGCTCCAACTGTTATCCGGCACCAAGCCCAGGACATATTTCGATACGGCCAAGCGGTGACGCACCCATAAAACCGGCTCAGCGAGTATAGTTTGTATCCACAACGTATGCAGCGTTTGCCGTTGCTGATCGGAGAGGCTGGCAAAGCCATGGATCTGCGATTCCATCGAGTTTTTAGGCAACTCTAAAGTGGGCGGCTTGGTTCGGAAAATTTCCCGCCAATACATTGGTGTGTAGGCTTTCAAAAGAGGATCAACGGAACCCGTCGAATTTAGAGTGCCGGCCAGTTGATCGAAAATGGCTTGTTGCCGGCCTTTATCTTCAAGCCGTTTGATAACCCCGGCAATATCAAATGAGGCGTTGGCGACCCAGGGATAGGTATGTCTATCGGCGAGCCGGTTGTTTATCGCTCCGGTGACTACAAACAAGGCAAGCGCAAGCGCCGCGCCGGAAACTGCTGCGCGTACCAAGCTGAATAGGCTATTTTTTGGATATAAGCGAAATATGGCAAAGCTGAGTATGGGTATTGTTGCGAAAAATGCATTGTGCCTCATCAGGATGGCCAGCCATAAGACCAATATTGTCAGTACAAACAACAGAAACGCAAACCGCGGGCTTTGTTTGTTAATATGCCCCACAATGCCGAAAGCAGTAAATAGCGCACCCCACATCAGCATGTCTTTCAAAATCGCGCCGCTGATACCCAACAAGGGCGGTAAAAATAATAAAACGCAAAGCAATGGCGCTGCGGCCTTGGCGCCGTAAGGTTTGAAAAATGCTTGAAACACTAGGTAGGCGCCGGTCCACACCAAGCCGAGTTGCAGCAACAACATGCCGGCGGGGCCGGGCACTATGCTGTCGGTGAATCGCCAAATAATCGCCATTAACGGCGGATGCCAATCGGAAAACCGGCCTTCGCGCGCTTCAAGGATTTGATTGACTGCGTCATAACACATGAAGCCCGGATACATGATGCCGAAATGGATCAAGAATCCGCCGATAAAAACCCATTTGGTCGGCAGCATTCTCAGCAACGCATTTATTCTTTGAGCAATTGTCATCAGGCCTGACGAACTTTTTTAAAGACAATTAATCTCGACGCCGAAAAATTTAGCACCATCCCGGCCAATGAACCCACGGCAACGGCCAACGCCGGATGCTGGTAAGCAAGGGGTACGCTGAAAATCATCCACAAGTAAGCGCAGTTGTTGGCTGTCCAACCCAGCATATTGGCCAGCACATAACGCAGCCATTCATGATGAATGGCGTGGTGGCTGGCGCCAAAGGTAAAGCGCCGGTTAAGCCACCAGGTCACCGTAACGGCAGCCGGAAAAGCCAGCATTTGCGCGCGTAGCGGTCCGATGTTCAGCACCAGCGACTCTACCAAGCCGGCATTGACGATATAACCAACTATGCCAACCAATCCAAAACGCCACATTTGACCGAACAGATCGTCGTTACCTCCAGTTAAAGCATTATTGTCTACAGACCCGATGGCGACTGAATCGGCGTAATCGTTCGGCGCATAGACCGGTGGCGGATATTGCAAATAAGTCAGCATGCGCAATTCCTTGCGCCCGCGAGTCACCGTATCCAGAATCGTGCCGGTAAAAACACTCAATGACGCAAGCAGCATAATGCCCATGGCAAGAAAGGCTGTCGGAAACCTGGGCACCAGGCCCGTATCCAGATAAGTGACGATCACGGGCCAGATCAGCAGCAAGGCCGCTGCGACCAGCAACCCGGCGAGTGCTCCAAAAAACACCATGGGCCGCTCATGTCTGACCAGTCTGATAATCAACATCAGGATGCGCCAGCCGTCGCGATAGGTGCGCAATTTGCTTTCCGAGCCTACCGCGCGTCCTCGATACTCACCTTCGATGTGCGCAGCCGGCATCGACAACTCCAGCGTATGTACTGTCAACTCGGTTTCAATATCAAAGCCAGCGGACAGTGCTGGGAAGGACTTGACGAATCGCCGGGAAAACACCTTGTAACCCGAGAGCATATCCAGAATCCGGTTACCGAAAATTTGCCGTACTACCCCGGTTAGCAGCAGGTTGCCAAAGCGGTGCCCACCCCGGTAAGCCGCATCGCCGGTTTCGCGGCGAATGCAGTTAACCAGATCGTAAGGGCCACTCATCGCCAACTTGATCATGTCCGGTGCCAAACTGGCATCATACGTGTCGTCGCCGTCCACCATCAGGTAAAAGTCGGCATCTATATCCCGAAACATGCGGCGTACAACATGGCCTTTCCCTTGCTGGGTTTCGTTGCGCACCATCGCCCCCGCCAACCTCGCTTCCCGGACGGTGTTATCGCTGGAATTGTTGTCGAACACGTAAATAGCCGCATCCGGCAAAGCCAGTCTAAAGTCGCTTACCACTTTCGCAATAGACACTTCTTCGTTATGACAGGGAATGAGAACGGCGATTTTCAACTGATTGAACATGTTTGATGATTGGACTTCCGAAGAAAGATAGTGAATGAATAAATACGGACAGGATTGGGGCAGATCAAAACTGCTCCGGATAACGATATTCCGACGCGCCTATTATGGCAAATCCGCTTCAACGCAGGTCGAACAAATCCATTTGCCTGTATTGGCGCAGGCGATTATCGCCATTTTCCAAACCCGATAAGGTCACACCCAGCAATCGAACTTTCGTGGTACCGATGCCGGTATTTTTCAGTAATTCGCTCAATAGCAGTCTAGTAGTCGGGCTATCGCTGATCGGTTCCGCCAAGGTTCGCCCGCGCGTGATTTGCACGAAATTTTGATATTTGATTTTCACTGTCAGCGTATAGGCCGTCATCTGTTTTTCGGCCAGTCTGACCAGGGCTTTTTCCAGCAAATCCTGTAAATAACGCAGAATGGTGGTCAAGTCGGCGATGTCGTGATCGAACGTGGTTTCGATGCCCACCGATTTGCGGGCTCGATTGGCATTAATCTGGCGCGGATCAATGCCCCGGGCAATGTTGTAATAATGTTGGCCGGCCTTGCCGAAATGCCGCTGCAATTCCGCCAGCGGCAGTTGTTTTAGATCCTTGCCGGTAACGATGCCCAAGTCGTACATTTTCTGTTCGGTAGCGCGGCCGATGCCGTGAAACTTGCCGATAGCCAGATTTTCCACAAACGAGGGACCTTGTTCAGGCGTAATCAGATACAAGCCATCCGGCTTGCCCAGGTCGGAGGCGATTTTCGCGAGAAATTTATTGTAGGAAATGCCGGCGGACGCCACCAACTGGGTTTGTCGGCGTATTTCCTGCTTGATCTGCTTGGCCAGCAAAGTTGCGGAACCTTGGTAAAGCTCGCTATCGCTGACGTCAAGATAGGCTTCATCGAGCGATAAGGGTTCGAAACGTTCACAGTAACGGGCAAAAATACCGCGAATAATCTCGGACGCTTCCCGGTAAACATCAAAACGGGGTTTAACGAATATGGCTTGCGGACAGAGCCGATAAGCATGCGCGGAAGGCATGGCCGAACGTACGCCAAATTGGCGGGCTTCGTAACTACAGGTGGCAACTACACCACGCGAATCGGGCTTGCCGCCAACGATAATGGGTTTATGACGATATTGCGGATGATCGCGCTGTTCAACCGCCGCATAAAATGCATCCATGTCGATGTGGATGATTTTGCGCGGCGCTGGTTCCATGGAGGTTTACTGCTTGCCGAGCAATTCCAGTTTGGCGGTTTCGTTCCAATCGGAAAACGGAAACGGCAGCTGCTCGGTATTGAACGTCAAAAACAGCAAGATATGATAATGGTAAGTAGACAAGCTGCGACCAAAGTTCAGGATGTTGGCGTTAGCGTCGCCGGTAAACAGCACCGAACCGACCTGCAACAAAATCACCAGCCACAGCAACAGCTTCACCAAGCTGTCGATGGCCGCGAAGATCAGCATGAAAATGATGCGTTTCCAGGTCTCGATTTTTTTCAGATTTTCGTTAATTTGTTCCTGCATGATGGCATTAACCTCTGTTCATCACGTCCCGCAAGTCCAGCGCAGCCGCGTTGGCGCGAGCAATGTAGTTGGCCATCGCCAGCGAATAGTTAGCGAATATACCAAAACCGTCGCCGTTCAATACCACGGGGCTCAAGGTTGGCGACAAGGCGTTTTCCAGGGCTTGGATCATATTGTCCAAGGTATTCATCGCACGCTTGTCCAGCAGAATGTCGGAAAAATCATGCTTGATGGCTTTCAGAATATGTAATAACGCCCAGCAGGAACCGCGCGCTTCGTAGAATACGTTATCGATTTCCATCCAGGGCGTTTTACCGATGGTAGGCATATTGATGTCGATCGGATTGGACGGGTCGCCATGGGTAGCGCCGGAAAATTTGTCGGTACTGGCCGCCAAGCGCGTCGAGAGGCCGCCGAGCCGTTTAATTACAACCTCGGTATATTGCCACAGGTTATCGGCTCTGGAGTGAAACTGCGCGGCTTTGGAAGTGGAAGACGGGTTTTGCAGGCGAACCATGTAAGCGTGTAGCGCTTCGATACCTTTTACATATTCCGATTCGGTGGACGGTAAGGCCCATGAATTGCGTTCGTAGTAAAAATACGGCTCGGCTTTTGCCAAATCGGGATCTTCCGCGGATTGAGATTGGTCGCGGGCGAAATGGTTACGCAACGCGGTGGTGCCGTCGCGCAACATGACCAGCGCGCCGTACTCGAAGTTTTGAATGTTATCGCAAAACAGACCGGGCGGTGCCACGTCGTTGGACAAGTACCCACCGGATTTGAACAGAATCACGTCGGCGATATGCGCCAGGGTGTTGGCGTATACGTAGCCGATCGGCATTTGATCGGTATGCGTCACATTCATCCGTTCGATCGCTTCGTCCTGAACGCTGAATTGCTCGGGCTCGCGGCTCCACCATTCGCCTAACACCAGCATGACAATCAGAACGACGCCTAACAGCGAACCAAAACCCCAAAGTATGCCCTTAGACTTTGCGTCTTCGTAAGCTAATGGATTATCTGACATGTGTTGCGTATCCTGGTCTGACTAAATAAGTGAGCAAAAACCGTGCTTTCCGATAAAGATTTTTTGTGAGCATGTTAGCACGGATATACCAATATGGCGCGTGCGATTTCAGTGCAACTGCTTGTCCACGGTCGTTGGCATGGTGCTGATTAATGTCGGTGGCAATTGCACGAAAAAGCCCTTGCTTTGCAGGCTGGCAATCACTTTTTCCGGGTTTTCCCTGGCTAACTTGCGTTCCGGGCTCAACTGCAGCTCCATTACAAATGTTAAACGACCAAGGCTTTTGAACAAGGCTTCCGGCACTGCGGAAAAGTCGTCTTTTTTGTCCAGATACAGATAGAGTTCGTCTTTTTTAAGGCTTTTATAGATAAAACATTGCATGATGATGACCCTTGATCGCTAATGCTGCCAATTCTAATGGTTTTTGTTTAGAATTTTCAGCCCCCGTTTGCCTAAAGCCCAATGCCATGGAAAACCAGCCCACCGCTTCAAACGCTTTTTTCAGGATTGCCTGTTATTTCGAGGGCTCTCTGGCTTTACTGGCTCTGGTACTTGGTTGGGCTGCCGATCTCGATCCGTTTGCCAGTCTGGAATTTTCCGAATCGGCATTGGGCATCGGCTTATTAGCAACCGGGCCGCTGCTGGTAATGTTTTTTGCGATGCAACAGCTGACCTATCCGCCGATCCAGAAAATTCGCGAGTTGCTACTAGAAACCTTGGGCGCCAGACTGGCATATAGGCACTGGACCGATTTGCTGATTTTGGCAGCTATTGCCGGCTTTGCCGAAGAAGCACTGTTTCGCGGCTTTTTACAGCCTTGGCTGGAAAACGGCTGGGGCGCGAGCGTAGGCTTGTGGGTTAGCAATCTGCTGTTTGCGCTGGTACATGCGGTCACGCCCCTTTACGCGGCGTTAGCCATGCTGATGGGCTTGTATATGGGGGTGATGCTGGACTACAGCGGCGAACGCAATTTATTAATCCCCATGGTGATTCATGCGGTTTATGATTTTGTAGCGTTTGTTGTTATCCTCCGCGATTATCGCAACCGCTCTAATTAGGAATTATCGATGCCCGCTCAATCCCAGTTATCAGCCGCCGACCTCAGGCCGCACTGGCTCATCTGCGCCGCCATGTTGCTAACGGTGCTAGGCTATAACCTGGTTTGTCATTTGTGGGCCAGCGAATTGCAAATAGACCTTGACGAAGCGCAGCGGGTGTTGATTAGGAGCGTGCTCTACGGCTTAGCTATTTTGTTGTTTCCGTTCACCAAGCTGCTGCGGCATATCCTGCTGCGGCTAAACCAAACCATGCCGGGCCCGAAAACCGCTAGGCAGCGCTATCTGTCGACAATAATCATCACGCAAGCTTTGATCGAGCTTGTCAGTTTGTCCGGTTTAGCAATGTTTATTTTGGGCGACGGTTTTAACACTTTATATATTTTCAGCGTGATGGGCGTGCTGGGAATCTTCCTGCATAAGCCTAATCCCGGCGAATATTTGGCCATTGCGGCGGCGCTCTCAATGGAAAACCGCTAGGCGGCCTAAATACCATTGACTATTTCCGATTTTTCGGAATGCGGGTTAGGTTGTACAATGGCTGGCTTATTTACGATTAGCCACCCGGTGTGATTATGCAAATCATTCAAGAAGCTCTCACCTTTGACGATGTTTTATTGGTGCCCGCCCACTCAAGCGTACTACCGCGCGAAGTCGAACTAAAAACCCAACTGACCCGCAAAATCAGACTGAACATTCCGCTGGTGTCTGCGGCGATGGATACGGTTACTGAAGCCCGCCTGGCTATCGCGATTGCTCAGGAAGGCGGCATCGGCATTATCCATAAAAATATGACGGTCGAGCAGCAGGCTGCGGAAGTCAGACGCGTAAAAAAATACGAAAGCGGCGTCATCAAAGATCCGATCACCGTTTCGCCCAACGTTACGGTTCGCGAAGTAATGGAGTTAACCCGCTCTAAAAACATCTCCGGCGTACCCGTGGTGGACGGCGAAGAGCTGGTTGGCATCGTCACCAGCCGCGATCTGCGCTTCGAAACCCGACTGGACGAATCGATCCGCTCCATCATGACGCCGAAGGACAAGCTGGTTACGGTCCACGAGTCGTTCAAACATAAAGAAGTCATCGATTTACTGCACAAACATCGAATCGAGAAAGTGCTGGTCGTCAACGATGCCTTCCATTTGCGCGGCATGATCACCGTAAAAGACATTCAAAAGGCCAAAGACAACCCGCAAGCCTGCAAGGACGAGCAGGAAAGACTGATCGTCGGCGCGGCGGTGGGCACCGGTGCCGATACCGGAGAACGGGTTAGCGCGTTGGTGGAAGCCGGTGTCGATGTCATCATCGTCGATACGGCCCACGGCCATTCCCAAGGCGTGCTGGATAAAGTGCGCTGGGTAAAACAAAACTTTCCGCAAGTTCAGGTCATAGGCGGCAATATTGCTACCGCCGCCGCCGCATTGGCATTGGTTGAAGCGGGTGCCGACGGCGTCAAGGTCGGCATCGGCCCCGGCTCTATCTGTACCACCCGGATCGTCGCTGGTGTCGGCGTGCCGCAAATCACCGCAGTGAGCAATGTCGCCGATGCGCTGAAAGGCAGCGGCGTGCCGTTGATCGCCGATGGTGGTATCCGTTATTCCGGCGATGTCGCCAAAGCCTTGGCGGCCGGCGCGCATGCGGTAATGCTGGGCGGTTTGTTTGCGGGAACAGAGGAAGCGCCGGGCGAAGTGGAGTTGTTCCAAGGCCGCTCCTACAAATCCTATCGCGGCATGGGCTCACTGGGTGCGATGTCGCAGCAGCAAGGCTCCAGCGACCGCTATTTCCAGGAAGATACCGAGCAGGTCGAAAAATTGGTACCGGAAGGCATCGAAGGCCGGGTCCCTTATAAAGGCAGCGTGCTGGCGATTGTGCATCAGTTGTTGGGAGGCATCCGCTCCAGCATGGGCTACACAGGCAACAGCACTATTGCGGCGATGCATGAGAATGCCCAGTTTGTGCGAGTCACCAGCGCCGGCATGCGCGAAAGCCATGTGCACGACGTGACAATTACCAAGGAAGCGCCGAATTATCATATGAATTAAAACCGACCCTCCGGCTTTTACCCGTCGGGCCTGCTTATTTTGCGTAGGCCCGCTTTATCGAAAACAAACCACAGAAGTATCGCAATGTCCGAAACGTCCTCAACTCCATGCAATCTTTGCGGCGGCAACCACGTTGCCGTGTTATCCATGCGCAGCCGCAGCGGCGCCGAGTTGCGTACCGTGATCTGCAAAGACTGCGGACTGGTGTGGAGCGATCCGTTTCCGCACGATCCTCGTCAGTTTTACGAAGAAGATTATCGACTGGAATACAAAAACACTTACGCCCCCAAGGCCAAACATATCTTGCGCGCCGGCCGGGTTGCGGTAACCAGGCATGAAAAAATCAAGCACTTGCTAGACAAGCCGCAAACCATGCTGGACGTGGGCACCGGCGGCGGCGAGTTTGCCTATTTAATCAAATCGCTGGGGCACGATCTGCACGGCATAGAGCCTAACAAGGGTTATGGCCAATATTCGGCTGCGCAGTACGATTTGAATTTACAGTTCGGCTTTATTCAAGACGCGCAGTTCGAAGAAAGCAGCTTCGATGTGATAACCATCTGGCACGTGCTGGAACACACCGAAGACCCGTTTTTTGTGCTGGGCAAGTTACGCAGCCTGTTGAAACCCGACGGCGTGTTAGTGGTGGAAGTACCGAACATAGAAGCCACCTGCCAATCGCCGAGCAGCACGTTTCACGAGGCGCATCTTTACAATTTCAATCTGGCTACGCTGCGGCGCATGGGCGAAAAGGCTGGTCTACTTGAGGACAGGCATGTGTTTTCCGAAGACGGCGGCAATGTCACGCTATTTTTCAAAAAAGCCGAGTCGGTGGCCGATCAAGCCGCCAGCTGGGGAATCCCGGAAAACGCCGAACGCATTACTGCCATTGTGCGCGGCCACACCAATTTACGGCATTACATGCGCGCGGCTCCCTATTTGCGGTTTATCAAGCGTATGACTCGTTCGCTGTTCGAAAATCGGGACGTAAAAGGTTTCGAAAACAATAAAAGCCTGCTCGATCAGTTGTATAGAGGCTTGTAGTACGCTCGTAATCTAGATTTTCCGGTGGGTGCGCGATGCTCGCCCACCTCACATTTTTGAAAGGTTTCCCGCCATGTCATCCCACGCGACCAACATCCATTCCGACAAGATCCTGATTCTCGACTTCGGTTCGCAATACACGCAATTGATCGCCCGCCGCATTCGCGAAATTGGCGTGTATTGCGAAATCTATTCCTGCGATTGCAGCGCTGACGAGGTCAAAAACTTCGCACCCAAAGGCATCATCCTGTCCGGTGGCCCGGAAACCGTGACCAGCAGCGACACGCCGCGCGCGCCGCAAATCGTCTTCGAATTGGGTGTGCCGGTACTGGGCATTTGTTACGGCATGCAAACCATGGCTGAGCAGTTGGGCGGCAGAGTGGAATCGTCCGATCACCGCGAATTCGGTTATGCGCAGATTCGCGCTCGCGGCCATTCCAAATTGTTACTAAACATCGAAGATCATGCCTCGCCGGAAGGTTTCGGCTTATTGGATGTGTGGATGAGTCACGGCGACCGCGTCGTCGAATTGCCGACCGGCTTTAAATTGATCGCCAGCTCCGACGGTGCGCCGATCGCCGGCATCGCCGACGAAGACAAACATTTCTACGCGCTGCAATTTCATCCAGAAGTCACCCACACCAAACAAGGCGGACGGATTTTAAGTCGGTTTATTTTGGAAATCTGCGGCTGCCAAGCGTTGTGGAATGCCAGCAATATCATTGAGGACAGCATCGCTGCCGTGCGCGAAAAAGTCGGCAGCGATCAAGTCATTCTGGGCCTGTCCGGCGGCGTCGACTCATCGGTGGTGGCGGCTTTGCTGCATCGCGCGATCGGCGAACAGCTAACCTGCGTATTCGTCGACACCGGCTTGCTGCGTTTGCACGAAGGCGATCAGGTCATGGCGATGTTCGCCCAGCACATGGGCATCAAAGTGATACGCGTCGACGCCGAAGCTCGTTATATGGCGGCGCTAGCCGGCGTTAACGACCCCGAACAAAAACGAAAAATCATCGGCGGTCTGTTCGTGGAGATCTTCGACGAAGAAGCCGGCAAACTCACCGACGCCAAATGGCTGGCGCAAGGCACCATTTACCCGGACGTCATCGAGTCGGCCGGCGCCAAAAGCGGCAAGGCGCACCTGATTAAATCGCATCACAACGTCGGCGGCCTGCCGGAAAACATGAAATTGAAGCTGGTCGAACCCTTGCGCGAATTGTTCAAGGACGAAGTGCGTAAACTGGGCCTGGAGTTAGGCTTGCCTGCCGATATGATTCACCGCCACCCCTTCCCCGGTCCGGGCTTGGGTGTGCGCATCCTCGGCGAGGTGAAAAAACCATACGCCGATTTACTGCGCCAAGCCGATGCGATCTTTATCGAAGAACTGTATCGTCACGACCTTTACCACAAAGTTAGCCAAGCCTTCGCGGTCTTCCTGCCCGTCAAATCGGTGGGCGTGATGGGCGACGGCCGCAAATACGACTATGTTGTCGCCATCCGTGCTGTAGAAACCATAGATTTCATGACCGCACGCTGGGCTCATCTGCCTTACGACTTCCTGGATTTGATCTCACGCAGAATCATCAACGAGGTACCGGGTATTTCTCGCGTCACTTACGACATTTCCGGCAAACCGCCCGCGACGATAGAGTGGGAGTAGTAACTTAAAGTTAAATATTTGATTTACCTAACAATTAAAGTTACACAAAAGTTTCACACAGCAATAGCAGCTCTTGTTTTTGCTGTGTTTTTTCCATAAAGTTGCACAAAAACTTACACAAAACTGTGACTACTGCAAACAGTAGTGACTCTGGTGCAACGCATGGCCAACGCGACAAGTGATTAGACATTACATCTTAGTGGCTGCTCGCAGTGGTTTGCGGGTTGGCGAACAGCGACAACTACGCTGGTCCGATGTGGAAGTCATTAACACTATTGTTGCAGACGATGGCGCCTATTTGCCACTTGCCACCATCAAAGTACGCGCATCAACCAGCAAGGTGCGTACAAGCAGAGAATTAATTTGCAAAGGTGGGCATTACTTCAATCGATTGAAGAAAATCACCAAACCCAAAGCTGCAACGGATTTGATATTCAGCGTAGACGGCAAAACCGAACTCAGCAAACGCACTCTGCTCTATCACTTTCATAAAATTGTCGAACTGGCCGACATTGAAGATAGAGAAAACAGAGACTTAGTGCCGTATAGCTTGCGACGCTACATGATTACCGAGCGCATAATGAAAGGGCTGAGTTTTAGACAAGTGGCAGAAATGTGCGGCACCAGCATTGCGCAGATTGAGCGCACTTATTACCACTTAAATGACGACATTAGGATGGAAAACGCGCTGGCTTGATAGTAACTGTCAATTAACAGGACGGTTACTGCGGTAACGCTTGGCAATGAAGTATGTCCTTGTCAGCAAGGTCCGTTACGCCATTTCCATAAACAGCATGATAAGCGTCAGGTCGGTTCGCTAGCGCACAAAGGCTGGCTGGTTTTGGCGTTCAAACAGCGTCATAGCGCGTTGCAAAATCCCAACTCGCTACAAGTGATCCCCACCACGAATAGTGGACACTTTGAAAAGCGAGTATTCTCACCTGAAGAAAGAGCCGGCCCCGAAAAAT
>LUUF01000075.1 GCA_001644045.1 Methylomonas methanica | reverse complement strand
GGTTTGATAGACGCAAAGCCATGCGGTAAACGGTATTTGAATATATCGAAACGGATTGCAATCCCGTTAGATTACACTCATCCAACGACTTCCTAAGCCCGATAGAATTTGAAGCCAATTTTAAACAAGCACTCGCTTCTTGATCTGTCCGTTTTTGATGGGTGGATCAGTTAGAGTAATCGGAAATTCAGATATTTTAATTAAAATTAATAAGCCAAAACGATCCGCAGTATTCTTAATTCCGATCTGAGCGGAATTCTCCGAATACTACCGTCTGATCGCGCCCGCCGGCTTTGGCTTGATACAAGGCGGCATCGGCGTAATTAATCATTTGGTCAATGTCCGGCATTTGTTCGGATTGCAGTAAGTCGCCATTCAGGCAATACAAACCAATACTCAGGGTCAAATTAACCACCTCGTTATCGACAAACCATTCCAGGGTTTTAATTTCCTGCCGAATACGTTCCGCGAACGTTCTACCATTATCGCAGCGGGTGTTGGTGAAAATCGCCACAAACTCCTCGCCGCCAAAACGTACCAGAATATCGGTATTGCGCACTTGCCGTTTTAACGCGTTGGCCACACCGGTTAATACTTGATCGCCGAACAAATGTCCAAAACGGTCATTGATTACCTTGAAATGATCGATGTCCATAACCAACAGACAAAAACTATTTTTGTAGCGTTTGTGATGCGCGATAACGACTTCGACTTGGTCGTAAAAAAATCGCCGGTTATGCAGGCCTGTCAATTGGTCGTGCATAGACATACTGGCAAAATGATCTTTCAGCTGATTGGTTTCCGCAACCAGACTCTCTAATTCCGCCGTCCTAAACGCAATTTGTTGCTCCATTTGCTGAACCAAACGCCGGGTTGTGATGAGTTGGCCAAGAATATTTTTATACACTTCGAGCAGACGGATGTGCCACTCGCTGAAATAATTTGCTTGCGGATGGGATACGTTTAAAACGCCAATCAGCGTTCGATTGAAGGTAAATACCGGCACACTGATAACCGAGCCTGGCAATTGATCGGGTTTTCCGCTTTTTTCAAATCGCCTGTCTTCATGGCAATTTTGACAATGTTGCAAAACGCCGCTCGCGGCGGCGGCACCAATCAAGCCTTCTCCCACTTTAAACCGCAGAGGTGTAGTGACGCTTGCTTCAGAGTTAGCCAGCTCGAGAATACTGATGCCGGCGACATTGCTTAAGAAGCCGTCGCTATCCACGATAAAGAAAGAACAGCGTTCCATGTCTTGATATTGGATTAAGCTTGCCAAAGCTTGTCTGATAAGGGCTTTTTCATCATCGACTTGATAGTCGATTTCGGACAACTGCTTCACCGCGGACAGCGCATTGACTAGGTCGATCAGCAAGTCTTGCACGCCGAAGCCTGTCAACTTGGCATCCTGATTGTCCGCGCTTTGCTGGTTCATCAATTCCCCATGATAGTTGCAAGTTTTTGCATAGCCGGTTGGTTTTCCGCCAATTGTTCGGCAAGCTCAAGTACACGTTCAAGCGGCAACTCGATTTTTCGGCATTCCGCTTCAAACTCTAGCGGATTAATCGGCTGGCCGGTAATCACGGTTGCGCTTAATCGCTCACAAATCCGCAATAGGGCCAATAAAGACTGTTCCGCACCCTCAAAATCCTTATTTTCGTAGTTTTGCAATAAAACCTGATACAGCATCGGCAGATGCCATTTATGCAATAAAAAATAACCAATTTGATAATGGCTCTGCCCTAGTTGCTGTGAAATCTCTTGAGCCACGGACAAGCGATTTTTTTTGCTATCGACAAAAATGCCATGCAACTCATCAGGCTGCAGATAACCGAGCACCAATATGCCGATGTTTAGCAATAAGCCACCCGAATAAATAGTCGAGGGCGTAAACTCACGCAATTGAGGGATCTCGGCTGCCAGTTTTTGCGCGGATACGGCTGTCGTTAACGAGCGTATCCAAAAGTACTCGGCGTCAAATCCTTGGCATTTGCGCGTATCGAACAGCACATTAAAGATAATTGCCAATGCCAGTGCTTTTACCAAGTCCAGCCCCAAGACCTGAAAAATGGCGGTACGAATATCGGACACATTTCTGCCCCGGGCAAAATAGGCGGAATTAGCTAGTCCAAGCAATCTGGCGACTAAGCCAGACGATAACGATAAGGCATCGGCCAGTTTATCTATCGGTATTTCCGGAGTGTTAATAGCAGCCAAAATTCGCAAACTGGCCTCGGGCAAAACCGGCAAGTTCTTCAGCGAATTCATTTGCAATTCAATTGTTTGCTTTACACCGGCGTTCATCAACCGTGACCATGATCTGAAATAATTAAACAAACCGATAGTTTGCGGTAATCGTTGCTACTCATTGCATCTTTTGGAATTATCATCGATTGACGCCTCCCTTTATTCTGTACCCAATGCAACGCGATTAGAAACCTAGTAACCACAGTTGACGCTTGAATGTCGATCGGCTGGTAGTGGTCGCTATCGCTAAGCAGCGACCATCCGTGATTAGGAGTATAGCGCAGATAAACGACGTTAATTTCGCCAGACGTCACATTGCTTTTCCAGCTCAATAATACCAGCATCGTTAGCATCCATTTGTAAGGCATAGGCAGCGCGTTTAACCAACAAGCCAATAAGGTTAGAACGTAGATGGCGCTAACGATGATTATCAGTACACGCGATCGTCCTATTGTAAAACTCATGCTCTGTTCAAGATTTTTCGACACAATCGCCGCACCTTTTCCGAGCTAGGGTAAACTACCCTGCTAAATTATGTTTACGTATCCCTACAAACTTTACCGCCATGCTTGAAGACCGGACATATCCCGAAAGCGCTTTTAACAGAACCAATTCATTTCCGTTATCCAGAAAAGTATTCGCTTCCACTGGCCTGGCCCTTATAGAAGTTCGCGGCCAAGATGCCGCAATACTTTTACAGGGCCAATTGACATGCAATATTAATGATTTATCCGCGTCGCAGGCCAGTATAGCCGCGTTTTGCAATGCCAAGGGCCGGGTAATCAGTACGCTGTTGGTCTTTAAATCGCACGAATCTTTTTACCTGATACTACCCGCTGACTTACTCGATACCGTATTAAAAAAATTGCGGATGTACGTGCTACGCGCCGATGCACAGTTGCATGATCAAACCGGGAATCTGCAGATCTTGGGTATAACGAATATTTCGCCCGAGTTTAGTGCTCCCGCAGATAATTTTGCAGTTGGGCAATTACCGTTAACAACCATTAAGTTGCCTGGAGCGCCGCGCCACCTAGTGCTCGGCACCTCTAATCATATTGATGAATTTGCCGAAGTACTGCGTTCCCAACACGATTTCGAATCCGGTTGCCTGGACGAGTGGCGCTACCAGGACATCTCCACAGCCCTACCCTGGTTCGATATTAGTCAATCGGAACAACATATTCCGCAAATGTTGGGTATCGATCAACTTGGCGGGATCAGTTTCAGTAAAGGCTGTTATACAGGCCAGGAAATCGTAGCCCGCAGTCACTATTTGGGCAAAATCAAACGCGCGCTGTTTGTTGCCGAATGCGGGCAATTAACGGGCAGTACAATTAATGGCTGTAAGGTGCTGGACGGCATTTCGCAGCAAAATATGGGGTGCTTACTGACCAATGCCGTCTGGGCCGGAACAAACCGTGCGCTGCTAGTCCTGCAAATAGTTGATGGACTGCCAAAAAACCTTATACTTGATGACGACTATCGTACCCCTGTGGCGATAATTTCGGATCAATAGCGGAAATTTAATCCATGCAATTCAAATCTGTTCAAGACTTTTTAGTCCATGTACAAGCGGAACTGGACGCCAATCGATTAATCCTGCCTACCTTGCCGGACGTCGCCATCAAAGTTCGCGATGCCGTCAGCAAAGGCGATGCCACCGCGCAAAGTCTGGCGGATATTATCGCGACCGATGCCGCCATTTCCGCACGTTTGATACAAGTTGCCAACAGCCCCTTGTATCGCGGCACGATGGAAATCAAAAATATCCAAATGGCCGTAACCCGGCTCGGTAACAACACCATCCGTACCTTGATCACCAGTTTGATCATGCAGCAAATGTTCACGCCTACCACAGCGTTACTGGAAGGTTATTTCCGCAGCACTTGGGAGCAAGGCGTGAACGTCTCGGCGATCAGTCGCGCGTTGGCCGCATTTGTGCCGCATTTAAACGCCGATGAAGCGATGCTGGCCGGACTGATTCATCAAATCGGTAAATTACCGATACTGACGCTAGTCGAAAAAATTCCGGAATTTAGAGATAGCCCATCTCGCTTGGATAAGCTGCTGGAAAAAGCCCATCCACACGTCGGCAAACTGATCATGAATACCTGGAATTTTCCGGAAGAACTTAAATTGGTGCCCTCCGAATACGTCGATTTTCAGCGCGACTCCGGTCCAAAGGCGGATTACGTCGATTTAGTGCAAGTCGCGTTTCTGCAAAGCATCGCCGGCACCGATCATCCGGCCTGCCGCGTCGATTGGAACACCGTACCTGCCTTTGTGAAACTGGGCATCCAGCCCGATACCGAAATTTTGGAAATCGAAGGGGTCTCGGAAGAGATCGAACTAGCTCATTCGATGTTCCTTTGAGACAAAAAAACACATGATAGACGCCCAAGACGCCGCCCGTTTTCGCCGCTTAGGCACACTTACCATCTTTGCCGTGTATTTCGTGATTTTGGTTGGCGGCATCGTCCGCGCCTCGGGCGCCGGCATGGGCTGTCCGGATTGGCCGACCTGCTTCGGGCAATGGGTGCCTCCGACTCACGAGTCGCAATTGCCTGCCAATTATCACGAAATTTATGCTGCGCGCGGCTATGAAAGCACCGCCTTCAATCCGGTAAAAACCTGGACCGAGTACACCAATCGTCTGGTCGGAGTGACTATCGGTTTTCTGATTTTTCTCACCGCCTGGACATCGCGGGTTTATCTGAAGGCCGACAAAGCCATCTTTTATTTAGCGTTATCGGTTTTTTTGCTGGTCGGCTTTCAGGGATGGCTGGGTTCGGCCGTGGTGGCAAGCAACCTGAAACCATTAATGATAACGCTGCACATGTTGCTGGCCCTGTTTATCGTCGCGCTACTAATCTATGCCATCGCCAGATCGCAAAAGCCATTACTGCAAGCCATTGACAGCCATTGGCTAACGCCGCGCTTTGCTTTGATTTTAAAAATTGCGATGGCAATGACCTTATTGCAAGTGGCAATGGGCACCCAAGTCAGGGAAGCGGTCGATTACATCGCTCATGAGCACAGCTATATCGACAGGCAGTATTGGCGGGATAGTTTTCCTATCATTTTTTATATCCACCGTTCTTTTTCATCGATCATTTTATTCACCAACTTCTGGCTGGCCTGGAAAATCTATCAACAAGCCGACAAACACAGCCTGCTGCTGCGCACCGCCTATGTGTTGATGGGCTTGATCGTTACCGCCATTTTGGCTGGCGTCAGCCTGGATAGACTGGGTTTTCCCGCCGTCGCTCAGCCGGTGCATCTGTTGATGGCTAATCTGATTTTTGGCGCGCAATTTTTTATTTTTATTTGCTTAAATTACTCAACCAAGAAAGCAGGCTAGATAAGCCAGGATTTTACGGTTATTATCAATAAGTTAAGCAATATCAAGCCAAGTTGCGATACAATGCCGAGTATTGCTCGCCGATGGCCTGCCACTCTCTTTTTTTCTACAGGTATTATTAATGTCCGACACCCCCTCCTCCGCCACGCCTTCCTTTAAAGACTTATCGCTTTCAGACCCTATTCTCAAAGCCCTGGAAAGTGTCGGTTACGAAACCCCTTCTCCGATTCAAGCTCAGATTATTCCTTTCGTGATGGCTGGCCGCGACGTACTAGGCCAAGCGCAAACCGGCACCGGCAAAACCGCCGCATTCGCCTTGCCGATTTTGTCGCGCATCGATCTTAAGCAAAAAGACCCGCAAGCTTTGGTACTAGCCCCAACCCGCGAATTGGCGATACAGGTTGCCGAGGCGTTTCAAAGTTATGCCGCACATATCAAGGGCTTTCACGTATTACCGATCTACGGCGGCCAGGATTACACCAGCCAGTTGCGCCAATTGAGTCGCGGCGCGCATGTCGTGGTCGGCACACCAGGCAGGGTCATGGACCACATGCGGCGCGGCACGCTGAAGCTGGACCAACTCACCACGCTGGTGCTGGACGAAGCCGATGAAATGCTGCGAATGGGCTTTATCGATGACGTGGAATGGATTCTGGAGCAAACCCCGTCAACCCGGCAAACCGCATTGTTCTCGGCGACCATGCCGACCGAAATTCGCAAAATCGCGCAGAAATACCTGAACAACCCCGAACAAGTCACCATCAAGGTCAAGACCGCCACCGCCGCCAATATTCGCCAACGTTACTGGTTTGTCAGCGGTGTGCACAAAATGGATGCCCTGACCCGGATTCTGGAAGCGGAAAACTTCGACGGCATGATTATCTTCGTCAGAACCAAAACCGCCACCATCGAAGTAGCCGAAAAACTGGAAGCTCGCGGTTTTTCCGCCTCGGCCATCAACGGCGACATGTCGCAAGCCTTGCGCGAGCGCGCTATCGATAATCTGAAAAGCGGCAAACTGGATATTCTGATTGCCACCGACGTCGCCGCTCGCGGCCTGGACGTCGATCGTATCACCCATGTCGTCAACTACGACATCCCGTACGACACCGAGTCTTATATCCATCGCATCGGCCGTACCGGTCGCGCGGGCCGCACCGGCGACGCGATTTTATTCGTCTCGCCGCGCGAAAAACGCTTGCTGGCCAACATCGAACAAGCCACCAAACAAAAAGTCGAAGAAATGCAATTGCCTTCCACCGACTTTATTAACAACGCGCGCATCAACCGTTTCAAACAGCGGATTACCGACACGTTGGCCGGCGAGGAACTCAGCTTTTACAACCAACTGATCAACCAATATCAGGTTGAGTACAACGTACCGGCATTGGACGTTGCGGCGGCATTAGCCAAATTGTTGCAAGGCGATACGCCTTTGTTGATGAAAGAACCCAGCAAAAAACCCCGCAAGGACGCCGAGGAAAAAGGCCGTTCCGACCGCAATGATCGTAGTGACCGTGGCCCGAGACGGGAAAAAGGCCGGGCCGGCGCGGTGGAAATGGAAACCTTCCGTATCGAAGTAGGCCATAGCGACGGCGTGAAACCCGGCAATATTGTCGGCGCGATCGCCAACGAAACCGGTATAGACGGCGACCACATTGCCCGAATTAAAATCGAAGAACATTACAGCACTGTTGAATTACCGGCAGGTATGCCCAAGGATTTGTTCCAGGCCCTGAAAAAAGTCCGGGTAGTCGGTAAGCCGTTGGATATTTCCAAGTTCGACCCGGCTTTGGTGAAAAAAGACAAAAGCAAAAAACGGGTCGGCTCACCTTCAAGACGCGGCAAAAACAAGGATCAAGCCGAATAAATCAGCTCGAGCTCCATAGTCAGTGACTGCAAGGGCTTAGGTTGAAAAACCTAGGCCTTTTTTATTGTCTTGCGGCTCGCCGTGCCAAAATTGTGTACGATACAAGTAGATCGAATTGAACTGGTTTTCCGGCCGTAACAATCGCATCTGGTCGTAAAGTAGTCCAATAACTTTATAGCGCGAGCAATTTCAAACAACAATTAAATTCAGCAACACCGCTTCACCCCATTCCATTTGCGTTGCGTTTCAGCGGCAAAAAACGCTTTTCGGCTTAACGGTTGAAGTTGTTCCGCGTGACGTTCGTGCCAGTGTCGCAGATAGCGTTCATAAGTGGCGTCGCCGTTGAGGTGGCGCCAAAATGACCGCAAATACCGAATAAACGCGCTCATCGGGGTCTCAATTAATCTTTACGTTGCGGCACCAGCTTGACGCATTCGAACATCAGATCGTCGAATTCGTCCTCGCTGTGTTTGTTTGGGTTATATTGCAAGCCGCATTCGCGGTCTTCGCGGATATGTTTGATGTTGCCGTGTATCGACATGGCCACCCGCGATTCCGGCAATATGATGGAAATCCGCAATTCTGCCTCGTCCACTGCTTGTCCCAAGGGTTCTTTCAAACGAATTTTAATGCCGCTGTAACTCATATCGACGACTTGGCCGTCGATGATGATTTCACCGCCGGGCGGTGGCGGTTCGATAATGATGTGCGCCACGAGTCCTTCCGGGTTAAAACGTATTCTGGTACGGTTTTCGTTCTCCACTGCAATGCTCCATATGTTGTTCCTGAGAGTATAGGCAGAAACGTCGGCGCGGCAAAATTTATCTGACATCAATACTCTGCCGATTCGGCACGGGTGTCCGCCAATATCGTTGTCGTTTTACTCGCTCAGCTGTCAGCTGAATATTTTCAGAACCACTGTGCACGGAAATAGCACCCTGCTCGGCACTGTTCAACCAAGGTATGCCAAGCCGGCTATAGCGTTCGGTAACCTGCCGATGCGGAAAACCGAAGCGGTTTTGGTAACCGGCGGGGATCAGAATAAGCTTGGGATTGACCATTTCAAGCAAAGCAAGACTTGACGATGTTTTACTGCCGTGGTGCGGCGCTAGTAATACATCGCTGGCCAGTCTGTCGCCGTACTCGCGCACCAGCCAGGTTTCGGCCGCTTGCTCGATGTCGCCGGTCAGCAAAAAGCGCTGCCGCGCGGTGCTTACTTGTAATACACAGGAGTTGTCGTTGTCACTCGCAAATCCGCTTTCCGGCGGCGACAAAATCTCAAAGCTTACATCGTCCCAGCGCCAGGTTTGTCCGGACCGGCAATACTCTCCGCGTTCGCGTGCGGCCCATTCGATAACGCTGCTAACGACTTTGTCTACCGGCAACTCGGCAAGTATCGAGTCAGCGCCGCCGCTGTGATCGTTATCGCCATGACTAATCACCAAGCTGTCGACTCGATCAACACCCTGCTCGCGTAAAAACGGCAGAACCACGGAATCGCCCATATCGGAATATTCCGAATAACGTGCGCCGGTGTCGAATACCAGGCTATGCTCTGCGGTTTGTACCACGGCCGCCAAGCCCTGCCCGACGTCCAGCACGGTCAACCAGGCTTCTCCGGGTTTGGGTTTCTCAACCGCCACAAATATCAGCGGTAAAAACAATAATGGACTTAAATGCCTGCAAGGAAAGCCGCGTGGAGCCAACAGCAGCAAAACACCCATGGCCGCCAATCCAACCGCATGCCAGGGTGGCGGCAGGCAATAGACACTGGCTAAAGGTAATTCAGCCATTTGCCAGAGTATCCACCACAGTCCTTGCAGCATAGAGTCCAGGATATTTAGCAATAGCGCCGCCAACGCCGGCCAGATAAACAGAAATACCACGGCAAGCAAAGCTGGCGGCACGATCAAGATGCCGATAACCGGCACCGCCAGCCAGTTGGCGACAGGCGATATCAGTGATACCTGCTGAAAAAACACGATCAATAAGGGCGACAAGCCTACTGCCGTGGCTAATTGCGCACCGCCGGCTTCACGCCAATGCGAGGGTCTGCCCAATCGGCCAGCCGACACATAAATCAACAACGCCACCGCCACGAACGATAGCCAAAAACCGACCGATAACACCGCCAACGGATCGAACAACAGCACAGCCAGCAATGCCAGCAACAAAATTCGCATCGGCGCGGTGTTACGCTGCCAGGCGATTGCCGCTAGCGCTACGCTGAGCATAATGACAGCGCGCAGGGTTGGCACCGAGTATCCCGCCAGGCCGGCGTAAAACACCGCAGCCAGCCAAGCGCACAAAGCCGCCGCGCGTTGAGGCGAGACATTAAGCGTCCCAGTCCAAGCCCAAAGCCTTCTCGTCCAAAGGTAAATCAGGCCGGCGATCAAACTAATATGCGAACCGGAAATCACGATTAAATGCACAACGCCCGTAATTCTGAATACTTGCCATTGCTGTTGGGTTATCGCGTCTTGGCTGCCGATAGTTAGCGCTTTTATGATGCCCGTTTGCGGACTGCCGGGTAAAGCCGCGTCCAGCCTCTCGGCAATCGCTTGCCGGCACTTGGCAAAATATTGACCGATACTTAGCGGAATACTCGCGAGTTGCGGTGCAGGTTTATCGCGTACATAACCGGTCGCGCCGATATGGCTGCTAAATAGCCAGGCTTCGAAATCGAAACCGCCGGGATTGAGACGACCATGCGGTTTGCGCAGTTTTACGTGAAATTCCCAACTTTGCCCGGCAGCTAAACTCAATTGGGGAAAATACCAACTCAGACGAATCTTATCCGGAAAGTCGTCGGCCGGAGCCGTCACAATAAAATCGAAATTGGTCCGCTGATCTTGTTGTTGCGGCAAACTGGCAATGTAACCTTGCACCTTGACGTCCCTGTTTTGATAAGCCTCGGGTAATTGTTGAGTCAATCGCCAGTCGCCATATAAACTCGCCCACAATACGCCGGCAACCAACGCGAAAACCCGCCAATACCGCCGATATATCAACGGTAAACAACACATGCCCAAACCAAGCAATTCGAACATATTGGGTAATCGGCTGAATTGCTGCACGGCAACAACGCCTGCCAGAAACATTAAACTGGTCGAGTTCATTGTGTCTCCGATCCAAGCCTATTCTTTAATTAGATATTTTACTTTTCTACCAAATAAGCTCAGCCGCTTAGTGGCATTGACGCAGTCTAGTCGAATTTTTAAACTTCTTCCCGGATCAACATTCGCGATAGGCTGGTTGTTGTCGAATTATTCCTGCAAAATAGAGGGCTGCCGTGCGCGGCGAATTATCCATTTTTGAACTTATAACGACTAAGACTGCTTGGCAGGCGGATGTCGATAAAACTCCAACCATTTTTCCGCATGCCCGAAACCCATTACCCGCTGATCGTCCGCCCGCGCTTTATCCTCAACGCCCGCAAATGGTGGAGTTTGTGCCATGTTTATTTGGCATTGAGTTTGGGGCTGATATTTGCGCTGATTGGGTTGACAGGCAGTTTGAGTATTTACCGGGAAGAGCTGGATAGCTTGTTTAATCCGCACTTGCAAGTTGATGCCCCACAAACCCCGGCTTTGTCTCCCGACAAGATCGCCGCCGCAGTACGCGCCGCGCATCCTGACAGGCACGGTGCCTGGACCTTGGAGATGCCACGGACACCGGACGGCATGATTACCGCCTGGTTTGAAAAACCCAAGGAAAGCGTGGATGCTTTTTATGCGCCATTGATGGTTTCGATCAACCCTTATACCGGCGAAGTTGTCGACAGCCGGCTGTGGGGGCAGACGCTGAGCACTTGGATATTGGATCTACATACCCAATTACAATTGGACGGCTTTGGCCGGAATGCATTAGCGGTTTTGGGCGGCTTATTGATGCTGTCGGTATGCAGCGGCTTGTACTTATGGTGGCCCGGCTGGCGACAGTTGGCGCACGCGTTTACAGTACGGCACGATGCAGGCGTGATGCGGCTTATGTTTGATTTGCATCGCTTAGTGGGATTCGCCAGTGCCGGCTTCTTAATCTTGCTGGCCTTTACCGGTTTTCATCTGGCTTACCCTACCCTGCTGGAGAATCTGACCGCCGCGTCGGGCATGGGGCATGGCGATGCCGGTCCCAATGTGCGCAGCACCGCGATACCCAATGACCGGCCGGTTAGTCTATCCGAAGCAATATTGGTAGCGCGCGGGCCGTTCCCCAGCTCGGAAGTCCGGCGTATTACCACACCGGTTGGCGAGCTGGGTACGTATCGGATCAATTTGCGCCAACGCGACGAAATCAATCAACACCATCCGTTCACGACCGTCTGGGTGGACCGCTGGAGCGGGCAGATTCGCGATGTACAAAACCCAAGCAAATTCTCGGCCGGACAAACGTTTACCACCTGGCTTTGGCCACTACACACCGGAGAAGCCTTTGGCAGCAGCGGGCGTTTATTGTGGTTTTTTGCGGGATTGACGCCCGCCCTCCTCTATGCGAGCGGTTTAATCCATTGGTTATTCCGGCACGGCTTTGTCGCCGACCGAGAAGTAGACCTGAAACGGGCTACCGAAACGGCAGTGGCTGATTGTGTAAAAGTGTCAAAATTCGGATTAAAACTGATTATTGACGTTTTGATACCCGCATTGCGCAGAGCTTTGCAAAAGTTATACGGCCGAGTCAGGCAGGTAAAACGGCTAAAGTAGCGCGTTTTCAATGCGCCTAACGGAATAGTACTTTTGCTAATTCCTGGGTTTTTAAAAACTGGCTTTGCAGATCGGCAAACAGCTCGGTTTGGTGGGCCGGGCTGATCGCCAGTTTTTCGAAAGCCACTACCGGCCATGTGTCTATATCGTCGAACAGACTACCAACCATTTGCGCCGCGGCACCCACTATGGCCGCTTGGCGCCAATATGTGCCTTCATAAGCAAGATTGCGGTGGTATCGAATAATCGCAACCAGCGCTTCGGGTATGCCCCAGGAGTCGGCCAGATGCGCCCCTACTTCGCAATAATCGGTATGCAGCACTTTGCGTAAAGCCTGATTCAGGTCCACTTCGGGATTAGCTTGTTTGAAACGCAGGGCCTGATTGGTCTCCTCGGGCATGATGTCGGCCATGCACAACAAACCGATGTTATGCAGTATGCCGCCCGTGTGCACGGTTTGCGCCAACTGCTCGTTACCTTGTTCCAACGCAAATTCATCGGATAGCGAGCGGGCGGCATGCGCCACCAACATGGTACTGACCCAATAGCGCTTAATATCGAAACTTCGGCAATCCCTGACATTAAACGGTTTCATCACCGCCAGACCGATACCGACGCCCCGGACAATATTCAAACCCAGTTTCAAACAGGTTCTCTCCAGAGACGTCACCGGTTCGCTGGAGTTATTAAACCAAGCCGAATTGGCTAAGGCGATCAGTCGGGACGATATAGTCGCATGCCCCGCCAGGATCTTTGCTAACCGGGCATAGTCCAGATCGTCGTTGGACAGGGCTTTGACGACTTGATGGACATCATGTGGCAACGAAGGCAGCCGCTTAACATCGGCGAAACACTCCGGCAATTCCAGGTCAATCATAATCGTTTAGTGGTCTGTCGTTATAATCTTGTTTCGACTGAATAAATTCCAGCCGGAAATCTTTGTAAAACAATGCCGGCAATTGGGCGGCGGTGAGCGGTGGGCTAAACAAATAGCCCTGGACGACCTGACAACCCAAACCGCTCATGACCATGGCTTGCTCTATGGTTTCGACGCCTTCGGCCACTAACGAGAATTCCATCGCATTGGCCATACCGATAATCGTTCCCAACAGAATAGGTGTTTGCGGATTGAACAGCACATCCTGGACAAACGTTCGGTCGATTTTCAGGCAATCCACCGGCATCTGCTTCAGCGACGCCAGCGACGAAAAACCGGTACCGAAATCGTCTATCGCAATTTTTACCCCTATTGCTTTCAATTTTTTAAAAATATCCAAGTCCTTCGGGGTTTGCATCGCGCTTTCCGTGACTTCGATTTGTAAATACTGAGCGGGCAATTGCGTGTGTTTAAGGATCTCCTGCAACTTGACCGGAAATTGCGGATCGCGGAAATGGCTTGCCGACACGTTAACAGCCGTGGTGATCAGCGGCAGTCCTTGATTTTGCCAAGCAATTAGTTGCTCGCAGGCCAGTTGAATCGCCCAGTCGCAAATTTTCCCGATCAAACCCAGCGCTTCGGCCAAAGGAATAAATTCGCTTGGCCCTATCAGACCACGCAAGGGATGGCGCCAGCGCAGCAAGGCTTCGATACCTATCATGCGGCCATCCAACATACTCACTTGCGGCTGGTAATAGAGTTCAAACTGGTGGTATTCCAGCGCATCCCGCAAGGTTTGTTCGTCTTGCAAGCGTTTGATGGCCAGCCCCGTCATCTCCGGCCGATAGTACGCGTAGCGCTGTTTACCGGCGCTTTTGGCCGAGTACATGGCGGTATCGGCAGCCTTCATCAGGTCGTGCTCGTTCTCGCCATCTTTTGGATAAATGGCGATACCGATGCTGACGCGAGGTTTTAAATGGTGCGTATCGAGAATTAAAGGCCGATTGATTTCTTGCAAACAGCGTTCGGCGATTTCCATGGCTTGAAATTCGTCGGTGATGCTACTGGCAATGATACAAAACTCGTCCCCACCCAATCTGGCCGCAAAATCCTCTTCGCGGACCACGTTTTGAATGCGCTGGGCTATCGCTTTCAGGAATTGATCGCCGATGTTGTGCCCGAAGCTGTCGTTGACATATTTAAACTCGTCCAGATCCAGGAATAAAAACGCGAATTCCAGCTTACCGCGCGCCGCGGCTTTTATGGTTTGCTGAATCCGCTTGTGATAATGAACGCGGCTGGCCAGCCCGGTCAGTTCATCGAAATACGCCAACTGATGGATGATTTGTTCCGATTGCTTTTGCTTGGAAATGTCCTGAACCGTGCCGGTGACGAAGCTCAGCTGCCCGCTGCTAATCAACGCGGTATCCTGGCGGACGTTAATCGCGGTCTCTAAGTCAGGACGCAAACGATACTCGACGTATTCCACTTTTTCGCCCTGGGCAGCCGCTTCTATCAAGGTCAGTACTAATTTACGGTCCGACGCCTCGATCAAATTCAGATAGCTGCTCAGCTCACCTCGGAAATAGTCGGCCGGCATTTGGCACATTTCGGCTAAAAATGGCGAAATTTCGAATTTATCCAGCTTAGGATCCCAGGTCCAATAGCCCAAACCCGCGATGCGTTGCGCGGCGGAAAGTTGCTGCTTGCTGTTACGCAATTCGGCGGTATCGTGGCTGGAGCGCAGCAAAAATCTGATGTGATGAATCAACACCACATGATTAAGTGGTTTGATAATAAAGTCGGTAGCGCCTACCTTGAATGCCCGGTTTATCGATTCTATGTCTTCCAGACCGGTGGACATAATGATGGGTACATCGGTCATCGCGGGATTGGCCGACATGCGTCGGCAGGTTTCGAATCCGTCGATACCGGGCATAATCGCATCGACTATGACCAGATCCGGAATTGCCGCATCCAATCGCAACAATGCCGCTTCTCCACTCTCGGCCTCTACTACGTCGAAACCGGCGGCTTTTAACTGCTCACCGGTAATCAGTCTAAAATTCGGATCGTCGTCGATCAGTAAAATTCGCTTGGCTTCCAGAGATAGGCCGCGAGCTTGGTTCTCGGCGCCGGCATGCGGTGCACCGGGCATAGATGCGTCGGCGATAGCGCGCAACGCCGCCAAAACTTGCGGCAGTTCAATCTCGAATGCCTCGAGCAGCGCCGGAATCGCCTCAAGATCGGCTTGGCGGCCGGCGGTTTCCAGCATCAGGCAGGTTTTAGCCAGCTCCTTGGCGCCAAGATTTGCGCTGGACGACTTCAGAGCATGGGCCATATTGGCTAATAAATCCGGTTGATTATTGGCGACGGCCTGTCTGAGTTTTTCCGCTGTTTCCGGCGCGGTTTGCAAATATAAGGTTATGGCTTTATTTAATAAACTTACCCCATTGGCATCGTAAATATCCCTAAGCTGATCCAGATCGGCATGACATATCGGGCTCTGTGTGGAGCCGTCTATCGATGCCGTATCCGGATGTTCAAGCGGAGCCGGCGCTAATGCCTTATCCGCTGCACTCGGCAACCAGTTCGTCAACAGCTGGCGCAGTTGTTCCTTGCTGAACGGCTTGCTCAAATAACCGTCCATACCCACCATTTCACATTGGTCGTGGATCCCTTTTTGCACATCGGCGGTCAACGCAATGATGGGGATTCTTGCCGTGGCATTCGCTTGCTCTTGTTCGCGAATTTTGGCGGTTGCCGAAAACCCGTCCATAACCGGCATATGGCAATCCATCAAAATCAAGTCGTAACGGCGTTGGCAGGCGGCTTGTAGTGCTTCCTGACCGTCTTTCACGACATCCGCGGTACAGCCCATATTTTCCAAGAAACTTTTAACCACTTCCTGATTTACCAAGTTATCCTCGGCAACCAAAATACGTCCGGAGAGCTTCTGCTGCTCGGGTGCCGTACTGAAAGAAGACGTTTGTTCCACTGGTGCGAACGTGGCGATCTCCAATAAGCAATTGAGCAAGCGTTGCTGGAAAACCGGTTTGTTTAAATAGAAGCTGATGCCGTATTCATGGGTTAGACCGGTTTGCACATTGACATTTTCGGAACTGAGCATGATCAAGGCCAGCTTAGGGATACGCTGGTCGCGTTGAATAGCCTTTGCCAAGGTTAGGCCGTCCATGATGGGCAAATGCCAATCCAGTAAAGCGACTTGAAACGGATTATTGAGGGTAGCCGCCTCGACCAGTATCTTCAGCGCTCTGGGGCCGCTGTCGACAGTCGTGACGTTGGCTCCCCACAGCGAAACCTGGTCGAAAAGTATGTCGCGGTTTATCGCATTATCATCGACCACCAAGATATGCAGACCCTCTAACGCGCTGGTGTCGGCACGTTCGATGTTGGTCTGGATGCCCAAACCAAATTCCAAGTTGAAGTAAAACCGCGATCCGCTACCAATATTGCTGTCCAGGTACAGATTGCCACCCATTAATTCCACCAACTGCTTGGAAATAGTCAGTCCCAAACCGGTGCCGCCGTAACGCCGGGTTATGCTCCCGTCTGACTGGGTGAAACTATCGAAAATTTCCGCCTGGCGTTCGACGGCAACGCCTATGCCGGTATCGATGACTTCGAACAGCAATGTGACTTTATCGCGGGCCGAACTTTCCGTAAAACTCACCTTAAGCTGAACATCGCCTTCTTCGGTAAATTTGATGGCGTTGCTGAGCAGATTTACCAGCACTTGCCGTAATCTCTCCGCGTCGCCTTGCACGATGCAATGTAACTGGTGTGGAAGATTCAGTATCAGTTCCACGCCTTTCCGATGGGCTTGTTCGGCCATCATTTCCACGGTGTCTTCCAACAAGCGGCGCAGGTCGAACTCCTGGACGATCAACTGTAATTTGCCTGCTTCGATTTTGGAAAAGTCGAGAATGTTATTGATGATGCTTAATAGCGAATTGGCGGAACGATAGGCAGTATCGGCAAAGCGGGTTTGCCGGTCGTCCAAGCCCGATGACATCAGTAGTTCGGTCATGCCCAGTACGCCATTCATCGGCGTTCTGATCTCGTGGCTCATGGTCGCCAAGAACTGAGATTTGGCTTTACTGGCTTGTTCGGCCTGTTCTTTTGCCGCCAGAGCCTCGGCTATGCTGTTGTTCAACTCCTGATTTTTTTCCGCTAATTGTTGGGTTCGTTCAACGACCAGTTGCTCAAGAGAATTCCGATGCATGGCGAGTTGATCGTCGCGAAATTGAATTTCCGCGAGCATGGCGTTGTAGACTTCGGCTAAATCGCCAAATTCGTCGGTACTGGTTTTATTAATACGATGCGAAAAGCTTTTTTCATGGCCGACGGATTTCATCGCCTCCATGAGCTTTAATAACGGCCCCAAGAATATTTGTTGCAACTTGGTAGTTAGCATACCGATAAAAATCATGGTAAACACCACGATCAAACCGGTAACGAAATAAAAGGTTTTTAAAATCGCATATAAACCGCTTTGATCATCTACCAGATGCAAAATGCCGATAACATCGCTGTCTAAATAAATAGGGCGGACAAAATGTAAGTTATTTTGTGCGTCGTACTCGAATATATCTCTATTGCTAGTTTGATTTATTGGAGACTTGCTATAAGGGAATAACTGGTTAAATGCATTGCTAACTATTTTGAAAGGATTTTCAGAAAAATCGGCTTTATGGGGGCTTTCCATGATAGCCAGGATTTTCGATGAGGTCCAATTTTCGCTGGTAGTATTTGGCCCGTGGTAATCCGCGAACAATATGCCGTTTTTATTATATAGTTCCGCATTTAATATACTGTCACGTGTTTGCATGCTCGCCAACATGGAGCTGGCGGCAGCCACGTCTTGAAACACCAAGGCTGCTGAAATATTGGATGCAATAATATCGGCAATTAAAACTAACTGTTGTTCCGTTTCTTTTTTCTTTGCGAAATATTCATTCACAATAATAGCTGCCGTCGCCAAAAACAAGGTCAGCATAGCGGTAAATGTTAATATAGAAACCAGCTTTATTTTAATTGGCGCATTATTAAACCATTTAAACATTTTTACTCATCTCTCCTAATTTTCGCCGACAATATTCGCAAGCCGCAGCAGATTTGAGCTTATATTCAACCGCGCAGCCTTTGCGGCGGCTAAATTAACATATAGCTGAATCTTACCCTCCTTATTAATCATGCTTACCATGCCGCCGGAATCCATAAAATCTTGATCTTCCCCCATGGTCAAAACAGGGTGTGATTTAATATCGATAAAAACTTGTAACAGTAAATTTTTTGCTAATTCACTAATAAATAACACATGACATTGCGTTAAATTACGCAATCGGTCGGCGTAGATAATTTTAATCGCCCTATCTCCAACGTTTTTGCCGTTGATAGACTCAAAGGATTGCTGCACAACATTATCGCCTACCAAACATACATTCAACGAATCGCCCGATTCTGCAAATGCTTGCTCCGGCCATTGGGTGAATCTGGCAAAGTTCAACGTTAGCGCTGCCAATACCGTATATTGTTCCATGGCTTGCGGTGCGGCATTAACTATCGGCGCAGTAACTAAACATACCGAAACCGCTAAATATCGAATCAGCTTTTCCATGTTATTCGTGCGGCAAGGTAGAATTCAAACTTATTAGATTGGTTTGCAAAAGATTATTCAGCCGGCATCAAGATTTATGTATACCTACAAATTTAAATGATTCAAAAACTCCAACTGGCTTTACCGTACATTCCACGATCGATTAATGTTGGCATAACCATATTTTCTTGTTGATATTCCAGATGGCTTGATGCAAACAAATTTTGTCCTACCAGTGATAACTCCACCTCATGAACCGGCCGCCAAGCCAGCCGGGCATCCATCGTCACGTAATTCTTAATGTGGTTCATACCATAAACTGTCGCACTGGTATTGTTATCAACATACTTAAACCATAAATCAAAATCCAGGTCCTTGCTTACCGATAATGCACTGCGTAGGCTCACCCGTTGTTGCGGACTGGTACCGAATGGGGGCGCCGTATCTTGCATATCGGTTTTCAATAAACTGTAATTGGCATCCCAACGCCACCAATCCAGCATTTGCCAAACGGTGGCAACCTCAAAGCCATAGGTCTTGGCTTTATAGTCGTTGCCCAAGGGTACCGGTTGCACCACGACGAAGCGCGTGGGATCGAAGTAATAAGGAACTTGGGTTGGATACCGCAAGTTTTTGTAATCGTTATAAAATCCGGCAATGTCGATCGACAACGACTTTATAAACGTCGTTCGATAACCCAGTTCATAAGCAATCACATCCTCGGTGCGAAAATTACGGGTCCCTTGCAAATTCACCTCGGTCGGGAATGGGTTCAACGCGGACGGCGGCACCACTGTTTGCAATAAGCTCATATTGTGTTCGGCCCGCGACGGTGTGCGTACCGCCCTGGACACCGCTCCCCATATACGATGTTGAGAATGCGGCGTCCACATCAAGCGTGCGGTAGGCTGCCCCTCGAATCCGCTGTAATCGTTATGTTCGAGTTTGGTGCCTAAGGTCAACCACAATTTTTGATCGATCAATTCCATTTCATCCTGCACGAAGGTGCTGAATAGTTGATCGTTACGACTGGTGGGACTTAGACTTAACAACCTGCCCGCGCGTGTGTCGTCGTGGGTGTATTGGTAACCGAAGCCCCAGATGATTTCATTATTATCAAGCAAGCTAAAGCGGTGCTGAAAATCCAAATCCAGCGTATTCCTGCCCTCGCTGAACCAGGCCTCGTTGCGCCGGTAGTAATCGTAATAGAGTTGCAGGGAATAATCCGAACTGGTTGAAACAGTGTGTTGCCAACGGCCGAGAATATTGCCGCCGTACGTTTCCGCTTTGTCGCGAAAAGTATCGGTATACGGTGCCGCGATCTGCGGAATCGTTATCGTTTGATTGAGATGACTATGATACAAGTCGCCTTGTAATTTTAATTCGTCTTTTAACGTCAAATTGGAATCTATTCTGAAGCCGCCTTGCACTTTGTCCCAATCGTCGCCCGCGCCGGCGCCCAAGGCGTTAGTGTTTTGGTCGCGTTTGAAGCCTTTAACATATGTGCGACCGGTCGTATCTTCGCCCAATTGCGCTCCGTAGCGTAAAGCTCCAAAGCCTTGTTCCTCGGTACCACCGCCCCCGGTCAACAAGCCGCCTGCGGTTTTTGACGAATGTTTGGTGATAATGTTGATAACGCCATTGACCGCGTTAGCCCCCCAAAGTGTGGCACCTGGTCCTCTGATCACCTCTATTCTTTCTACGTCTTCCAGCATCACATCCTGGTTTTCCCAATAAACGCCGGAAAAGGAGCGGGTATAGGTATTGCGGCCATCGATTAGCACCAATAGCTTATTCGCGAAGCGACTGTTAAAGCCGCGCGCGCTTACCGCCCATTTGTTCGAGTCTATTCTCGCCACGTCCAGACCCGGCGCCATCCGCAAAGCTTCCGGGATACTGGTCGCACCGGTACGTTTGATGTCATCGTGAGTTATCACAAATATCGCGGCCGCTGAATCGTTTAAGGCTTGAGCTTTCTTTGAAACAGAAGTGACTTCGACATTTAGCAAGTCTTCCACATTCAGCTCAAGGGCGTCTTGAGATGCGGCCTGCGATGCACAGACCTGGCCAGTAAATAATAAAAATCCGGCAATATATTTTTTCATAAGAGCTTCTGATCAGCGCTATTAGTAATACAAGATTTTCTGTTAACCAACCTTAGGCGGATGGTTGTGTCCAGTATGTCGTTTCACTATTGATACCGATCACATTGAGCACTTAGAAAGACACTCAACAAAGGGTATGGAATGGCACACCAAGCTTGATTGGTCTGCTTAATAAAACGTTGTGCGTAACAACCGCATTGAAATTTTTAAGGTTGTATCGGCAAGTTTAGTTCAATTATCGAATTCGGGCGGGCGGTGAGCAGGTAGTGCCGTGCGACATGGCCAAACCGGAAAAATTTGGCCGACTCGGCGGGAGGAAATTGGCGAAAAATCAATCGGTCAAGCCAGGAAATTAAGCTGCTGGACGCTGCCGGCTTTACCTTGTTCGGTTAAATAGATACCGCTGCTGGCAATTTCGCCCAGCGCTTGATTAGACGTGTCTTTCAATTGAAACGGCGTAGTCAAGTGGCCCAAGTAAATCGCGCCGACGTTTTTATCTCCCAGCGCGAATAACTGCTGCGATCCGTCCTCATGACGTTGCCAGATGCGCAATTGCGTGTAGATTGCATCTCCGGCATCGATAAATTGATTTTTATCGTCGTCGTACGTAGCCAAATCCGCAAAGCCGTCGCCGCTTTTCGGGCCGAATAATTCCGAACCGTCGTTAATTAAACCATCCTGATTCTTATCCAACGCCAACATACCGCTGCCCGCTTTCAATCCGGCAATTTGATCGAGGCTGCCGTTCGCATCGATATCGAATTGAAATCGGGTATTGCTTAGTTCCGCGGCGGTGCCGTCGAAATTAATGACCAATGGGTCGGTTTTCACCGCATCGCCCGCGCGTATACTAAGATCGGATTCGATGTAAAAACTGCGGCTCATGGATAAGGACACCGAAAAATTCAGATTTTGACCATCCTTGGTTTGGATATTGCCTTCCGCGCTAAAACTAGTTGTTTCGCTTTCGAAATAAGACTCGGATTTTTGATAAACCAGACCATAACCTTCGCGTTCCGAAGCAGCTGTCGCGGGTGCTTCCCGCGGAGCCTGAATAGTCACTTGATCGGCTTGTCCCTTTAGATCTTCCGGAGCGAACAATTCAAAATCCCGGCCGGTAATCTCCTTGACCATGCGCCTGATGATTTGCAGCAGCAAGTTATCCTTGGAACTGAGCTTTGTTTCGGTATCCAGGGGCTGTGATTCGGTTGCCGAAGTTTGCGCGGCGTGGCTTAAAGCAAGCGTGTCTGCTGCTTCGGAACGGTGCGAGCGCGCTTTATCGGGAGTGTTTTCCGGCTTATCGATCCAGATTCGCAACGATTCGCTACTCTTGGCGAGCTGTTGGGCTTGATGTTGGCTTTGAAGTTTGACGGCGGAATTCTGGATAATCATGGCAACCTCCACAGCTCGACTGATTTGAGCTGAATATCGGCTGCCAAGCTGAAATATTAAATATTTAATTTATCTTCTATTTTTTGTTTGTAGTTTAGGAAATGCGTGGTCTGTAACTGCTCGTTACGCTCCGTACCCAATAGTCGGCAAGGTACATCTATTTCCGTGATGTGAAACGGGTAGTCGTCGTGATTCTTGCGATAGCCAAGTATATGGGCGCGGATGGGTTTAAAGCTGTCGGCGTTGGTGACGGAAAATTTTTCTTCGTTGCAATATATTGCAATAGCGCCGGTTTCCTCGGTAGCTATCCGGACTCTTAAATCCATCACACTGGCGCCAAGTTTGACCGGTACGGCCTGGCAAGACAGCACCCCTGCCGAGTTTCGCTGGATTTCGTAAAACTTGACGTTTAAGCCATCCGGCAATTGCGCGCGCGCCAGCAGCGTTCCCAAAAACACCGAATAATGAGTGATAAGGTGTTCCGGATTGGCATTGCTATGCTGATGAACGAACAGCGCGCCTTTTTCATCGAGCACATAAACCCCGACGTGTTTGCTGGTTGCGTGATAAAAAACCTGAATCACATCAGCCAAATTATGGCTATATAAAGAAGGGATATAGGTTTGATCCAGCACATAGGCGTCAAAAAAAACCGCGGAAAATTGCGGATTGGGTTTGGCCAATTCTTGTAGCAGTTGATTTTGGGTGTCCAACCGATAATAACCCAGGCTGCCGTTTCTAAGTTGGAACAAGCCATAACCCGTCTCGGCGGCAACAATGTAGCGCTGTAAGCCGTCCCGGCCGGACGCAAAAAACTTTAGTAAATTGCCGAACAAGGCTTCGATGCGCAAAACTATGCTTCTGCCGCGTACCGGGTTGTAACATAAGGCCTGGAGTTTATCGGCCGATAAAGGTCCGGCACTATTGTTGAATACATCGACGAGGCAGTTAAAAACGCCTTCTATGCCGATATAGCGTTGCAAGCTGGCCTCGCCCCAACTGGATACGGATAAGCGTTGAATGCTCTGGATGAAACACTGGCGGCTGTCGCCATAACTTAATGGGTCGGAGCGCTCGCTCATCACTAATTGCTGATTGTTCGCGTCGATCGCCAAGCTTTCGCCAAGATTAATCAGTAACAACGAGGAGGAGATGCGATTAGGCTCGCCGTAAACCTCCAGATCGTTCTCCCGGCCGGACAGATAGCGATTTAGAAACGCATTCAATTCATTAAATAGCTGATACAAATCATTACTGGCTATTTTAAGAGTCGTGGTAACTAGTTGCAGATTGAGCGATTTTTTATATAAACCGTTCACCACCGCCCAGCACAAAACTTCCAGCAAACTCTCGCCCGATTTAATAGCGCTTTCGGGGGACGCTTTTTGCGAAGCGATTCTATCGACATATAAACACCAGCGTGGGGCCGTGTCGTCAGCAAGAACCTCCACAACAACTAATAGATCGGGTTTAGCGTGGACGGTGGTTCTGGTGGTTAGCACTTCGATTTTGTCGGGGCGTAAATCCAGGGCGGCCCGCAATTTACGGCCAATCAACTTCAAGTCCCTGTTTTCCCGCTGCGCCTGATCCAACGGCAAACCGGAGAACTTCAAAATCATCCGCAGACATTGCTGCAGTTGATCGCGAATCACCACATGCTCGACACTGGCTTTTTTGATGTCCCAAAATTTTTGGCTGGCCAAATTGTCCAATAAATCGTCCGGCCATTCCCATTGATTTGCCACGCTGTGCAGATAATCTTCGCGCTGCAGGCGTACCCTGTTCTCCGTGAGATTTTCGGAGGCAGCCATGATTTTCATGTAAAAACATTCCCTAATCAGGTTCAACCGCCGTTTGGACTGCGCTTGGCGCAGATAGGCATCCACTTTGCGGTACATCAACAAGTATGGATCCAGACTATCGACACTGAAATCGCCTTGATAAACCGCCTGCTTCAAGGACAGACACAGCCATTGCGGATTGGGAAATTCGCTGGCATAACTTTCCATCAACAGTAGCTTCAACAGAGATTTGTGCGGCGAAGTCAGGGATTTGTATATATGCCAGAGCGTCGCGCTGACGAATTCGGCCATCGGCATGTCTTGCAGGCCGCCGAAATCGATGACGTCCGCTTCCGAGACAAACCGGTTTTCCAGTAAGTGCGCGACGTATTGCTTATAGTATTTTTCCTGTTGCGGCGGCACCAACCACCAGACCGGCAAGCGCCCGGCGATATAAATCGAGGTGCGGTAGAACTCCTCCAACAACAAATAATGTTGGGTTTCTCCGCTACTCTCTTTGGAGATCGGTGTGTTTTCACCGCGCAAAAACTGCGTCGCATCAACCAGAAAAAAATGCGCTTCGATTTTTAAGGATGCCGCCCATTTTTCCACTTCCTGGGCTTTTTGCCGCAATTCGTTCAATTCATCGGGCGCCAAGGTGGATGAATGACAAAGCCAAATATCGATATCGCTATTTTTTGAAAAAGCCATGCTACCGACGCTACCCATTAAAAAAATAGCCTGGATCGGATAGTGTCTTAAGGCCTTGCGCTTATAAACAAAGCCCTTGGAAAACTGTTTGGCGACATCGGTGGTTTGTTTGTTGGGGGTGTAATCGGGAATACCGGCGGGGCCTTCCAGCGATACGAAACCGGGTAACAAGGGGTGATTCTGATGAAACAGTAATGGCAGTAGCTTCAAAAAGTCCTGCTGGCGCGGCTGCAGGAAACTTTGTACATGCTGTAAACGCAATTGATTGAAGTGCTTGAAACGTTGGGCAACCGCATACAGATCTTTTTTGCTGATCTCTTCGCCCGGCGCGCCTAAATGGATGGGTAGGAATCGATTCGTCAAAGTTGCCGCGCCAAAATCAAGTGTGAGGCAAGTATAGAAGAATCAACCCGGCTTGTGAAAGTTAAGCTGGACGAAGCGCCCATTACCGTCGTTGAAACAGGTGAAACGGGTCAAACAAGCGTGCGGCAGGTCGATATGAAAACTTTGGGTAACCGGCAGATTGAAGGCTTCCGCGAATAGTGCTCTGATCACCCCGGCATGGGTAACAACCAGCACTCGGCGTCCGCCATGTCCGGCCAATAAATTTTCCCAGCCCTGCCGTACGCGAGCGGCGAATGTTTGGTAGCTTTCGGCGCTGGGCGGGGTAAATTTCACCGGGTCTTTATAAAATGCCGCAAGTGCGTCGGGCCAGCGACTCGAAATTTGTTCGGCGGATTGGCCTTCCCAAGCGCCGAAATCGATTTCGCTCCAGGCCGGTTCGATCAGTAAGTCCAGTTGCTGTTGTTCGCACCAGGCGGCGGCAAAGGATCTGCAGCGTCTTAGCGGCGAACTGATCACCGCGTCCCACTGCCCTTCCCCGCATTGGCTATACATTTGCCGCCAACCGCGTTCCGTAAGCGGATCGTCGGTAATACCGCGATAATACGAACCGCCGCGCGCTTCGCCGTGCCGCAGAAAGTCTATTATGGTTGGCTGATTCATCACGATTAAATCCGTATCAGGTGTTCAAGGTATCCATCAAATCGATCATGAACTCCATTTCTTCGTCCTCGATTTTTTGCCATGCACTGAAACCAAGAGCATTCAGCACCCCGTTACCTTTTTCGTCCTTATCCATCGCCACCAGTATTTTTTGGAAATCGTCGCGGCGGTTTTGTAATCTTGGACCGATCATCAGGGAATGGTAGATAACACTAATTTGACTGCGCACCAATACCCGCAGCTGTTTTTTTATCATACCTGACAGGTTGTCGTATGCCTCCGCCAGAATGATGCCGACATCCGCCTCGCCTTTCAGCAGGTGTTTGGCTACCAACACATGATTGTCCGATAACAGCGGGACGATATTGCCGGTATGCAAATCGGCGGGTTCCAGCATGATCATACCCATCAAACGCACATCCGGATCGTCGGTGAATGCCACGCGGGTATTCGGCTTTAGGTCGGCCACATCGTTGATATTGCTGTCGGCATTCACGGCAATGATCGCTTCGTCGGATTCGCCCTTGGCGCGAACCAGGGGCAAAAACCCTTTCTCTCTGACCAACATCGCGGCGTCGAAGGGATTGGCATAAATCAAATCGATCTTGTCCTCAGCTATGGCCTGGTGTAGGTCTTGATAGTGGTTGTACATTTCCAGATGGATGGCTTCGGCACTCTGCTTTTGCAACCAGGTATTGAAGATATACCAGCCCGACAGGCGATCTGGGGCAAAATCCGGACTAACTGTAAACATGACAGACATGATGTTCCCCAATCAAAAAAGTGTCGGATACAGCGCGATGCATTCATCGACTTTGCTGCGCGAGGGTTTTCGGCGCACCGAGGTATAACCTACCACCTTACCGCCGCGCACATTCGGTATCACCGTGGCTTTTACCCAATAGTACCCGCCGTCCTTGCGCAGGTTTTTTACAAAGCCTTGCCATTTTTCGCCGCGTAACACCGTATCCCATAAGTCTTTAAAAGCGGCGGCCGGCATGTCCGGATGCCTGAGTATGGAATGCGGCGCACCTAGCAATTCCGCTTCGCTGTAGCCAGACATTTCCACGAAAGCCCGATTCACGTGGCTGATGACGCCATCAGGGGTGGTGGTGGAAACGATCAGTTTGCCATCCGGGTAGGGTGTCTCAAGCTCGGTGTACAATACTTTTCGGGATTTGCCATCGTAGTAGGTAAGAGTCGCTTCCCGGTACTCACCAACAATATCTTCGGGTTTCATATCAACGATCATGATTTGCTCCGGGTTTCCGGTTAAGGTTTACAGCATTTCGGAAATACTCTCCGCCGCACGCTTGACATCAAGAAAGATTAGCCCGAGTTTAGCGTTGGGTTTGGCCAGTACCGTTAATACCGCTTCGTTACCGGCATAAGTCATCAACACATACCCCCTGGCGCCTTTGATCAACACCTGTTCCAAATTGCCGCGGTTCAATTCCTGCGCGGTCCTATCGCCTAGGGATAGCATGGCAGCACTCATCGCCCCGACCCGGTCTTCATCCATGCCGGCGGGCAACACCGATGCCATCATCAAACCATCGGTGGAAATCACGCCGGATGCCTCTATATCCGCCGAGGTGCCGTTCAACTCGGTTAAAACCGATGTCAGCATGTCTGCTTTCATAATTTAGTTCCTCTTAAAAAATGGGTGATGTTGCACTGCGCTCAGTTTGAAATGTCAGCGGCTTTTGTTAAATAACGCGTGATTAAAGCCCAGGCCAGAGTAACAAATTCAGCCTGGTTAAAATGCGGTACGCCCGTTATTGCCAACACAAAACGCTGCTTACCGACGAACATCGGCCAAAAACCGATTTGACTGTTACCGAAGGGATCGACGATGGCCCAGGCATGGCTGGATATGCCCATATTGTTGATCAACAGACCTGATCGGCGTTTATGCACGGTCGCCAACTCCGCGCTGAGTGCCGATAGTTCTTCGGCTACTTCATGAGCAAATCCGCTGCAAGCCAAGTAAAATCCCTGGTCGTCGGCCAACAACACTTTGCCGCTTTCGGATATTTTCCCCAACAATTCCGGCAAAATTTCCTCAAGTGCCGCATGCGGCGCCCGCAAAGGAGTATCCACACCCTGCACCCAACCCAGCTTTTGGCAGTACAGCAACAGTTGCAATGCTTTATCTTCGTCGTCGATTTCCGTCAGTTTTTGCAATTGCTCGATATTTAATTGCGGTGTTTGCTCCTGTTGCAGCAGGCGGGTTAAAAACCGTCGTGGTTTATCTGTCTCCGGAGCAGAAATGGCGAAATAGGCGCCGGCTGGAGTGGGATATAAATACAACCCGTCTTTTAATGTAAATCTTTCCATCGCGATTACCCCGCCAAACCAGGATCCAGGGAATACAGCAAGGCTTGCACCAACAAAGACACATCGTTTTTTTCCCGCGCATCCACCGCAAAAACCGGCGGTTTTAAACCGAATCCCTGTAATTGCTGATGATAGTCTTCTATGCTGGGTTTATTGCTCAGATCCATTTGGGTTACCCCAATCGCCACACTGGTATCGTTGATAAACTTACCGAACGTATCCAGAAAAAACTTCATATCTTGGAAGGGGTCGGCACGGGTATTGTCTAGCAATAAAACCAAGCCGATCCCGCCCATCGTTAAAATATCCCACATGAAATCGAAGCGTTCCTGACCGGGGGTACCGTATAGGTGAATTTTTTCGCCGCCCGCCAAATTCATCACGCCATAGTCCATCGCCACCGTTGTCGATGCTTTGCGGTTTTTCGTCATATCGCTAGCTGCCGCATCGGTTTTAACCGGCGGTACATCGCTAATGGCATTGATTGCAGTGGTTTTGCCGGCGCCCACGGGGCCAGTGAAAATAATTTTGTATTGGCTCATCGAGATTCCTATCGCTTGCTAAGCGCCGCGCAATTTGTTGAGAATTTTGCTTAATAGACCTTCGTTCTTTGGTTTCTTGGTCTGTGCCACGGCAATTACCGTATCAACTTGGCGTTCGCTTTGTTTCAAGATGCCTATCGCCTGACAAGCGCTAATAAATACGAACACATATTGCGGCTTGACATGTAACAGGCTGGCAACTTCCAACGGGGTTCTGGGGGCTTGGATCAGTAACGCGGCAATGCGCAAGGCGTCCGGGGTGATGACCAGCCGGGTAAAGTTTGGCCATCTTTCCAAGAAGACCGGCCGCTGAATATCCAAGCCGATCGGAAAGCGGCCCTTTGAGGTCCAAATAGCTAACTTCCAGATAAAGGCGCTCATATCCTGAAACTTATCCTCGGCTCGTTGGATAGGTATTGCGGCATCGACCGCGGTCAATACCATATTGCTGACGGAGCCTTTAACCAAGGGCATCCCGGCAAAGGCACGGGTTTGCTTATCGTCGGCATCCACCCAGATTTCCTGATTTTCCGGAAAAATCGTCAAAGGCTTCCAGATCGAACATAGTTGCAAGACGCGAGATTGCAAATTAGCGGTTTTATACGCCGACATTACGTAGCCTAAAAAATACTGTCTAGGGTCGTAGCAGGCGGTTAATAGTTGCGTTTCATCATCGAAATCGACATTACTCAGCGTTCCCAAAAATGCGGTAAAGCCGCCTTCGTTCAGTTGCATCGCCGATTGATGTTTGCCGGCTTTGTGCTGCTCCGGAGAATCGACTGGTTTAGTTGCTTTGGACTTATTGACATAAACGTCGATAGCCACTTTTTCCGGCAATGCCACTTTGGGCTGTTCCGGCAAATCAACTGGTTTAGGTGGTGTCTGGCTGATTTTTGCGCTTTCGGCATTGGCTTTGCGGGCCTTGGCAACTGCTTTGATTTTGTCGAGCACTGCCAATATTTGTTCGACGTTTACTGGCTTTTTTATAAAATAGGTATTGTCTAACTGCAGATTTTGTAAAGACAGCAAAATTATCGGTCGGTCCGGCGTAGCGACTTTTCTGGCATCCAGAATATCCCTGGCTTTTGGATGATCCGCATCGATCATATCGATGTTGGCCTCCATGGTATCGACTACCACGGCAGCGCCGCGGCACGGCCCCTTCAAATACATTTCCATGGTTTTGCACGTTCGGCTATCCATGCCATGTAGAGCAATTCGAAACGGTGTTTTAGTCGGCGTGCTCATGATGCCTGCCCTTCAAAAAAATGTGCCAGGTCCAGCCATTCGTCCGCTAACAAAATGCCGGAGTCGCTGAATGTTTGCCGATGGGTTTGAAAGCGCTCGCGATTCCCCGTCGATTTATAAAGTTCTAGTAAAGCATGCTGAAAATCCTGGCGATCCGGATGCAAGCTAATTCCGGTTTCCAACACATCCATGGCTTGTTCAAGCTGGCTGTATTCTATAAAGTCGTTGGCCAGCGTCAGAAAGTCATGCTGAGTTTCGGTTTGTTCCTTGCTTTCCACCAATTCGCTGTAGCCGATATAGCCGTTGCTGAATAGGGAATAAGTATTGCCGAGCAGCTCGTGACCCGCGGATTGATTCAATAACTGCAATTGCCGGCTATTCAGTTGCGTACGACTAGCTTCAATCATCCGGCGACTAATAGCTTGCCCTCTTCCCTGCAAGACGATTAATAAGTCTAGCAACGCCGCATAAAGTTGGGCCGACAAACATTTTTCGTAACAAAAATAAATCCGCCGCAGATGCGTCAGTAGATCCTTGGGATTTCTACGGACTTTGAAGACCAACGCATCCAACGCTTGGCCTTCATGTTGATAAGAATAGCCGAATACGGCTAACTCGCGATCTTGCCACAGGCTGGTTTCCTGCTGAAACCCATCGACGTGCTGTTCAACAATCAAGCTGGAGCAAAATGTGGGCATTGCAACCCTCCGAATCAAACGATGCCGGAAGGTTAGCAGTGAAAGAACTATTTTACTGAGTTTTGTAGGGTATTTTGTCTTGCGTCACAAATTGCCTTACGAACCGCTTCCGGAGCCGTGCCGCCAATATGATTGCGCGCGGCTACCGAGCCTTCCAGTTTTAGAATATCGAATACATCCGCCGTAATCGTTGCGGCAAAGCCTTGCAACTCCGCCAAGCTTAATTCCGATAAGTCCCGCTCGGTTTGCAGACCCAGGCGCACGGCCTGCCCTACGACTTCGTGGGCATCGCGGAATGGCATGCCTTTTCGTACCAAATAATCCGCCAGATCTGTGGCAGTAGCAAAGCCTCGTTTCGCGGCGTTATACATATTCTCGCGTTTGGCTTGAATGCGCGGCATCATGTCGGCAAAAGCCCGCAGACAATTGATCAAGGTGTCAGCGGTGTCGAACAAGGGTTCCTTATCTTCCTGATTATCCTTGTTATAAGCCAAGGGCTGGCTTTTCATCAGCATCAACAAGGACACCAAATGACCGGTGACCCGGCCGGATTTACCTCTTACCAACTCAGGTACGTCCGGGTTTTTCTTTTGCGGCATGATCGAAGAACCGGTACAAAACGCATCCGGAATGTCGATAAAATTGAATTGCGCGCTGGCCCACAGCACCAGTTCTTCGGAAAAGCGTGACAGATGCATCATGATTAAACTGCCGGCCGCCGCGAATTCAATCGCAAAATCCCGGTCGCTGACCGAATCCAACGAATTATTCGACGGCCGGGAAAATCCCAACAACTCGGCGGTCATGAAACGGTCGATAGGATAACTAGTGCCGGCCAATGCGGCCGCGCCCAGCGGCATCACATTCAGGCGCTTACAGCAATCTTGCAGACGCTCTTTATCCCGGCATAGCATCTCGAACCACGCCATAAGGTGATGGCCGAAGGTCACGGGCTGTGCGACTTGCAGGTGGGTAAAACCGGGCATGATGGTGTCGGCTTCGCGTTCAGCCAGATCCAACAAGGCGATTTGCAGGCGTTGCAACTGCGCCAGTATCATTTCGATTTCGCTACGCAAATATAAGCGAATATCGGTCGCCACCTGGTCGTTACGCGAGCGGCCGGTATGCAGTTTTTTGCCGGCAATGCCGATAAGATCGGTCAAGCGCGCTTCGATGTTCATATGCACATCTTCCTGCTTGATAGACCAGACAAACTCGCCCCGTTCGATCTCGCCGCCGATTTGCAGCAAACCGCCGCGAATGTCTGAGAGTTCCTGCTCGGTAAGAATACCTATTTTGCACAGCATCGCCGCATGCGCCAAAGAGCCTTGAATATCCTGCCGGGCCATGCGCCGGTCAAAATTGACGGAAGCGGTAAATTCTTCGACAAAAGCATCGGTGGCTTCGGCAAAACGGGCGCTGGAGAGTTTTTCGGTGTTAACGGTGGTCATAAGCAGTCAAACGGTAAATGCAAAAGAAGTGGGAATTATACCGATGCTAGCGCTATTCACCTTGGGAATTGCACAGTCACCTGCAAACCACCGAGTTGTTCGGAGCGGCTAATCTGCAGAGTGCCCCCATAAAATACCGCGATGTCTCGGACAATCGCCAACCCCAAACCATGGCCCTGCACCGCTTCATCCAGCCGTAAACCGCGCTTGCTCAGTTGCTGCATGTCCTGCGCCGAACAAGCGGGGCCGTCGTCTTCGACGCTGATAGTCATACCATGCGAATTCTTTACCGTTACCACTACCTGCTTATGTCCCCATTTGCAGGCGTTATCCAGCAAATTACCAGTGAGCTCCAGCATATCTTCCCGATCGAAATTAATTAATTGATCGGGTGCGTTGACCTGAATCATTAAATTTTTTTCCGCGTAAATGTTCTTTAACAACATGACTAAGGCAGTTAGTTCTTGGCGCGGATTAAACACGCTGGCTGTTTGCATATTGCCCGAGATGCGAGCACGTTTTAATTCCCGCTCTATGCGCTCATGTATCGCTTGAGTTTGCTGTTGCAGCTGGTTGCGCAAGTCCGGATAGTCATCCAGTTGCGGATTTTCGGCCAGACGAAACAGCATCGCCAGCGGCGTTTTCAACGCATGCGCCAAATTGCCAATCGCCGTGCGCGATTGATGCAAGCGCCGTTCCACCAATACCAACAAGCGATTGACTTCCTTAACCAGGGGTTTGATTTCCGCCGGTACTCTGGCTTGAATCTGTGATTGACGTCCATAGGCAATTTCCGCCAACTCATCGCGCGCCGCCCGTAACGGTTTCAGCGATCTGCGCACATCGTTACTTTGCAGGGCGATTGCGATCAGCAATACCATTGTCGTCAGTACCAGATAGGCCAGCCGGATATGGTCTATATCATGGCCTATATCGCTCAAGTCCTCGGCAACACTGATGGTGATTGCATGGCCAAAACGCTCGAAACCTCGACTCAAGGCCAGCAGGGGCTGGTGCTGCGGACCGTCGGGGAAATGAAATTGCCTGGCGGTATTGACTGGCTCGGCTGTGAAAGGCAAAACCACATCTTGCAGCGATTTTGAATAATAGGCTTTTCCCGCAACCTGAAGTACGAAATAGTGGCCGGAAAAGGCTTGACCGTATACCGTGCCGGCATGTGAGCTGTCGAAGATCAGTTGTCCTTCCGCGTTAAGCTTCAAGGTATCGAGCAGCGAATCGCCATCGTGCTGTAAGCGGGTCAGCATTTGTTTTTCCGCCACCGAGCGAATCACCCAATCGGCCGCCAGCCAATGTGCGACAAATACGATGCTCAGAATAATAATCAGGCCGCGGTTGAGACGCCGGCGTAATGAGATCATGGCTTTTCGCCAAAGACATAACCTTGCCCGCGCCGGGTAGCGATCAAATCCTTACCCAGTTTGCGGCGTAAGCGGTTGATATAGACTTCAATGACGTTACTGGCGGGATCGCTATCGCACTCGTATACGTGCTCGAGCAAATGGGTTTTGGTGAGAAGTTTGCCTGGATGCAGCATGAAATAGCGCAGTAACCGAAACTCGATTGCCGTCAGCTCCGCATGTTGAGCACCATCCACGCAGACGGTTTGTCTATCTTCATCCAAGCTTACGCCGCAAGCGTAAAGTTGCGGCTGCATTCTGCCATGTAGACGTTTTAACAAGGCTTGGATACGCGCCTGCAATTCTTCGATATGAAACGGCTTGCCTAAATAATCGTCGGCGCCGGCTTTAAAGCCATCGACTTTTTCATGCCAGGCATCCCGCGCCGTTAGAACAATCACAGGCACATGATTGCCGGCCTGCCGCCAGCGCCGCAATACTTCAAGCCCGGGCATTTTCGGTAAGCCTAAATCCAGGATGACGATATCGTAGGATTCCGTCATCCCCATAAATTCGCCGTTTTCGCCATCCATGGCCAGATCAACCGCAAACCCTGCCCTTTCCAAGTCGGCTTTTAATGATCTGGATAAGCCTGGATCGTCTTCTACCAGCAATAATCGCATAATTGATTCATGACAATGGTTGGTTTCAATGAGTAGCTCGCCTAGCAGTATTCTAATGCCGAATTTTTAAGATTGGATTCATATCGGTTTCTTACACTATCCATATCTGCAACTAAGCATGCCGAGGTAAGCAACAATGAGTAACGAAAACACCGTAGTGGTCTGGGACATTTTTATCCGTATTTTTCACTGGTCGCTGGTCATTGCCTTCACTGTCGCCTATTTCACCAGCGAGGAAGAAAACGCCTGGCATATTTACGCCGGCTACACGGTTTTGGGTTTGATTATTTTCCGCATCCTGTGGGGATTAATCGGCAGCCAACATGCCCGTTTTAGCGATTTCGTCTGTTCGCCCGGAGGTGTTTATAACTACATTCGCGAGCTGCGTGCGGGCTCCGCCAAGCACTATCTCGGCCACAATCCCTTGGGCGGCTGGATGGTGGTTGCACTGCTTGTTACGCTGCTGGTTGTAACTATCAGCGGCTTAAAAGTATACGCGATAGAGGAAGGTCGCGGACCTCTAGCCGGTAATCCCGCGGTGTTAACGTTGATCAGCGCCGCCCATGCGGAAGACGACGAAAAAGAAGAAACGGAAAGCCAAGACGAAGAATTTTGGGAAGAAATCCACGAAGGCTCGACCAATTTCATGTTGTTTTTAATCAGCTTGCATTTAATCGGGGTCATATTGTCAAGCAAACTGCACAAGGAGAATTTGGTCAAAGCTATGCTAACCGGTAAAAAACCAAAACCCTAGCGTACTAAAAACCTACAATTAATGTGATTTTAATCATGTTTTAAGCTTGAATTTATCTTTGCCTGTTCTGATACGCCACGGCTCATTTCAGCCGACTTTAGGTAATTATTAGAAGAGGTGACTATGTCGCAACCCGCAAGCAAAACAACTTTATTAGTCGGCGCGTTCGGCCTGATCGCTACCGGACTGACAAACAGTTCGGTGGCGGCCTTCCCGGCCAACGTCAACCTCTCCAGCCTCGACGGTAGCAACGGCACCCGGATCGACGGCGTGGCAAACGGAGATTTCCTGGGTTACTCGGTCAGTAAAATCGGCGATTTCAACGGCGACGGCCGCGATGACTTCGTGATTGGCGCGCCAAACAGTTCCACCCAACCGGGTTCGGCGTACGTCATTTACGGTACGGCAAGCGGTCTAAATTTTCCGATCAATCTGACGACGCTGGCAAATAACGAAGGGTTTAAGATTGACGGTAGTATTGCCAATAGCCAATTGGGAACCGCTGTGTCCGGCGCCGGTGATTTAAACGGCGATGGTTACGCGGACTTGCTGCTTGGCGCCCCAGGGAGTGATTCTGTATACGTTGTGTTCGGGTTAGCCGGCGGCTATTCCGGAAATTTTGGGGTTAATAGTCTGGATGGCCTAAACGGTTTTCGTCTGACCGGTACGGTCAATAGTCAGCTGGGTTACACCGTCGCCAACGCCGGCGATGTCAATGGCGATGGACTCAACGATATTATTGTCGGTAACGGCAGCCCCAACCTTGGTGCTGGCTATGTCTTGTTCGGCGGCAATTCCTTCCCCGCCGTCATAGACACCGCAACCTTGAATGGCGCAAACGGCTTTAGCATCGTCGGCGCGGCCATCAATCGCGGCTCATTCGTCGTCAGCGGTATTGGCGATATCAATGGCGACGGCCATACCGACATAGCGGTCGGTTCCTGGAATGCTACGTCCGCCTCGGTGATATTCGGCCAAAATGGTAGCTTCCCAGCCAGCGTCGATTTGAGCAACATTAATGGTTTCACGCTTACCGATGGCGCCGCCGGGAGCAATTTCGGAGCGGCAATTGCCGGTATCGGTGACATCAACGGCGATAATCTTGATGATTTTGCCATTGGCGCTCCCACGGCGTCGACCAATTCGACCAACAACCAAGCCGGAAAAACCTTCGTGGTATTTGGATCACACGGTTTTGCATCGACATTGAATGTCTCCAGTTTGAATGGCGGCAACGGTGGCTTCCAGATATACGGAGCCGCGACTCGCGACCGGTCCGGTTGGTCGCTGGCAGGCGCCGGTGACATCAACGGCGACGGCAAGCCGGATTTGGCTATAGGGGCTCCGTATAGCAGCTACAATGGCACGGCTTCCGGTAGTAGTTATGTCATTTTCGGTAAGAGCGGTGCATTTGCCTCTCCGTTGCAATTAACCGGTAACCCGGTATTTGTCAATCACCTCGACGGGAACAACGGCTTTCAAATAGCTGGGGTCGGCGCCGGTTCCCAATCCGGTTGGGCAGTCGCCGGTGGCGGTGATATCAATGGCGACGGAGCCGCCGACTTACTGATAGGCGCCAGATTGGCTAGCAGTTTCGACGGCACATCATTACTGACCAATTCCGGCACTGCTTACCTGATTTATGGGCAAAGTAACGATAAGACCCCGCCGATTACGACGGTTAACAGCAACCCGATAGCCAATGCGTTCGGCTGGAACAATACACCCATAACCTTTCAAACAAGCGCGGTCGATGAAGCAGGCGGTTCCGGTTTGCTGGAAACCCGTTGCGCGCTCGACCCGGCATCCACGCCGGCCAGTATCAACGATCTAACTTTGACCGCTTGTGCCGGTGTGGCTGCGGGGAGCGAAGGAAATCACACATTCTATGCAGCCAGCGCGGATCGAGCCGGCAACCACGAAATACCGGTTCGTCTGGATGTAAAAATTGATTTAACCGCTCCTCTGGTAACCGTTACCGGCGTAAAAAATGGCGCTGTCTATCGGCGCGGAAAAGTGCCGACAGCCGGTTGCAGCACCAGCGATGCCCGGTCTGGTGTATTAAACAACGCGACCTTGACAGTGACCGGCGGAAGCATCGGCCAGTTAACAGCATTTTGCAACGGCGCATTGGATAAAGCCGGAAATCCGGGTAATGCATCCGTTGTTTATACCGTCAAATAACCCTTAATTAGTGGTTACGCCGCTACGCGGTCTGACAATCGCGGGCGGCAAAACATCGCTATCAGCCTTTTTTCGAGCGACCGTATGAATAAAAAACACCTAAAATCTTGCGTTTGGTTATTTGCCTTACTCGTGGTTGGCCTGAATAATCTCGCGTCAGCCGTCCCTGGTTGGACTGCGCCGACCGCGTTGAGCACGATGACACTGTTCAGCTTACCCGCCAACAATGCCTCGGTCGTGGTTGTCGCCAATGGCGACAGTACAGCAGTTTGGATTAACGAGAGTAACAACGTCGTGCAATACGCGCAGCGCAAAGCCGGTGTTTGGTCTGCGGCAAAATCACTTTACGTGCCCTCGGCTACCAAAAACGAAACTACCAGTAGCGCCCATGTTGTCGTAAAAAGCGATGGCAGTGCTGTCGCGATTTTCGCATCGACTACGCCCGGTACATTGCAATATTGCGTTTCCGGCGGCCGGGTGATCCGCTGCTTGGGGCCGAGCAAGAGTTTCGCTAAAGTCGCCACCCTGTCGGTTGGCGGCACAAGCTGGAGCAAGACCAATCTTTCGGCGCAAGGCATTTTGATCGACGATACACAAATCGCCGTCGACGCTTCCGGCAACTTGCTGGCCTCTTGGCGCTATCTGCCGAGCGCCGGCCAGCCGACTCAACTACAAATGGCCAGCCAAACCACCGGCGGGACGTGGTCTACAGCGCAAAGTGTCTACAGCTCCAACAACCCCATTTCTCTACCCAGCCTTTCCTTGGCTGCCAACGGTGAGGCGCTATTGGCGTGGCAAGAAAAACTGACCAACGGCACCAGTATCTCTTTTGCGCTTAACGCGACTTACCGGGACAGTCGCGGAGTGTGGAGTCCAGTGGAAAATCCCCAGAACCTTGCGGCTCAGACCTGGACATTGCGTACCGGCATTGATGGAAACGGTATTGCCACCCTGGTGTGGGATAACAATTATTCGGTTCAGCTGTCTAGACGCGACAACTCTAATGCGTCATCAACATGGACAACCCCGATAACCCTGGCATCGGCACCTGGCACTCAGTACGGCTATGCCGGGCCGTTTGCCGCCTATTCGCCCGATATTGCGGTGAGCACAGGCGGAGACGTGCTTATCAGCTGGCTTGAAAGTGAAGCAAGCACCGGACTTTGGCAGATTGAGGCGCAAATACTGTCGGCAAATGGCTTAATCCAGTCGGCTGCGTCTTGGCCAGTAGACCCGCAAACCGGGAATAGCTATCCAAGTGCAACCATCAGTGCCGACGGTTCCGCCGCTGCGGTTGGCTGGATAGATAATGGCTCGTCTAGCGCCAATGTCGCGAGTTTTACGCCAGCAAGTGGTTGGGGGCTTGTCATCTGCAATAGGTACTGGCTTGTGGGACGGCACCGTGGCGCTGGGTAGCGGCGCGAACGCCAATATCAGCGCGATCTGGTGGACTAATACCGCTACCGAGTTCAAATACAAATTACTGGGTGCCTCGTATCTGCCTTGATCGTTGGTAATTTTGGCTAAGCCAATAAACCTAACTAAATTGTGATTTTAATCTCAAATTAATATTGAATTCATTTTCATATGCTGCAATGCCGTGGCGTTCGCCCCGGCGGCTTACCCTTGCGCCTATAGCACCTCCAATAAAAGGACCACACCATGAGAAAACTTATAATCCCGGCAGTTTTATTGCTTGGCATACACGATGCCTGCGCGTCAACCGCGTATGGTTCGTTAGGCAATTTCGACGCAGTGAACGACACCGGCGACATCTGCTACGGCTTTGAAATCGAAATTGACGACATTCATAGTACCGCGATTGGCGGAACGTACACTTACAACCATTACGGTGTGCCAAAAATTCGCGAAGACAACAGCGATCCCGCACATCCCAAAGTATTTATTCGCTATGAAGCCAGCTCTCCAGGCGGTTTCACAACAGGTTTTACCAACCCTGCCGCGCCCGGTGCCATTTCACCCACTAGATAGTGTCGTCA
>LUUF01000074.1 GCA_001644045.1 Methylomonas methanica | reverse complement strand
GGGTGCGGGGAACGCGAAACCCTGGATGGCGAGATTTACTGCCACGACGGTTCATCCCCGCGGGTGCGGGGAACGCAGGCGAGGATACGACCAACTACGGCACGTTCTCGGTTCATCCCCGCGGGTGCGGGGAACGCCAGCTTTGATCGAAACCTGGCAACAACCGATGCGGTTCATCCCCGCGGGTGCGGGGAACGCGCGCGTCTGAAATAAATTTGTACCCATGTGCGCGGTTCATCCCCGCGGGTGCGGGGAACGCGGGCCAGTCCAATTTGGCACACTGACAGAATACGGTTCATCCCCGCGGGTGCGGGGAACGCAGCTCTTCATCCGTAAGGTCTGGGTTTGATTGCGGTTCATCCCCGCGGGTGCGGGGAACGCATGTTGATTAAATCGAGTGCTGTTTGCACGGCCGGTTCATCCCCGCGGGTGCGGGGAACGCGTGGTGCTAGAAGCGCTGGATACGTCGAAAGGCGGTTCATCCCCGCGGGTGCGGGGAACGCACTAATCCTAACTTATTGTTAGATAAACGGAAACAACCCGTCTAATTTTCTACCGATTTTTTCGGCATTTTCCAAGTTGTTAAAAAGCTGACGAAAGCCCTTACAGCGCCCTATGCCCCAACAGGAATGTAGTGCGCATTTCACCCTCATCCCGGCCCTCTCTCCGAGGGCGAGGGAGACAATTCGGCATCTTCCGGCGGAAAAAACGACACCAGTTTCAAGCCGTCCAGTTCTACCGGCAGCCGGCGATTTTTACCCAATGTCATAAAATCGAAACCCGATTCGGTGTTGGTGGACCAAGCCATCGCCGCGTTGCCTTCTTCCAGCCCATCCTCGATTTGCGACCAGATCATCTCGCGCACCTTGGCCGACAAATCGCCGACATAGACACCGGCGCGAATTTCGATTAGCCATACCGCCAAGCGCCCACGCAGCCTAGGCGGAACGTTTTCAACTACGATGACCAACATCTCCGATGCTCTCCGCGTTAGGAATGGCCGGGGCGATGTTTTCCTCGGCCGGTTTGGGGACTTCCAATTCGCCGGCCGCCAGCACTTCTTCGATGGTCGGGATGATTTTGCGCAGAATCTTGCTTTGCCGAAACACGTCGCGGCACATTAAGCGTACTTCGCGCTCCGGGTTGGGATAGTTTTTGGCGGCGATTTTGAAGGCATGCGGAACGATCTCGTCGAATTTGAACAGGTCGGCGATGTCGTAAACGAACGATAACGGTTTGCCGGTATGAATAAAGCCGATGGCCGGCGCGTAACCGGCGGCCAATACCGCCGCTTCGCAGATGCCGTACAGGCAGGCGGTGGCGGAACTGAGACAGCGGTTGGCGGTGTCGCTGTTGTCCCATTCGGTATGGTCGTAATTGCGGCCTTTCCATTCCACGCCGGCCTGTTTGGCCAGCAATTGGTACAGTTTCCTGACTCTGGCGCCTTCGATGCCGCGCAGTTGCTCGACGCTGCGGCGTTCGGGCGGTTTTTCGCCGAAACGGATTTCGTACATCTTGCGCACGACTTTCAAGCGGGCGTCGTCGTCCAGCGCCAGTTTGGCTTGATACAGCAAGCGGTCGGAGCGCGCGCCGCCCGGCTGGCCGGCAGCATACAGCCTGACGCCGGCTTCGCCGACCCAGACCAGCAAGGTTCCAGCCCTGGCGGCCAGCGCGGCGGCATGATGCGAGACGCGGGTGCCCGGCTCCAGCATGATGCAGGCGATGGAGCCGACCGGGATGTGGGTGCGAATACCGGTTTCGTCGATGACGACAAAGGCGCCGTCCTTGACGTCTATTTGGCCTTTTTCGACGAAGACCAGGGAAACGCGTTCTTTCATGGCGATGGGTTTTAGGGGTGGGAGCATGTCGAACAGTCCTTATTCAAGCGACAAAGTAAATAGTCGGCGCCAATCAATCGTTAGGCTAGGGTTTACTGGTTGCATCGGCCATCCAAAATCGCATACCCCGCAGACAAACGCGCCTAACGCCGGTTTCAGTTCATCTCTTATTCGCGGTACGGGCAAAATCGATTCAGAAACAGCGGCGCATCCGCAGCATCCGTACGCGCTTCCGAAGCCTTCGCGGACACCCGCAGAAGGTTCGAGCGCACCTGCAAAGTATTCTATCGTACGCACGACAGACCCGGATGCACGCCCGAAACGTTTGGAGGCACTCCCGGAAAGTCTGGACGCACGCACAGACCGTTTGGCTGCGCGCCCAGAACGCGCGTCGGCGCCGCCGAAACGCTTGTGCGCGCCGACGAATCCTCGGTAAGCCCCCACAAAGCGGTCGGACACACTCCCAAGGCTACCCATTGCCCGGTCGTCTTACCATCAGCAGGCCGCAACCGAAAGCCTTGGCCCGCCCCAGGCCGGAAAACAGGGTTTGACGAAATTTCTCGGGGTCGGTAATTTGCAATTCGCCGGTGAAATCGATGGAGCTGAAACCGGATTTTTCGCTTTTCTTGGCGGCTTTTTGCTGCAAGCCGTGCCAGGCGTAGGCACTGTTTTGCAGTTTCGGTAAACCGTCGTCGCCGGCCAATAACTCAAATCCACAACGCACGCCTTGCTTGAGCATCCAATTTGCCAAAGCCTGATCGATGCGGGCTTTTATCGCCCATTCCAGTTTATCTGCTAAACCGGAAATTAGTCCTAAACGCTCAGCGTAGTGACGGTCCGCGCTCAGCAATTCGGCCAGTTCAGTCTCCAGCGCTGCTCCGCCCTTCTCCAGCAACAATTTTTTGTAAACGCCTTTATCCGTTTTGGCGGGTAAGGTATTCTCCAGACCCAGCGATTTGACCAACGACGTTAAAAACTGCAACTGCGCATCCATCACCAAGTCGTGCTTTTTGCCCAACCGGCTGACAACCGGATTGACCCGGCAATCAAATTGCAGGCACTGGCCTTCGGACAACTGAGGGTCATATTCTTTACTCTCGACCTTAAACAAAGAACCTTCGACCTCAATCGGTTTGGTTTGCGAAACGATGTAGTACACCGGTTCTCCGCGTACTGCCGGCGATGCCCCCAGCTGCTCGCGGGCAATTTCCTCGCGGTAGAGAAAGGTACGTTTGTCCTGGGCCGGGAACAAATCCCACAATAATTGATGGCAACCGTAAACATTGCCTTCCAACACTCTCGCCAACTTCGAGGATTTGTAAATATCCGGCCGTATCCTGACCCTGGAGAAATACATCACTCGCCTCCCTGATAAAAATAATGCTCTTGGCGCGGCGTGAACTGCCAGCGTTTGCGCGACAAGGGTTGGTCGTGGCGGACGCGGGTTTGCCTGCGCTGTAAATCGAAGCCTTTAGCAAAATCCTCGGTCGAACCTTCCCAGTAATAATGGCGTTCGCCGCCAGCATTCAGCCAATAAGCGTCTTGCTGAACAGGCTGACCCGCTTCGGCATCCGCCTGTTTTCGCGGTAACAGCGGTTTATGTAGATAGGCTTTGAAGGCCGACAAAACATCGGTTTGATCCGTCAATAACTGCGGATTCAACGGCGCCGCCAACGGGCAGGACTTACGCCCCAAATACAGATGAAACACCGGCTTGCGCAGCTTTTCTTCGATTTGCGCCAAGCAAAATGGAGCCTCCGGTAAAGCGCGCAAGGCGACGACGGCCAGGGCATCGCTACGGTATTCGCGGGTGGATAAAATCGTGCCCAGGCGTTCCTTACCCAATACCACTTCGTCGCGGCGGGTGCGGTAAACAAACTTGCCGGCCGAATCAGGCACTTGCGCGGTATGGTAATCGCGCAGCAATTGACCGGTACTGAACACTTCCACGGCCACTTGGTAACCCTGCTGCAAACCGGCTTGTTGCGCTTCGTCGCTTCGCTCTATGCCCAGAGCGGCGCCGACCAAACCCAATATTGCCGATTTGCTGGGATAGTTGGCGCTATGCCGGCTTTCGCCGACGGCGATTTCGCCCCAACTCGCCAACGGCCCGTATAAACGGAATAACAATAGGTCCATGACCGGCTCCTATTGGCCGACGAAGTCGAGTAATCCGGCCAGTGTGCCTTGGCGTTGCGACGGCAAGGCATTTAACTCGTACCGACTGTCCGCGCAAGCGCAGTAAACTTCGTCAAAGCTGCTGCTCTGCTCTTTCAACGCAGCGATGGCCTGAACGGCAAAATCGTCAGCTTCGCGGCCGACGGGTTTTAGATAAGCCACTGACAAAGAACGCGGCTGCTGATCGCCTTTTTCCGCCAGCACGAAGGACGCATAAGCCCGAGAAGCGAAGCTGTTTTGCTTGCCTTCCGGCGCGACTTTGACGGCGGCTTCGGTCAAGGCACGAATCGCTCGATTGGCAAGATCGACATTACCATCCAGGTTTTTGATCAGCAACTCGCGATTGATGCAAATGTAGGCATAAAACAAACCGGCGGCGAAACGAGTTTCGCCGATGTGGGCGGCGCCCATGTCGTCCAGGCCGTTGTTCAAATCATCGACAGCGGTGAAATAATCATCTTCGATAACCACCGGATGTACGCTGATGGCGTGCGCCACTTGGCAGGCGGCCTCGATGTTGAAAGCCGGGCTGGATGCCAACATGCGGCCGAACAAGGCAATGTCCACCGCTTGCTCGCTGACGCGCAGCAGATTCAACTCGTCTTTTTCCGGCGCCCGTTGTTCGGCAACCAGTTTAGCGATCAACGCATCCAGCGCCACCCGTTCAGCCGGGCTGACGTGCACCAACTGCTCGATTTCCAATTCGGCTAACGGATCGTTTTTATCGGCTTTTTTCAACGCGCCAAATATTCCGGCAATTGCCTTGGTCCATTCCTTGGCGTCCTTTTCTTTAACGCCGCCTCCCAGCAGTTTGTTGTATATCTCCAAACCGAGCAATTTGGTGCGTGTACCCAAATGGTCGCCGACCGCCGCTTGAAACAAATCAGAAGTTCTCCAGGTTCTTTTCAGACACTGCGACGAAACCCGTAAACGGTCATAGCCGCCCATCTTCGCGGTTTTCGGACTGCCTTGATCGTCACGGTTCAGGTTAGCGGGCGGATAAGCGGTCAGCAAATGCAGTTGAATGAAACGGCTCATGAATGTCTCTCCTTGAAATTAATTTTGGGTAAGGCGGTGAAATAGTCGGTGGCCCAGCGCACGGACAGGCGTTTGCTGACATCGAGATGCCGACCCAACGGTTGATTGAATTCTTTGTGCCAATGAATAATGTCGTTGGTGAGCGATACGACATTGGCGGTTTTGCCGAGCAAACGAATCGCGCGCAGCATGCGCCGGTAGAAATCTTCGACGGTCGGGCTTTTCTGCAATTGCTGAAAGCGTAATTCGCTCATAGGCGGCTTCGCTTTGTCTTTGGGTGAGCCCAGTTGCGTCGCAAACCGGGCGCTGACGTCGTTGACTTCGACATGCGCCAGCAAGCCGGCAATCGTCGCCGCGACCGGCAAGCGCTGTTCGGCATAAATTTTTTGCGGAAAGTCGTCCGGCATTTGCCGTAAGAAATGAAAAAAGGCGTCGGTTAGCAAAATGTCTTCCGGGATTTCGGCGCGGCGTAGACGGGCGCGATCGCCGCGATTGCCGCCCCGGTCGCCGTCGTCGCCGTTCAACCAGCGATGCCATGCCAGCAAAGCCTTCAGCTCTTCCGGCATCAAAAAATAGTTTTCGCTCATTTAGGCAGCCTCCTCCGTTTTGGCGTGGGTTTTCAATTGTTTGATGCTTTTGTTGCCGTGAAAACGGCTCAACATGGATTTCTTGGCATTGACGATGCGTTTTAAATCGAGTTCTTCCGGCGAGGCAGTCAAGGTTGCAACTTCGAAAACCTGAATCATTTTGGCAACCAACACGTTCAACCAATCGGCATAAATTTCGGCGGGCGCCATACCGCCGTCGCCCGCTACGGTAGCCAGACGTTCCAACAGACGGAAAAACTCGGCTTCGCTGGCTTGCCAAAATTGAGAGTCGATTTGGCTCATATCACCTTTGGCGTCTTCCGGACGGCGAAACCAGGCGGCTTTGACTTCGCTGCGTAGGATCTTCACGGTTTCCCGTGCCGCGTCGATCAACTCGCGCGCCCAAGCGATCAAATCGTTTTGTTGTTGCGCCGACAGATAAAACACCGGAAACCTCGCTTCGTACCAACAACGCGCCTTCATGTTGTCCATGTCGTAACCGAAACACCACAGCGCCACTCGGCCTCGGTCGGCTAGCTTGCGGCCACGTTCCTGGTTGTATTGGCGAACAATTTGTGCAGCTTTGTCGCCGTTGCTGTCATCCTGTAATGCCAATCCCAACCAATGCCGGTAGCCTAAGCCGCCTTGTTGGCCTTTTAAAGACAGTCCATTAGGATTCTTGGGATCAAGGCGATACGGTGTCAAAGGATGGCGCCAAGGCCCGTCGTAGTTAGTGCCGTAGTTTTTGGTACGGTATTCGCGAAACAGCGATTCGGCATGACGCCCGCACAAATCACAAATACCCGGCCCGGAAGTTTCGGCCAAGCGAATCCGGCGCGGCATACCCCAATAAGCCTGTAAAAGATGGACGTCTGCCGGCGTAGTGAACTGGCCTTTTTCGGAAGTACGGGTTTTGCCCAACCAAGGCAAGATAGAAACATCTAGTTTTTCCACTGGTTGCAGGTCTTCATGATTGAGCACATTCAACCAAAGCTTTTGCCACAATGTCGTTTGAGGGGCTTTGGGGACTACTAAGGTCGTCAATGGCCCGCCGCCGCGTAATCCAACCCGGTGCCCGACGCCGCCGGACGGCGCATTTGTTTGCAAAGTGAACAAAGCAGTGGCCGCGCAGCTTGGGCATAGTTGGTTCGCCGAGCCGCGTTTGACGAAATGGTCGAGATTGTCTTTTAGCGTTTTGCCGCCCGGCGCTTCGATCAATAACGCTGCGATAGACTTGGCTTCGCCATCCGGCAAGTCGAAATCCTGCAAAAATGCCGGGCCGCCGTGGCTGATCAATTCGAATGCCGGCGCCAATTCGGCAAAACGTGCTTGCAACTCTGCGGAGTCGGGCGCTTCCTCCCAATATTCCAACCAGTGGTCTTCGTCGTCCGGCGCGAATCCGGTTTGCAGCAAACCGATCAAGAGCTGATACAACGCACCTTGAAAATCCGGCCTCGGCGCGTTGATTTCGATCACCGGTTTTTCAGCTTCGGCGATTTGCCAGGGCGCAATCCAATCGTTTTGGCTGTTTTGACGGATAACAGGTAGCCAGCGATCAGTAATTAAATTCATTCCCTACTCCTTGAAATTACAATTCAGCTTCGCCGATGTCGGCCATTTTCATGATTTGCTTTTGCAAGCCGATCTTTAATGCACTATCGCCATGCACGGGCACGGAAATTCTCAAGACACTACCCGTTTTGGCGTAAATATGATGGCTACCGTTGACTCGTTTTAGCCCCCAACCGCGTATTTCCAACAATCGGCACATGCGCTTGCCGCTAATCGATTTCACACGGCAATCTCCATGATACGGCCGTTATCGCCGACGCTGGCCTCGTCTATATCCACCGACAAACAACCTTCGACCGCTTCGTAAATGTTGCCCAGCAACTCGTCGAAGCTATCGCCTTGGGTGACGCAACCCGGAATTGAGGGCACTTCCGCCCAGTAACCGCCGTCTTCGGCTTCGTGAATAACCACTTTTAATTTCATACATCGATCTCCAATAAAACCAAATCGGATATTGCAATCACATTTTCAACGCTAAGATGATCGCAAGAACTAACGCCAAGCAAATAACTGCCAACGGGTTTGGCGCGAAAGCATTGACCGTATCAATAAGTTCTTTGATCTGCCCCATGACTAAACCTCAAAAAAATTCTGATGGGGAAAATCATAGGCGATACAATTGCGTTGCGTCAATTCTTTTTATAATGGAGTCAGCGAAGCTTAATATTTCACTTACCTGCCCAAGACAAGTAAACTATAGGCTCGTTCCTTAAACTAGTTAGGGATGAACCGCTTCGCTGACTTCATTATGTGGAGCAACTCATACGTTCCCCGCACCCGCGGGGACTTCCCCGACAAATCCATTCATCGCCGAATACAGGCTTTGCCCATCGACCAAAGGCAAAACATCAAGCCAACGCAACGCTTTGTGTTCGTTCTTCAATGCTTCTATCTGCTGATTCAAAGCTTCCGCTATTTGCCGACTGGCTTTTTTCCATTCCCGTTCCGGCAACTTGATCGTGCTCATCGCCCAGGGGTAACGCTCAACGTCGGCGTAGGGTTTAAGCCGGCCGTCAACCAGAACAGCCAATGCCACCGAAATACTCTCTTCTTCGGTAAGACGAGTCGGGATTTTGGTTTCCTCATCCCAATTATCGCTACTCTTCCAGGTGTAGCCTTTCTCCAGCTTCAATACATTCAAGTCGGCCATGCTCCGCTGCACCATGGCTTTGCCCTCCGCATCGAACGAGGCCTCTTGCAACGCCAGGGGTATTCGAGCTTGCGCTTCGTCGGCATACACGCCTTCAATCAGCTCGCGGGCGTCGTCCGGCATCGTGAAACAGCCTTTTTCCAGCAAGCGCACCGACAACCAAAGTTGGCCAACATGCGGATAGACGGCCTGGGTACCGGCATGCTCGGGTTCCAGCCAATTGGCATCGGCGTCTAAAACCGGTTCCGGCGCGTACAGGTAAAACACCGGCATTCCTCGCCCATCTTCGGCATCAACCTCGCGAATCCGATTACCTTGCTCGTCGCGGATATGCCGACGCAAACGGCCGGCGCGCTGGATCAGTAAATCGATAGGTGCCAAGTCGCTGATCAGCACATCGAAATCCAAGTCCAGCGATTGTTCAACAACCTGAGTTGCTATCAGGATTTGGCCTTTGCGGGACTCATGGTTGGAGTGGTCGCCGAAAATTTGCAAGGTACGGCTTTCGATAGCCTGCCGATCTATCATCGCAAAGCGGCTATGAAACAAGCTCAAGCGTTCGGCCTGGATACCGCTGTTCAACAAGTTTTGGTAAGCCTGCCACGCGGATTTGACAGTATTGCGTATCCAGCAAACGCATTGACCCTGCTCAGCCGCTTTACGAACCTTGGCGAGAACCAGGTCTTCGCCATTCAATCGCTGAACATTGACGGTACGTTTGACTTCGGCTCGGGTATTGATGCCCCGCTCGACAGTTTCAGCCGGCGTATGGGTAGCCAACGGATAGGCAGCAGGACATGCGATATTTGGCGGGGCTTGATCGAGTCCGCGATGGAACGCCGCGACCAGATTCTCGCGCATGGTTTGCGGTAGCGTCGCAGATAACAAAATCGCGCTACCGCCTTGCCTAGCATGAGCTTCCAACAAAGCAGACAACAGCTTTTGCATGTAACTGTCGTAAGCATGCACTTCGTCGACCAACAAAACTTTACGCCCCAAGCCGAGCAAACGTAAGGATTGATGTCGAGCCGGCAACACCGCCAGTAAGGCCTGATCGAGAGTACCTACACCAACATCGGCCAGCAAAGCTTTTTTACGGCTGTCGGCCAACCAGGCATTGCAATAAGCGGTAGCGCTGAGTTCCTGGTCTTTTTCAGCATGACCGGTTTGATAATCAGTGTCGGTTTGCACCTGCTCGGCCAGCAATACCGAATCGCGAAAATCCTGCGACAACTCGCGGGCGCCATGCGCCAGCACCAAGGAAGGCTGCTGGGTTGCTTGGTAAAAATGGCGATAGACTTTGCCCAAACGTTGATACATGGCATTGGCAGTCGCCATGGTTGGCAAACCGATATACAGACCATCGGCCAAACCTTTTGCCATTAGGCGCTGGGTCAGAATCAGCGCTGCCTCTGTTTTGCCTGCACCAGTAACATCTTCCAAAATGAAGAGCTGCGGCAAATCGGTAAGCGATTCGTTAGCGGCGTATTGCTGTAGTGGAGTTGGCTGCTGAATAAAGGGAAACAGCTTTTGAATAGCTTCGAACTGTCCGATTTTAGGTGCTTCCGGCAAACCAGTAAGTGCTTGGTCAGCGTTAACCAAGGCAGTATTTTGCCAATACTCCGCAAGCGGCATAGGCTTATCGCAATACTCGAAATATTGTTGATTAGAACCCTGCCAATCGGCCAAGACCGCAATACCGGCGAATTGCCAAGACAACGGCCTTAAGCGTTTATAGAGATTTTTGTCGAGCAAGGGTTGGAAGTCGAAATCTTTCAACAACCAATCGGCAAGGTCTTGCAAATAGGTGAACGCCGCTTGTTCGTCTTCGGCTTCGAAGAAATTGCTAATTCGGATAGACCCGGAGCGATTCGGTGGCATGCCATGGTGACCGGTGACAATTTCCAACCATGATTCTATTTTTGCGATCCAGGCTCCATCGTTTTCATTTGCCATATAGCGTTCGGCCAATTTGGCTTCCAAAACGTCCTGCCACAATGCGAATCCCAGACTGTCGTGCCGTTCCGCATAAGTCATTCTTGGATTCTGCTTAACCAAATTATCCGACAAATCGGTTCTCAAGCCTTGAAAGGCTCGCGCAAACTTGCCCAAATCGTGCAATGCCAGGCAAAACGTAAACCAGCATTGAAGCCATTCCGGCTCAACGTGTAATTGCGCCGCCAATTGCTTACACACAGGCTTATCTGGAGCCAGCCAAAACCAACCCACCGCCGCCACATCCAAACAATGGTAAGGCAACAAATGGTAAGCCGGGCCGGCTTCGGTTTCCGGTTTGGCTTTGCCCCAGTAATGGAAATAGGATGCTGTCACGCTCAGTCCTTGATTTGATTGAAAATCCGTCTCTGGCAGATACGATCCGCCGGTAAGTAGTGTAGTCGTTTGTTGGCATTCATCAAAAAAATCACCAGACTAGTAAGCTATTTCAAGCCAAGCAAAAAAACTCCGTCATACCCGCCGGGAAACAGACATCCAGTGCCATGAATGGCAAGCTTCGAGCCATCCATAGCACTGGATTTCGGTATTCCTTGCCGAAAGGACAATTTTCAGGATGCACAAGGTATTCAACTAAAGCAGTTTGCTAATCAGGAAAAGCCATGAACTCGACGTAGAAAGATTTTAGGGGTTTGTGCCCGCCAGCGGGGTTTACCGAGAATTATTTTTGAACAGCTCGAATCAATCCTGGCTCAGTATTCGCATTGCCGGACGTCGCTTTTTAATACGCCAATCCATTAAAAACTATATCCGCTGAAGACTATTTGGTATGTGTCAAAGATATAAAGCATGTCTGCCACCCTGGATTCGGAGAGACGCTCTCACACCATGCCATGCTCTTGCAGCATGGCGTAGGCGGCATTTATTTGTCTGGTTTCTTCCTCGGCGATTTGCTTGATTTTTATGCCTAAGGCTCCCACCCTGTCCGGATGATATTCGGAGATTTTCTTTTTGTAGGCCGCTTTTATATCCAGGGGAATGGCGTCCGCGCTCAGGCCGAGAATCGAATAGCAATCCGCTAAAGATTTAATATTTCGATCATCCTCAGGTAGTTTTATTTCGGTTATATAAACATTGCGGTGATCGTCAATGTCCAATTTAAACTGCGCGTGACACTTTCGGCACCGCGCTTTGTTACCGTCGGTGGGTAAGGTAAATTTGATGTGTTGCGAGCAGGATGGACAGGAAATTGTTCTTAGGTTTGAAGCCGTTTTAACGATGGGCTTTTTTCGACTTTGATTTTTGAGTCGAGCTTTTCTAACGCTGAATACGATGAAGCCGAGCAACGTAACATTTAAAGCTATCGATGCGAGCAGGCCGATATGGTTCATCATCCCAACTCAATCCCTGATCAGCGAAATAGAAAAAGATTTGATTTAAACAGGCGCTCCGTATTCATTTTGACGGTCATCGCCTTTTGAGACCATCCATATGAAGTAAGGGATGATGCCGATAATCGTCAGAATAATCAGATACCACCAGCCGCTATGCCCAGTGTCATGCAAGCGGCGGATATTAACGGCAAGCGAAGGAAATAGAATAAGCAAATTGGTGATTGCCGTAACGGTTGCTGGCTCGCCGTAGGACGATTGATCTATGATCCCGGCCACCATGGACACTAATAGCGTGAAAAGCGCAAACCACCAATATTCGGCTCTAGATGCCCTACCTGTGAAAACAAATGCCTTTGAAAAACAGCCGGACACCGATTCGGTAAACGTCAGCCCCCGTCCGTTAGTCACCGGCCCGCTATAGTTGGTAGTCGACTGCATGGCTGCGCCACACTCAAGACAGAAATTCGCATGATCCGGGTTTTGCTTTCCGCAATTTGGGCAGTACATATTGAGCTCCGACAGATTCTTGAAATAACGATATTACTGCGATACTGAAAAATGTGTAGCCTGTTCGCACATTTTCATGCAATTTCGTTCAGCCGCTTAGCCAGGTATTCGGCCACTATTGGCGATGGGCTTGCGCTATTCTTGCACGGAGCACTCCGGGAAGCCGGGCACAACTGTAGAGAGATGTCCCTATGGACAAAAAACTGTTTTATCTAAGTCTGACACTGCTGCTAACGGGCTGCGCCACGCTTCCCAATATGTCGACAGAGCAAATCGACAATAGGCAAATAGAATATGCGCTGTCCCGGCATGGCAAAGACACTGTTGTATTTGAAAACGGCTTGGGCGGCAAGCTTAATTGGTGGGCGGAGGTATTCCCGGAAATAGCTAAGGACACAACCGCGTTTGCCTACAATCGGCCCGGTTACGGAAACAGTGAGCCAGTTGCGACGCCTCGCGACGGTGCGCATATCGTTGACGAATTGCGCGAGTTATTACGTAGCAAAGGACTCAAACCGCCCTATGTGTTAGTCGGCCATTCTCTAGGCGGTTTGTATATACAGCATTTTGCCCGACGCTATCCGGATCAAGTCAGAGCGCTGGTATTGGTGGACTCCACGCATCCCGCTCAACTCAAGGACAAGGGCTCGCCGGAGAATTGGCCGGCGTGGCTGCGCTTATTCTTTAAGATTGCTACATCTGACGTAGAAAAGCAGGAATTTAGCGCCATAGACGCGACCGGGGAAACAATAATGGGTTTGCCGACATTCAGCGGCAAGCCGGTCCTGGTTTTAAGCGCGTCGGAATCGCTGGAAGAGGAATCCGAACTGGCTGTGGACGCCAACGAAAAGCGCAAAGACCTAGCCAGACTCTATCCGGGCTCCAAACTAATCTGGGCGGATAGCGGACACGGTATCCCGTTGGAACAGCCCGAGGCGGTTATCGCTGCCATCCGCGAAGCGATGACTTCAGAATAGTTTGTCTGGAAATCCTTGTCGGGCTTAGTTTGCAAAAACTACCTGCGATGCAATTCGGCTTACTTAAGGCACTCCAAGGCCAAACCGCGGTGCGCGGTTTACACGGAAAAAACTATTTATTCTGTTCGTCGACTGCATCCGCGTCGTCTTTCGGGGTCGGCTCGACAACGCGTTTTTTCGGCTGCTTACTCGCAGTTTGCTGATTGATACGTTCAAGCTGGGCTAGAAAATACGAATCATAATTCCAGTTTGGTTTTGCTGCGATGGGTTCGGGTTTGGTATCTCTGATGTCGCTCATATTATTTTTCGTTGATTGCGCTCGTCTGGCTGGGAGATTAACTGTATTGACACGAAATAGCGCGTATCGTCAATGACTAGGAATCGCATACCTAAAACCTTAGGATTGATTCGGTCGATATTTGAGCAACTCGCGCTGGACGTATTAAACAACCGCTGGCTTCAGCATTGAGGTTTTACCTACCATAATATCCGCCGCTTTCAGCATGCGTTTAAATACCGATTCCTGGCAGTAGGGAATATTATGCTTTTCGCACAGCGCTTTCACTTGCGGCTGCAGTTTTTGGTACTGGCTTAGCGGCAAATCCGGCCATAAATGGTGTTCGATTTGATAATTCAACCAGCCGTAGAAAAAGTCATTGAAATTAGACCCTGTCGGATAATTGACCGAACCCAAGATCTGCCGCAAATAAAATTCGCCCTTGCTGTGCGATTTTTCATCGAACATCATCACGTCGTCGCCGGCATGATTGGGGATCATCACCAGAAAGCTATGCATATTGGTGAAAATCTCCGCCAGCAGGGAATTGATCAACACACTGACAACTGCAAACGAACCCAGCGGTAAGAACAGCAGCGGCAATAGCACAAAACGATACGCCGTATAAGGCAATACGCTTTCCAGCCACAGTGCCTTACCTTGCGGCGTAAACAGGCTCCAGGCACCTATGCGCGTGGTTTCGGGCCTGGGTTTACCTTGCAAGCGGGCGGCATTCAAAACCAACTCTTTATGCGTGCGCGGCGTGTAATAGATAATTTTCCAGATACCGGAAAAAAACGCCACGATGGCGTAACGCTGCCACATCGGCAGCGTGGATTGCCGCAACCATTCCATGTTGTGCTGGGCATTGTTGGGATCGGTTTCTTCACCCAGGTTGTAATGATGCAATAAATCGTGTTCGTGATGCCAGCCGGCCGGCGTCATCCAGTCCGGCCAATCCAAAAACCGCCGCCAACCCTTCGCGAATTTTTTGCTGGTGTAATTTTTGTCAGTATCCCGCATTTTATCGAAAGCTTTATGCACGATGGGATGGCCAACTGCAGTCCAGCGCGAAAAACTACCCTGACTGATCAACAGTGCCGAAATCGGATTGGGGAATATCCAGGCAGTCGCGTAACCGATCAGTGAGCAAATCTTTCCCCACTGTTCCATCCTTTTTAAATGCTCGAAATCCGCCGGACCTATATCCGCTAACGCTTGTTTGTGGATTTGACTGATGTCTTTGGCTAATTGCTCGCGATCAACCGACTGGTAACTATTTAAACTCAAAATGTGTTGTCTCTGTAAAGTGCAAGGGAAGGACGTTGAATGCCTTCGGATAAAAAGTCAGGATTGAAAGGTTCCGGACCGTGCTAATAATCAGCTGTCTAATGACCAGCCAGGGCTGGACAAATCGACTGACCGGGCGAGATGGCGTAAGTCTATACACCATCTGCATTTTTGCCTGCTTTCTCAAACTTCCCGGCACTTTGCACGTGAGTGTAACGAGGCAACTTTTGCAAATTTTAAAAAGGGTAATGTGTTGATTTTAATGGTGCCGGCAATAGGAATCGAACCTACGACCTTCGCGTTACGAGTGCGCTGCTCTACCTGCTGAGCTATGCCGGCGTGTGATTGTCTATTTGTAGATGGCTTTGGGGTCTTTCAGTACCGGCTCGGTGGCTTGCCACTCGCCGTCTGTCAGGCTACGGAAAAAACAACTTTCCCGGCCGGTATGACAGGCGATACCGCCTTCCTGTTCAATTTTAAGCAAAATCACATCGGCATCACAATCCAATTGTATATCGATAACCTTTTGGCGATGGCCGGACTCTTCGCCCTTGCGCCACAAACGCTGGCGGGAGCGCGACCAATATACCGCATAACCTTCGGCAACCGTTAAGGCCAGCGACTCGCGGTTCATCCAGGCAAACATCACCACGCGGCCGCTATCCTGTAGTTGAGCAATAACCGGCACTAAGCCGTCTTCGGTCCACTGGATTTCCTCCAGCCAGGCGACGCTCATAAGCGCACCTCTATGCCTCTGGATTGCATATGTTTTTTGGCCTGCTCTATCGTATATTCGGCAAAATGAAAAATGCTGGCGGCCAGTACTGCGTCGGCTTTGCCTTCTATGATGCCGTCTGCCAAGTGGTCCAGATTGCCGACGCCGCCGGAAGCAATGACAGGAATGCTGACCGCTTCGCTGATGGCGCGGGTCAAAGCCAAGTCAAAGCCGGATTTGGTGCCATCGCGGTCCATACTGGTCAACAGAATTTCGCCGGCACCGTAGTCTTTCATTCTCACGGCCCATTCGACCGCATTAATGCCGGTTGGCTTGCGGCCGCCGTGGGTAAAAATTTCCCAGCGGTTTTCCTCGCCGTCTTGGCTGACTTTCTTGGCGTCGATCGCGACCACGATACATTGCGAACCGAATTTTTCGGCCGCTTCCTTGACGAATTCCGGCCTAAACACTGCGGCGCTGTTGATGCCAACTTTGTCCGCACCGGCGTTAAGCATACGGCGAATGTCTTCCAACACCCGGATGCCGCCGCCAACCGTCAGCGGAATAAACACTTCGCTGGCCACTTGTTCGACAACATGGACGATGGTGTCGCGGTTGTCGTGGGTAGCAGTGATGTCCAGGAAAGTAATTTCGTCTGCCCCTTCGCGGTCGTAGCGGCGGGCGATCTCCACCGGATCGCCGGCATCTCGGATATCGACGAACTTCACGCCTTTGACGACGCGACCGTTATCGACATCCAGGCAGGGAATAATGCGTTTGGCTAGGCTCATTGTTTACGATTTACCGGCAATAGCTCAGACATCGGCTCCGCCGAAAGACTCGGCCAGTTTTTCTCCTTCGGCAAAATCCAGCGTACCTTCGTAGATAGCCCGGCCGGTGATGGCACCCATGATGCCTTCGTGGGCTACCTCGCCGAGGGCGCGAATGTCGTCCAGATTAGTAATGCCGCCGGAAGCGATGACCGGAATGTGCACCGAACGCGCCAATTTGGCGGTGGCTTCGACATTGACGCCCTGCATCATGCCGTCGCGGGAAATATCGGTGTAGATGATCGCGGCGACGCCGTTGGACTCAAATTTTTGCGCCAGGTCGATCACATCGTGGCGAGACAGTTTCGACCAGCCGTCGATCGCTACCTTACCGTCACGGGCGTCCAGCCCGATGATGATGTGGCCGGGAAATTCGATCGATACGTCGCGGACAAAATGCGGTTCGCTGACAGCCTTGGTGCCGATAATCACGTACTGTACGCCGGCTTCCAAATAGGCCTGGATGGTGTCTTCGTCACGGATGCCGCCGCCGATTTGCACCGGCACATCGGGATAAGCCTGGACGATGGCGTTAATCACCTGGGCATTTTTCGGTTTACCGGCGAATGCGCCGTCCAGATCGACCAGATGCAATCGTTTTGCCCCTGCTTCCACCCAACGCCCGGCCACAGCCACCGGATCGTCCGAGAATACGGTGTCGTCTTCCATACGACCCTGGCGCAAACGGACACATTTTCCTTCCTTCAAGTCAATTGCGGGTATCAGCAACATATCTAAATCTCGACAGTTAAAACACTAAATCTAAAGGTTAGTAAAGCCAACATCTAAGGGTTGGGGAGTTACGCAATCCCATCCCACGCCAAGAAGTTTTGCAATAGCTGCAATCCGACAGTCTGGCTTTTTTCGGGATGAAATTGCACGGCAAACATATTGTCTTTTGCCAGTGCGCAGGTAAATGCTTGCGGATAATCGGCCGTTGCGGCGCTGTGGCGCGGATCGTCCGGCGCCGCATAGTAGCTATGTACGAAATAAAAGCGGCTACGATCAGGAATGTCGCGCCAGAGCGGATGTGGATTTTGTTTAACCTGATTCCAGCCCATATGCGGAATTTTCAGAACATTACCGTCTGCATCCAACATGTGATCGGCAAAACGGCGCGCATGGCCGGAAAATACATTCAGACAAGCGATGCCATCGTTCTCCTCGCTGTCGGTCAGCAAGGCCTGCATACCCAGGCAGATGCCCAGAAACGGCTTGCTTTGGGCTACTTCACGGATCACATCCGCCAAACCGCTATCGTTCAGGGCGTGCATACAATCGCGTATCGCGCCAACGCCCGGAAATACCACGTGATCCGCCGCGCGGATCACCGAGGCATCGGCGGTTATTTGTACATTTACCCGGCTATCGGCATGTTGAAGCGCTTTGGCAATGGAATGCAGGTTTCCCATTCCGTAATCGATAACGGCTACTGATGACATAAAACTAGTGATACAAGGTCGGGGTTTCTAGGCGAAAAGTGTGGGAATTATAGACTGCCTTTTGTGGAAGGCATGATGCCGGCCATCCGTTCGTCATGGCTGATTGCCATGCGCACGGCTCGACCGAATGCCTTGAAAACGGTTTCGGCAATATGATGAGCATTGCCGCCCTTGATATTATCGATATGCAAGGTGACGCCGGCATGATTCACAAAGCCCTGGAAAAATTCCTTAAATAAATCCACATCGAAACTGCCGATCAACGCGCGCTTGAATTCCACTTGATAGAACAAGCCGGGCCGGCCGGAAAAATCCACCACCACCCGCGACAAGGACTCGTCCAGCGGACAATATGCGTGACCGTAGCGGTAGATGCCTTTTTTGTCACCCAGCGCTTTGGCAAAGGCTTGGCCGAGCGTAATGCCGATGTCTTCCACGCTGTGATGGGCATCGATATGCAGGTCGCCGTGCGACACGACCTCAATGTCTATCAAGCCGTGTCTGGCTATCTGATCCAGCATATGATCCAAAAACGGCAAACCGGTAGTAAACGCGGCCGTGCCGTTGCCGTCGAGATTAATGGAAACTTTGATCTGGGTTTCGAGCGTATTGCGCTCAACCTGGGCGGTGCGTGGGTTCATGCTTGATGCGAATGGCTTATTTCGGCGCTAGTTTACGTGATTGTGACGGCTACGCCAAACTCTTGCTGGCGATCTCATAGACATCCTTGGACAGATGCTCGGTAGCGACGATACGCTGTAATTGCTGTTTCATCAAGCCCTGCCGGGCTGCGTCATAACGCCGCCATTGCGCCAGCCCGGTTACCATCCGCGAGGCGATTTGCGGATTGAGAGTATTCAGCGCCAATACCTGGTCGGCCAGGAAGCGATAACCCTCGCCGTTTATGGCATGGAAATGCAGCGGATTGGCTTGGCTGAAAGCGCCGATCAATGAACGCACCCGGTTAGGCGTTTTCATATCGAAAGCCGGATGCTTCATTAAAGCCTGCACGGTCGCAAAGGTGTTGGGCATGCTGCTAGTCGCCTGCAAGGTAAACCATTTGTCGATAACCAGCGCTTCCTGCCGCCATTGCATATAAAAGCTGTCCAGACTTCTGGCCTTGGCCGGATGATTGCTATTGACGATGGCCGACAACGCCGCCATTTGATCGGTCATATTGCGGGCGCTGTAAAACTGCTGCTCGGCGATATGATAAACGTCCTCATTTTCCAGCTTGCTCAAATAACTCAAGCAGGCGTTTTTCAAACGCCGCCGCCCCACCGCACCGGCATCGAAAATGCCGGATTCGTCGAGGTGATGCTGCACATACAGCTGTTTAAACTCGGCATGCAATTGCTCGGCCAGGGTTTTTTTCACAAATTCGCGAGCTTGATGAATGGCTTCGACATCGATGATAGCCATCTGACCGGACAAATAACTTTCTTCCGGCAGCGCCAGCAACAGCGCTTGATAAGACAAATCGCCGCCGCTATCGGTGAGCACGCTGCGATAGGCATCGACGATAACCGGCTCCAGTTGCAAAGGCCGGCTCAACTCTATTGCGTCGATCAGCTTGAAAATCACTTGCACCGCCAATTGCTGGCCGGCTTCCCAACGATTAAAAGTATCGCTGTCGTGCCGCAGCAAAAACGCCAATTCGTCCAGGCTACGTTCCATTTTCAGAGTAACCGGCGCGGAAAAGCCTCTTAGCAGCGACACTACCGGTTGTTGCGGCAGCTTAGCAAAACTAAAAGTTTGCTCCGCTTCCGTGACATTCAAGGTAATTTCCGCCTGACTGGAACCGTTGTAGTGGATCGTCGCAGCTGAACCGTCGGCGGCGAGCAAGCCCAGCTTTACCGGGATATGCAGCGGCGCTTTCACTGGCTGGTTGGGGGTGGGCGGACAGCTTTGCTGAATGGTCAGATGCAGTTGTTGCGACTCCGCGTCGTATTGCTGGCCGACAGTCAACACCGGGGTACCGGCTTGCGAATACCAGCGCCGGAATTGCTCCAGTTCGACACCGTTGGCGTCTTCCAATGCCTTGACGAAATCCTCGCAAGTCACCGCTTGGCCGTCGTGGCGTTGGAAATATAAATCGCAGCCTTTTCTGAAACCGGCCGCCCCCAATAAGGTGTGCAGCATCCGCACCACTTCAGCGCCTTTTTCGTAGACGGTCAGCGTGTAGAAATTGTTGATTTCGATATAGGCTTCCGGCCGAATCGGATGCGCCAGCGGGCCGGCATCCTCCGCAAACTGCCGGGTGCGCAACGCATTAACATCCTCGATGCGTTTTACTGCCGGCGAGGTGCGGTCGCCGCTGAATTGTTGATCGCGGAATACGGTAAAGCCTTCCTTCAAGCTCAACTGAAACCAGTCCCGGCAAGTCACCCGGTTACCGGACCAGTTATGGAAATATTCGTGGCCGATCACGCCTTCGATATGCTCGTAATCGCTGTCGGTGGCGGTATCGGGACGGGCCAGCACGAACTTGGTGTTGAATACGTTCAAGCCCTTGTTTTCCATCGCCCCCATATTGAAGTGGTCGACCGCGACGATCATATACAAGTCTAGATCGTATTCCAGACCGTAAGTCTCCTCGTCCCAACGCATCGCATTTTTCAGGGATTGCATCGCATGCGCGCATTTGTCGACATTGTGCTTCTCGACAAATATCTCCAATGCGATACGGCGACCGCTCATCGTGACGAACTCGTCGGCGACGCATTCCAACTGCCCGGCCACCAGCGCAAACAAGTAGCAAGGCTTGGCGAATGGATCTTCCCAACTCACCCAATGCCGATTGTTTTCCAGCTCCCCCTGACCGACCTTGTTGCCGTTGGACAGCAAGACCGGGTACTTGCTCTTGTCCCCGGTCAACGTGGTTTTGAAACGGCTCATCACATCCGGACGGTCCAGAAACCAGGTAATTTTCCGAAAGCCCTGTGCCTCGCATTGGGTACACAACATGCTGCTGGACAAGTACAAACCTTCCAACGCCGTATTGGCTTGCGGGTTAATAATGTTTTCGATGACGATCTGAAACGGTCTATCCTGCGGCACTTCATGCACGATCAAAGCCTCCCCGTCCAGCAAATACTGGCTTTGCTCCAGCGGCTGGCCGTCTATCGCAATGCTCACCAACTGCAATTCCTCGCCGAGCAATGTCAATGCGGCACTGCGCTCTTGGCTCTGCGGATTTCGACGCAGATTCAAAATGGAACGGACTTGAGTGCGCTGCTCGTGCAGATCGAAATTCAATTCGACCTGATCGATCAGATATTCGGGCGGAGTGTAGTCTTTCAGGAAAACAGTTTGCGGGCTTGCATCGCGCATTATTTATCGCTCGTCTTGTTTGACAGGTTGTGGCGGTTTATAGGAAATCAGCCAGTAAGTAAGGCCCAGCGCCACGATTACCGCGGCAATAGCCGTAATATAGGCCGGGTCCAGATCCTTGAAATCCAGCATGATGACTTTTCGGGCCACGGCCATCAAGGCGGTGGCTATGACCATTTTAATCGGTAACGTGTCGTGCTTGATGTACAACGTGATGTTGATAAATATCTCTATAGCAATCAACACCGCCATGAACGAACCGAAAATCACCAGTATGTCGGAGACCGTCAGCATCATAAACGGTTCCGCGACCAAGCGCTGATACATCACATAGCCCACGTCGGCCACGCCCCACAAAATCACCAGCACCATCAGCACAGCCAGAATTCTGACCGCAAAGTGAATCACCGCGTGCAGGACTTTGAGCATGGCGTCTTCCGGAACCTGCGGCACTTTTACTTCGTGATTATCGTCGCGCAGATTACGATTGGCGCTGGGACGGGAAGATGCCGGTGGCGGCATTGAAGGTCGAACGGGCGGTTTAGTGTCCATTTATAGCTCCTGGTTTTTCTGCCAAGCCACATAGGCCAATAATGCCCATGCCGCTAAAAAGGCCAGGCCGCCAAACGGCGTAATCATACCCAGCCAGCCGATATTGAATATCGCCAGTAAGTATAGACTGCCGGAAAACAGCACGATGCCCGCCACCAACAACCAGCCGGCCCAACGCAGCAACTTATGGTCCGGCAACACCGCGATCAAGGCCAAGGCCAATATATGCCACATCTGGTAGCTTACCGCGGTTTTGTAAACATCCAGCAAATGCTCGGACAGCAAATGCTTCAAGCCGTGCGCACCAAATGCGCCCATCGCCACGCCGATAAAACCGCCGACGGCGGCCAGAAACAAAAAAGGTGGACGCATTATTTCTCCAACAGGCGCGGCATCAGTTGCACCAGGTTACAGGGCCGGGTGCGGTAATCCAATTGTTCCTTGATTAGGGACTCCCAGGCGGTACGGCAGGCACCGGACGAACCAGGCACGCAGAATATATAGGTGGCGTTGGCCACGCCGGCGATAGCCCGCGATTGCATCGTCGAGCTTTTGATGTCTTGGTAGGAAATCATCCGAAACACTTCGCCGAAGCCATCCAGCACCTTATCCAACAACGGCGAGACCGCTTCCGGCGTACCGTCGCGGCCAGTCACGCCGGTACCGCCGGTGGTGATAACCGCATTAACCTGCGGATCGGCAATCCAATGACTGACGGCGGCGCGAATTTGGTAAATATCGTCGGGAACGATTTTTTTGTCGATCAAGATATGGCCGGCATCGGTCAGGCCGGTGACCAAAGTTTGCCCGGATACGTCGTCCAATTCGGTACGCGTATCAGAAACAGTCAACACAGCGATATTGATAGGAATAAACTCTCGGACTTCGTTCACGGTACGGCTCCAGAAAAAGGCTACCGCATTCTATGTAAAGCGCCGCCAGACAAGCAAGCGTTGTTTAATTCGCCATCTGTCATACCGGCTTAACCGAGAATGCCGTAAACTCCGGATTATTGATTCCAATTAAGTTAGCTGCCGCCTACTCGATCATGCCTATCCAGATTTCCCGTTACGAAAAAATCGCCAGCCTGGCGGCCTTGTGTCTGCTGCTATTTGCCTGTTACCAGGTGTTAAGACCGTTTGTTTTCGATTTGTTGTGGGCGGCGATTCTGTGTTTTGTCACCTGGCCGCTGTATGCCCGTCTACGCGACTGGAAATTGACCGCCAACTGGGCGGCCACCGCGATGGTCTTGCCTATTGGCATATTGCTGCTGACGCCCTTCGTCGCGGCAGCCATGACCTTTACCGACGACATCAATCGGCTGCTGCAATGGTTGAATCAGAGCACGCATGTCTGGCCGGCCGCACCTGACTGGCTGCAAAAATTGCCTGTGTTTGGCGATAAAGCCGTCAGCGCCTGGCAAAGTGTCGGCGAAGATTCCAGCCGCATCGTCAATCTGGCCCGGCAATACGCGTTGGGCGCCAGCAGCTGGGTGCTGCAACAGGGGATTAGTTTAGCCGGGGAGCTGATGCATATGGGCCTGGCCATCTTGGTGCTGTTTTTTTTCTATCGCGACGGCGAACACGTCGCTCAGCACGTGGTAATCGCCGTCGAACGCCTGGCTGGCGAGCGTACCCAACGCATCCTGCATATCGTGCGTTCCAGTCTGCGCGCGGTGGTATACGGCATACTCGGCACCGCGCTGGTACAGGCGCTGGCCTCTATCCTGGGCTTTGTGATTGCCGGCGTGCCTTACGCCTTTGTACTGGGCGTGATTGCGTTCTTTTTGATGATCATACCCGCAGCCGGCACGGTAATCTGGCTGCCGATTGCCTTATGGTTGCTGGCGGAAGGCGAGACCGGTTGGGCGATCTTCATCGCCCTGTGGTTTTTGTTGTTTGTCGGCACCATCGACAACTGGCTGCGGCCGATTTTGATCAGCAGGGAAGTGGAATTGCCGTTTGTGTTGATCGTATTCGGCATCTTCGGCGGCTTGTTGGCGTTTGGCTTTATCGGCGTATTTATCGGCCCAACCTTGCTGGCCACCAGTTACGCCTTGATTCTGGACTGGCTGATTCGCAGCGAACGCCAGGAGCAGGAAGACGAAGCCGGCTTGCGCGACAGCTAATTTTGCGACTAACTGCTTGCAAGACAAATGCGAATTGGCAGAGCCCCGCACCAGACTGAAAAACACCCAGGAAAGTTATTGCTATCATTGTCGGTACTTTCCTGATAGTCTCGAAGCCGTGATCGAACCGCAGTGAGATCATAACGACTGACAATGAAAGCAAAACTGCAACCTTGCCCCTCGTAATCCTAACGTTTCCTCTTGCCATTGCCTTCCGGCAGCTCGAAGAAACGTCTTAATTAATTCAGCACTACCCCACCAAAATCGAGGCTTTATGATTTTACGCACCCCGCCGCCGCCCCGTATCGGCTGGCACTACGACACCTACTTCCTGGCCCAATTGAATAAAACCAAGAAACAGGCTACCGCTTCTTAATATCCGCTAGCTCGGATACGCTTGCTAATTATTAGCGACACATGCTTATTCGCCGACGACCGGCCATGGAAATCGAAAGTTTTGTGGCCCGGGGTTTGCTTCCGGACATAACGGAGGATAAAAATCATGTCGGTGAAACACCCATTTACCATCTGCCCCACGCAACAACTTCCCGAACTCGGCAAATTTTCGTTTGACCTGCTCTATCGAGGCACGCCGCGTAACGCGGTTCTGGTGCGCTTCCAAGGAGAGGTTTACGGGTATCTAAACCAATGCGTCCACATGCCCAAGGCATTGGATTGTGAGAACAGCAACATTTTCGACGAATCGGGGCGCTATTTGCAGTGTTCCATGCACAGCATTTGCTACGACCCTATCAGCGGCGAGTCTTTAAGCGAAATTTGCCTGGGTAAAAAACTGACCGCGTTGAAAGTCAAAGAACAAGGCGACTGGATTTATTTAGTGGATAAAAGAGCCGCGATTACCGGTTGAAGCCTTGGCCCGGGGCGAAAACAACAAGCGTCGCCCCATCGGTTTACTCGGCAAACCTAGCCTACTTTAGCCGTGCGCGGCGCTTTCCTTGATCTGTTGTTCCAATTTTTCGTGCGCGCGTTCCAGCTTGGCAAACACTCTTAAAATATCGGTAGCGGACAATATGCCTACCAATTTATCTTTTTCCACCACCGGCAAAGCGCCGACGCGATGTTCCGCCATCATCGCCGCAGCTTCCGACGCAGGCGTTTCCGGGGTGACGGTATAAACGCCACGATGCATGATATGCACGACTTTTTGCGAAACCACGTGCAATTGGGTGTTGTCTTTACTGGTCTCCACCGCATTGGAATTACTTTTTGGCCCAAGGGCTTTGTATAAATCCCGGTCGGAAACGATACCGACCAATTTGCCTTTTTCAACCACGGGCAGATGGCGGATTTTCTCGTAATGGATCAAAAAGAACACGCGATCGATCAGATCGTGAGGTTCGACGGTAAATACCTTGGCGGTCATTAACTCTGCTACACGCATGATGTTTCTCCAATAAAAATGTCTATAAAAAAGTAAGTAAATTCTGACGCAATAGTGAAACTATAGCCAGGCAAAATTAAGAAATATCGCAGCCTTATGGATATACATCCCCATTAAGTCACGAAGCACGGGCCGCGAACCGCTAGCCCATGAATATCGAAAGACTTAATACAGCGTCCCGCCCAAATCCAGACAGGTCAGATAAAGCCGCATATCGAACTCCAATTGATGATAGTCCGGCTCCATGTACTCGCATAATTTGTAAAAAGCCTTGTTGTGCTGTTTTTCGCGCAAATGCGAAAGCTCGTGGACGACGATCATTTTTAAAAACTCCGGCGGCGCAAGTTTAAAGATCGCGCCGATACGAATTTCATTTTTTGCTTTCAAATTGCAGCCCTGTACCCGCGAGACCACGGAATGCAAGCCCAAGGCTTGATGCAATACATCGATTTTGTCGTCGTAAACGACTTTGCTAAGAGGATTGGATTGCCGCAGAAATTGATTTTTAAGGTCCATCGTGTAGACATAAAGCGCCTTGTCGGTCTTTATATCATGCGGACGCGGGTATTTTTTTAGCAATAGCGCAGGCAATTTATTGCTGTCGATCAGACTATGCACTTGCTCGGTGACGGCAGGCGCATAGCCGGCCAAGTATTTTAGCGGACGCATAGGCTAAAACCGCGCGCCGGTAGGATCAATCCCATGGCGGCTCGTCGCCGTCATAGGCTATAAAGTTTTTATCGCTGGAACGAGTAGTCCCGCCGACTACGCCATCGGCTTTTGGTTTTTTCGGCTCGTCGTTAGGCAATTGCGCCGGACCGGACTCGGCTTGCCATTTGGCAAACAGCGCCATGTCCTTGTTGGCAGGAACATACCATTTCTTAACGGCGGCATCCCATCTGGCGCCCAACGCTTTCGCCGCGTCCTTTTCCGCATAGGGTACGTTCAGGTAAGTTTTCGCGTCAGCCATTTACCGCAGCCGATTCAAGATTAATTGCATGCATCGCAATATTGTAAATCATTGCTTATGCAAGCGAAGCGGAAATCCAATCTTAGCAGGCAAGAACCAAAGGTGTTTGTCGCAGCAACGGCCGGATCGGCCGCAGTATCGGAAAATCAATTCCTACGGCTTTTTCTGTTTCGAACCCATGTTGCTGGCAAACGTGGTAGCCGCGAATAATGCGGATGAAATGATAAAGTCGCCCGAGATGAATTCGATAACACCCGTCACGAATACCAGCCCGGTCAAAATATCTTTGTGTAAGCGATTCATGTTAGTTTCCCGAAGTAATACACGCACTTAGACTATATGCCCGATTACATTCATTGACAATGACACAAAAAACGCATTGATTGATCACCAAAAGGAAACAAATGCATTTAACCAATTGCCGGTGTCGACACAGATACCTTTAAACGCTATCGATTAAGCCTTAAGCGCGATAAAGATCTTGAAATCGCCGCCAATCCGCGACGGTATCGACATCCCACTGCCTTGCAAGTTGGCGCATGTTCAGACCCGTGTCGGTAACCCGCCGCCGGGTTTCGGCCATCACCGCGTTGCTTCCCCAGGGCATATTCGTAAACAACCAGGGCTGCAGTTGGCTCATGCCGATCAGCACATAACCGCCGTCTTCCGCCGGCCCCAGCACCAGGTCGGCACCGTCGCTCAACGCTGCAAATGCCTCTCGCAGATCTTCGACGGTCAAACTGGGACAATCGCAGCCAATCAGAACGGCGTGTCGGTAAGCCTGCAACGTTTCGGCAAAAGCGGCCTGCATTCTTTCGCCCAAGCCAGCGCCCTCTTGTTCATGCAAGGTTACCGGGTAAGTTGCCGCACATCGTTGAAAAAACTCATGCTCAGGCCCGGGCGCGCAATATAGTCGCACGTCACACAAAGACTGCCGAAAAGCGCGATCCAGCGTAAACCGCGTCAGTTCGATATGTGCCTCAACCGCTTGCAAGGCAGTCAGAGCTGGTTGCAGCCGGGTTTTGACTTGGCCCGCCACCGGCGCTTTGCAGAAAATCAACAGCACGCCATCCGGAAACAAATAACTCATCTAGCGCGTAAGCGCCGAAACGGCAACGCCAGCAGGCCGAAGAACCCCAGCTCGGCGCTATCGCGAAACGCGTACAAACCTATCGTCATTTCGGTCTGCGTTTCTCGGGCCTGCCCACAATAGGTTTTGAATAACCGATCCCAGCACGACAGCGAGAAGCCATAATTGCTATCGGTTTCCGGCTGAAATGCGGAATGATGAATGCGGTGCATATCCGGCGTCACCAACGCGTAGCGCAACCAGCGCTCGACAACTGGCGGCAGGCCAACATTGCCGTGATTGAACAAGGCGCAACCGTTTAAGATCACTTCGAAAGCAATCACCGCGACAGGATCGGCACCCAGCAACACCACCAGTACAACCTTGTAAAGCATCGACAGCATGATCTCCAAGGGATGAAAGCGCACGGCGGTCGTGGCATCGAAATCCATATCGCTATGATGCACCTGATGCAAACACCAAAACCAGCGCCAACGATGGGCGGCGAGGTGTTGCGCGTAAATGGCGAGATCCAGCAGCAACAGGCTCAGCGCTACCGACAGCCAATGCGGCACCGGCACTAGATTGAACAAGCCAATTTGTTGTTCGGCTGCCCAAGTCGCCGCCAGCCAAGCCGCCGCGCCAATACTCGAGCGCATCACGCCGACATTCAAAACCGCCAAACCCAAATTGACCGGCCAACGCCGGCGCCGTCCCAAGCTAAGTTGCCGCTTCGGTCGCCACAACTCCCAAGCCGCCATAACTAAGAAAATCCCTAGAAACACGCCCAAGCGCACCATTGCTTCCATCACTGCCTCCGATAATACCGCGCCGCCAAATCATCCGGATGGGCCCCGAAAAAATACCTCAGCCGCAAGCGCCACATCAATAAGATGGTTTTCAGGATACCGTGTTGTTGCCAACGCCGTGCGGACGTGACGACCTTAGCCTTCAGACAGCAAGGTTTGGCGAGCTTTTTCAGCGCGGCGCTAACGGCAATATCTTCCATCAAGGCTATGTCCGGAAAACCGCCTACCGCCTGAAAAGCCTGGCGACTGACGAAGATGGCTTGATCGCCGGTGGCGATACCGGTCAGCCGCGAACGCAAATTCATCATCCAGGCAATCAATTTAAAAACGGCTTGCTGGCTATCGAACCGCACATCAAAACGCCCCCACACCGCGCCCTGCTCCACGGCCGACATAATCAAATCGATAGATTGATCCGGCAGTTGGGTGTCGGCATGCAGAAACAACAACACATCCGCTTGCGCATGTTGCGCACCCAGATTCATTTGTCTGGCCCGGCCGCGCGGACGGTGCAAAACCTGATCGACCAATGGCTCGGCAATAGCCGGACTGGTATCGCTACTGCCGCCATCGACCAGCAGCAATTCGCAGCGCGTTCTCAGCGGCTGCAAGGCTCGCAATTTGTCGGTAAGTTGCGCCGCCTCGTTGACGACCGGAATGATAATGCTGATTTGCGGCATCATGTGCTGCGGGCATCCAAAGCCCCGCCGCAACTGCTGCCTTGGCCGGCGGTGCAGCCGTAGCAATGAGCGGCCGTGGCTATAGCCGCACCGTGTATCGCCGCAGCGTTCAATTCGTGGATATGCGGACGCGGATTGCTGGCCGGCAAAGGCATCGCCAGCATCTGATTAAAATCGCAGTCGTACACATAACCTTGCCAATCGACGCTGATGGTATTCAAACACATCAGGCCGGCAAGATTCTCGGCACGGAAACTATCGCGGAGCAGACTCAGATATTCCTCAAACCGCCCCTGACTGACCAACATGCTACCGAAACGCTGAATCGGCATATTGGCAATCGCGAACAGGCGATTAAACACAATGCCGTAATGCTGATGCAGATGCTGTTTGTAGGCCTGTTCCAAGTTATGTTGATCCGGTGGCAATACCGCCTCTTGCGGGTTGAACACCAGATTCAATTGCAACGAACTATCCGGCTGGCCATAACCCAATCCGTTCAAACGTTGCAAAGCCGCCAGACTATCCTGAAACACGCCCTTGCCGCGCTGCTTATCGACATTTTCCTGCAAGTAGCACGGCAAGGAAGCGACGATATCCACCTGCTGCTCGGCAAGAAATTCGGCAAATCCTCCATAAGCCGGCTCTTCCAGAATCGTCAGATTGCAGCGATCGATGACCTTGATGCCCCTGGCCCGTGCCGCGCGCACCAGATATTGAAATTGCGGATGCATTTCCGGCGCGCCGCCGGTTAAATCCAGGGTGTGAATATTCGCTTCTTCCGCAAATGCCAACAACTGCGCCAACGTGCCCTCACTCATCAACTCGGTGCGTTTCGGGCCGGCATTGACATGGCAATGCACGCAACTCAAGTTGCACAGATAGCCGAGATTAACTTGCAGAATTTCCAGCGGCTTGCGAAAGATGGCCGGGAAGTCGCTGTTGGCCAGTAAAGGTCTGGTGTCGTGCATGCTTTAATCCTTGGAAAACCAAATGTCGCCGTAATACGCCAAAGCCTGGCCGCCGCTGTTGTCGGTATCGGTCATCAGCGCCACCGCGTCGATATAGCGGATGTCTTCGCCGAAGAGTTTTTGCAGATCGACCCTGACGTTGCGTTTTTCCTTGAGCCAGACATTCAACTCAGCTTCCGGGCCGCGCAGCGCCAGCATCATCGCGTGATCGCCGGCGAAGGCGTTGGGCCAAACGGTGTCTTTGGCGGTGTTGCCGGCCCAGACGTAATTGATGGCTTTGGTATTCCAAAATGCCAGCCCGCCTTTTACCACGACGTAGACGCGGGCCGCATAATCGTCGCCGGCCTTGCTTTGTTCGTTCAGCCCGCTCAGACGCTGCCCGACTCGCCACGACCAGTTCAGAAATGGCGTTTGCTGCAAATCGATGCGTTGTTCTTTGAACAAGCCGGAACCGGCGGCGCGGCTATCGGCTTGCAATGCGGCGACGCCACCAACGGCTTGCAGACTATATTGGGTTTGACCTTTAAAGCTTTTTTGTTCCCAACCGTCCAGACGGTTTTGGCTGAACTCACCGAGCGGCACACGCGGTTCCGCAGCGAACGTAACCGAGTTCGACAACACCAACAAAAGTAGCGAGAGACGTTTAACGCCCATGTTTCGATTCAACATCCCGATTCACTCGCCAAATCGATTGGGCTGCAAGTGTTTCGATAATACCGGGATCAATGCCAAACCGCCCAGCAGGCTCAGGGCCAGTAGCGTTTGCCAGGAAAACAAATCATCCAGCCGCTCGATATCGCCTAGCGACTGGCCCAGATTGGCAAAAATAAAACTGCCCGGCAGGATACCGATGAAGGTGGTGATCACATAGGTGCGCAACGATACTTGGGTAAAGGCCGGCGCCAGATTCACCAGCCAGAATGGAAACAGCGGCACCAGGCGCAGGAACAGCAGGTAATTGAATGCGTCTTCCTGAAAGCCCGCCAACAGCTTTTGCGACAACGCGTGGCCTTGCAAACGCTGCCTGGCCCAGTCCGCCAGTAAATAGCGAGCCAGCCAGAACACCGCAGTGGCGCCTAACGTCGCGGCCAACAGAATCAAGCCCGTACCGACCCAGCGCCCGAATAAAAACCCCAGCAATAAGGACAACACCGTACCGCCGGGGAGACTCAAAGCCGTTGACAGGGTATACACCACACCGCAAGCCAGCAGCATCCCCAGATAATGCCGCTCGGTGAAAGCGGTGAGCGCTTGCCGATGCTCGCGGATGTTCTCCAGGCTAAACAATTGCGGGCCGTCGAACAGAAAAAACGCGGCTATCGCTATCGGCAGCAGCCAAATCAAATACCGTTTTTGCATGACTTTTCTCCTTAATGCAATCGACAAATTCGCCTTGATCGGCGTTTATTTAGCCTCTAAAACCGAACAGCCATTTAAGCCAGCATTTGCGCTGGGGTGTCAACGCTTGCTTCAGGCGCTGGTCGGCGACTCGGCGATTGATTTGCGCCAGCGTCGGGTAAATATGAATGGTGTTGCTCAAATCGGCGGCAGACATACCCTTGCTGATTGCCAACACATATTCGGCAATCAATTCCCCGGCTTGCGGGCCGACGATACAGGCGCCCAGCAATTTACCGCGCGGCGTGGTGATGATCTTGGCCATGCCGACAGTGTCGCCGGCGGCCACGGCCCGGTCGATGTCGGCGAACGGGAAACGATAAACCCGGTGCGGCAAGCCTTGTTCAATGGCTTCAGTTTCGGATAGTCCGACGCGCGCCAGCTCCGGATCGGTATAAGTACACCACGGAATGTTGCGGGTTTGGGCTTTGCTGGGCCAATGGAATAACGCGTTTTTCAATACGACGCCAGCCTGATGTTCGGCCATGTGGGTAAACAAATACGGGCCGGCAACATCGCCGCAAGCATAGATGTTTTTATTGCTGGTGCGCAGCCGGGCATCCAGTATTAAGCGGCCATTATCCAGTTCGACACCGGCCAAGCGCAGCCCCAGATTTTCCAGATTGGGCTTGCGCCCAGCCGCGATCAATAGATGGCTGCCGCTTAGCCAATATTGGCCTTGTTGCGGATGTTCCAGCAACACCCTCGGTTCACCATTATTGTGTTCGACTTTCAGGACTTGAATGCCCAGATGCAAATCAATGCCTTCCTGTTTAAACCGGCCCCATACTACCGCGCTGATGTCGGCATCCTCGCGCGGCAGCAAGCGGGGTGCTAGATCGAATAGCGTTACCCGGCTGCCGAGCCGGGCCAGGCTTTGCGCCATTTCGCAGCCGATAGGTCCGCCGCCCAATACCAGTAAATGCTCAATCGGTTCCTTCACCGCAAACAGGGTTTCGTTGGTTAGATACGGGATGTTTTCCAGGCCGGATAATGGCGGAATCGCCGGGCGGGTGCCGGTGGCGATCACGAAATTCTTGGCGCGCAATGGCCGGCCGTTAACGGTAAACGCATCGGCAGCGGTAAATTCGCCGACCCCGAATAGCACCTCCACGCCCAGCGCAGCGAAACGTTCCGGACTATCGTTAGGCTCGATCTGCCCAATCACGCTTTGCACTCGTTGCATCACTGTGGGTAAATCAATAGAGGGAGTTTGCGCGGCGATACCAAAGCGTTCCGCGTCGCGGATGGTTTGCGCGACTTTGGCGCTGTGAATCAGCGCTTTGCTCGGCACGCAACCGTAATGCAAACAGTCGCCGCCCAAGGCGCGTTTTTCCACCAACACCACTTTCGCACCCAGTGCGGCCGCGCCGGCAGCCACCACCAAGCCGGCCGCACCGCCGCCGATGACGCATAGATCGTACTCTGTCGCGTTACGCATCCCATCTCCCATGATTTATCTAGCCGGTGATTACAATCTTCGGCAACAGCTCAGGCAATTTGGATTCGGTATCGTTCCCGACCAAGTTCAGCGTTGGGCAATACCGGGACTAAAGCACTCCCTTTTCCAGCTCTTGTAGATAGATAAATTCCGGTGCTTTTACGCCGGCCTGCTTCCTGATTTCCACCAGCTCCGGGGATTCGAAAAAGCGCCGAGCATTGTCCAGCGAGGACCAGGCGGAAAAGTGGACAATGTTATTGGCATCGCCGTCGTAGCGCAGCAACTGGTAGCTAATTTCTCCGGCGCGTTTTCTGATCTCGGCGGCCTGATCGAAAATCTGCTTCCAGGCCGGATAAGCGGCGACCTCATGGATGATTAATACGTGTGGCATGCAGACTCCCGCTTTCAATATGGCTCGCCGTCTTTGTGGGCAAAACGCCAGCTCCCGTCAACCGACATCGCTTGCAAGTCGTCGTCCGGGTAAATCACCGCGTCTCCGGCCGTCCTGTCGCCAACTTCCAGGTACTGCACGTCTGCGTTCGAGCGATTCAGCAACTGATGCGCATTGCCGGTGCCGGCTTTAAATCCCGCGCACATCCCCGGCGCCAGCTGGGTTTCGCCGTCATCCGTCACCAGTATCGGATGGCCTTGCAGTATGTAAATAAACTCGTCTTGCAGCGAATGGCTGTGCCGCAACGCCGATCTGGCGCCGGGCGCTAACGTGGTTTGATTGACGCCAAAATTTGCCAGATCGAATACATCGCCGAGACGGCGTTTCTCCCGCCCCGCCATGCGCGACGCAAACGGTTCCGGATAGAGTGATGTGGTGCGTGGCGCGACGTCTGCCGCCGATACGGCTATTGGGGTATGTTTATCGTTCATGGTGGCCTGCAAATGGAAGATAACCGGCTCGAACGGTTTATTAAAAATCCGGTTGGACGCTAGCCCAAAGCAGCCGAATTGATTTGATTGCCCTTACCGCTCCGAGCAAGCTCGTAAACAAGCACACGGCTGCCCCAGAGTGCGGATATGATCAGGCTTGCCTCTTCGGCTGCGGTACTGGAAAAAAAGCTGACCTCTGCCGCTCGCACGCGGGAAACGGGCGAAAAATTGCCTTGCAGACGCCGCGCCAGCTCTTTTGCCACGGCTGTGGCCGGGTCGATTATCGCAACGTTCGGTCCAACGATTTCGCGAATCAGCGCGGCCAGAAACGGGTAATGCGTGCAACCCAGCACGATGGTATCGGCGCCGGCCCGCAACAGCGGCGACAGGTAACGGACCAGCAATTCACGCGTCGTATCGCTGTGCAATTGCGCCTTTTCAACTTGTTCGACCAGACCGGGACAAGGTTGCAACAGTATTTCAATGTCTTTACCGTAAGCCGCGCACAGCCTCGCGACGCTGGGGCTGGCTAATGTACGGCTGGTGGCCAGCACGCCGACCACTCCGGACTTGGTGCTTTGCGCCGCCGGTTTGATGGCCGGTTCCATCGCCACCACCGGTACCGGACACCAAGCACGCAGCTTTTCGATCGCGACCACGGTGGCGGTATTGCACGCCACCACGATGGCCTTCACGCCGGCATCGAGCAGCAGCTCGGTAATCGTTGTCGCCCTATCCGCAATAAAATCCGCATCCCGGTCGCCGTAGGGCGCGTAGCCGGAATCGGCCACGTAGAGCAGGTCTTCCATGGGCAGTTCCGCGCGAATTGCCCGCAACACGGACAAGCCGCCGACACCGGAATCGAATACGCCAATGGGGGCATTAGTGCGCAACGCTGTCATGGATTGATGCTGTCTGGTTTTTATGCAACTTTGAAATTGATCAGGTCTGGCGCTGTTGCAAATACTCTTCGTTGAGACGAATGGCTTGCAGGGCCGCCGGGCGCGCGTAGATCCGCGCCACATAATCCTCGAACAGCGGACGCTTGTCGATGGTACCGAACATCATGCCCCACCCCAACTGAGAGCCGACATACACATCCGCAGCGGTAAATTGCGCGCCGCAAATGTACGGTCCGGGCTGCAGGGCTTTTTCGACGGTAGCCAAGGCTTCCTCGTAACTGCCAAAACCGACAAAGCCGCTTTTGCCCTCGGGCACTTGCCAACCCAGCGCCTTGGCCGTGACGGCCTGCTCCAGCGGACCCGCCGCGAAAAACAGCCAGCGAAAATAGTCGGCGCGCGCGGGATGATTTGCGGCCGGAAGCAGATTTTTCTCCGGAAAACGATCCGCCAAATACGCGCAAATCGCGGCAGTTTCGGTGACGAACGCCGCACCGTGTTTCAGCGCCGGCACCTTGCCCATTGGATTGACAGCCAGATACTCGGCATTTTTCATCGCGGCGCCGAACTCCAACCAGACCGTTTCGTAGGGCTCGCCGATTTCTTCCAGCATCCAGTGAGCGATGCGCCCACGCGACTGCGGATTGGTATAAAACACCAGATCATTCATTGTGCGTTTCTCCTTGGCTGGGTGGATTAACTAACTGCAACATGGCGCAGGATTCTACACCGATAAACTAATCGCGACGCCGAACAACTTAATCGGCACATCCTCAACAACAAGCGCCATCGGCCTTTGCTGTTTCGCCTTGCGGGCCGGGCGCGCAATCGAATAAGCCAAAATGCCGGGATTGATCGCCCAACACCTGAAAATGCGCGGCATACCGAGTCCCCGCCAGCATGTCGGCCGTATTGCCGCACACTCTCAGCGGCCGGCCGGTTTCGAAATAATGATGGTCGTCCAAGGCAAACGCGTGCGGATGCTCGGCGATAGTGCCCAGATAGCATGCGACCTGTCCGTAATCCTCGCAGCGGTCTTCCAGTTCCAGTTTAAAGGCCCGCACCGTCACCGATTTGAAATTGACCATGCCGATCTTGGCGGCTACCTCCGGGTCGTCCAGGCTGATGGCGTTTTGTTTGACGACCCGCACATCCGGACAACCCAGGCCCTGCAATATCCTTCTGAAATCTTCCCAATACAAAGCGCCGCCCAGACATTCCCCCAGCAGAACCGGGTCCTGGCGCAACTCGACCGGAATACGGCGATCGGCGAACACATCGGAAAAATACAATTCGCCGCCCGGCTTCAACACCCGGAAGATTTCCGCTAATACCTTGGTTTTTTCCGGCGACAGATTGATCACACAATTCGATACCACCGCGTCGATGCTGTTATCCGCAATACCGATGGCTGATAAATCCTCGATATGCCCTTGCAGAAACTCGACGTTGGCATAACCTAGGCGCTCGGCGTGCCAGTCGCGATGGCGCAGCGCCACGTCCAGCTGTTCCGGCGTCATATCCACGCCGATTACCCGGCCGCTCGGGCCGACCAGGGTCGACAGCAAATAGCAATCGCGCCCGGAACCGCAGCCCAAATCCAGCACGGTTTTACCTTGCAAGGCCGGCGGCAGCGGCGAACCGCAGCCGTAAAAACGTTCCAACACTTCCGGATGTAATCCCGCCAGCAAGGCTTTCAGATAAGCGGGCATCGCATCGATGCTGCAACAGGCGCTGGTTTTCAGATCGCTGCTGGCTTGCAGCACCTCGCCGTAATAGTGACGAACCGATTCGCTGATCTCGATACTGGTGTTCATGATGCCCTCCGCAGGCTGACAATTTGATAAAACACTGGAAACAAAAGAGCCGCTGCCGCGAGGCAAACATCGAACAAACTATTATCCCAGCGGTTCCAGCGTAGCCAGCATTTCAGTCATTACGCGTTTAAACTCGTCGTAGTCGGCTTGATTTAAGCTGTCCTGCTTTAGCGAAAGATACAGTTTCGCCGCTGCCAATTTCACGCTGTTTGCACCCAAATTAGCGGCGACGCCTTTCAAACCGTGCAGCACGTCCCGCGCCGCCTGAAAATCCTGCTTGACCAGTAAATCGTCAAACTCTGTCAACGTGGCTGCGGAGCTGGTTCGAAAACTGTTGAGTAAATCGATCAGAAAACTTTCGTCGCCGTCCAGCAGTTCCAGCGTATTGCTGAAATCAAAACCGGGCAAATCCTTTAAGTTAAACGACGAAACACTACGCTCGTTTTGCAACACTTCACTAGCGGCAACGTCAGCGCTGCCTCGGCCTATCTGCTCGCACAACACACCAATTAGCTGTAAGGGTTGAATCGGTTTGACGACAAAATCGTTCATGCCGCTAGCCAGACATTTTTCCCGCTCTTCCTGCGTCACGCCGGCGCTGAGCGCAATAATCGGCAGCCCTTTATAATCGGGATTGCTGCGTATATGTTCGGTGGCGGCCAGACCGCTCATCACCGGCATATGAATATCCATCAGCACCGCGTCATAAGTATGCTCTACCAGCAAGGCCAGGGCTTCGCGGCCGTTACCGGCAAGATCGACGCTGACCCCGCATAACTCCAGAAACTCCTTCAAGACTTTCTGATTGATAACATGATCTTCGGCAACCAAGATACGCGTACCCCGCAACGCGGCGCCATGCTCGCCAAGCGTGGTCGCCAATCCGCCCGCCTTGGTTTCGGAATTCGGCCGCGCCGTCGGCGGTCCGACTTGCTGCTCGGCAACGCCCAGCAATAGCTCAAAACTAAAATTCGAACCCAGCCCCAGACTACTTTCGACATGAAAATCGCTGCCCATCAATTGCAGCAGTTTTTGGCTAATGGTCAAACCCAGCCCGGTACCACCGAAACGGCGGGTAATCGACGCATCCAGCTGGCTGAAAGACTGAAACAACTTGGGTAGATCCGCCTCGGGAATGCCGATACCGGTATCCACCACGCTAAAACGTATCTTGGCTTGGGCATCGTGCAAATCCAGCAAGGCCACCCGCAACGTGACGCTGCCGCGCTCGGTGAATTTCAGCGCATTTCCCAGCAGATTGGAGAGAATCTGTTGCAAACGCAGCGCATCGCCCACCAAACCGAATGGCACGTCGGGCGCGACCTCTACCTTGAAGTCCAGGCGTTTTTCCTCCGCGGACAAGGCAAACAGATTATGCAGGTTATCCAACACGTTGTTCAGGTTGAATTCGGCCTGTTCGATGCCCAATTTACCGGCCTCCATTTTGGAGAAGTCCAGAATATCGTTGAGTATGTCCAGTAAACTTACCGAACTGCCGTGGATTTTTTGCAGATAATCCCTTACCTCGTCCGATACCGGTTTATTCAGCGCCAGCTGCGACAAGCCGATCACCGCGTTCATAGGCGTGCGGATTTCATGCGACATGTTCGCCAGAAACTCCGATTTGAATGCCGCCATGGTCTCGGCGGCTTCTTTGGCTTCGATCAGAGCCTGTTCCACCCGCTTCCGCTCGCTAAGATCGCGAACCACGCTTTGCAATACCAAATGACCGTCCAAGCTAACGCGCGCCAGCGTTACCTGCGCCGGGAAAATACTGCCGTCGGCACGCTGATGCAGCCACTCGAATTCCAAATGACCGTTTTTGATCGCGGTAGCCATATGCTCGTTAGCCAACTCTAGCGAATCTCTCCCGTCGGATTGGTTTGGCGGTGAAACTTTACCGGGGTGCAAGCGGCAAAACTCGGAGACGGTATCGTAGCCGAATAAATCCAGCGTGGCCTGATTACAATCCAGAAATCCGCTACTGTCGGCCATCATCACCGCATCATGCGAACTATTGAACAGCTTCCGATACTTCAACTCACTTTGCCGCAGCACTTCCTTATTGGCTTTGGCTTGGGTAACGTCCTCGGCAATAAACCAGATATAGTCCTGACCTTCGGCGCCGGCGACCTTGGTGCCGCTCAGCTGCATCGACACCGGCCGCCCTCTTTTATGGATAAACGTGGTTTCGTCGGAGCCGTATTGCCCGGTTTTCGCCAACCAGTTTAATTGCTCGTCCAAATCCTGATCTTTATCGGCGGATAAGCTCAGATAATCAAGCTGTTTGAGTTCTTCCTCCGCATACCCCGTCATCCGTTGGAAAGCATGATTGAATTCAACGAATTTGCCGTGCACATCCAGCAAAGCTATCCCTAACGGCGACAGTTCGTACAAGTCCCGAAGCTTTTGGCCTTTCTCCGCCAAACTGATATACGCATTCTTTAAACTCGAGTTTGCCGCGTCGAGTTGAGCGGTGCGTTGATCGACAAGTGCAGCCACCATCGCCGCCCGACCGGTGGCCGATAACAAGTACACGCTTAACAGCATGGTAAACAGCAATCCGCCCAACAACACCATCCACGGTAGCCAGGAGGCATGCGTCGACACAAACACTTCTTCGGGCTGAACAATAATTTCCAGTACACGATTGCCGAACCTGATGGATTGCCTGGACTCGCTTATGCCGGTCTTTGCCGCTTTCAGCGCACCGTGTAAAAGCGTGGCATGGTTTTCCGCATCGTAATAAAGCAGCGCCACGTTCATATCGTCAAGATTTAAACCTTGCATGGCCGCATTCACCAAGGAATCGATACGCACCACTGTCGACAAAAACCCGCTAAATCCCGGCTCCGCGTCCGAGATATTGGCGAGGTATACCGGCATGACCAGCAACACGGCTTGATTCGGTTGGCCGTCTTGCACCAGTTGAATAGGTCGGGTGACGCTGACCGAGCGACTGGTCCTGGCTTCCGTTAAGGTCTCTCCGCGGACGGGTTCGGAACTCAGATCAAAGCCCAACGCCTGCTTATTGGTCGCTAAAGGCTCGATGTAGGTAACAGGGAAATACTCGGCACGCTCCTGGGCCTTGATAAACTGACGATTTTCTCCCATCTCCTTGATCGTAAAATCTTTATAACCTTGGTCGCGGAAAGACTGTTCGTAGGACGTCCGCTGTTCAATCGGAATCCGCGGCACCCAACTCAGCGCTTGAATATGCTTATTCCGCGTCAGCACGCTATTGGCAAAAACACCGAATTTGTCCCGATCAACCAAGCCGGCCGCTTGAAAAAAACTATTGAGCGAAAAAGACGCGTTCAGGACTGCGGAAAAATTTTCCGCCAAGGCTTTATTGACCGCACTGGCATTGGTGTCGAATTGCAGCTGCAACCGGCTGTCTTCCGCTCGCAAAACCAGCACGAAAGTCACGGCCAACCCGGCCAGCATGGCAACCAGCGGCATGGCCACGCCTATCAGCCGGGAACGCCAGAGCGCTCTTGGTTCGGCAAACAAGCAAAAAACCAGAGGCGAGATGATGATGGTCCCCAGACAATCGCCTATCCACCAATTCCACCAAGCAGTCGAAATGGTGGAATTGGTTAAAACATCGAACCCGGATAAAGTCCCTACGCCGATGGAGGCAGCGATCAAGCAGCTTAAAGGCCCTGCCAGTAATACATATCTGAAGATGTTTTTGCCGTTATCCAGGCGCGGCACGCCGGGCTCTATAAAACGTTGGGACAGCCAAGCGCCAGCCAACGCCTGTATGGTACTGCCCACAGCAATGCCCATCGCCACGAACACCGTCGGCGGCGTCAAATAGCCGCTTAAATCGTATCCATAGAACAGATTTGTCAGGAACGATCCGAACCATATCGCCGGCCAGATTTTTTTGCCCCAGAGCAGCACCGCCGCCAGCGCAATCCCAGCCGGCGGCCAAATCGGACTGGCATAGCCCGGCGGTAAGGCCAGGCGCAGCGCGGCCCAACCCGCCACGACAATACTTGCTGTCAGAAAAATATATCGGTAAAAGCTCAAACGCATTCGTTCTCTATCCAACAAGCCATCAATAGTGAGATGGAGATTATAGGTTAAATGCTTTGGTAAAAATGCCGACCGGCCGGCTCCGGTAACGCCAGGAAAGCAGCGAGCCGAAACCTAAACAATCAGATTCTATAAGGCCTATACAGACTCTGCCCGAGAGGATTAGTCGTTTTTTGACGACCGCTTAGCCTTGTAGAGTTGCCATGTCGATCACAAAACGGTATTTCACATCACTTTTCAACATGCGTTGATAGGCGTCGTTGATACCGGCCATCGGAATCACCTCAATGTCGGAAACGATGCCGTGCTCGGCGCAGAAATCCAGCATTTCCTGAGTTTCGCGGATGCCGCCGATCAACGATCCGGCTAGCGCGCGGCGGCGGAATATCAGGTTGCCGACGTTCGGCGACGGATGCGGCTCGGACGGCACGCCGACCAGACACATCGTGCCGTCGCGCTTCAACAGGCTTAGATACTGATCCAGGTCGTGCTGCGCGGCGACGGTATTTAAAATGAAATCGAAGCTGTTCAGATGTTTTTCCATTTCGTCGGCGTGTTTGGAAATCACCACCTCGCTCGCCCCCAAGCGCTTGGCATCGGCTTCCTTGCCAGGCGAAGTAGTGAACAGCACGACTTCCGCGCCAAAGGCATGCGCAAACTTCACGCCCATATGTCCCAGCCCGCCCAAGCCGACGATGCCAACCTTGTGGCCCTTGCCGATTTTCCAATGCCGTAGCGGCGAATAGGTCGTGATGCCGGCGCACAGCAAGGGTGCGACCGCCGCCAACTCCAGCTTATCGGAAACATGCAGCACAAACCCCTGATCGACCACGATCTGATTGGAGTAGCCGCCGTAAGTCATTTTGCCGTTATGCTTGTCCGGACTGTTGTAAGTGAACACCGTCTGGTCGCAAAACTGTTCCTGATAATCCTGGCAATCGGGGCAGACACCGCAGGAATCGACCATGCAGCCTACTCCGACCAAATCGCCCAGTTTAAAGCAGGTGACCAGGGAGCCGACTTCGACCACCCTGCCGACAATTTCGTGGCCCGGCACAATCGGAAAAGTCGTGCCGCGCCATTCGTTGCGCACCTGATGCAGATCGCTATGACAAACCCCGCAATACAGAATTTCGATACGCACATCCGTGGGTCCGGGTTGCCGGCGTTCGAAATGAAACGAGCGTAGCGGCGTTTGCGGGTTATAAGCAGCATAGCCAACACTTTTGAGCATATCGATCTCCTAGATTTAGATTGTGCGATGCCGGCGCCAGGGCTCAGCCCGTCGATTGATTTTGCCCGCGTCGGGCGCAAATGTGCCTGACGCGGCTAACGCATGTTAACTCGTCAGTTTCAAATACTTCTTGTACAGACTGTCCTTGTCCTCGACCACATCCGGATCCTTATCGATACAATCGACCGGACACACTTCCATGCATTGCGGCTTGTCGTGATGCCCCACGCACTCGGTGCATAGGGACGGGTTGATCACATAAATATCTTCGCCTTGCGAAATGGCGCCGTTCGGGCACTCCGGTTCGCAGACATCGCAATTGATACAGTCGTCGCTGATAATGAGCGCCATAATTACTCCTCGGAAAATTTTTCGGTTAATCGTTGTTTGACCAAATCGGGCACGAAGCTGGACACGTCGCCGTTCAGTTGGGCGATTTCGCGGATCATGCTCGATGAGATGAATTCGTATTGTTCGGCCGGGGTCAGGAACACCGTTTCGATATTGGGCGACAGACGGCGATTCATGCCTGCCAATTGAAATTCGTATTCAAAATCCGATACCGCGCGCAGGCCGCGGATAATCACGCTGGCTTGATGTTGCTTGGCGCACTCGACCAGCAGCGTGTCGAAACCAATCACGCTGACGTTGCTGAATTCCGTGACCACTTCCCGGATCAAGGCCACGCGTTCTTCCAAGGAAAACAGCGGCTGTTTGCCTCGGCTGACCGCGACGGCGACAATCACATGCTGGTAAAGCCGGGAGGCGCGGTGGATCAAGTCCAGATGACCGTTGGTGATGGGATCGAAGGTGCCGGGATAAATCGCGGTAATGTTCATCGGCTTTAGAAAAAGGCAAAAGCGGCTTATTTTAAACCATTCGCCGCGACAAAAGTATCCGATTGCTTTTGCAGCAGGTTGTAGCTGACTTCACCGGCCGTCTTGGCTTTCAGCAAACGCCAATCGCCGGGCAGATCGTCCAGCGGACGATTACGCTCGCATTCCAGATAGATTTTGGCGTAATTGGCCAGCCAACCCTTGCTATCCAACAGCTGGCAGGCCTGACCGATCAAATCCTGTCCGAACGGCGGATCAAGGAACACCAAGTCGAAAGGCTGCGCCGGCCCGTTTAAAAAATAACTGACATCCTGCTGCACTACCTGGATTTGGGTTGCCGCGAGTTTGGCGATGTTCTCGCGCAGCTTTTGGCAGCTGGCGGGATTATTTTCCAATTGCACCACGTGCTTGGCGCCTCGAGAGGCAGCTTCCACGCCCAACGCACCGCTGCCGGCGTACAGATCCAGGCAGCGGCTATTCAGGATGTCGGCTTGCAGCCAGTTGAATAAGGTTTCCCGCACCCGCGACGGCGTCGGCCGCAAACCCGGCGCGTCGGCGAATACGAGTTGCCGGCTACGCCATTCGCCACCGATGATGCGGACTTGGTTCGACATACTTATTTACCGGCACCGACCGTCACAGTTTGCAACAACTCCGGTTTGACCCGGCGTTTGAACGCATCCTTGATTTGCTCGATGCTGACGGCTTCGACATTACTCTGAAACGTATCCAGATAATCCAGCGGCTGTTGATAAAAGCCGATCATCGCCACATAGTCGGTCAGCTTGCTGTTGGTATCGAAACGCATCGCAAAGCCGCCGGTGATGTTTTGTTTGGCGGCGGTCAGTTCCTTATCGCTTGGGCCTTTATCCAGAAACTCGTTGAAGGTTTTCAGCAATACATCCAAAGCCTGCTCGGTCTGATCGTTGCGGGTCTGCAGGCTCATCATGAACGGACCTTGCCGGTACATCGGCGCGAACACGCTGTAAGCGCCGTACGCCAAACCGCGTTTCTCCCGCACTTCTTCGAACAGCCTGGACACCATGCTGCCGCCGCCCAGAATATGGTTACCGACGTATAAAGCAAAATAGTCAGGGTCTTTGCGATAGGTGCCGGGCAAACCGACCAGGACATGGGTTTGTGTGGACGGAAATTCGATGTGCTGCTTGCTGGCTTTGCCGGGCATCGTCACCGGCGGAATTTCGGAGGGCTTGCTGCCGACCGGCAACTTGCTTAGCACCTGATTAGCGGTTTGTTCGGCTTGCTCGCGACTGACTTCGCCGACGATGACCACCATCGCGTTGGCGGCCACATAATATTTTTGATAAAAGCTTTTCAGATCGTCAGCACTAAAACCGGCCACGGTTTCCACAACGCCCGTTTCGGGATGCGCGTAAGGATGGTCGCCGTACAGCGCTTTGTTAAAGGCTATCCCGGCCAATTCGCCCGGGGATTCTTCCCGGTGTTTCAAACCGGCCAAGGTACGGGCTTTTTCCCGCTCGAAGTCGGCTTGATTAAAGGCCGGCTTGCTCAACACGGTTTCGAAGGTAGCCAACGCTTTGTCGAACAAGGCTTTTTCGGTCAGCGTCCGTACCGCCAGCCAGGCCATGTCTTCGCTGACGCCGGCTGAATAGTTGGCGCCTACCGATTCGAAACGTTGGGCGATGTCGTCGGCACTCAATTCGCCGGCGCCGCTATCCAGTAAGGCGGAGGTCAGCGCGGCGATGCCGAATTGGGCTTCGTCGCGGGCGCTGCCGGCATCGAACACCACCCGCACATCCACCATCGGCAAGCCGGCGGTGCGCACGTAGTAAACCCGGCTACCTTGTGGGGTTTGCCAGTTTTCGATTTTGGCGGCGGACCAGACTGTCTGGCTCAACAGTAATAGTGCCAAGCCGATTAAATTAAAACGCATGATGGGCTCCTATGGCTTTTGCAGGTTTGGCGGCTTGGGTAATCGGTTGCGGATCGAGATAAGCGACGGTGAGCGTGTCTTCAATCAAGTATTTGCGCGCCACTTCCCTGACCTGTTCGGCGGTGACTTGATTGACCTTGTCCACATACTCATCGGCTTTCTGCCAGCCAATGCCAACGGTTTCCAACGTGCCCAACTGCATGGCTTGATAGAAGTTGGAGTCTTTTTGATACACCGCACTGGCCAACACCTGGGCCTTGATGCGTTGCAATTCGTCCTTGTCGATCAGCTCGTTCTTTAATTGATAAACTTCGTCCAGCAGGGCATATTCCAGATCGAATACGGTTTTGCCTTCCGCCGGAGTCGCTTCCAACAGGAACATCTCCGGCAAGCGCGAGGCCAAATCGTAGCCGGCACCGGCCGATACCGCAATTTGCTTGCCTCTAATCAAACGCGAAGACAGGCGGGCGCTATCGCCACCGTCCAACACCCCGGCCAACACTTCCAGCGCATAAGCTTCCCATTCCGGCTTGGCGGTTTTCAGCACCGGCACTTTATAGCCCATCATCAGATACGGCAATTTGGCCGGCGCTTTCACGGTGATGCGCCGCACACCGCGTTGTTCGCTCTCGTCTTGCGGTTTTACCGGCTTCAACACGCTGGGTTGCAGCGGCGCGAAATATTGCTCGGCCAGTTTTTCGACTTGCAACGCATCGACATCGCCCACCACCACCAGCGTGGCATTGTTCGGCGCGTACCATTGCTGATACCAGGATTGCAGGTCTTCGACTTTATAGTTGGCTATATCGGACGGCCAGCCGATCACCGGATTTTGGTACGGACTGTTGGTGAAGGCAGTGGCCATAAATTGCTCATGCACTTTCGAGCGCGGCTGGTCATCGGTACGCATCCGCCGTTCCTCGGTAACCACTTCCAGTTCTTTTTTCAACTCGTCGGCCTTTAAATCCAGATTGCGCATCCGGTCGCTTTCCAGTTTAAAGCTGATTTCCAGGCGCGATTTTTCCAGGGTTTGGAAATAAGCGGTGTAATCCTGACCGGTAAACGCGTTCTCGTTGCCGCCGTTTTCGGCGATGATTCGGGAAAACTCGCCGGCTGGATATTTTGCGGTGCCTTTGAACATCATGTGTTCCAGCATGTGCGAAATACCGGTGATGCCGCCGGGCTCGTAACTGGACCCGACCTTATACCAAACTTGCGATACTACCACCGGCGAACGATGATCCTCCTTTACCAATAGTTTCAAGCCGTTGCTAAAAACATGTTCGTGTACCTTGCCGGCCTCGGCATGCGCCGCGACAGCAGGGCAAAGCAGCGCTAACGCCGCGAGCCTATAGTTCATAAATCCCTCGTTGACTAAAAGATGGTGAGCGCTTGTGATTATTTTAATAATCAATGGTTCACTGTTATTCTATATGTTTAAAGACCTGCAAATCCATTTGGTACTTGATGACCGACACAACCTCCGCGCTATCTTGGAAAGACTACTTAGAACTCTGTAAGCCCAGAGTCGTGGCATTGATCGTGTTTACCGCCATCGTCGGCATGCTGCTGGCCGTACCCGGCCTACCGCCTCTGGATAACTTTTTCTACGGCAGCATAGGCATCGCCCTAGCCGCGTCCTCGGCGGCGGCGATCAATCACTTTATCGATCAAAAAGCCGATGCCCAAATGGGCCGCACCAAGAATAGACCACTACCCACGGGTCATTTGAACTCTCACCAGGTATTGGTGTTCGCCAGCTTGATCGGCTTTATCGCGATGGCGATTTTAACCATCAAGATCAACGTATTGACCGCCTTTTTGACCTTTTTGTCGCTGATCGGCTACGCGCTGATTTATACGGTATACCTCAAAAAAATGACGCCGCAGAATATCGTTATCGGCGGCGCGGCCGGCGCGGCGCCACCGGTATTGGGTTGGGCGGCGATTACCGGCGAAGTGCATCCACACGCGTTACTGCTGTTTTTGATTATTTTCGTCTGGACCCCGCCGCATTTCTGGGCACTAGCTATCGCCAAACGCGAGGAATACGCCAAAGTCTCCATCCCGATGCTGCCGGTGACGCATGGCGTCGAATTCACCCGTTTGCAGATTCTGCTCTATACCATTCTGTTGCTGATCGCCACCCTGCTGCCCTATCTGACCGGCATGAGCGGCTTGATATATCTGCTGTCGGCGGTGCTGCTGGGCTTGGGCTTTATCTATTACGCCGTGCAAATGATGCGTAAGAAGGACAATAAAACCGCGATGCGCACCTTCGGCTACTCCATTGTTTATTTGATGCTGATTTTCGCGGCATTGCTGATCGACCATTATTTTCCACTGTCATTCTCATGAGCTTGTTGACCCAGGAACATCCGTTCGCGGAATTTATCAAGATACTCGGCAAGGGCAAGAAAGGCGCCCGCCCGCTGACCCAAGACGAAGCCTACCGGGCGATGCAAATGATCTTGGCCGACGATCAAGTCGAGCCGATTCAGCTTGGCGCATTTTTAATGCTGATGCGCGTGAAGGAAGAAACCTGCGAAGAGCTGGCGGGATTCGTGCAAGCGGCGCGGGAAAGTTTTGCCTTCGAAGCCAAAGTCGCTGTGGATCTGGACTGGTCGTCTTATGCCGGCAAACGCCGCCATCTGCCCTGGTTTTTATTATCCACCCTGCTGCTGGCTGAAAACGGTGTAAGAGTATTCATGCACGGCGCCGGCGGTCATACCGAAGGCCGTTTATATACCGAGAATGCGCTGCAAGCCTTGGGAATCAAAGCCGCAACCTCGATAGCCGAAGCCGGCCAGCAATTGGAGCAAGACAATTTCAGCTATCTGTCGCTGGAATATATTTGCCCGAAACTGTACGACATGATTAATCTGCGGCCGGTGATGGGCTTGCGTTCGCCGGTACACACATTGGTTAGATTGTTGAACCCGTTCGACGCCACAGCCAGCATTCAAGGCATCTTCCATCCCAGTTACCGCCAGGTGCATCAAAAAGCGGCGCTGTTGCTGGGTCAGAAAAACATGGCGGTGTTAAAAGGCGAAGGCGGTGAAACCGAGCGCAATCCGGACGTGGAATGCCTGGTGCAAAGCGTCAATGACGGCGAACTTAACGACGAAACTTGGCCGGCCTTGTTCGAACGCCGGCATATGAAAGCCGAAGACATGGACCCACAGTTATTGGCGCAATGCTGGCGCGGCGAATTTAACGACGAATTCGGCGAAGCGACCGTGATAGCGACTGCCGCAGTTGCGTTGAAACTGCTGGGCAAAGCCGATGACCAAGAACACGCTCAGCAATTGGCGACCGAGTTTTGGGTGGCGCGTAATCGGCAACGTTTTTGATGCACGGACGCTTAGCAAGAGCGAAGCAGTTCTAGCCAGCTTCCAGCGGCGGGTGACTAAAGTTTGGAATACCTTTGATATAGTCGCGCTGCATATGCAGATATTGCAGACCCATCAGCGTGGAAATATCGTCGTGATCTATCCAGACCACTTTCACCTCGCCTTCCAGATTCAAATGCTTATAATCGAATTTGGCCACCGTGCCGTCCGGCACTTCAACTCTACCCAACATGCGTATCATCAGGCCGTCCACCGAGACGTTTTCGGTATTGAACGCATAATCGGTGTCGTTGAAGACGATATGCCCGGGTGCGGTCATGTTTTTGCGGTAGGCGCGGCGGCTGTAAAGTAAATTGTCGGTATCGTAAGACAGGTTGCGAAACTCGATGGCAATTTCAAACCCATGCGGCGTTGCTTCGGCACGCACCATTTCGGCCTCGCCGGCGAGACGCATGTCCGGTAGATAAAAATCGACAATCGGCGAAACTTGCAAAGCATTAAAAATGTCTTTGATGCCATTGACCTGGGGCTTGACCTTTAACTCCGCCAACAAACCGGTCAACGACAAATTCACGACCCAAATCTCGTGCTCCTCAAAGCCTAGATATAACAATCCATGGCTGGCCAGATTTTTGCGATAGGCGCGATTTTCGGTCGTTGGCATAATAATCCTTCTGTTTGGCAGGGCTTCCCTAAAGGCAAGTCCTTTTTGCAATCTGATTCGTTAGGATATGAAAAGCAGAATAATTTGTCTCGCAAGTCTAGCCGTTTTATCGGCCTGCACAACCATGCCGCCGAAAAACCTTGAAAATATCTGTCAAATCTTCCGGGAAAAAGACGATTGGTATCAAGCGACATTGACTTCCGCAAGGCGCTGGGGCGTACCCATCGCCGTGCAAATGGCCATCATCCATCAAGAATCCAGCTTCGTCGCCGACGCCCAACCGCCCCGGCCGTTGATACTAGGCTTTATTCCCTGGTTTCGTTCCAGCAGCGCTTACGGCTATCCGCAAGCCAAGGACGAAACCTGGGCGGACTATCAACAAAAAGCCGGCAACGGCTGGGCCGATAGAGAAGATTTTGCCGACAGCTGCGACTTTGTGGCCTGGTATTGCGCAACCAGCAACCGCAAGCTGGGCATCCCCACCTCCGACACTAACAATCTGTATTTAACCTATCACGAGGGTTTGGGCGGCTATCAGCGCAACAGCTTTTTAACCAAGCAATGGTTGATGAATACCGCGCAAAAAGTCCATCAGCGCGCCTTGCGTTACGACGCGCAACTGGCAAGCTGCCGGCAGGAGCTGGAACAAAAAAACTGATAAACTAGCCGCCCCAATCATCTAACGGGAGTTTTCATGAAATCCACGAAACAACGTGTCATCGCAATTTTAATCGCATTTATTACAGGATTTGCTATGTTCTCACTGGCCAACGCCAATGCTCCAACCCCAGCCGAAAATAAAGCCGCCGGGGAAAAATTTCTGGCCGACAACGCCAAAACCGCCGGCGTGGTAACGACCGCCAGCGGTCTGCAATATCTGATCTTCACCGAAGGCACCGGCGCCCAACCCAAAGCCAGCGACAACGTCACCGTACACTACAAAGGCACCACCATCGACGGCAAGGAATTCGACAGCTCCTACGGCCGCGGCGCACCAGCCACCTTCCCATTGAACCGCGTCATCCCCGGCTGGACCGAAGGCGTGCAATTGATGAAAGAAGGCGCGAAATATCGTTTCTTTATTCCTTCCAATCTGGCTTATGGCGAGCGTGGGGCTGGGCGGGATATTGGGCCGAATGCGGCTTTGATTTTTGATGTTGAGTTGATTAAGGTCAACTGATTTTTTTGTGTCGCTAGCGCGACGGATTGTTTAGAAGTCGGGTCTCGGCCCGACAACCGAGACACTTTCTTTTTCTCCGCCAAAAGAAAGTATCCAAAGAAAAGGCGGCCCGGATGCCGCTTATTTCCTGTGCTCCTCGCTTTTGCCGGGGGTTGACGAAAGGGGCTTCCTGCCCCTGCGGCGCCCCTACGGGCTGTTCCCGACAAAAGCTCCGGTGCTCGGCGCGGCATACGGGGCAACCCCATCCCACAATCCAAGATCAATCCAACGTACGTCGAGCTTCATCCTTAAGCATGTTGGTATATTGTTTTTGACTCGAACAAAATCTGAATCCTTTTTCCAGCTAGACTTTCCCCTAAATTGACATAACTTGTATATCACCCAATTCAGGGAGATATACAGAAACTATCTAATCACTTGTTAGACCTGAATGAAAGCGCCCTGCAGCCTCACCGATAACCTCTCCCAATGGAACGACGGTTCAGGAATCTCCGTGGCCGATTGGATCTGCTGTGTCGGGCGGTACGATCACTTTGTAGGGTTCAGCCGCTTGCTGTGGCCAGAACTTCTAGAGCATCAAGGCCGGATATATGTGAGCGACTTTTTTAGTCACGCCCGGTTGGGCAAAATGCTTGCCTCTGGGGCCTCACCAAGCGTCGCGCAGACCTTTATTAATGCACTTGACCTGTCAACACTCTTTTCCGAAGCGGCAGAGACGATTGAGGACGATCAACTGCTTTACCTCGCGGCAACACTTGAGCAAACGTGGGCAGCCAAAGTTGCGCGAGACTACCCTGGGCGGGCAGTGGAGATCATTGTAACAAATGCGTTGGAAGAACCCGGTGTCGGCGAGCTATTAGTTTCGTTACGTGAGGCCTAACATGGCGCTTAACCTCGCTCCCTTCCGTCGCTGGACGCTACGCAACGATGCCGCGCAGCGCCGGTTAGCTCTACGTTGGGCGTCAATTAAATTCAAAAGCAGCGAAGTAGATCCAATTAGCGTAGCGTAATCGGACGCATGTTGAAATAAATCTATCGGGGCATTTCGCTAGCCAAACGATGCATGTAAGATCCTTCATTTCTCCGAATACGCTTCGCTATTCGGAGCTCCCCCTAAGGCTACATTTTCGTAGCCTCAAATCCTACAAATCGCGCGAGGATTTTCTCCCGTATGCCGCGCCGAGCACCGGAGCTTTTGAACGGATTAGCCCGTTAGGGGCGCCGCAGGGATGCGGCGCGTTGACGAAGGGGTAGGAAGCCCCTTTCGGCAACCCCGTTCAAAAGCGAGGAGCGCAGGATCAAAGCGGCATCCAGGTGGCCTTTTCTTTGGATACTTTCTTTTGGCCAAACAAAAGAAAGTATCGCGGCTGTCGGTCCGCGAACCGACATTAAAATAACCGCCGCGCCAGCGACACAAACCCAACAAGCCTAACCAAATCAAACACCTCTACGCCAACATCCCCGCAAATAACCGCTCGGAATATTCCTGCTCCCTCTGCAAGATAGTTTCGTTTTTTATATCCTTCGCTGAAAATCTTGGAA
>LUUF01000073.1 GCA_001644045.1 Methylomonas methanica | reverse complement strand
CGTTCCCCGCACCCGCGGGGATGAACCGAAATGTCTAGAGCTTCGCAAACATCCTTGGCAGCGTTCCCCGCACCCGCGGGGATGAACCGACGTGGTATTGCAGTTGCAATGACTCGGTGCAGCGTTCCCCGCACCCGCGGGGATGAACCGCCAACGCCGTTACCAACCGCCCGTGCAGGCCGGCGTTCCCCGCACCCGCGGGGATGAACCGCGTTGGCTGTGCGGATATAGCCATAATAAATAGCGTTCCCCGCACCCGCGGGGATGAACCGGCCGTCAGCTACACCGGGCAGGCCGGCCTCAACGCGTTCCCCGCACCCGCGGGGATGAACCGCCTCATTTGGAGAAACGACTGAATCTTTCCGAGCGTTCCCCGCACCCGCGGGGATGAACCGCCTGGAGCCAAATCAACGCCCAATCGGTGGCCGCGTTCCCCGCACCCGCGGGGATGAACCGCCTTGAAGACCATCTTTCGGCGCTATCACATGGCGTTCCCCGCACCCGCGGGGATGAACCGTCTTCGGCGGCAATGGCGAGGATATTGGCGAAGCGTTCCCCGCACCCGCGGGGATGAACCGTTTGGTGGTTAACGACAAATATCCCGCGAATCGCGTTCCCCGCACCCGCGGGGATGAACCGTCCTTGCTGCCGATGTTGCCGACCGGGATGATGCGTTCCCCGCACCCGCGGGGATGAACCGCCGCCGTCATTCGGCATATAAGACGCCGGAATGCGTTCCCCGCACCCGCGGGGATGAACCGGAGGCCGTCAAAACCCGGATGGCCGAGGATAAGCGTTCCCCGCACCCGCGGGGATGAACCGTACGCGGCGATGGACGCTAAAACCGAGTGGGAGCGTTCCCCGCACCCGCGGGGATGAACCGCCAACCAACACAATATGCGGCAACAGATACAGGCGTTCCCCGCACCCGCGGGGATGAACCGCCCTCGCAGCATCGGACGCACCAACTGACGCCGCGTTCCCCGCACCCGCGGGGATGAACCGGTCAAAATGATCGGCTTCGTTCGCCTGGTCATGCGTTCCCCGCACCCGCGGGGATGAACCGCAATAGCGGCGTCACTCGGACCGATTGAACAAGCGTTCCCCGCACCCGCGGGGATGAACCGTCATCAACGGCATTATCAAGTTACCCAAGGCAGCGTTCCCCGCACCCGCGGGGATGAACCGACGCCAAGGGCGAATTAAGCAAGCGCGCGCTGGCGTTCCCCGCACCCGCGGGGATGAACCGTAGCCGGCCCGAACAATCGCAGACCGATTGACGCGTTCCCCGCACCCGCGGGGATGAACCGTCACCGTGAAAGCCGCCGGCGTCGTCGTCGTGGCGTTCCCCGCACCCGCGGGGATGAACCGGGTTCGCCTGATATGTACGAGCCGAAAACCGAGCGTTCCCCGCACCCGCGGGGATGAACCGCAATCGAATATCAATTGCTCGATGATGGCCAGGCGTTCCCCGCACCCGCGGGGATGAACCGGGGTATGCCGCACCGACGAACTGTACGAACAAAGCGTTCCCCGCACCCGCGGGGATGAACCGGTGATTTTGCCGACTCGATAGAGCGCGCTGCAGCGTTCCCCGCACCCGCGGGGATGAACCGCTGATTTTGAATTTCGTCGTAATGCTTCTGTAGCGTTCCCCGCACCCGCGGGGATGAACCGGCGGGGCGGGTTTCCGGAGCTTAACCGAGGCCGCGTTCCCCGCACCCGCGGGGATGAACCGGCCGTCAAGGACCGCCCGTTTAAACTGATCACGCGTTCCCCGCACCCGCGGGGATGAACCGCGGAGATGATGAAGCTGGTGGTCAACCGTCCAGCGTTCCCCGCACCCGCGGGGATGAACCGCCCTTGGGTTCGTTAGAGCCCAAGAGTGGTTGGCGTTCCCCGCACCCGCGGGGATGAACCGACTTGGTGCAGCTTAACGTACCGTTGTCAGGTGCGTTCCCCGCACCCGCGGGGATGAACCGGCGCGTGATGCTCTGTCAGCCGGCGGCACTATGCGTTCCCCGCACCCGCGGGGATGAACCGACTTTGAACCGGTACAGGCACCGGCGCCTATCGCGTTCCCCGCACCCGCGGGGATGAACCGTCCGGAGGATGCCGCCGAGTGGGCGGTCAATGGCGTTCCCCGCACCCGCGGGGATGAACCGCGCGCGGATGGCCGGATGAAACGCGCCGAAGCGCGTTCCCCGCACCCGCGGGGATGAACCGCGACTGGGGTTGTTAGGGTCTTGTTCGCAGAAGCGTTCCCCGCACCCGCGGGGATGAACAGGCTGGCACAACCTTTGCTGGCTAATTGGTACAGCGTTCCCCGCACCCGCGGGGATGAACCGATTGCGACCGACATGATGCTGGCTGATGAGCTGCGTTCCCCGCACCTGCGGGGATTAACCTTACGCCATCAATATGGCCGATTCTAAAGCCTCGCGTTCCCCGCACCTGCGGGGATTAACCGCGACATAGGCGGAGCGATTGGCTATGGCCTTGGCGATCCCCCCCTGCGGGGATAAACCTTGAGTCCCGAAGTTTGAGGCATTCGAGCGGGGATTCTAGGTATGTAAACCAAATACGTTCGATAAGGTGGCGAATTAATAAATTGAAGTTTTTAGTCGGGTAAAGGTACGCGAAGGCGAATGTCAAATATCCTGTACAGTCTTAAGCAACTTTACGTGCATGACATAGTTAGGATTCATGCCGGGCGTGAGATCAAAGCGGATGGGGGGTGTCAAAATGGCGCGCCCGAGAGGATTCGAACCTCTGGCCTCAGCCTCCGGAGGGCTGCGCTCTATCCAGCTGAGCTACGGGCGCAATGTGATGTGCGGTCAATCAGTACAATCTTTCGGTCAAGCGGTATGGACCGTTACCCTTATCCCGAAGGACTGTTCCCGCAGGGCCAATCAAGTAGCCTAGGGGGGCATCTAAGGTAAGAGCGCCATTATAAGATTAAATGCCGCTAAAGTCATTGCCAATCCAGGTTTAAACGGCGGTTTTTCCTTTATTTAGTTTCGCCAGTAGCTGTTTTTGCCGGTTCAGCCGTTCGGATTTTTCCGCTTCCGCTTTGGCCTGGCGCCGGTTTTTGGCTTGATGGCGCTGTCTGGACTGGTCTGCGTTTGCGGTGGTCCATTCGGTGTTCGCCGATGCAACCATGCTGATGCAGTTGACGGGGCAGGGCGCGATGCATAATTCGCAGCCGGTACATAATGCGGCGATAACGGTATGCATTTGCTTGGACGCACCGAGGATGGCGTCGGTGGGGCAAGGCGGCAGGCATTTGGTGCAGCCTATGCAGGCCGCCTCGTCTATCACGGCTACTTGTAAAGGACGCGTAATGCCGAACGCCGGGTTCAACGGCTTGGCAGGTACGTTTAGTAAATCCGCCAGTAATTGGATGCCGTGGTCGCCGCCCGGCGGGCACTGGTCTATGTCGGCTTCGCCGTTACAGATGGCTTCCGCGTAAGGCCGGCAACCCTGGTAGCCGCATTTGCGGCACTGGGTTTGTGGGAGTAGCGCGTCGATTTGGTCGGCTAGAGGTGCCTCGTTTCGCTCGCTCATAGTCAATTATTAACCCGGTCCGTAATTATCGTCGCTCCCGCGAAGGCGGGAGTCCAGCGGCTATACTGGATTCCCGCCTTCGCGGGAATGACGAACCCAGGGAATTTAAGTGCCGGGTTAATAATCAATCTCCACAGCTTTGCGTTATTTAACCCGCATGCCCGGCTGCGCGCCTTGGTCCGGTGACAGCACCCAGATGTCTTTGCCGCCGGGGCCTGCCGCCAGCACCATGCCTTCCGAGGTGCCGAAGCGCATTTTGCGCGGTTTCAGATTGGCGACGACGACGGTCAGTTTGCCTTCCAGGTCTTCCGGGGCGTAAGCCGATTTGATGCCGGCGAAGATGTTACGGGTTTCGCTGCCCAGATCGACGGTCAGTTGCAGCAGTTTTTCCGCGCCCTCCACCGATTCGGCCTTGACGATACGGCCAATGCGCAAATCTATTTTGGCAAAGTCTTCGATCTCTATCGCTTCGGCGATGGGTTCGGAGATGGCTTTTGCCACTTGTTCGGGATTGGTTTTGACAGCGGCAGCTTGTTTGACCGGCTTGGCCGTAACCGATGGTGTCTTTTCCAGATTTTCCTTGGAGGCTTCTACAATCGCGGCGATCTTGTCCGGCTCTACTCGGGTCATCAACGGTATGAAACTGTTGATTTTATGGCCGAGCAGCGGCTGAGCATTGCTCGGCCAGCTTTGCGCGGGGATATTTAGAAAGCTTTCGGCATTGGCCGCCAATGTTGGAATCACAGGACGTAGATAAGCCACCAGCATGCGGAACAGATTCACGCCCATGCTGCATACCGCATGTAGCTCGGCGTCCTGGCCTTCTTCCTTGGCGATCAGCCAGGGTTTTTTCTCGTCGATGTACTGATTGGCTTTGTCGGCCAGCGCCATGATTTCCCGCATCGCTTTGCCGAATTCGCGGTTCTCGTACAGATCGGCGATGGTGCTGTTGGCGTCGACAAACTGTTGGAATAAAGCCGGCTCGGAGCATTCAGCCGAAAGCACGCCGTCGAAGCGCTTGGCGATAAAGCCGGAACAGCGGCTGGCAATGTTGACCACTTTGCCGACCAAGTCCGAGTTGACGCGTTGGCTGAAATCATCGAAGTTCAAGTCGATGTCGTCAACGCCGGCGCTGAGTTTGGCGGCGAAGTAATAGCGCAGATATTCCGGGTTCAGATGGTCCAGATAGGTGCGGGCCTTGATGAAAGTGCCCCGCGATTTGGACATTTTCTCGCCGTTTACCGTCAGAAAGCCGTGAGCGAAAATCGCGCTAGGTGTGCGGAAGTTAGCGCCGTTCAGCATGGCCGGCCAGAACAGAGCGTGGAAATAAATGATGTCCTTGCCGATGAAATGATACAGCTCGGCGGTGCTGTCTTTTTGCCAGAAACTGTCGAAATCCAGACCTTGGCGGTCGCAGAAATGCTTGAAGCTGGCCATGTAACCGATGGGCGCGTCCAGCCAGACGTAGAAATATTTGCCCGGCGCATCGGGGATCTCGAAACCAAAATACGGCGCATCGCGGGAAATGTCCCATTGCTGCAGGCCGTTTTCCAACCATTCCGCCATCTTGTTGCTGACTTCCGGTTGCAAGTGGCCGGCGGTGGTCCAGTCGCGGAGCATCTCGGCGAAATGGCCCAGTTCGAAGAAATAATGCTCGGAGTCTTTTTCGATGGGGCGCTCGCCGGAGATGGCGGAGACGGCGTTTTTCAGTTCAGTGGGTGAATAAGTGGCGCCGCAGGCTTCGCAGCTGTCGCCGTATTGGTCGGCCGCGCCGCATTTGGGGCATTCGCCCTTGATGAAGCGGTCCGGCAGGAACATGTTTTTGACCGGGTCGTAAGCCTGGGTGATGCTGCGTTGGCTGATGTGGCCACCGTCGCGCAGGCGTTTGTAGATCAGCGCCGAGTATTCCTTGTTTTCCGGGGAATGGGTGCTGTGGTACTGATCGAAGGCGACGCCGAATTCCTGGAAATCGGCGCGATGCTGCTTTTCCACATCGGCTATCAGTTGTTCCGGGGTAATGCCTTCCTTGTCGGCGCGCAGCATGATCGGCGTGCCGTGGGTGTCGTCGGCGCAGACGTAATAGCAATTGTGTCCGCGTTGTTTCTGGAACCGCACCCAGATGTCGGTTTGGATGTATTCGACGAGGTGGCCCAAGTGGATAGGGCCGTTGGCATACGGTAAGGCGCTGGTAACAAGGATTTTTCGGTTAGACATGGGGTTAAAACAGCCTGGGAAAATGAGGGCGGATTATGGCATAAATCGCCAGGGCTTTCATGGTTTGGGCGGCGGTTCCCCGATTGCTTGCCACGAGAGATGTGTGGCGGCGAGGGGTGTTTCGTATCTTTGGTAATAGGGAGCAGTGAGGTACAATCCCGCCGAAGCCTCTAGCTTAAGTGCTACGCCTTCCGGCATGGCATACTAAGTCAGCTTGGCCTTACCCATTTTTGAACCACTTAAACTTATAAGAAGAGGTAACATCATGAGAAAAACGTTGTTTCTGGTCATCGCGATGCTGGCTTCCGGTACTGCTGCGGCTGCTACCGATCATTATCTGCTGCGCGACGGCAATCATGTACAGCATCTGAAGGTTACGACCTTAGGTAAAGAAATAAACGCCACGGTGGATGTGGACTTCGAACCGAATCCAGATGAAACCGGCAAACACGCCTGTTCCGCAACAGTATCCGAGGAAGCCAAAAGTGTTGGTGAAAACGAATTGGTGTTGAAAAAACACATTGAAGGCGAAGCGCGCTCTTGCTCGGTGAAGATCAAATTGACGCCTAACGGTGCCAAACTGGAGCAATCGGACGAATGCACTTACTTCGCGGCCGGTATCTGCAGTTTCTCCAGCAATGGTAAGGAACTGGTCAAAATTAAATAAATCCCTGGCGCAATGGCTCTGGCTCATTGCGCCGTCTTCTAATTTTCTCCTCGGGCTTACTTGGATTGGCGGCTGGTCTTTTCAATAGCTGTTATTAACGTTTTTTATCAGTTGCATTAGTGGTTAATTTTCTAAAATTGTGTGATATGACGCACTGTAGAGACATATTGTCGCGCGGCAATCAGCCACATTTTAAACGTTAGGATTATTTGCTAGATTATCGCCAGCTCATGCGGATAAACATGAGTTTTAATCGTCCCCCCGATAATCGAGAAGCCAAGGAGTTTATTATGAAAAAAGCACACATGATGATAGTGACCGCTGCCGTTGCTGCACTGGGTTTAACCACTGCATTGAATGTTACCAATGCGAATGAGGCAGCCGGTGAGGAAGTAAAAACCGTCGCTTGGTATGTTGCCAATATCCAGGATGCCAGGGCTCAAAACCAAGCTTGCCATGATAATCCCGGTATCCAGGCTAGCGCCAATTGCGCCAATTCCTTACATGCGTTGGAAATCACTTTTACGGGCGGTAATTGACGGGTTGAGTGATCCGGTTTTTACCTGTTAAACCTATTTACTTCGATAACTTGCCGGCCGAGATTTTGCGGTATGAGTAGATGGTTTTGATAGGTTTGGTCTGATCGACATGTTCGTTTTGACGGATAAAGCCGCCTGTTTTGTGATCGGATAATCTCCCTCGATTGTCCGGATAGCGTTTGCCGGTTTGCCTGATTGATGACCATCTTCCGGCTAACTAAACCGGCAAACGCTATACAAGCTCTCTTTCCGAGTGTTTCCCTCAGGCACCGCGGAGTTAATAATCGCTAGAGCGCACCGCTTTAGCGATAACTTGTAAGTCCCTTCTTGCGTTATTTCCTTAGCATCTGGCCGAGCGGCAAGCGAAGTCTATAAACTGGCGTCGGCTACTATTGAAATAATTCTCAAAACTGAAAATCTGCTAAATTAACCCTTTTATTTGTCAGATAATTCAAGCGCCAAATCATGTACAAAGCCAGCCAAAATCAAATTCACATTTCGGCCAACTTAGGCGAATACGCCATTCCACCGTTAAAAGATATGCTGGTACTGGGCAAGGAATCGGCGATTGGCTGCATCGCCATGCGCCGGGCAATCGAACTATTGGTGAAGGCGCCGTTTGAGCATATCGAGTTTGATGATGATGTAATCAGCGATATTTTGGTGAGACAAAGCTTGCTGAAACGCATCAGCAGAGGTGCGTTAATCGACTTCGTGTTGACTCAGATAAAGCCGTTGATGAGTGCCGATGAAATATTGCATGCGGAATTGGATATTTCCGTTCAACTCAATACCAAACTATGAAAAAACTGGCGGTTGGCGACTGTTTATGGCCGCATGTGCGTCGGGTCAAGGAGGAGGATCGCCCTAATAGCGTCGAATGCAATATCGTTTTTGCCGTGTTTCGGGAAGCGCCAGAGGACGATTTTTGCGGTTTGGCTACCGATCACGATATATCCAAACATCCAAACTGGATTTTTGCCGATTTGGTGGAGCATCGGCCATCGCTTAGCATTTCCCCCAGGCTAGGCGTTCGCAAAGCGCTGAGTCTGATGGATGAAAATCAGCTGGGAGCCTTGGCGGTGCTCAACAGAGGCCAATTCGTCGGCGTGGTTACCCGGCAAAGCATTTTGGAAGCTTTGCTTAACCGCGAACGGCATCTGCTGAAAGAGACCATGCGCCTTAAGATTGCGGCGGAAACCAACCACGAGCAAACCGTGGTGTGGGTAGGGCGTCTGGCTGCCTTGAACGATGCCGCGCGCAGCTTGTTGGGGGTTTTGGCGCATACTTCAATCGAAACCGAGTTATTGCAGGCCGGCATCGATGCGCTTTGCAAGCTGTTGGATGCCCGTTATGGCGCTATTGGGATAGTCGATAATGTCGGTGCGCTGACGGAATTTATTTATGCCGGTATCAGCGACGAACAGGCTCTGCAAATAGGCCATTTACCGGAAGGGCGAGGCTTGTTGGGGGTAGTGATCGAGGAAAATGTCTCGTTAAGGCTTGAAGATATGGGCAACGACCCGCGTAGCGCCGGTTTTCCGCAGCATCATCCGCGGATGACATCCTTATTGGCGGTGCCTATTTCCCATCAAGGCCGGGTGTATGGGCGTATCTATCTCAGCGATAAATACAGCGGCGAATTGTTTACCAAGAACGATGAAGAGTTGGCGTTGAGTTTTGCGCATTCATTGTCCTTGGTAATCGATAACGCCCGCGAAATCGAGGAAGTGAAACGCGCACGGCAACGGCTGGATTATATTGCGCATTTCGATGCGCTCACCGAGTTACCGAACCGGACCTTGCTAACCGATAGAGCCTTGCAGTTTATTACGCAAGCGCAGCGCAAGAACGAGACCATCGCATTTCTATTTCTCGATCTGGATAATTTCAAGGCGATCAACGATACCTTTGGGCATGCTATTGGTGACGAATTGCTCAGAGCTGTTGCCAAGCGAATCTCCGCAAGCTTGCGGGAGGGCGATACGCCCTCGAGGATGGGCGGGGATGAGTTTATTATCATGCTGCCCAATATCGGCGACAGTCTGGATGCCGCCAAAGTGGCCATCAAAATATTACACGCCTTGAACGAGCCATTGCAGGTTCAACAACATCAAATCTATTCCCGGGCCAGTATCGGTATCAGTATTTATCCGGATAATTCGTTTTCGTTCGACGAATTGCTGGCGCAGGCCGACTCTGCTTTGTATCACGCCAAAAAGCTGGGCAAAAATAATTATCAGTTTTTTACCCCGGAAATGAACAGCGCCGCTCAGCATTATCTGAAGCTGGAACATCATTTACGCCGCGCGTTGGAGTTGGATGAGCTGGTGTTGCACTATCAGCCGCAGGTGAAAATCGATAGCGGTTGCATCATTGGCATGGAGGCCTTGATTCGTTGGCATAATCACGCCTTGGGTATCGTCATGCCCGACCAATTCATCGGTTTGGCGGAGGAAACCGGCCTGATCGTCCCTATCGGCGCGTGGGTGTTGCGGACTGCGTGCGAGCAGGCGCGGGCCTGGCAATTAGCCGGTATGCCGATTCGAATTGCGGTCAATTTGTCCGGGCGGCAGTTTCACCGCTTCCAAGATCAGCGCCAGCTGCTGGATGTGGTGTTGGATGTGTTGAAAGAAACCGGACTTTCACCGGAGTTGCTGGAGTTGGAAATCACTGAAAGTATCATGATGCATAAACTCGATACGACGCTGGACACGTTGAACCAGATAAAGAAGCTGGGGGTGCGGATTTCGGTGGATGATTTCGGCACCGGTTATTCTTCGCTTAGCTATTTGAAGCGTTTTCCGCTCGATACCTTAAAAATCGATAAATCCTTCGTGAAGGATATATGCACCGATGCCAACGATAGGGCGATTGTGTCGGCTATTTCCGCAATGGCGGGGCAACTGAAACTAGAGCTGGTGGCGGAAGGTGTCGAAGACCAGAATCAGTTGGATTTTTTGGGCGGACAGCAGTGTAATTACGGGCAAGGGTATTATTTCAGCAAGCCCGTGCCGGCCGAGCAGGCATCAGTCTTGCTGCGGCAGTCCGTGTTGCTGCAGCAATAGGTTTTGACGGCGTTCAGTTTCTTGAAGTCTGTTTCGGATCGATGGCTTTAACGTCCATATCGAAATTCTGCTTGATGCGTTGTGCAACGGTTTTTGCTTCTTTCTTGTTCTTAAACGGTCCGGCCACTACTTGGAAACCGCCATCCTTGGCAATTTTGCGGGCAGGAATCGGCGGCCCTTGGTGATTGAGCATGGCGGCGAGTTTTTGTGCATCGGTTTCGTTCTCGAAATTGGCTGCCAGAATTGACCAGTCGCTGTCGCTCAATTCGTTTATGACCGGTTGACCGTAGAACTGCCCCGGATGTGCCAGTTGCACCGCATCGGCAACTAGTTCGGGTAAGTCGGCACTGTCCGGCAGCACCGGAGTCGGGACCCCGTCGGCACGTTGCAAGATGCGCTCGACTTTGCTCCAGTCGACGGTTGTTTGCTTCTCGTTTGCCAGTTGCTGCAATTTTTTACGAATATCTTTTTGCAGTTGCTTTTGCTGCTTTTCCCATTTGTCCAATGGCTGGTGGGCTTCCAGATAAAGCATGTCATCTTGCCAGGTTGCCATATAGGGTTGGTGGACGATGCGCACCGGCGTGCCTACTTCCACTTTGTTGAAGAGGGCTTCTATATCTTCGGGGTATAGCTGTACACAGCCGTGACTGACTTGTAAGCCGATCCCGTAAGGCTTGTTGGTGCCGTGGATCAGGTAGCCGCTGAAACCCAGGGGCATGGCATAACTACCCAATGGATTGTCTGGGCCGGCGTGTATCACTTTCGGTAACGGGTCGCCCAATGCCTGATGTTCGCGGTGAATCGATTCCGGTACTGTCCAGTCCGGGTTGGCCTTTTTCGCGACAATTTGGGTTTGTCCCAATGGCGTGTTCCAGCCTTGGCGGCCAATGCCGACCGGATAAGTCAGTACGGTGTTGGCTTGGTTTTTGGGGTAATAGAACATGCGCATATTGGCCAGATTCAGCACAATACCTTTACGTGGCGCATCTGGGAGCACGAAACGCAATGGCAGCAACACGGTCTGCTCGGCCGGCAGAGTCCACGGGTCCAGATTGGCGTTGGCGATAGTAATATCGTTGTAACCCAAGCCGTAATGGCGGCCGATGTCGGAAAGCGTATCGTTTTCGCGGCTGCTGATACTTGCCAGTGTGCCGACTATGCCTTGGTCACTGCTCAGGTTAAATTCATGACTGGCTATATTGTCGGGTTTGGAGTTCCAGACTATGTGTTCCGGCTGGTTGTCGGAAAGTAACGGTATGCTCTGACAGCCGCTAAGTAAGGCGCTGATTACTGCGGCAACGAATACTAGCGGTATCGGTGAAACAGTGCGGTTTTGAATGACTGCTGACATGATTATGATAGGCGCGGATAGTGACGGAGCTGGATGGTTGAAGTTAAGCGATCCAAATTAAAATCAGATTAAGGCGGCATTAAGTCTTAATTAAGAATTAACTATTAAGGCTAACTGTTAAGTTATTACGATAAAACATTCTTATGCAAGAGAAAACTATTTTTTGAGTGTGGCGCTGTTTTAATGGCATCCGCTTAAGGTGCTATCATATCCGCACTATTTTGCTTGGTTATTATTTCCCATTACTTCGGAGTTCCGCATGGCGAACATTGACAAAACGGCTGTCGAAAACTTACTTAAACACTTTATCGATCCGAATGTGGAAACCGACTTGGTTTCGGCAAAATCCGTTAAAAAAATCAGTTTGGATGGCAGTGATGTTAGCGTCGTTATCGAGCTAGGTTATCCGGCTAAAAGTTATCTTGAAGAATTGAAGGCGGCGGTGATACAGCGTCTGCAAACCTTGCCGGGCGTCGGTAAGCTGGATGTGTCAGTCAGTTTCAATATTGTTTCGCATTCCGTGCAAAAAGCATTGAAGCCCTTGCCCAATGTGAAAAATATTATTGCGATTGCCTCCGGCAAGGGCGGGGTCGGCAAGTCGACCACTTCCGTGAATCTGGCTCTGGCGCTGGCGGCGGAAGGCGCCAATGTCGGCATTCTGGATGCGGATATATACGGCCCGAGCATTCCGACCATGTTGGGATTGTCCGGCAAGCCCGACAGCCCGGACGGCAAAAGCATGTTGCCGAAAATCTCGTTCGGCGTGCAGACCATTTCGATCGGTTATTTGATCGATCCGGATCAACCGATGATTTGGCGTGGCCCAATGGTTACCGGCGCTTTGCAACAGTTGCTGAATCAAACGCAATGGCAGGATGTGGATTACCTGATCATCGATTTGCCGCCCGGCACCGGCGATATTCAGCTGACGTTGGCGCAACAGATTCCGGTCAGCGGCGCGGTGATTGTTACCACGCCGCAGGATATTGCGCTGATCGATGCGCAACGCGGCTTGGGGATGTTCGAAAAGGTCAATGTGCCGATATTGGGACTAGTGGAAAATATGAGTGTGCATATTTGCAGCAATTGCGGGCATGAAGAAGCGATTTTCGGGCAAGGTGGGGGAGTAGCGATGGCAATCAAGAATAAGCTGGATTTGTTGGGCTCCTTGCCGTTGGATATTCACATCCGCGAGTACGCCGATAGCGGCAGGCCCACCGTAGTAGCGGACCCGGACGGCAGGCCGGCGCAAATCTACAAAGCGATAGCGCGGAAGATGGCGGCCAAGTTGGCGATGCGTGCACGGGATTACAGCGACCGGTTTCCGAATATTGTTATCCAGAATACCTGAGTTTGATGGTTGCCGACTTGGCTGGTTGCCAAGTCGGAAGGGCTTAAACTAACACCAGGTTATCGCGATGAATGAGTTCGTCTTCATCGGCATAGCCGAGCAAAGCTTCGAATTCGCTGCTGGGTTTTCCGGCAATTTTACCGGCGTCTTCCGATCCGTAATTGATTAGGCCGCGGGCGATTTCGTTGCCCTGTAAATCCAGGCAAGAAACCAAATCGCCGCGTTTAAACGAGCCTTGCACGGCTTTTACGCCGACTGCCAGCAGGCTTTTGCCGGCGTCTTTCAGAATTTTTACCGCGCCGTCGTCCAGTACCACGCCGCCTTTCAGCTGCAATTGACCGGCCAGCCATTGTTTGCGAGCCGCCAGCGGTGCGATGTTCGGAATCAAATAAGTGCCTAAGTCATTACCGTCGAATACGGCGGGAATGACGTTGTCGATCTTGCCGGACACGATCACTGTGGCGGCTCCCGAACGCGCGGCAAGGCGGGCGGCGCGGACTTTGGTGTACATACCGCCGCGCCCCAGGCCGCTGATGCTGCCACCAGCTACTTCGTCGAGCAGGCTTTCGTTGACGCTGATCTCGGATATCAGCCTAGCATTGGGATTCAGGCTGGGATTGGCGTCGAACAAGCCGGTTTGATCGGTAAGAATGATCAACAAATCGGCTTCGACCAGATTGGCGACCAGAGCACCGAGTGTGTCGTTGTCGCCGAAGCGAATTTCTTCGGTAGCAACGGCATCGTTTTCGTTGATTACCGGTACTACGCCGAAATCCAGTAATGTTAACAACGTGCTGCGGGCGTTCAGATAGCGTTGGCGGTCGGAAAGATCATCATGGGTCAGCAGCACTTGTGCGGCCAGCACATCGTGCAGCTGGAATTCATCTTCAAAGCGTCTGACCAGGCCCATTTGTCCGACCGAGGCGGCCGCTTGCAATTCGTGCAGGGTTTTGGGGCGGGTTTTTAGCTTTAAGCGGGACATGCCTTCCGCGACGGACCCGGAGGATACCAAAACCACGTCGACGCCCTGGCGCTTGAGAGCGGCCATTTGTGCAACCCAGTCGGCAATGGCTTGTTTGTTAAGGCCGCGTCCGCCGTCGGTCAGCAACGAGCTGCCGATTTTAACGACAACGCGTTGTGCTTGAGAAAACTCAGAACGGCTCATTGCGCGGCTCCTGTGCTTGCAGTTCCCGCTCGGCTTTTTGTTGATCGAGGAAGTCCATGATGGCGTACATTAGTGCTTGGGTGCCTTGATTTTTTAATGCGGAAATCAGGAACACAGGGCCGGTCCAGCTGAGTTCGTCGACGATGGCTTGGCAATGCTGTTCGACTTCATCGTCAGGCACATTGTCGATCTTATTCAATACCAGCCAGCGTGGTTTGCTGGACAGGTCGTCGCTCCATTTTTCCACTTCGTGGATGATTTTACGGGCCGCGCTAACTGGGGTTTCGTCACTTTCGTAGGGGGCGATGTCGACGATATGCAGCAATAAACCGGTGCGGGAGAGATGCTTCAAGAATTGCAAACCAAGGCCCGCGCCTTCTGCGGCGCCTTCGATAACGCCGGGAATATCGGCAATCACAAAACTGCGCAAATCGTCCACTCTAACCACGCCCAGGTTGGGGTGTAAGGTGGTGAACGGATAGTCCGCGACTTTGGGGCGTGCGGACGAAACGGTGCGAATCAGGCTGGATTTGCCGGCATTCGGCATGCCTAGCAAGCCAACATCGGCGATGACCATTAATTCCAGGCGCAGCATCCGGTGCTCGCCGGCAGAGCCTTTGCTGGTTTGTTGGGGTGCGCGATTGACGCTGCTCTTGAATCGGGTGTTACCGAGACCGTGGAAGCCGCCTTTGGCGACCAATAATTGCTGGCCAGGTTTGGTCAAGTCGCCGATTTTCTCGCCGGTATCGGCTTCGTAAACGATGGTGCCTGGTGGGACCGGGACGAAGCAGTCGTCGCCTTTCTTGCCGGTGCAATCTCGGCTGCCGCCATTCTGTCCGCGTTGGGCTCGATGCACAGAGTGATAGCGAAAATCTACCAGCGTGTTGACGTTTTCGGTAGCTACCAGATAAACGCTGCCGCCGTCACCGCCATCGCCGCCGTCCGGGCCGCCCAAGGGAATATATTTCTCGCGGCGAAATGAGGCCTTGCCATTGCCGCCGTCGCCTGCTTCTACGCGGATTTCCGCTTCGTCAACAAATCTCATAATCTACCGGTATAAACAAAAAAGCCCCGCTGAAAACGAGGCTTTTCTTTTCAGTTGTGCCAATCAGCACAGCCAAGAAATTTACGCTGCTGCGATGCTGACGTATTTGCGGTTTTTAGGACCTTTCTCTTCAAAAACCACTTTGCCATCGACTGTTGCGAACAATGTGTGGTCTTTGCCGATACCAACGTTGGTGCCAGGGTGAAACTGGGTGCCGCGTTGACGAACCAGAATGTTGCCAGCTTTAACCACCTGTCCACCGAAGCGTTTAACGCCCAGGCGCTGAGCTTGCGAGTCGCGGCCGTTACGAGTACTACCGCCTGCCTTCTTATGAGCCATTTTCTATCCTCGTTATATTATGCAGAAATGCCAGTAATCTGGATTTCTGTGTAGTATTGACGATGCCCCATTTGTTTCATGTGGTGCTTACGTCTTCTGAATTTAATGATTCTGATTTTTTTGTGTCTGCCCTGGGAAACCACGGTTGCAGTCACTTTGCCGCCTTCGACAAATGGCTGACCTACTTTTATGGAGTCGCCTGATTGGACCATCAGCACTTTGTCGAACTCTACGCTGTCGCCTGCGCCCAACTCAAGTTTTTCTATTTTTAAGGTAGTACCCTCTGCGACCCGATACTGTTTACCACCTGTTTGAATTACCGCATACATCAGCGTAAGCTCCATCAAGCATAATCTGTTAATAGTGAACAGAGGATTATATTTTTTATTTAAGCCGCCGTCAAACTTAAATTCCGGCAGAAACCAGCGGTCCGACAGGTGTTTGCGGGAAGTACTATTGACACTACTCGGTATTATTCATAGCATGACCGGTTATTCACGTTATACGCTACCGAGCGACAAGTTCACAACATTACATGATAGCTAAAGTTTCAACGCCAGCGTCAGTCACTATAGACTTCGATTCGATCAAAAATTTAACCAGCGCGGAAACTCAAGCCGTCGACCGGTTGATTCTAGAGGAACTGAGCTCCGATGTCGTGCTGATTAATCAAATTGGGCATTACATAATCGGTAATGGTGGGAAAAGATTGCGGCCGATGCTGTTGCTATTGGCGGCAAAAGCTCTCGGCAAGGTTGACGATCATCATCTGATCTTGGCGGCAGTGATCGAATTCATTCATACCGCGACTTTATTGCACGACGATGTGGTGGACGAATCGGCTCTGCGGCGCGGTAAGGAGTCGGCTAATGCAGTGTGGGGCAATGCTGCCAGCGTATTGGTGGGGGATTATTTGTACTCCAGCGCCTTCGAAATGATGGTGCGCACCGACAATATGCGGGTGATGGCGATTATGTCCAAAACCACGACCGCGATTGCCGAGGGTGAGGTGTTGCAATTATTGAATTGCAACAATCCGGAGACCAGCGAAGCCCGATATTTAGAAGTCATTGCTCGCAAAACCGCCATTTTATTCAGTACGGCCACCCGTTTGGCGGCAGTCGTTTCAGCGACGGATCCGGCTACGGAAGAGGCATTGGCGGTTTATGGTCAGCAATTGGGCGTGGCGTTTCAGTTGATCGACGATGCGCTGGACTACAAAGCCAATAGCGAAGAGCTGGGTAAAAATTTAGGCGACGACTTGGCTGAGGGCAAACCTACCTTGCCGTTGATTTATGCGATCCAGCATGGTACCGAGCAACAGGCTAAGATTGTGGTCGATGCGATTCGGCAAGGATCACGCGATGCGTTTAATGATGTCTACGAAGTGGTCAAGGCCACCAACGCGATAGAGTATACCGAGCAATGCGCGGACAGGGCTGCCGCAAAGGCGATTGCGGCATTGCAGTGCTTGCCGGATTCCGAATATAAACAGGCCCTCGAAGAGTTGGCGCGCTTCTCGGTGCAACGCAGTCACTAAGTGCTCACAATTTTTCCTGCGTCGCTGTTAGCTGCTGGATGGCCGATAATAGCGGCGTGTACAACTTTTCGATTTTATCCAGTAACTGTTGAAAAAACTCACCGACTACGCCTGATTCTTGGTCAGCTTGGGCTGCAAACAGGCGTTGTTCCAGCGCGCTGATCGGGTCGTTATCGATTAGTTCGTCCAATATCTCCAGTATCTCGGAATCTGCCAGGGCTGCATTGTATTCCGTCTTTTTTAAGCCGGCCAGTTGTCGGTTTAATGTCTCGATGTTTGTTTTTAGGCTTAGTGCCAATTCATTAAAGTCTTCAAGCAATGTCAAATTGCTGGTTAACAGCGCTAGCTGATTGGCCGATTCCTGTATGTCGCTCAGTAGGCGTTTGCTTTGTTTTTTTAGGGATTTCATCTTCTCTCCTGGCTATGTAGATGGTCCGTGGATTACCTTGCCGTAAATGTCCGTAATGCCGGTTCCTCGAGGAAATTGAACCCAACGCTTTCAGCGCATACCGTAGCGGGCTCGCCGATAATCCGTGGCTATGATAACAATTGGGTGGGTGCGAGAGGAAAGTGTATAAAACCCATTGTTTTATAAGCTTTTTGTGCTTTCCAGGCTTGGTGTTGTGCTTGCAATTGGCTCGATTATCATTTAACTTAGCAAGTCACCTGAAAGGCTAGGGGTGCTTTCCGCTGTATGCAAGCCCGGAAAGCTGAGAAAAACCCTTCGAACCTGAACCGGTTAACACCGGCGTAGGAAAGCCCTATCTTCCCTGCGCTTGCGATTTATTGAGATTTTGGAGATAAGCATGAGCGCTGTCCGCAATGAGATTACTACCGATACCGGTAGTAGCGTAAGAATCGATTCCTACCCCGCTTCCGAGAAAATTTATATCCAAGGCAGTCGCGCGGATATTCAAGTACCGATGCGCAAAATCAGCATGTCGGATACCCCGGCCCACTTCGGCGCGGAAAAAAATCCGCCGATTTTTGTTTACGATACCTCCGGTGTTTACACCGATCCGAATGTGGATGTTAACTTGCATAAGGGTTTGGGCTCGATACGCGGCAGCTGGATAGCTGAGCGCGGCGATACGGAGTTATTGAGTGGTCCGACCTCCAAATATGGCCACGAACGTTTGCACGACCCGAAAACCGAGCACCTGCGTTTCGAACTGACCCGCAGTCCGCGCCGCGCCAAAGCCGGCCATAACGTGTCGCAAATGCACTATGCCCGAAAAGGCATCATTACTCCGGAAATGGAATATATCGCAATCCGCGAAAACCAGAATCTGGAAGCCATGCGCGACCGTTACCAAGGTCAGCATCCCGGTTTTTCCTACGGCGCCAATATCCAATCCTTCATTACGCCGGAATTTGTTCGCTCCGAAGTTGCCCGTGGCTGCGCGATTATCCCGGCCAACATCAATCATCCCGAATTGGAGCCGATGATCATTGGCCGCAATTTCCTGGTCAAAATCAACGGTAATCTGGGCAACTCGGCCGTGACTTCTTCCATCGAAGAAGAAGTGGAAAAAATGCTGTGGGGCATCCGTTGGGGCGCCGACACCATCATGGACTTGTCCACCGGCAAAAACATCCATGAAACCCGCGAATGGATCTTGCGGAACTCGCCGGTGCCTATCGGCACGGTGCCAATTTACCAAGCGTTGGAAAAAGTGGACGGTAAAGCCGAAGAGTTGACCTGGGAAATTTTCCGCGACACGCTGATCGAACAAGCCGAGCAGGGCGTGGATTACTTCACCATTCATGCCGGCGTGCGTTTGCATCATGTGCCATTAACCGCCAAACGACTGACCGGCATCGTCTCGCGCGGCGGTTCCATCATGGCGAAATGGTGTCTGGCGCACCATACCGAAAGTTTCCTCTATACCAACTTCGAGGAAATCTGCGAAATCATGAAAGCCTACGATGTGTCGTTCTCCTTGGGCGATGGTTTGCGTCCGGGCTCGATTTACGACGCCAACGACGAAGCGCAATTCGGTGAGCTGGAAACCTTGGGCGAGCTGACTCAAGTCGCCTGGAAACATGACGTACAAACCATGATCGAAGGGCCCGGCCACGTGCCGCTGCAAATGATCAAGGTCAATATGGACAAACAGCTGGAAGACTGCTTCGAAGCGCCGTTCTACACCTTGGGGCCGTTGACGACCGACATAGCCCCTGGCTACGACCATATCACTTCTGCAATTGGCGCCGCCAACATTGGCTGGTACGGCTGCGCAATGTTGTGCTACGTGACTCAGAAAGAACACTTGGGCTTACCGAACAAGCAGGACGTGCGCGAAGGCATTGTGACTTACAAGATCGCCGCGCATGCTGCTGATTTGGCGAAAGGCCATCCCGGCGCGCAGATTCGCGACAATGCCATGTCCAAGGCTCGCTTCGAGTTTCGTTGGGAAGATCAATTCAACATCGCGCTGGATCCGGAAAAAGCCCGCTCCTTCCACGATGAAACCCTGCCGAAAGACTCGGCCAAGGTCGCGCATTTTTGCTCGATGTGCGGCCCGCATTTCTGCTCGATGAAAATTACTCAGGATGTACGTAACTACGCCGAGCAAAAAGGCCTGGAAGAAGCGGAAGCCTTGAAAATCGGCATGGAAGAAAAATCCAAGCAGTTCCTGGAAGAAGGTGCTGCGATTTATCACGAAATCTGATTCTTGCCTCATTCGTCAGTGGTGCGGTTCTCGGCACCGCTGACGGCTCCAATGTCCGCCTGCTTTAAATGATTGCCTGGCGGCATGCCGATACAACCGTGTTAAAGTCTCAAGCATGGCTTGATCAGTTTGGATAAAATCCTTACTTCATCTATAGTTGCAGCACATAGTTGCAGTAAAACCAATCCAGACTTTTTTTCATGGCGACAGCACCTTCTAACATCCATTTCAGCGGCTTGGTCAAATGCCTGATTCAGAAAGGTTTGTTGACCGAGGAATCGGCGGCAACCTGCCTGCAGGAGGCGCAGAAACGCAAACAAGCGTTCATAAGCTATTTGGTTGAGCATAAGTATGCGGACAGCAAAACCGTGGCTACGTTGGCTTCGGCGGAGTTTGGCGTGCCGTTTTTCGATCTGGATGCGATTGATCCGTCGTTCTTGCCGATCAAGTTGGTTAGCGAAAAATTGATTCGTCAACATCACGCCTTGCCCTTGTTCAAGCGCGGCAACCGTCTGTTCGTCGCAACTGCGGATCCGACCAATTTTCAGGCGCTGGACGAGATCAAGTTCCATACCCGGCACAATACCGAAAATATTCTGGTCGAAGAAGACAAACTGATCAGAATGATAGACACGGCGCTGGAAGCCGCCGATACGTCGATGAAGGATCTGCTGGATGACGATCTGGATAATATCGATATTTCCGCGGGCGACGACAGCAAGCCCGCCGACGAAACAATGGGCTCGGATATCGACGACGCGCCTATCGTTCGCTTTGTGAATAAGATTTTGTTGGATTCGATTAAGCGTGGTGTGTCGGATATACACATGGAACCCTTCGAGAAAAAATTCCGCATCCGCTTTCGGGCCGACGGTATCTTGTCGGAGGTGGCCAGTCCGCCGGTGGGTATTGCCAACCGGATTATTTCCAGGCTGAAAGTCATGTCGAGAATGGACATCGCCGAACGGCGGGTACCGCAGGATGGCCGGATCAAGATGCAGATTTCCAAGAATCGGGCCATCGATTTTCGGGTTAACACCTGTCCGACGCTGTTCGGTGAAAAAGTGGTGATGCGGATTCTCGATCCAACCAGTGCCCAGATCGGTATCGAGAAGCTCGGTTTCGAACCCGAGCAACAGAAAAACTTTTTGGAAGCGATTCACAAGCCTTACGGCATGGTGTTGGTCACCGGGCCGACGGGTAGTGGTAAAACCGTATCGCTGTATACCGGGCTGAATATCCTAAACAGCATCGAAACCAATATTTCCACAGCCGAAGATCCCGTCGAGATCACCGTGGAAGGCATCAATCAGGTTAACGTCAATCCCAAGGCCGGCCTGACCTTTGCCGAGGCGTTACGGGCGTTTTTGCGGCAAGACCCGGACATCATCATGGTCGGCGAGATTCGCGACCTGGAAACCGCCAGCATAGCGGTCAAGGCCGCGCAAACCGGTCACATGGTGTTATCCACGCTGCACACCAATGACGCGCCGCAAACCATCAACCGTCTGGTGCAGATGGGCATAGAGCCCTTCAATATCGTTTCCGCTGTGGTTTTGATCATGGCGCAGCGGCTGGCTCGGCGCTTGTGTGAGCATTGCAAGCAGGAAGTCGATTACCCTGAAAGCGCCTTGCTGTCGGCCGGGTTTAAACAGGAGGAAATCGGTACGTTTAAAGTATACGGTCCGGTGGGTTGCGAACATTGCAATAACGGTTACAAGGGCAGGGTAGGTATCTATCAGGTGATGCCTATTACCGAAAAAATGCGCGCGCTGATTTTGAACGGCGGCAACTCCATGCAAATGGCGGAATTGTCGAAAAGTGAAGGGATTAACGATTTAAGAATGTCCGGGCTGTTAAAAATAAAGCAAGGCATTACCTCGCTGCAAGAAATTGACCGGGTCACCAAGGAATAAATATGGCAAAGCAAGAAGAGCAAATCGAGTTCAATTGGGACGGTTTCGATAGGCAAAACAAGAAAACCAAAGGCACCATCAGCGCCAAGAGCGAGGTGATTGCCCGCGCCGAATTAAGGCGGATGGGCATCCGGGTAATCGGTATCAAAGCCAAGTCCAAGCCCTTGTTCGGCGCCAGAGTGCAGAAAATAACGCCCGGCGACATCGCGGTATTCGCCAGGCAATTGGCGACGATGTTGGCCGCTGGTGTGCCCTTGGTGCAATCTTTCGACATTATCGGCAAGGGGCACGACAATGCCAGCATGTCAGAGTTATTGCTATCGATAAAAGCCGATGTGGAGGCTGGCGATACGTTGGCGCAGGCCCTAAACCGCAAACCACTGTATTTCGATGCCTTGTTTTGCAATCTGGTCGAGGCCGGCGAACATGCTGGGGTATTGGAAACCTTGTTGGACAAGATTGCTACTTACAAGGAAAAAACCGAATCGATCAAAAAGAAAGTTAAAAAAGCGTTGACCTACCCGATTGCGGTGTTGGTCGTGGCGTTTATCGTGACCGCCATTTTGCTGATTTTTGTGGTGCCGGTATTCGAGGATTTGTTTAAAGGTTTCGGTGCTGATTTGCCGGCCTTTACTCAGTTCGTCATCGAGTTGTCGGCTTGGGTGCAGGAATGGTGGTGGGCAGTGGTCGGCGTTATCGCTATTGCTGCTTATGTATTCAATTATTTTAAAAAGCGTTCCAAGGCGTTTAACCATTTTCTCGATAAAACGCTACTGAAGATCCCGGTGGTCGGGATGATTCTGGAAAAGTCGGCGATCGCCCGTTTCGCCAGAACCCTGTCCACGATGTCTGCGGCCGGTGTGCCCTTGGTCGAAGCGCTGGTATCGGTTGCTGGAGCCTGCGGCAATATTTTATTCTATGAAGCGGTGATGAAGGTGCGCGACGACGTCTCCACCGGCCAACAATTGAAGTTTGCTTTGGAGGCTACCGGCATGTTTCCGAATATGGTGGTGCAGATGGTGGCGATCGGCGAAGAATCAGGTTCTATAGACGCAATGCTGGATAAAGTTGCCGATTTTTACGAAGAAGAAGTCGATAACCTGGTCGATAACTTGAGTAGCTTGATGGAGCCTATCATCATGGTAATCCTGGGCATCCTGGTCGGTGGCTTGATCGTCGCGATGTATCTGCCTATCTTCAAGTTGGGCGCGGCTATTTAGTTTTACCATTCCCCGGCACTCTTATCGTTGGGCCGAGCGCCGGGGCCGAATTACAAACATCCTCTCTCCCTCATGGTTTTTGCCACTCTACAACAATATCCGCTGTTCCTGATCGGCGTCGTTAGCGTGCTGGGCCTATTGGTCGGTAGTTTTCTAAACGTGGTGATCTACCGCTTGCCTGTAATGATGCAAGCCGGTTGGCGGCGTGAGTGTCAAGAATATCTAAAGTTGCCGCGGGACGAAGCGGCTGAAGTGTTCAACTTGATGTTGCCGGCCTCACATTGTCCGTCTTGCAAAACCGAGATCAAAGCCTATCAAAATATCCCGGTGTTCAGCTATTTGCTGTTGGGCGGTAAATGCGCACATTGCGGGGTGAAAATCGCGATCCGTTATCCGCTCATCGAGGCGTTTACCGGCCTGTGTTCTGCGGTCGTGGCTTGGCATTTCGGATACGGTTGGGCTTTAGCGTTTGCATTGCCGTTGACTTGGTGTTTGATTGCATTGAGTTTTATCGACATCGATCAGCAATTGTTACCAGATTCGATCACTCTGCCGATGCTGTGGCTGGGTTTGTTGCTAAGCCTGTTTGATATTTACACTAATAGCTATGACGCCATTATTGGCGTGATCGCTGGTTATATGAGCCTATGGAGTGTTTACCAACTGTTCAAACTGCTGACAGGTAAGGAAGGCATGGGCTACGGCGATTTCAAGCTGCTGGCGCTGTTCGGTGCCTGGCTGGGCTGGCAATATCTGCCGCTGATTATTTTATTGTCATCGCTGGTGGGGGCGGTCGTCGGCATTGCGATGATCGTGTTCGGCAAGCGCGATGCCGGCAAACCGATACCGTTCGGGCCGTATCTGGCCATGGCCGGCTGGCTGGCGATGTTGTTCGGACCGGAGCTGAATGCCTTATATCTGCATACTGCCGGCCTGTAGGTGATGCTGAAGATAGGTCTGACGGGCGGCATAGGCAGTGGTAAATCCACGGTCTGCCAGTTGTTTGCCGAGTTTGGCGTGCCCATCGTCGATGCGGATTTGATTGCCAGGCAGTTGGTGGAGCCGGGGCAGCCGGCCTTGTTGGTGATAGCTGCATCTTTCGGGTCGCAGATGCTTAATCAGGACGGTAGCTTGAATCGAGCCAGGCTGCGCGACGCGGTATTTGCCGATGCGGATAAAAAACGCGAATTGGACGGCATCATGCATCCCCTGGTGTACGAGAAGATCGCGGCGGATGTCAGTGCGCTTACAGCCGACTATTGTGTCATTGCCGTGCCGTTGTTGCTGGAGTCGAAAAACGCCTACGCGGTGGATCGGGTTTTGTTAATAGATTGCCCGGTGGACGCGCAAATAGAACGAGTTATTGCACGCGACAAGCTGACTCGCCAGCAAGTACAAGCCATCATCGACAGCCAGATGTCTAGGCAAGAGCGGTTAAGCAAAGCGGACGATGTCATCGACAATATCGCCGGCCCCGAGCAACTTGCAGAACAGGTTAAAAGACTGCACAATTCCTACATTTTATTAGCCACCGTCAGGACACAATCGGCTTGAATACACAAACTATCTACGAATTCCCTCTCAATGAACGAATTCGGGTGTTTATGCGCTTGGAGCAACTCTTTCAACAGCTCAGTCATTTCATGTTGGGCGCTTCGGTCTTCGATAAACGCGCCGCCATTTCGGTTTTACTCGACATCTTGATGATCTTCAGCCGCAGTGACTTGAAATCCGAGTTGATCAAGGAGCTGGACAGGCATACCAAAGTACTGAATCAGCTGGCGCATACTCATGGCGTCGACGACGAAAAGCTTCAGGAAATCCTCGCCGAGCTGAATCAGGCCAGCCGCAATCTGTATAGCGCCAACGGCAAAATCGGCATCAGCGTGATGGAAAGCGACTTGTTTCAAAGCATTTCGCAGCGCAACTCTATCCCCGGCGGTAGTTGTTCCTTCGATTTGCCGGCTTTTCATTACTGGCTGGAGCAACACGAAGCCGAGCAGCAAAAAGATCTGGAACGCTGGACTCAGCCCTTCGTGGATATACGGGTAGCGATCGATTTGATCTTGGGCTTTATTCGGCAAAGCAGCATGCCGACGCAGGAACTCGCCAAGGCCGGATTTTTTCAATTGGCGCTGGACAATAAAAATCATCCTGTGCAATTGCTACGGGTCGGGCTGGCTGCCGAGATGCCTTGTTTTGCCGAGATTAGCGGCGGCAAACACCGTTTCAGCATTCGCTTTATGCATCCGTCTGTCGATGAAAATCGGCCCAACCAGATGCTCGACGATATCGAATTTTCCTTGACCCGCTGCATGTTCTGATGGCTGCGAACACCCCGCCTATGGTGGCATGTCCCACTTGTCGCAAGCCGGTAGCCTGGATAGCTGCCGAAACATTCAAACCGTTCTGCTCGGAACGTTGCAAACTGATCGATTTAGGCGATTGGGCGACCGAAACTCACAAAATCCCTGGTCCGCCGCTGCTTGACGAAGACGACGAAAATCCAGATTTCAGTTCCTACTAAGTGATTTTATTCGGCTAATCGTCGCTCAAAAATGCGCTGATGCCGGCTATGCCTTGCGCGCCGGCGGCAAGTGCTCTATCCAGGTCCTGCCTGCCCAAACCGCCCAAGGCAAACACCGGCAAATTGATGTGTTCGAGCAGTTCGGTCAAGGTTTGCCAGCCTAGCGGCGCGGCGTCCGGGTGGGAGGCGGTCGCTTGGACGGGGGCCAAAACAGCAAAGTCCAGGCCTAGTGCTTCCGCGTATCTCAGTTCATCCAGGTTATGACAAGACGCCGCCACCCAGCGATAGCCGTTGGGCCTTTCATTACACGTGAGCAAGGCGCGGCTGCTTAGATGCAGGCCTTGCGCATTTGCTGTATCGACAGGCAAATCGGCGTTGACCAGCAAACTAACCTGTTGCTGCCGGCAAAGTTGAGAAACCTGTTCGAAGACGTTTTGCAAATCGGCAATCGGTAAAGACTTGACGCGAAATTGCAGCAGTTTGGCGCCGCTTGCCAAAATTTTGTTGCAATTGTTTAATGCATCGTCAGCGCTGCGGCCTTCCAGGATGGCGTAATAATGCGGAATTTGCGCGGCGGCGATGATGGGCACATTGGCGGCCGGGAAACTGAATTCCTGCAATTGCTCAACATTAACCCAGCGCATCGCCTGGCCTTCGCAGCCGCTAGCCTGGCCGGAAAAGGCCGTGACACTCCAGACATCCAGCAACACATGCCGATCGCCGTAATCGTGGTTGATTTTGATCAGCGGCGTCGCTGTTTGTACCTGAATGCCGACTTCTTCCGCCAGTTCGCGGGCCAGAGCCTGCTGAACAGGTTCGTCGGCTTCTAGTTTGCCTCCGGGAAACTCCCACAAGCCGCCTTGATGCGCGTGTTTGGCGCGTTGGGTAATCAAAATCCGGCCGTCACCATCACGGATCACCCCGACCGCGACATGCAGACGCTGCTTATTGGTTGACATACACGTCTACCGCTTAGGTGCGGTATTCGGCGTTGATTTTTACGTAATCGTAGGAAAAATCGCAAGTCAGCACTTCCTCGCTGGCTGCGCCGCGTCCCAGTCTGACGGTGACAACGATTTCCTCCTGATTCATCACGCGCTGGCCGTCATGTTCGGTGTACGAGTGGGCTCTGCCGCCATTTTCGACGATACACACCGTACCCAGATAAATTTCGATTTTATCCAGGTCCATGTTTTCGACACCGGCCCGGCCGACAGCAGCCAGAATCCGGCCCCAGTTGGGGTCGCTGGCGAAGAATGCGGTTTTCACCAAGGGCGAATGAGCAATGGTTTTAGCGACTTGCACAGCCTCTGCACTGTCGCGCGCCTGTTCGACGACGATCCGCATCAGCTTGGTAGCGCCCTCGCCGTCGCGAATAATCAGTTCAGCCAGGCGTTTGCAAACCGCCATAACCGCCTCGGCGAAGGCCGGATACTCCGCGCTGCCAGCTAGGATTTCCGGGGCCGAGCTATTGCCGCTGGCTAATAGTACGCAAGCATCATTAGTCGAGGTATCGCCATCCACGGTGATCCGATTAAAGGACTTTTCCGTCGCCGCGCTCAGACATTGCTGTAGCAGAGACTGCTCGATGCTGGCATCGGTGGCGACAAAACCCAGCATGGTGGCCATATTGGGTTGAATCATACCGGCGCCCTTGGAAATGCCGGTTATCGTCACCGGATGGCCGGCTATATCGATGACCACCGAAGCGCCCTTGGGGAAGGTGTCGGTCGTCATGATCGCCCGCGCGGCTTTGTCCCAATGGCTTTCAGCCAAATTCGCCACTGCGGAGGGCAACGCCGCCGATAGTTTTTCCACCGGGAGCGGTTCGCCGATTACACCAGTAGAGAACGGTAAAACCTGTTGGGCCAGTGCCTCAACTTCGCCGGCCAGATTGGCGCAGCAGGCGAAGGCATCTTGCAGGCCTTGCTTGCCGGTACCGGCATTGGCGTTGCCGGAATTGACCAGCAACCAGCGCGGATTTTGCGACAAATGTGCTTTGGCAATATGTACCGGCGCTGCGCAAAAGGCATTTTGGGTAAACACTGCCGCGCAACTGCCGCCCTCCGCCATTTCGATCACTAAAATATCGTCGCGAACGGTTTGCTTGATGCCTGCATTACAGGTGCCGAGTTTGATGCCTTTTACGGCATGCATGGTGGGGAAGTCGATTTGTCCTACTGCCATTTTTGTAACCTGTTAATTTGTGTCGCTATCGCGACGGCTTATTTTTATGTCGGTTCGCGGACCGACAACCGCGATACTTTCTTTCTTTTGCGTCGCCAAAAGAAAGTATCCAAAGAAAAGGCGACCCGGACGCCGCTTATTCCCTGCGCTTCTCGCTTTTGGCGAGGGTTTTCGGAAGGGCCATCCCTGGCCCTCCGAAAACGAGCGGCATCCCTGCCGCTCCCCTATCGGGCTTATCTCACCAAAAGCTGCGATGCTCGGAGCGGCATACGGGAGGAAAACCATCCCGAAGTTTGAAAATTATATTGTTTGCCTATATACAACGTAGCCTCGATGCAGTGAAACGGAATCGAGGGTTAGAGCTCAGCCATCAATATGGTGCGCTTTGAAACGCACAGCGTTTTGTGGATCCGGGTTGAACATTTTGTTATGTGTTTTAGATAAGTATTGTTTCAATAACCCAATTTTCATATTCCTGAAGGTTAGTCGCCTTTAAACCCAGTTTCCTTGCGTCTGCATTAGCTCTCTGAATTGCGTAATATGCTTGGTCAAAGGCACTAAATTCTAGAGATTCTTCGTCGCGCTTGTCATGATGCTTGAGTCGATTGCGATGCTGATTCCAGTCGCTAAATGCCTCTTTCTTGGTTGTGTCACCAGCATAGGCTATACCAGTATTTTTACGCACATCTTCGATATAAGCCCATGTATCGTCTGCTGCTGACGTCTCGCCTCGCTGCTCTAATAACCCTGCGAATATTCCATCTGCCGCACCAGCCAACGTTATCACTGAAATACGCTTACCAGCCATAAACAAATCAATTGCGTCTTCAAGCTGAAGCATCGCTATTTCAGACTTTTTAAATGACACATTTTGTTCAAAGCTAAGTTTTGATTCGGTAGGCTTGTCTTTGGCTTTTTCTTTTGAAAATGTTAAATCTAAACAGATTTCCAACCAGTCAAAGCAAGATCGAAAGTCATTAAGCATTTCGATGTCTTTCTTTTTCTTCGACTCGTCTGTAAAAGCTACCCCATCGCCTTCGGGGTATGGGCTCGCCCAGTAGCCCAGTTTTCTGACTTTATCCAGAGATTGAACTATTTCGGAGTGATAATTCTGAGCCTCGTCGGCATTCCAAAGCAGATTGCCCATATAAAGTTCCCTTGGGGGTTTAAGTATGGCTTTCATCGACATTGAACTCGTCTCATGTTCCATATAACGAAGTTATTAGATGCTTTATGTATATCATCTGTAGCCGCAAATAAACCATTTTTTCTATCAGGATGGTTTTCCTCCCGTATGCCGCGCCGAGCACCGTAGCTTTTGGCGGGAATAGCCCGCAGGGGTGCGGCAGGGATGCCGTACATCGACAGAGGGGCAGGAAGCCCCTTCTGTCGATCCCCGTCGAAAGCTTCGGAGCGCAGGATCAAAGCGGCATCCGGGTCGCCTTTTCTTTGGATACTTTCTTTTGGCGATGCAAAAGAAAGTATCTCGGCTGTCGGGCCGAGACCCGACGTTAAATCAACCCGTCGCGATAGCGACACAACAACTCAAACAACTTCCAACACAATCACATACTCCCCATCATCCGCACGAGTCTCCAAAACCTGATGCCCATTAATCCGACACCAAGCTGGAATATCCTGCATCACGCCCGGATCGGTGCATTCCACAGTCAACACATCACCGGTTTGCAAGGTTTTGACCTTATCCTGAGTGCGGATCACCGGCAATGGGCAGAGCAAGCGGCGGGCGTTTAAAACATGCGCACTCATACGAACCACTCCTCCGGAATTTCGTCGGCGAGCAAAGGCTTCACAAACACATTGCGTTCTGCCCCGTCCCGATCGCGGATCGTGACTTCCACCTGCTCGGCTTCGCGGCCTTGGCCGTAGCGCGCGGTAATTTGCGCGGCTTGCAGCAGATCGTCTTCGCTGGGCGTACCGTCGATCAAGGCCAGCGGGCTTCGCCGTCTTCGCGCGCCACGATGACCTTGAAATGGGGTTTGGGGCGAATATGCCTGCCTACTTTCAGCAGCATCACATCGTCCAGATCGTAATCGCGTTCGCCGCGCGCTTTCCACAGGTCGACCAGCTTTAATGAATAGGCTTCGTCGGTCAAAAAACAGCAGCCGCCGGCCGGTTGGGCGTAATCGGCAAAACCATATTCTTTGGCCAGGGCCATTTGTGGTTTGCGCGAGCGGCCGCTAAAACCAAACATTTTTTCGCGGCTGATCCAGCCTTCGCGTTCCGGCAAGGTGGCGGGTAAGTTTTGAGCGGATAAGGGTCTGACCAGCAAATCGTCGGCACCCGATTCGGCGGCGACGATGGGCATGGTTTGCTTGCGTTGCGACATCGGGCGTTGGCCGACCACTTCGCCGGTGATGATGAAATCGAAACCGTTTTCCGCCATCCATTGCTTGGCCTTGTTGACCATGAAAATCTTGCAGTCCAGGCAAGGATTCAGGTTGGCGCCGTAGCCGTGCTTGGGGTTAAGCAGCACTTGCTTGTATTCTTCGATGATGTCGATGATGTGCAGCTTGATACCCAATTGCTCGGCTACCCAAAGCGAGTTGTTGCGCTTGACCTTGTCGGCGTCTTGCTTGCGTATCGCGTGGGTGTGGCCTTCCACGCAAAAGCCGGTGAAAAAATTGATACCCTCGACGTGGATACCTTGCTCCATGACGGCCTTGCTGGCCAGCATGGAATCCAGGCCGCCGGAAATCAGCGCCACCGCTTTTCTTTGTTGACTCATAAATCGGATGTCTAGCAGGAAAAACGCCGCATTATACTGTGGATTGCGGCAAGATGCGGCCGTCAGGAGCGCTGTCCGGCAATTAATTTAGCAAAGCCGCTCGCGGAAAACCCCTAAAAAACAGCGGTTTGATGCAGGTTGATCTGCGATTCGCCGGCCGCTGATGGCCGGCGTCTCGTTGGCGCCGTAACGGCTTCAAATTCTAAAATGACCAACCGTTAAACGTAATTGATTGGCCAGCTCAAGCAACTCGCGGCAGGCTTCTGCGGTATGTTTGGCGCCGTTGGAAGTTTCTTCGGACACATGGCTGATATTACTGACATTGCGGTTAATTTCTTCCGCTACCGCCGTCTGTTGTTCCGCTGCGGTGGCGATCTGATTATTCATGTCGTTGATGGTAAATATTCTCTCGCTGATTGTATTGATCGAATCGCCGGCCGAAGCGGCTTGCTCAACGCTGGATGCGGCGCGCCTTCTGCCGTTTTCCATCACCGAAACCGCTTGTTTCGCCCGGCCTTGCAGCCTTTCTATGGTTTGCCGGATTTCCAGCGTCGAGTTTTGCGTGCGGCTGGCCAAGGTTCTAACTTCATCCGCCACTACCGCAAAGCCGCGGCCTTGTTCGCCGGCGCGCGCCGCTTCAATGGCTGCATTCAACGCCAACAAATTGGTTTGTTCGGCGATACCCTGAATCACGCTCAATACTTCGCCTATGCTGTTGCTGTCGTTTTCCAGATCGTGAATCACATTGGCGGCATTTTCCACTTCGGTAGCCAGTTCGTTAATGCCGCCAACCGCTTGCGTGACGATATTTTTTCCCGACGTCGCTTCCCGATCCGCCGTTTCCGCGGCTTCGGACGCTTTGATCGCGTTCTTGGCGACCTCTTGTACTGTCGATGTCATTTGTTTCATCGCATTGGCCACCAGCGTGGTTTCTTGCAATTGCCGGTCCACCCCTTTTTGGGTGGATTGGGTGATAGTCGCCAACTTATTGGCTGCCTGCGCCAGCCTGTCGCTGGTCACGCTGATTTCTTCAACGGTTTTGGCGATCTTTTTCACGAAGGCATTAAAACTGGAGGCTACCCAGGCAAACTCGGATTTACCCGATGCGCTAAGCCTGGCGCGTAAGTCGCCGTCACCGCTGCAAATGGCCTGCAGATTCAGCGCCAACGCGGTTAACGGGCCGATAATGATTTTACTCATTACCAGATAAGCCGTGATACCGACAATTAAGAGTGTCAAACCCAAAAAGCCGATGGCGTAAAACACGGTTTGTTTCAGCTCGCTAAAGGCTGTGCTGAAAGGGGTGATGATTTCGAATGCGCCGTGCAGGTCGCCGGCCCGGCGGTTTTCCATGGCATAACCGAGTAAATCCTGGCCCTTGTCGTTGCCCCACAAGGCTTGCGAGGTACTCGGGTCACCGTGGCAAAGCTCGCATTGCTTGACCATTTTCACCGGTCTGAAATAACGAATTTCCTGCTTTTCTTCATCGACTACGCTGTACTCGGTTAGCGAAGGCTCTTTTTGGAATTTGTCCAGAACCTGTTGTTCCAGTTGATCCGGCATGTTTCTGGGCGGGTTGCGCGGATTAAGCGCGGGCGCTTTAAAACGAAAGCCGCCTTCCTTGGCTTTGGCTTCAATCACGTCCCAGGCGTTGGCGGTGGGGACGGTAGCGAGAATCAGGGACCGGCTGCTGGCTTCATCCTTATCTTGTATCAACTGCCGGAGGTGTGCCGGCGAGTAAAGGCCGCTTTCCCACTTCTTGGCTACATTGTCGCGAATCGATTCGGAAAGCAGCAGCAATTGCCGGGACGATTCAATTTTACGGTCTATCAGTTTTTGCTTTTCGATGTTGGCAAACATCAACAACAAGCCCAAGCCCAGGACGACGAGTATGCCTGTGGTGATCGCCACCACTTTGACTCCGACCGAATGCCAGTTCATCAAGAACATAAGATTTTCCCCGTTAATTTATTGTTATAAGACTTAGTGAAACGGCAGACGGACGATTGAGCATTCCATTTTGCCAAGTAGTGTAGAAAATCAATGAGAGCTAAAAATTACAGCCGCTCAGGTGTCGGTGTGGATGTTTTGTAGTCGAAACGCCCTGTTCAAGCTGCCAATAACGCGTTCAAATTCCGGCAAGGGCATCGGCTTACCAAACAGATAGCCTTGAAAGGCATCACAGCCTATACGCTCCAGGCAGATGCGTTGATCCTGGGTTTCCACTCCTTCCGCAATCACATTCAAGCCCAAGTTGTGGCCCATGCCGATAATGGTTTGGGCAATTACCGCATCGTTAGGATCGACGATAAGGTCGCGGACAAAGCTTTGATCGATTTTGAGTTGGCTCAGAGGCAGCTTCTTCAGATAACTCAATGAGGAATAACCGGTGCCGAAGTCGTCCATCGAAAAACGTACGCCCAATAATTTCAGCGTTTGCATTTTTTCGATGGCATCCTCCACATCGTGCAACACCATGCTTTCAGTCAATTCCAGTTTGAGTTTTGCCGAGTTGGCGCCTGTGTTGTTAAGAATCCGGCAGATCGACTCGACGAAATCGGATTGACGAAACTGTCTGGCGCTCACATTCACCGCAAGTTGTAAATGCTGGGTGAGCGGGTTTTGTTCCCAGGCCCGCAGTTGCTCGCAGGCGCATTGCAACACCCATTCGCCTATAGGCAAAATCAACCCGGACTCTTCGGCAAGCGGGATGAATTCGGCCGGCGAAATCATGCCTTTTTGCGGATGTTTCCAACGCAGTAATACCTCCGCGCCAAAGATATGGGCGTTTTTATCTACCTGTGGCTGGTAATGTAGACTCAACTGATCTTGGGCCTGGGCATGGCGTAAATCGAACTCCAGCAATACGCGCGATTCCAATAAGGCCTGCATCTGCGGATCGAAGAAGCGTAGCGTGTTGCGGCCGGCATCCTTGGCCTGATACAGGGCTGCATCGGCGCGTCTGAGCGTGTCGTCGAACGAGTTGTTGTGCGCGTCGAATGTGGCAATCCCGATACTGATAGAGCCGAGATGTTCCTTACCGTTTAACAGCATGCCGGTATTGATGGCGCAGAGTATTTTGTGCGCAATTTCTTCGGCATTCGTGGTTGCCTCCGCTTGTGCGCTACCCAGATTTTCCAGCAACACGATAAACTCGTCGCCGCCCAGTCGGGCAACGGTATCGCCTTGACGGACGCAGGTCTTTAGGCGCGAGGCAATTTCTATCAAGAGCTGATCGCCGATTTGGTGGCCCTGGGTATCGTTAATCGTTTTGAAATTATCGACATCTATCATCAACACCGCGCCATGCTTACGCGCGCAATGGCTGTTGTGCAAAGCCTGCTGTAGCCGGTCTTGCAACAGGCGGCGATTGGGCAGGTCGGTGAGCGGATCGTAATAAGCCAGACGGTGAATGGCCGCTTGTGCTTCCTTGTGCTGGCTGATGTCGGTAAATGCCGCCACGTAGTTGCAAGTATGGCCGTCTGCGCCGGTCACTACGCTGATCGTTAGCCATTTCGGGTAAACGTCGCCGTTTTTGCGCCTGTCCCAGACTTCGCCTTGCCAGAATTTCTCGCGCTTCAGTGCGGCCCACATTTCCCGGTAAAACTCTTGACCGTGGCGGCCAGATTTTAAAATCGAGGGCTTGTTGCCGATTACGTCTTCCGGCTGGTAACCGGTCAGCCGGGTGAAGGCGTTGTTGACGCGCAGGATGATATTATTTTCGTCGGTAATCATGATCCCTTCCTGGGATTCGATTGCCCTCTCGGCGATGCGCAATTGACTCTCCGCCCAGCGGATGTTGCTGATGTCCCGGCTAATCACCACCATGCCTTTGCGTTGGCCGTTTTCCTGGTAAATCGGCGTTTTGCGTACCTCTATTTCGATCACGCGGCCCTCGTCGTTGACGATGTGATCTTCGAACATGATCAAGTGTCCGGCCTTCCATACCGATTCTTCATCCGAAAATAGTTTGATGTGTTTATCCAGTACGTCCGGCTGTTGATCGGCCAGTTCCAGATAGGTCTTGCCGCGCCAATCCATGCCGTCAAATCGGAACAGCTGTTGCGCATGCTCATTGGCGAATAACAAGCGGCCGTCGCCGTCTTTGAACAGAATGGCGTCGGGAATGGCTTCTATCAGGCTGATGAGTTGCTGGCTGAGCGCTTTTAGCTTGCTTTCGCTTTCCTGCAAATCCAGTTGCGCCTGCGTGCGCACCGCGATTTCGGCTGCCAGTTGCCGATTGCTCGGTAATTTCAATGCATGCGGTACTAACTTGAGCAGCAATATTGCCGCCGCCAGGGAAATGGCAGCAGTGAGGGCCTTCATGGCCGCATCCAGCCAATACAACGGTTGCCAGATCAGGAAGATGGACATCAAATGCGATGCCCCGCAGGCCAGAATAAATGAACTGAACATCAAATAGATGCCGCGAAATTTCAGGTCTCGGCGTTGCGATACGAAGTAAGCCAAGATTACGGCGATAGCGAAATAGGCCAGCGTGATTAACGCATCGGAAATCACATACGACCAGAGCAGGCCGGGCGTCCACTTCAGGCAAAACCCATGCGGCATCAGCCCGCTCGCACTGGAAAAATCGAAGAATGGTATTTTCACGCTACTTTTTCCAGCACGGCTTAGTCCTGGGGTAACCGCGGGCGGGTTTTGTGTATTGGACAGTCCTTGGTTAAGCGCGGTTTTGTGCTCTCCAGGCAGTCACGGCAGGCGGCGCGGACGAACGGGGTGTGTTTGCTGAAGTATTTATCGAATATGCCGGTATCGAAAATTGTATGTACGTCAGTCCCGCAGCCTTGCAGATCGAGTTCGACGCCGGCCTGCATCCAGTCGCAGATTAGCGAGATGGTGGCGATGCCGCACATATTGAATGTAGCGATGTTTTCGAGCGTTATTCTGGCGCTGGCGCGCGGATTGATTTTTGCGTGAGCCCTGCATGACGCCAATAGTTCGCGGCACTTTGCAAATTCAAATGTGTTGTGAATAATCACCTCAAACAATTCACCCGTTACCGATACTTGCATAGATGAACACCCGATGCATTCAAAATTCTGGATTCTGCATCATATGTAAATGTGGATCGTCTGAATATCAGTCAATCCGAAATTGCAAGTAAGTAAGTATGTAATTCTGTGAGGGCTATTTCCTATTTGAGTAAGTAAATGATTACATGTTCAGGCGGTGCGCATCATAGTAGCGGATCAATTCGGCGTTATTGCTGATTTGCAGTTTTTCAAACAACCGGGCTTTGTAAGTACTGACGGTCTTATTGCTAATCGATAGGTCGCGGCCGATGTCGTTTAGGCTTTGGCCCTTGGCCAGTAACTGCAAGATTTGAAACTCGCGTTCGGACAATTTTTCATGGGGCTTGCTTTGCACCGAACCTTCGAATTCGAACACCATTTTTTCGGCAAGTTTGGGATCGATAAAACGGCCGCCGCCGGCCACCCGGCGGATGGCGACCAGCAAGGTCTCCGGATCGTTGTCCTTGGTCAGGTAGCCGTTTGCCCCGGCTTTCAACGCGCGCGAGACGATTTGCAATTCGTTGTGCATGCTCAAAATCAGGATGGGCAGCTCCGGATATTGGGCGCGAATATGGGTAATCATTTCCACGCCGCCGAGATCGGGCATGGTCAGATCCAGCAACACCATATCGACGGAATTTTCATTGAGAAAACTCAGCAATTGCTGGCTGTTTTCCGCCTCTCCCGCCACGGTAATATCCATGGAGAGCGCGAACAGTTGTTTTAACCCGCCACGCACAATGGCATGGTCGTCGGCGATAATTAGTCGGATCATAGTTCTGGTCTTGTAGGGTTAGCCGGGATCCGCACCTGGATGGAGGTGCCTTGGCCCGGGATGCTGGAAATATTTGTTTCTCCGCCCAACATCAGGGAGCGTTCCCTTATGCCAATCAGGCCAAAAGATTTGGTCTTATTGGGTGCATTGGTGTCGAAGCCGCGACCATTATCGTAAATTTGCAGGCAATAGTGGTCGGAATCCAAGTTTACGGAAATGCTTACCTTGCTGGCTGCCGCATGCCGCAGCACATTGGTCAACGATTCTTGGGCGATCCGAAAAATCACGATTGCACATTCCTCGTCCATATCGAAATCATCTTCCGGATACAACAGATCGCATTGAATCCCGGATTGTTCCGAGAATTTTCTTACCAGCCATTCCAATGCCGGCACTACGCCCATTTCTATAGCCGAGGGGCGTAACGAGGTTGCCACATCGCGGGTAACCTGGATGGTTTGATCCAGTAACTCCATGATGTTGCGGATTTGTTCCGACAATCCCTGGTTATTGATCGCGAATTTGATCCGCAGCAGCGAAATTTCCATTCGCAGTGCGGTCAACATTTGCCCGAGCTCGTCGTGAACTTCGCGGGCCATGCGTTTGCGTTCTTCTTCCCTGGCTTTTTCCCGGCGGGCCGCCAGTTGCCGTAATTGCAAACGGGACGATTCCAGGTTTTTTTCGATCTCCTTCAGTTCGGTAATGTCCTGCGATGTACCAATGCAGCGTACAAAGCGGCCATCCTCGGCAAATTCAAGCTCGGCGCGTTCTCTAAGCCATTTTACTTTACCGTTCGCCACGATGCGGTGTTGAATGTCGTAAGGTTCTCCACGTATGGCCGCTTGCCAGGCGGTATCGACGAACGTGCGGTCACGCGGATGTATGCAGTCCAGGAAGTGCTCATAGTCTATCGGCGTACCCAGCGGCGTGCCGAAAATCCGGTAATTTTCGTCCGACCATTGTAGAGAATTATCCCGAATATCGATTGACCAACTGCCCAAATGCGCTTGGGCTTGGGCGTGTGCGAGATGTGCTTCGCTATCGCGTAACGCGTTTTCGATCAACTTGAAATTGGTAACGTCGATATTTACTCCGACGATTTTTTGCGCGTCGCTCGTGGGATTGCCGGCAATGATTGCCGAAGCCTGAATAAAACGTAAGGCGCCGTCGCTTTGCCGACGAATTCTAAACTCCCAGTGTTCTTCCTGTTGGTCTCGAATTAACTTACGGAGTTTGGCTTTGGTGCGCGGTAAGTCCTCCGCAACCACCAAGGCCGCCCAGGTCTGGTAATCGACAGGCGTTCCCACCGGGATGCCGAAGATCTCGTACATGCGCTCGTCCCAATCCGCGAAACCCACGGCCAGATCCCATTCGCAAATCCCGATAGCCGCGGCTTTGGTGGCCAGACGCAAGCGTTCGCTGTAATTGCGCAGTTGCTCTTCCGCGCCGCGGCTTTCGGTTATATCGCGGGCTAGGCCGATGGTGCCCAGAACCTCGTCCTTATCGTCGACGATGGGGGCTTTGATCGTTTCTGTCCAAGTTTCGCGGCCGGCGTCGAAAGCTCTCTCGGTTAGAGACACTTGTTGGCGAGTCAGCATGACTTCTCGATCGACCGCCCGATAATGTTTAGCCAGCCCTTCGGGCCAGATGTCGAAATCGGTTATATTCGTTAAATCGCGCAGATTGTCGATGCCCACGGCTTGTAGCCAAAGCTTGTTGGCTTGAATATATTTGCCGTCTTTGTCTTTCATCCAGGCCAAAAACGGCAGGCTATCGTACATGGCTCGCAGACGGGCTTCCGACTCGCCGATGCGTTTTTGCGCGGATTTCAACTCGGTTATATCGGTAACCAATACGAAAAATCCTTTTACGTGTCCTTTCGCGCCATCCGGCAAATAAGCGGCTTGCGTATAGCGTGTTTCGCCCGAAAAATTGACAATAGTGCGCTGGAAATATTGCGGTTGTCCTACCAACACTGCATCCATAAACGGCTTGTTCAAGGCATATAGGCGTTCGCCTATGACTTCGCGAATATGTTTGCCAAGCAAGCTTTCGGCGGTATAGCCGAACCACTCTTCATAGGCTTTATTACCAAACTTGTTGATAAGATTTTTGTCCCAGTAGCCGATCATCGCCGGCATATGATTGAGTACGGAACGCAAATTTTGTTGATTCTCTAAAATTTCAGCTTCTTTTTCCCGCAGCAAATTTTCGGCATATTTTTTTATGGAAATATCGGCAGCCTGCGCGTTTGCCGAGTAAGCTCTATCGTTAATCGCATTCCAAGACCAGTTGTCGATGCCCGCAAGTCGCCGGTACTGGTCGACATAAGCAGCGTGATCGCAACAGTTATTCTCTGGATCGCTTTGCGGCGAAATATCGGAAAGCAGCGCGAGCCATGCCGATATATTGCCATGTCGATCCGCCAAGCCTCGACCGCTAACGCTGACGGGAACATTGGAGCCGTCGGCGCGTTTAACACGCAATTCGATAGTCTCCGCCATGCCGGTGTCCGCAGACTTGAAACACGGCAAACGGTCGATAGGAAAAGGTGTGTTGCCGTCGGAAAAAAATAGGTAGTGCCGTTCATCCCAGTCCGTTGCCGGGTCTGGCGTTGAGTCGATTCCCAGCAATAGCTTGGCCGCTCGGTTGACGCAGATGACTTTGTGCGTGGCGTCGAAAACGATGACGGCTTCTTTAATACTGTCGATGATCCCGTACAGCAAGTCGGTCTCATGTTCAAACTTAGTTAAGTTGAGTCGGCTATTTGGCATTTCGACGGGTCCGGATTGGTTAAGGATGCAAGCATAAACGAGCGGCCGCCTTTTTTGGCAACGAAATTATGGAAATCAAGGGGCGCGAGCGAATGCTGCTTCGGCTTCACTTGTCGGCGGATTGACCTACACTTTGGGCATTATTAATTCGAGAATCGCCCGCATGGAATTTAGAGACTATTTAAAAATCCTCGTCCAACACGATGGTTCGGATCTGTATCTGACGGCTGGCGCTCCGCCGGCGGCCAAGTTTCAAGGGACCTTAAAGCCATTGGAAAATGTCAAACTTTCCCGCGAACGCATCAAGGAAATTGCCGATGGCATCATGGACGCCGAGCAACGCGCCTCCTTCGAGCATGTGCCGGAAATGAATCTGGCCATTTCCGAGGAAGGAATCGGGCGGTTTCGGGTGAATATTTTCAAACAACGCAATTGTTATGCATTGGTGATTCGCAACATCAAGGTCGATATTCCCAGTGCCGACGCGTTGGGTTTGCCGCAAATCCTGAAAGATAAAATCATGGAAAAGCGCGGGTTGATTTTATTCGTCGGCGGTACCGGTTCCGGTAAATCGACATCCTTGGCGGCCTTGATAGACTATCGGAACAGCAACTCGTCCGGTCATATCATCACCATCGAAGACCCTATCGAGTTTGTGCATCCGCATAAGAAGTCCTTGGTGAATCAGCGTGAAGTGGGCGTCGATACCCTCAGTTATGAAGATGCGTTGAAAAACACCTTGCGGCAGGCGCCGGATGTGATTCTGATCGGGGAAATTCGCAGTCAGGAGACCATGGAGCACGCTTTGGCTTTTGCCGAAACCGGGCATCTGTGTTTATCCACGTTACACGCCAATAACGCCAATCAGGCCTTGGACCGTATCATCAACTTTTTCCCGGAAGAACGCCGGCCGCAGTTGTTGATGGACTTGTCTTTGAATCTGCAAGCGTTTATTTCGCAACGCCTGGTTCCCACCGTAGAAGGCAAGCGAGTGGCAGCTATCGAAATTTTGTTGGGTACTAAATTAGTCAGCGATTTAATCCATAAAGGTGATATTCACGCCATTAAGGAAGCCATGGAAAAATCCGAAAATATCGGCATGCAGACTTTTGACAGCCATTTACTCAAGCTCTACAAAGGCGGCGTGATTACCTTGGATGAGGCCTTGCGCAACTCCGATTCGCCGAACAATTTAAAACTGAAAATCAATTTGAGCGAAGGCTTGGGATCGGCAATCAAAAAGCCTAGTTCGCTGGCCGGCGGTCTTGCCTTGGAAGAAATCAGCAAGAAAGAGGGCGACGAGGATAGCGGGGGACATTAAGCCAATTCCGAAAGATACTCAAAAAGTCTTTGTTTTGTCGTTATAACAAAAGCGGGAACCCAGGAAAATCAAAACACCGGATTCCCTCAGTCGCGGGGATGGCAGGGTTATCAAGGCATAAAAACCGACCATAAGTCGTTCCGCAAGGGATTGATTCCTCTCGGGGGAGCTGTCGAACCATCACTGGAATCAGCTTGTTCAGAGTTTCTAAACAGGCTAGGGTAAGTCTGCGATGTTGAGGATCTTATAAACCTCGTAAGCCGGCTGCTGATAGGGATGGCAAGCCAGCAGGGTTTGCACTACGGTTTTTATTAAATCATCGGCGCACACCATTTCTATCTTGTATTCGGCGACTTGCTGAATTTCACCAATACTGCCCAGATAAGGCGCGCTGCCGGCAAGCGGTCGAAATTGGCCTTCGCCTAGCACTTGCCAGGCGCAACTGTCGTAGTCGCCGATACGCCCGGCACCTTGCGCGAACAACGCTTGTTTTAACTGTTCGGCATGGCTGACCGGCACGTAAAAACTCAGTTTATACATGGTGTCGGGCGCCGGTTGGCAATGCCAAACAGTTTGTCGGTGCGAACATCAGCCGGTAGCTAATAAAAATACTCCCCACAGCACCACGACCAGCGTAATTTCCTCGATCATGTTGATGGCGGCCTGTCGGTCTGCCCGGCTCAGCATGGCTGTTTGATTGGCTTTTTGATCGCGCATATGAACGGATTGATGAAGCATAATCTCCTCCTAATGGTGGTTGGTATAGCTACGCATTTGTCCGACTAATACCCCTTGGATTTCCACTTGCTCGGGCCGGTAACGCATGGCCTGCATCGAGGAATTGGCGGGAATTAGCAGGGTTTCGTGTGGGTACTGCTCGATAAATTTCAATGTCGCTTCGGCTTTTTCGACCAAGGCGACGACGATTTCGCCGTTACGGGCATGACTACGTTGTTCGATGATTACCCAGTCGCCGTCGAAAATGCCTTCTTCCTGCATCGAATCACCCTTCACTTTCAGCACATAACAAGGGTTCTCGGTTTTCAATTCTTCGGGCACCGCCATATAAGAAATGTTTTCGATCGCTTCTATCGGTCTGCCGGCGGCTATCGTGCCGACAAAAGGCAGCATGCCGGACGCCGCAGTTTTATTAACCAGCGATTTGGCGTGTTCGGTCAGACGAATACCGCGCTGCTTGCGTTCCGGTGCTTCGATCAGGTTGGCGTCGATCAGCGCCTTGATCTGGCTGTGCAATGAGCCGCGCGATTTTAAGCCCATCGCCGCGCACAATTCTTCCAGCGTGGGCGGATGGCTGAATTGCTCCTGATTCTGTAGCAGGAAGTCGAAAATTTCTTGTTGTTTACGGGTTAGCGTCATGTCTGTTCTGTATTTGTTTTGCAAAAGCATACAACGAAAACAAATATAGAACAAATGATTTTTTTGGTTCTCGGAAAAAATTTATAGCTGCCAGGTTTGTGGGCGATTTAGCGGTTGATTGCGCGTTCCCAACTCTCTGGAAATAGAAGCGCAACCAAGCGAAGATTGTTTGACGGCGATGGGTTTGACGATGGGCGTATTTTTGTTTGAGGCGAAGCCCAACCTTATCTGGACGCGCAAGATATTGGCGGCTGCGTAATTTTTGTTGGTTTTCCAGTAGGGTTCCCGAAAAAATCCTGCGGCAAAATAGCAGCATCTCCGGGTGCTATTGCAGTTTTGGGAACTGAAAGCTAAAAACCCGTTGGAGCACAACGGGTTTAATATGTGTGCGGACTAGTAATTTTTATCGAATAGTTATTTGCTTGCGTCAGTGACGCATTTCTTGGTGAAGCTATTCTTCGCGGCGCCTTTCAAGCTTTTCTCGGCGGCTTTTGCATCGCAACTTGCTTTAGCCGCCGCGATCTTGGCGTCTTTCTCGCATTTTTTGATAAAGCTATTTTTGGCGGCGCCAGCCAGCTTTTTCTCGGTAGCTTTAGCTTCGCATGCTTCATCTGCCGCATAAGCAGATTGGCCTAACAAAAATAAAGCTACTACTGCAAAAACAATCTTTTTCATTTTGGCATCCTCTTTATCGGTTAATGAAGCGTTCATTCTATAGTAGCCGGGTTGTGGCTGGCATTAACAATCAAGCGAACAAAAATAATTTTGGATATTTCGCGGACGTCAACCTTAATGACTGTGCTTGAGAGTGTATCGTCCCGAAATGCATCAGCGCTTTAAGGCTAACGTCAGGCCGTCGGCTATGGGTAACAGGCTGATGGTGACCCTGGGATCGGCGTGAATTTTTGCATTGAGACGCCGAATCGCCACGGTATCCGCATCCTGGATGCTTGGATCGACAACCTGACCATTCCAAAGCACGTTATCTATCACCAGCAACCCTCCAGTACGTAAAAGCGCCAACGATTGCTCGTAGTAACTGTCGTAATTGGCTTTGTCGGCATCGATGAAGGCCATATCATAACTACCTGCGTGGCCGGCGGCGATCAGACTATTCAAGGTTTCCAGTGCCGGTCCCAACCGCAGATCGATCTTATCGGCGACGTTGGCTTGAATCCAGTAGCGGCGTGCCACATTGGTGAATTCTTCGCTTATGTCGCAGGCCGTGATCCTGCCTTCCGGCGGCAGCGCCAACGCCAGGCAAGTGGAACTGTATCCCGTGAAAACCCCGATTTCGAGAATTTTTTTCGCCCCTGTAAGCTCGACTAACAGTGCCATGAACTGTCCCTGCTCAGGTGCGATTTGCATGGCGCTGTGGGTATGCCGCGCAGTTTCTGCGCGGAGTTGCTTCAACACCTCGGACTCTCGCAGCGAAGTCGAGAGAATGTAGTCATAGAGGGTGTCGGTCACCAAAATACTCTTTATAGTCATAACAAATTTGAAGGGCGGTCGGGTAATGTTGAGAGGGAAACTACTGATAAATAGCCGTTCGAACAAAAGCGGGGACGCACGATTATATCCCTGGTAAGTATTGTACGGGCAAACAGCCGCGTGTGAATTTCAAGCCAGCGGTTGTTCAGTCTCAACTCCGCAGGTCATTCTCGTCAATATGAAATTTATGCAGCATCCTGTGCGTGACCGGCGTCAGCAAGATGCCCATGATCGCAATGAATACCAGCCCACTGAAAAGCGCATAGGCCGATGCAAACAGTTTCGCTTCAGGACTGGGTAGCGTATTGATTGGCCCCATACCGCCCAGAATCATGGAGGCCTCAAGTATGGAATCGATCCAGCCGAAATCCGCAATGTAGCGATAGCCAAGGATGCCAACCCACAGCGCTATGCAAATAAGACCCACTGCCGCTAAAACGGACGCAGCCATTCTTTTTGCGAAAGCGGCTGGCGACGCCAGTTTTTCACTCTTACGTTCAAACATTTTAATCCTCAGTAAGCCGGCCACGGATTCTCGGAAACAAACAGCCATCCATTAGACCTTATATCCTGGTCAGGTTTGCTATGGTTGGATGGCAGAGCATGTTTCACCGCAAACGCTACCGCCGAGAAACATGGTTCATGTTCAGCAAACACACTCGAGTATCCGGCTGCCGGGATAATCGGCACCGAAACTATGTTGGCTGATTGGCTATTTTAAAATAGCCTTTGCCACTATTTTTGACCTGATACATAGCCGCGTCGGCTCGATGAATCAGATCGGAAACGTTCATGCCTTCGTAGGGAAACAAACAAATGCCGATGCTGACACCCAGACTCATGTCATGCGGAATGTCTGGTATCGGCTGCGCTAGATGATCCAACAGCTTTGCTGCTAAGCGGCAGGCGGCTTCCCCGCTATCTATATTCAGCGCCAAGATAAAAAATTCGTCGCCACCGATTCTGGCAACCGTATCGGCACCGCGTACCGCCGAGATCAGTCTCTGCCCCACCTCCCGCAACACATAATCGCCCACCTTATGAGTGAGGGTGTCGTTGATTGCCTTGAAGCCGTCGAGATCAAGAAAGAACCCGCAATGCGTGGAGCCGTTCCGTTGCGCCTCGGACATCGCCTGCGCAATACGGTCATACAGTAGATCCCGATTCGGCAATCCGGTCAGGCCATCGTGAAGCGACCGGGTTAAATGGTGTTTCCGTTGCTCATCCAGCTCTCGCTCGCGCAAGAACAAAATTCTGTGTCCATGTTCAGCCAAGTATCCGGCCGAACCACCAATCAGATTGGCCGAAATAATAAAAAAGTCATGGCTAACCAGTATATGCAACGGATAGGCCATATAGTTGCCGAACAGCAGGTTGTAGGCAAGGAGAAGTATCAGGTCGACGCCAAGCGCATAGATAAAACGCGTACCGACAAAGTTGTAAGTGTAAAACGTCACCAACACCATCATCGGGTAATAGTATTGCGAGCTATCAAAAGGCAAGAGGATCTGCATGCAGATTAAGCCGACCCCAGCCGCAAAGCCCACTGCGGCCAATAGCAGGTGACATAGCCTCGAAAACCACGGTGTAAATGTCACCGTCATCACCAAGGTCGGCACGTACAGTGCCGTAAGGCGTGATTGCCAGACATCCTCAACCAAGTCCGGCGGCGCAAACCATTGATCAATAATGCCGCATAGCAAGTAGACAAACATGCCCACGATCATGGCCATCCGGCCTTGATAGCGGGTGCGTTCGATCGTAGTCTGCAGAAAGGCCTTCTCTAATGTTTTGTCGTTGAACGAGAGCGTGAATGGGTTAATCAATGACATGTGATTAGGATAGGACTGAGTTCCGCCGAACTGCTGGCCGAGGGAAACAACTGCGGCCGCAGCCCAGGAAATATCTGGGCTGCGGGACAGGGTGTTTATGCCGGCCCGTTCGTCGCAGCGTCTGGCTTGGTCTCTGGGTAGAAGGTGAGGGGCGGCGTGATGAACAGTTTTCCCGGCATCAAAAATACTATCCCTTCAGCACTATCGTTTCGACTTGGTCTCCCCCTCTGGCGGACAGCGTTATTTTGTCTTCCTGAGCTAGCCAGCCAATACTTCGTTGGATGATGGCCTCGTCTTCCGGAAGCACATAGACTAATTTAGCAACCGGTGTCGCGCCGTTTTCAGCCAAATGATGCCAGATAACCCCAGCGGTTAAGCCTATTCGCTCATGCATAGACATTACGATTGGCGCCGCCGCGACTGGCTCGGATTCCACGGTAGATTCTACTTTTGCGGCGTTTGGCTTTGGACTGGCCTTTTTCGGTGCCGGTTTAGCAGCGGGGGCTTCCGGCACTTTATCGATACTATCCTTGGCAATCGGCGCTTCCGCAGTTGTTTTAACGGCTTCAGGTTCAATAGCCGCTTTGGGCTTGGCTTTGGTTTTGCCTGACGACTTGGAAGCCTCTTGCGTTGTCTTAGCAACAACGGGTTTGGTAGCGGGTTTTTTAGTCGCTTTCACCGGCGTAGACTTTTCAGTGGCGGCGGCTGGTGTTTCAGTAGCGGTCGTAGTTTTTTTCATAATGGCATCCAGACGGTTAATGAGAAAAGTGTTTCCAACGTTCGAGCTTGGCGCACTCCATCACGGAGAGCTTGTTCGAGATTTTAACCGTATTTACAATTCGATTGGTTGCTAAACAACCTGCCATAAAAAAACCGGTATCGGCTTAGCCGATACCGGTTTGATATTACGCGCTTAAATTGTAATTAGTGTACGTCTTTCCAGTACTCTTTTTCAGCAGATAAGCGAGTGCGATAAACATCAGGATAAAAAACAACACATATTTACCCATTTGTTGTCTTTCCAATTGCACCGGTTCGCCTACGTAAACCAGGAAATTGACCAGATCGTTGACCATTTTGTCGAACTCTTTAGGCGACATTTGGCCGGGTTGATCCAGTTTCAGACCGGTAATTACGTCATGGCCGTCGATTTTCTGGGTAATCGCTGACTGCGTGCCTTGCAGTTGCCAGAACACGTTGGGCATGCCGACATCCGGAAACACGACATTGTTGACGCCCAGAGGTGCTTTTCCCGGCTCGGCATAGAAGCTGCGCAGGTAGGTATACAACCAGTCGGCGCCGCGCGAACGGGCAATCAGCGATAAATCCGGCGGCGTGGTGCCGAACCATTTTTCGGCGTCGTGCGCGTTCATCGCCGAATGCATCTGATCGTATATGCCGGCTCCAAAAGGCGCCACCACTTTCAGAACTTCCGCTTCATCCAGCTTCAAATCGATCGCGATACGTTTGTAGCGTATGTGTTTTGCCGAATGACAGCCCAGGCAATAGGTGACGTAATATTTCGCGCCGCGCTCCATGGCCATGGTGTCGCTTAGGTCGATATCGGCGCTGTCGAGTTTGACGCCGCCGCTGGCCAATACGTTGAAAGGCAGCAAAAATAAAAGAGTGTAGAGTATCTTTTTCATGGCTTAATCCAGGCTCTTTTTCAGGTTTTTTGCAAAACGAATCAGTACGGCTGAGATGCCGGACCAGTTCGGCCTTTTCTTGGCGATGGTACCGCCGATATTGTCGGGAACTTGGTGTACCTCAACCACTTCATCGACTAATGCCAGCAGAGCGGGAATGCGATCTTCCAGGCTTGGCTGCGTGGTCAGTCGATTCGGTACCGGTTTGGTTTTTTCCCAGCGTGTGTACAGCGGCATTAACAGGAAAAAGCCGAAGTAAACAGCGGTCAAAACCCGGGCAACAGTCGTCGCGCCCGGTGTGGCGGGTTGGGTTCCCAAATAGCCCAAACCTACGAAAGCGATAACAAACAGCGCCAACGCTTTTTTGAACATACCACCGCGATAGCGGATGGATTTGACCGGGCTGCGGTCCAGCCAGGGCAGCATGAACAGCACGACAATCGCGCCGCCCATCGCAATCACGCCGGCAAACTTATCCGGTACCGCGCGCAAAATGGCGTAGAACGGTGTGAAATACCAGACCGGCGCAATATGTTCCGGGGTTTTCAATGGATCAGCCGGGATAAAGTTGGCGTGTTCCAGAAAGTAGCCGCCCAATTCCGGCATGTAGAAGATCACCGTGGCGAAGAAGAACATGAAGACGCCGACGCCGACGATGTCCTTGACGGTGTAGTACGGATGGAAGGGAATGCCGTCGACCGGATGTCCCCAGGGGTCTTTTGATTGCTTGATTTCAACGCCGTCGGGGTTGTTGGAGCCTACTTCGTGCAGCGCGACGATATGCAGGAATACCAGGATCAGCAATACCAGAGGCACTGCGATGACGTGAAACGCGAAGAAGCGGTTCAAAGTGGCGTCGGACACCACATAGTCGCCGCGCACCCACAGCGACAATTCGTCGCCGATCACCGGAATTGCGCTGAATAGCGAGATGATTACCTGGGCGCCCCAGTAAGACATCTGTCCCCAAGGCAGTAAATAACCCATGAAGGCTTCGGCCATGAGGCAGACGAAGATCAGCATGCCGAAGATCCAGATCAGTTCGCGCGGTTGTTTGAACGAGCCGTAAATCAGGCCGCGGAACATGTGTAGATAAACCACGATAAAAAACGCCGAGGCGCCGGTGGAGTGCATGTAACGCACCAGCCAGCCCCAGTTGACGTCGCGCATGATGTATTCGACCGAGTCGAACGCCAGTTTGGCGTCAGGCTTGTAGTTCATGGTCAGCAAAATGCCGGTGATGAACTGATTGACCAGCACGAACAGGGCCAGTGAGCCGAAAAAATACCAGATGTTAAAGTTTTTGGGCGCGTAGTAATGCGCCATGTGTTCATTCCACAAATCGGAGAGTGGAAAGCGCTCCAGCAGCCATTCGCTGCATTTATTCATTTTTTGCTTCATGCTTTGTCTGCCTCGCTGTCTTCGCCCACGACAATCAGATTGTCTGTTACATACCGGTAAGGCGGGATTTCAAGATTGGTAGGGGCGGGTACGCCGCGGTACACACGACCGGCCAGATCGAACCAGGAGCCGTGGCACGGGCAAAAGAAACCGCCTTTCCAATCCGGGCCCAAATCGTTAGGGGCAATTTCCGGGCGAAACGTGGGCGAGCAGCCTAAGTGCGTGCACAGGCCGACCGCGACAAAAATTTCTGGTTTGATAGAACGCAGCGGGTTTTTGCTGCTACCCGGCTGCATCGATTCGTTGGACACCGGGTCCGCTAGTTTGCTGTCCAGTGTGGCCAGCGTCGACAGCACCTCCGGCGTTCGATTCAAAACCCACACGGGCTTGCCGCGCCAAGCGACGCGAATTAGTTGGCCGGGTTCCATCTTGCTGATATCGACTTCGACGGGAGCGCCGGCTGCCATGGCTTTGGCGCTCGGCTGCATTTGCGAGAGAAAGGGGACGGCCAAATAGCCGGCACCCACTGCACCAACCACCGACAGTGCCGAGGTCAGAAACTGGCGTTTGGAATGATCGACGCCTTCGTGGTTCATAAGTAACACTCCTGTTGATGTGATGTATATCGCGATACACCAATTATTATAATTTTCCGCAAATATACCTTACTGGCAGTGATTATTGAAATTGTTCTTGCGACAGCGATAAGCAAGGGTTTCAGGCCTTTGCGGATACTGGGGATTCTCACTTCAAAGCCGCCGTTAACGCGCTTAGAAAGGCTTGATTTTCTTCCGGTTTCCCGATGGTGACGCGCAGGCAGTTATGTAACAGCCCGCCTTGCGGCGACAGATTTTTGATCAACACGCCTTGCGCCTTCAACGAGGCAAACACGTCGGCGGCGGCTTGGTTAAGCGTGCGGAACAAAATGAAGTTAGCGGCGCTGGGATAAGCTTGAACGTCCGGCATCCCCTGCAAGGCTTGGAAAACCAAAGCGCGTTCGCCGCGTAGCGTTTGGGTTTGCTCTAACAGAAACTCGCCGTGATCCAACGCAAAGCCCACCGTGATTTGGGTCAGGCTATTGATATTGTAAGGTAAGCGGACTTTATGCAACTGTTCCACTATGGCCGTTTCGCCGGCCAGAAAACCCAAACGCAAGCCGGCCAGCCCCAGCTTGGAGACGGTGCGCATCACTAATAGATTGGGATAACGCCCCAGCTCGCCGATAAAACTGGCGTCGGCAAACGGCGCATACGCTTCGTCGACCACTACCAAGCCTGGCGCGATGGCGAGTATTTCCTCGATGGCTTCGGCATCGAACAAATTACCGGTCGGGTTATTCGGATAGGCGATAAAAATCAGGGCAGGTCGCGATTCGGCAATTGCTGCGCGCATCGCCGGCATGTCCAGTTGGAAACTGTCCGCCAGCAACGGCACGCCTTGATAGCGCAGACCCAAGCTTTGCGCCACTTGCCTGTACATCACAAAACCGGGTTCCGGTGCCAACACGGCGGCATCGGCACTTAAAGCCATCAACAATATTTGGATAATCTCGTCGGAACCGTTGCCGAGCAGCAAGGCTGATTGCTCAGGAATGCCGTTCGCCCGGCGCAATGCGATCGCCAACGTCTTGGCTTCCGGATCCGGATAGCGGTTGATCGGGCAGGTCTTCAGCGATTCCAACCAGCGTGCTTGAATATCTTCCGGCCAACTATAAGGATTTTCCATGGCATCGAGTTTGATGAAGTTGCTGGCATCGGCGACATGATAGGCCGACATGGACAAGACTTCGGAGCGGAACAGCGTTTCGAGCGGTTGGGTTGGCATGTGGTCAAACTCTGCGGAATTGGAACAAGCGGCACTGAACATGCCCTAGCAAACTGGGGCGGCCGCGAGGGCAAAAAATTGGCGGATTTTAACAAAGCGGAGGGCGTGCATAACCTTGAAAACCAGCCTCTTGCGTCCCCGTTGACGCGAATCGCTCGCTACATTGCTGGCGATACGGCGCGGGGATGATAACACTGGTTCATGGAGGTGGCAAAGGCGATCGAAACGGTTTTTGGACAAAATGTCTCCAACGATACGGTTCTGATCTCGGCGGTTTTAGTTTCTAACCGAAATACTCGAGAAAAAAGCTCGAATGATGGCGTTTAGAGCTTGAACATTGCAGAAATTTTCTCGATTGCTGATGCTTTGCGCTCGGATCTTTGGAGCAAATAACTCGAATGATGAGGTTTGGAGCTTGGCGGTTTGTGTTCCTGGCGGGAAGGGTTGAAAAAAAAGCGTGGCCGACAGTGTTTTATTTGTTGTCGCTCTGCTGAGCAGGTCTTCCAAATCCCGCGCTCGGCGCGGCATAAAGGGAGAAACTCCGCCGTAAATTTCCAAATCGGCTAACATTTGAAAAGCCTGCGACTCATAAGGCGCCCTAGCGATAACTTAATGCGCCGAATGATTGAAGGCTAACAACGACGCAGCGCAGCTATGACTATTGACGCACTGCGCATGCGTCGGCCCGAGCCAATCGCCATTACCTGCTGCAAAATCCGGCTATTAATCCTTCGGAGAACCGACAATGAACAGAATCCCGTTACCCGTTTCTATCGTTATGACATTGCTGGTTTCGCAACCGGTACACGCCAGTGTGAGTAGTTCGTTCGATACTGACAGCGAGAATTGGCAAATCGTCAGCTTTGCCGATTTTAGCCAGAACAATTATTCCATCATTGGTCAATATCAACCCAGTTACAGAGCGGGCGGCGGCAATCCAGGCAATTATCTTGCCGCCAGCGACCCTGATTCCGGCGATTTTACCTTCTCTGCTCCCGCCGCTTTCTTGGGTGCGCAAACCGGTGCTACCGGACTTTCCTACGATTTGACTTATCGCGACGGCGATGTCAATTGGCAAACCACCGACGTCATGTTGGTCGGTAACGGCCAACGCTTGCTCTGGAAGCGTGACCCGAACATCGTGCCAAACAGTGGCTGGACTCATATCAGCCTGAGCTTAGCGCCGTCCTCCGAATGGCGACTGGGTACCACCGACGGGGCGTTCGCCAGCCAAAGTGATTTTCATAATGTGTTGTCAGATTTGAGCGGACTTTACATCCACGGCGAATACACCAACGGCATCATCGAAACCGCCGGTCTGGATAATGTGGTTTTGCAGACGGTGCCGCTACCGGGGGCGTTTTGGTTATTTGGAGTGGGGTTTGCGGGATTTTGGTCGTTCACTCGCAAGGCGTAATGAGTTGAATCGTTAAGTAGTTGTGTCGCTAGCGCGGTCACTCTACGTTCCCACGCGGCGCGTAGGAACGAGATTAACTACTTTTAAATTCTAAACTCCGCCGACCGCGCATGCGCGGTAAGACTCTCTCCCCGCGCTAACACCGAAGCAATCTTACCCAAATTCTGCGCCCCAACCGCTGAGCAATTGATCAAACTGCTGCGCTTTTGGAAATCGTAAACCCCTAAAGGCGACGAGTAGCGCGCGGTGCTCGAAGTAGGCAGGACGTGGTTCGGCCCGGCGCAATAATCGCCCAGCGCTTCTGCGGTAAACCGGCCCATGAAGATCGCGCCGGCGTTATGGATTTGCGCGCACAAAGCTTCCGGTTCCGCTACCGACAATTCCAAATGCTCCGGGGCGATGCGGTTTGCGACTTGCGCGGCTTCGGACAGGTTGGCGACTTTGATAAACGCGCCGCGGCCGGTCAGCGAGGCGCGGATAATCTCGGCGCGTTCCATTTCCGGCAGCAATTTGTTGATGCTGGCTTCCACTTGATTCAGAAATGCGGCGTCGTCGCTGATCAAAATGGCTTGGGCGTTTTCGTCGTGTTCGGCTTGCGAGAACATGTCCATTGCAATCCAGTCCGGGTTGGTCTGGCCGTCGCAGATGATCAAAATCTCGGACGGGCCGGCGATCATATCGATACCTACCTGGCCGAACACCAGCTTTTTGGCGGTGGCGACGTAAATGTTGCCGGGGCCGACGATTTTATCCACCGCCGGAATCGATTCCGTGCCGTAAGCCAAAGCTGCGACGGCTTGGGCGCCGCCGATGGTGAATACTCTGTCCACGCCGGCCACATGAGCCGCAGCCAATACCAAGGCATTGGTTTCGCCGCGTGGAGTGGGTACCACCATGATTAATTCGCCGACGCCGGCGACTTTGGCCGGAATCGCATTCATCAAGACCGAAGACGGGTAGGCGGCTTTGCCGCCCGGCACATAAAGGCCGGCTTTATCCAATGCCGTGACTTTTTGCCCCAACACCGTGCCGTCTATCTCGGTGAATTGCCAGGATTGCAGTTTTTGATGTTCGGCGTAAGCGCGGACCCGGTCGGCGGCGGTTTGTAGCGCAATGGCTTGGGTGCTGGGCAGGGTGTCCCAGGCCTGTTGCAACGCAGCTCGGTCCAGTTCCAGTTCGGCGGCGGTTTTAAAGGCGGTGCCGTCGAAGCGGTTGGTATACTCCAGCAAGGCTTTGTCTCCGCGTTTTTTAACGTCGGCGATAATATCCAATACCCGTTTGTGTATTTCCAGGTCGTCGCTGGCGTCCCAAGCTAAACGGGCTTGAAGTTGTTTGTCAAAATCGACGGCTGCACTGTCTAGGCGCAGCATCTTGATCGCAGTCATGGGCTTACCTTTGGGCTAAGGTGGTTTCGAACTGATCGATGAGTGCTTGAATGGCTTGATGTTTCATTTTCATCGCCGCTTTATTCACTACCAGTCGAGAGGTGATGTTGGCGATTAGTTCCCGAGGCTCCAGGCCGTTGGCTTTCAGGGTGTTGCCGGTATCGACTAAATCGACGATGCAATCGGCCAAACCGACCAGCGGTGCCAATTCCATCGAGCCGTACAGCTTGATGATTTCGGCTTGAATGCCCAAATTGGCGTAATAGCTCTGCGCGGTTTTGACGTATTTGGTCGCGACCCGCAAACGGCCTTTCACTTCCGGGGCATTGACCGGGCCGGCGGTCATCAAGCGGCAACCGGCGATGCCTAAATCCAGCGGTTCATACAGGCTTTCCGCGCCGTGTTCCATCAGTACGTCCTTGCCGGCGATGCCTAAGTCCGCCGCGCCGTATTCGACGAAGGTGGGGACATCGGTGGCGCGGATGATCACTAACTGCACGTCGGGGCGGGTGGTTTGCAGAATCAGTTTGCGGCTTTTATCCGGATCGTCGATCGGCGTGATGCCGGCCTGTTCCAGAAACGGCAGGGCTTCCTCGTAAATACGGCCTTTGGATACGGCAATGGTCAACATGGCTTTGCGATGGGGTTAGTTAGGAACGCGGCGAATCGTAGCGCCCAGTTGTGACAGTTTTTCTTCGATGTGATCGTAGCCGCGGTCGATATGGTAAATCCGGTCCACCAGGGTTTCGCCTTCCGCAACCAAACCGGCCAGTACCAGGCTGGCGGAAGCCCGCAAGTCGGTGGCCATGACCGGCGCGGCTTTCAACTGGCCGCTGCCGGTACAGATCGCGGTGTTGGATTCCAGCTTGATTTGGGCGCCCATCCGTTGCAGTTCCTGCACATGCATGAAACGGTTTTCGAACACGGTTTCGGTAATCAAGCCCACGCCTTCCGCGACGGAATTCAAGGCGGTAAATTGCGCCTGCATGTCGGTCGGGAAAGCCGGATAAGGCGCGGTGCGCACGGTAACGGCTTTCGGGCGTTTACCGTGCATGTTGAGTTCGATCCAGTTCTCGCCGCAGGTGATGTCGGCGCCGGCTTCTTTCAATTTAACCAGTACCGCATCCAGGGTGCTGGGATCGGTGTTTTTCAATTTGACATGGCCGCGGCTGATCGCGCCGGCGACCAGATAGGTGCCCGTTTCAATGCGGTCGGGCAGGATGTCGTAATGCAAACCTGCCACTCCCAGTCTTTCCACGCCTTCCACGGTAAGAATGTCGGTGCCGACGCCGGTGATTTTGGCACCCATTTTATTCAGGAAATGCGCCAAATCGGTGACTTCCGGTTCTTTCGCGGCGTTTTCGATGATGGTTATACCTTCCGCCAATGTAGCGGCCATCAGGATGTTTTCGGTCCCGGTTACGGTGACTTTATCCAGTACCAGATGGCAGCCTTGCAAACGTTTGACCTTGGCGTGGATATAGCCTGCTTCGACGGTAATGTCGGCGCCCATTTTGAGCAGCGAGTCGATGTGAATATCCACCGGCCGGGTGCCGATGGCGCAACCGCCGGGCAGCGACACGTAAGCTTCGCCGAAACGGGCTAGTAACGGTCCCAATACCAGAATCGAGGCGCGCATGGTTTTCACCAGCTCGTAAGGTGCTTCGTATTTGTCGATGGTGCTGGTATCGACTTCGATGTTCATTTTTTCGTCGACGGTCAGGCGCACGCCCATTTGCCCCAACAATTCCATCGTGGTGGTAATGTCGTGCAAATGCGGAATGTTGCCGACGCTGACCGGCACATCGGACAACAGAGTGGCGGCCAGAATTGGCAGAGCGGCGTTTTTGGCGCCGGAGATTCTCAGTTCGCCGTGCAGCGGTTGACCGCCGGTAATCAGTAATTTATCCATGGATTCTTATTGGTCTGTAAATTGGAACGCGGCTTAATGCGTGTGGTTTGCAAAATATTCGGTTTCGTCGAAGCCGCTGAGCTTCGCCAGGGCGAGTAATTGCGACGGGATGTTTTTAAAGGACAGATTGACCCGGCCCATGCGGCTGAGCCTGATCCATTCGATCATCAAGGCCAGGCCGGCGCTATCGGTGGTCTTTACTTTAGCTAGGTCGATGCAAATAGCGTCCATGCCTTTCAGGAACTTGAATGATTGCAAGGTCTGTTTGTCGATGCTGGCGAAGGTCAGGCTGCCTTCCACGGTAAAGTGACCGGGAGACTGTTCGGTCAATGTCAGCTTGGACATTATTTGCCTTCCGCCTTGTTCAGCATGAATTTGCCTATCATTTCTTCCAGCACAATCGCCGAGCTGGTGATGTCGATAGTGCTTTTATCCTTCAAGAATTCGTCGGACGAACCCGGGTCCAGGCTGATGTACTGTTCGCCCAACAAGCCGGCGGTATAAATGCTGACGCCGGAATCGCTGGGTAAATTGTTGTATTGCGACTCGATGCGCATTTCCACGATGGACTCGTGGCTGTCTCTGTCCAGGCGGATTGCCGAAACCCGGCCGATGCGCACGCCCGCTACGTTGACAGGCGACTTGACTTTCAAGCCGCCGCTATTTTGAAAGTGGGCATACACCGTGTAACTGTCGTCGCTGGTATAGCTGCCCAGATTGCTGACTTGCAGAGCCATGTAAAACAACGCGGCAATACCGCTGGCGACAAAAAAACCGACCAGGGTATCCTGGGTCTTGGAATGCTGCATGTTAAATGTCTCCAAACATGAGTGCGGTTAAAATGAAATCGAGTGCCAGAACCGAGAAGGCCGAGTTGACCACGGTGCGGGTCGTGGCGCGGCTGACGCCTTCTGAAGTAGGGATCGCATCGTAGCCTTCGAATAACGCAATCCACGACACCACGAAACCGAAGACCACGCTTTTGATCACGCCGTTGATGATGTCTTCTTGAAAATCGATGCTGGCCTGCATTTGTGCCCAGAATGCGCCGTCGTCTACGCCTAGCATGCCGACCCCGACCAGGTGTCCGCCCATGATGCCGATCGCGCTGAACAAGGCGGCCAATAAAGGCATGGACAGAAAGCCGGCCAGAAAACGCGGCGAAATGATGCGTTTGATTGGATCGACCGCCATCATTTCCATGCCGGACAATTGTTCGGTGGCTTTCATCAAACCGATTTCGGCGGTCAACGCCGAGCCGGCCCGGCCGGCAAACAATAAAGCCGACACTACCGGTCCCAGTTCGCGCACCAGCGAGGCGGCAACCATCACGCCCAGGGATTCCTCGGCGCCGAAGTCGGACAAGATATTAAAGCCTTGCAAACCTAAAACCATGCCGACGAACAGGCCGGAGATGGTGATGATCAGAAACGACAACACGCCGACCGAATACACCTGTTTGATCAGCAGGTTGGGGCGCGGCAGCACGTCGCTGATGCCGGTCAGCGTGTGGCTCAGGAAAAATGAGGCGCGGCCGAGCTTGGCAAAGCTGCTGCGGGTGGTTTTTCCCAGATTTTGCAGAAATTGAAGCATCGATGAATAAATAGTGGTTATTTGCTGGCCAGCAGGTCGTCCAGATAATCGCGGGCCGGGTAGTGAAAGTGTACAGGTCCGTCGGCATCGCCGTGCATAAACTGTTGCACCCACTCCGAATCCGATTCTTGTAATTGTTGCGGTGTACCCTGGCCGATAATTTTACCTTCCGACAATACATAGATGTAATCGGCGATGGCGGCGGTTTCCTGGACATCGTGCGAGACGATGATGCTGGTCAGGCCTAGCGTGGTGTTCAGCGATTTGATCAAATGCACCAGCGCGCCCATCGAGATCGGGTCCTGACCGGTAAACGGTTCGTCGTACATGATCATCAACGGGTCGAGGGCGATGGCCCGCGCCAAGGCAACCCGTCTGGCCATGCCGCCGGACAGTTCGTTGGGCATCAAATTGCGCGCGCCGCGCAGGCCGACCGCATGCAATTTCATCAACACCAGGCTGCGGATCATCGACTCCGGCAAATGCGTATGTTCGCGCAGCGGGAAAGCCACGTTATCGTAAACATTCATGTCGGTGAGCAGCGCGCCGCTTTGAAACAGCATACCCATGCGTTTGCGCAACTCGTACAGTTCACGGGTCTTCAGGCGGTGAACATTTTGACCGTCGACTTGGATTTGGCCGCGATCCGGCGTCAGCTGTCCTCCGATCAATTTCAACAGCGTGGTTTTGCCGGTGCCGCTAGGCCCCATGATGGCGGTGATTTTGCCGCGTTGAATCTCCAGGCTGACCGCGTCGAAAATTTTTCTGGGGCCTCTGGAAAAGCTCAAGTTGCTAATAGAAACGATATTGTCTTCAGGACTTGCGCTATTGGCCATCTACCGGAATCACAGGAGTTTTTAGATTGGGAACGGGCTATTTTCTATGACTCGTCGAGAATAAGTCAATGACTTGGGGTGAAAAGTCGGTTAATAACATGCAATAATGATTCCTTTTTGTTTCGGTGCGTGGAGTTAATTTGCGTGGGTTGTGATCAAGACATACAAGCGTTGGCGTTGGCGGTGATTCAGACCGAAATGCAAGCGGTTGCCGGCTTGGCTGCGCGTATCGATGAACAATTCGTCAGTGCCTGCCGCTTGTTGCTGGCTTGTAAAGGCCGGGTGGTGGTCACCGGTATGGGCAAATCCGGGCATATTGCCGGTAAAATTGCCGCGACGCTAGCCAGCACCGGCACTCCAGCTTTCTTTGTGCATCCGGGGGAAGCCAGTCATGGCGACTTGGGCATGATTACCCGGCAGGATGTGGTGTTGGCCTTGTCCAATTCCGGCGAAACCGAAGAAATCCTGACGATATTGCCTATTATTAAGCGACTCGGCGTGCCGCTGATTGCGCTAACCGGTAATCCCGATTCCGCTTTGGCCCGGTTTTCCAGCGTACACATTAACGTTGCCGTCGAACAAGAGGCTTGCCCGTTGGGTTTGGCGCCGACCGCCAGCACCACGGCGGCATTGGTGATGGGCGACGCGTTGGCGGTGTCGCTATTGGAAACCAAGGGCTTTACCCGCGACGATTTCGCGCTGTCGCATCCAGGCGGTAGCTTGGGTAAGCGCTTGTTGCTACAGGTCAACGACATCATGCATCGCGGTAGCGAAGTGCCGGTTGTTGCTGATACTGTTTTGGTGAGCGACGCATTGTTGGAAATGACCGGCAAGAAGCTGGGCATGACGGCGGTAATCGATGGCGAAGGACGCGTCGCCGGAATATTTACCGATGGTGACTTGCGGCGGATGCTGGAAAAAAATCTGGATGTGCATGCGACACGCATCGCCGAAGTGATGACCGGGCCTTGTAAGGTGATCGATGTGGATATGTTGGCGGCGGAGGCCATGCAAATCATGGAAAGCAAAAAAATCAACGCCCTGCTGGTCGTCGACAGCCAACAAAAATTGTTGGGCGCGTTGAATATGCACGATTTGCTGCGGGCCGGCATAGTCTGAGAGTGGCGAGAGATGTTCGATTTAAATCCCCAATTACTGAGTGTTGTTAAACAACTAAAGCTGTTGATTCTGGATGTGGACGGCGTGTTGACCGATGGCCGTTTGTTCTTCGACGACAGCGGCAAGGAATACAAGTGTTTTCACGCCCGCGACGGGCATGGGATTAAATTGCTGCGCCAAACCGGCGTGGAAGTGGCGGTGATCTCCGGTCGCAAATCCAATTCGGTCACGCTACGCATGCAGGGTTTAGGGGTGGAGTTGGTTTATCAAGGTCACGAGAACAAGCGCGCGGCATTCGCGGAAATTTTACAGCGTCTGGCTTTGAGGCCGGAACAAGTGGCTTATATCGGCGACGATATTCTGGATTTACCGGTTATGCGCCAGGTTGGTTTTGCAGTTGCGGTGCAAGATGCCAATTTCGTTCTTAAAAACCATGCGCATTGGCAAACGCAAACTCCCGGTGGTTTAGGCGCGGTCCGGGAAGTATGTGATTTGATCATGCAAGCCCAGGGTAGCTTTGACGGCGTTTTGCAAACCTATTTATGACCGTACTGAAAAATCTACAGATTTTCATTTATGTCGGCTTGGCCGCATTGTTGTCATGGTGGCTGGTACAACTGAATGAACAGCGTGACGCCGAAATGAAAATTGTCGAAAATAGCCCGGATTTTTTTAGCGTGGGTTATTTCAAAAAAGAAATGAATATCGATGGCGTGCCGAAAAGCGAATTGGCGGCGGAAAAAATGCAGCACTTTAAAGTCGACGGCAGCACGCATCTGGAAAAGCCGGTGATGAGTTTGTACAACCCAAACGAGATGCCTTGGCTGATCAAGGCCGACAGCGGCGTGATGGCGGCGGACGGCGATAATTTACAACTTAACGGCAGTGCTTATATCAATCGGGACGCGTCGAAGACCAATTCGGCGCTGACCATCAATACATCGGATTTGCGGGTGAAACTCGCCAGCCATTATGCGGAGACACAGGCGTGGGCTGAGATTATCAGCCCGCCCAACAGAACGGCGGGAATAGGAATGGAAGCGACTTTTGTTAGTCCGATTCACCTGAAATTGTTGTCCAAAGTGAAAGGTCGCTATGAAATTAAGTAAAATGGTCGGTCTAGGCCTGTTATTCTCGGCGCGGATGGCGTTTGGCTTGGAATCCGATTCCGAGCAGCCTATCTACATCGACTCCGACAATGCGGTTTATGACGAAAAGGCGCAGATCAGCACCTACACCGGCAATGTGGTGGCCACGCAGGGTACGATCAAAATCGATGGCGACAAGTTGGTGGTTTATTTGAAGGATGGGGCGATTATTAAGTTGATTGCCACCGGCAAACCTTCAAGATTCAAGCAGCTGCCGGCCGTGGGTAAGGAAGAAATGCATGGCGAAGGTTTGATCAATGAATTTTACCCGGACCAGAATTTACTGAAATTTATGAAAAATGCGTCGGTTTGGCAGGGCGATGCCAAACAATCCAGCGAATATATCGAGTACGATACCAAGAACTCCTTGCTGAAGGCTGGCGAAGCGCAAACCGATGGCAAACGCGTGCACTCGGTCATTAAACCCAAGCCCAAGCAGGCTCCATAATGGCGCGTTTGGTTGCGGAACAGTTATTCAAACGCTACAACAACCGAAATGTCGTCGATGGTGTCAGTCTGCGCGTCGATACCGGGGAAGTGGTAGGTTTGCTGGGGCCGAACGGGGCAGGGAAAACCACCAGCTTTTACATGATGGTGGGTTTGGTTAAAGCCGATAGCGGCGAGATTTTTCTCGACGATCAGCGCATCACTCACCATCCGATGCACCGGCGGGCGCGCTTGGGTATCGGTTATCTGGCGCAAGAGGCTTCGGTATTTCGTAAACTGAGCGTGGCCGACAATTTGCGCGCGGTATTACAAATCCGGTCTGATTTGACCGACGGTCAAATCGAGTTGTTGATTGATGAGTTATTGACAGAGTTTAATATCAACCACTTGCGTAATCAGGTGGCGCTAGGCCTATCAGGTGGCGAACGGCGGAGGGTGGAAATTGCGCGGGCTTTGGCCAGTGAGCCGCAGTTTATCCTGTTGGACGAACCGTTTGCCGGGGTCGATCCGATTTCGGTGCTGGAGTTGCAAAAAATCATTGCCCACTTGAAGCATCGGGGTATCGGTATTTTGATTACCGAGCACAAAGTGAGGGAAACATTGGAGATTTGCGATCGCGCTTATATTTTGAACAATGGGAAGGTTATCGCCGAAGGCCAGTCGCACCAATTGGTGGATAACGAAGAGGTGCGTAGAGTGTATCTAGGCGAGAAATTTAGTTTATGAAATTCGAATAGTCATGAAGCAATCTCTACAACTCCGTATCGGTCAGAGTCTGACCATGACGCCGCAATTGCAGCAGGCGATCAAGCTGTTGCAGATGTCGACTTTGGACTTACAGCAGGAAATTCAGCAAGCCTTGGAATCCAACATGATGTTGGAGATCGATGAAGAGGAACTGCCCAATATCGAGTTTCGGGATAAAAAGCTCGAAAACACCGATCAGCAGACCAGCGAAGGCTCGCAGACCGACATGCCCGACGAATTGCCGGTTGATGTCAGCTGGGACGATGTCTATGAAAGCTCGCTACCCAGCGGCGGCGATGAAGGCGATAGTCCGGAATTCGAGGCCTTTCGCGGCAAGTCCGAGTCTTTACGCGATCATTTGGTCTGGCAGTTGGAGCTGATTCCGATCTCGGACCGCGATTATGCAATAGCCACTTCTATCATCGACGCGGTTAACGACGATGGTTACGTGACCAGCGAATTGACCGATATTTTCCAGGGATTGCAGGATCAACTGGAAGGCTTGGAAATGGATGAAGTGCTGGCCGTGCTGCATATGGTGCAAAACTTCGACCCCGTCGGCGTGGCGGCGCTGGATTTGGCCGATTGCCTGGGTTTACAGCTACAGCAGTTACCGGCTACGACGCCTTACCGGTCGGAAGCTTTGGAGTTTGTGCATAGGCATTTGGATTTACTGGCCAGTTGCGATCAAGCCCGCTTGATGAAGCGGATAGGGATGACCGAGGATGTGCTGAAGGGTGTGCTGGCGCTAATCAGAACCCTGGACCCCAAACCTGGCGCGCGCTTGCAGGATTCGGATGTCGAGTATGTGGTGCCGGATGTGTTTGTCGCCAAAGTCAACGGACAGTGGCAGGTTAATCTGAACCCTGAGATCGCGCCCAAATTGCGCGTCAATCCATTCTATTCGGGGATGATCAAGCGTGCCGACAATAGTCATGACAATGTCAGCATGAAGAATCATCTGCAGGAAGCGCGTTGGTTTATTAAAAGCCTGCATAGTCGTAACGACACTTTGCTGCGCGTGGCCAGAAGCATCGTCGAAAAACAAGGCGATTTTTTCGAGCATGGTGCGATTGCGATGAAGCCCATGGTGTTGCGCGATATTGCCGAGGAACTGGAGTTGCACGAATCCACCATCTCCAGGGTAACCACGCAAAAATACATGCATACGCCGCACGGTGTGATCGAATTTAAATATTTTTTCTCCAGCCATGTCAGTACCGATGGCGGAGGCGAGTGTTCGGCGACCGCGATTCGGGCGCTGATAAAAGAGTTGGTCGGCAGTGAAAATCCGGCCAAGCCATTAAGCGATAGTAAAATATCGGACTTATTGAATGAGAAGGGCATTAATGTCGCGCGCCGCACCATTGCCAAATATCGGGAAGCGATGTCCATTCCTTCAACCAGCCAGCGGAAAAGGCATATTTAATCAATCTGGAAGAATAATTTTTAAAAACAGGAGTATTCCATGCAAGTCAGTATCACAGGTCATCACGTAGAAGTCACAGAAGCATTAAAAGCCTACGTTGATGAAAAAATCAGCAAAATTAAACGTCATTTTGACAACGTCGTTGATGTTCACGTCATTTTGACCGTTGAGAAGCTTGAGCAAAAAGCCGAAGCGGCCGTGCAAATCAGCGGTGCCAAACTGTACGCCGAAGATGTACAGGAAGATATGTATGCTGCTATCGACAGCATGGTCGACAAGCTCGACAGACAGATCGTTAAACATAAAGAAAAAAATCAAAACCATCGCTAATTATCAGCTTGTGCGATACAGGGTGAGCGCGGTTTTCGCTCTGTATCGGTTTGCATATGAAACTAGTAATCGTTAGTGGCTTATCGGGATCGGGCAAGAGTATCGCTTTAGATACTCTGGAAGATTGCGGCTATTACTGTATCGATAATTTGCCTGTGGCATTGCTTGATGATTTTGTCGATCATGTGATGCTGAAAGACCCGGCAACTTACAGTAAAACCGCCATCGGTATCGATGCCAGAAACCGCAATCAGAAGTTGGCGGATTTTCCGGATAGTCTGACCGCTATTCGCAATAAGGGTATCGATTGCGAACTGGTTTACATGGAGGCGGACGAAAATATTATTCTGAAGCGTTACAGCGAAACGCGCCGCCGCCATCCGCTGACCACCGAAAGCCGGCCATTGCGGGAAGCTTTGGAAATTGAACGGGAGATGCTGCGGCCGGTCGCAGTCCGTGCCGACATAGTCATCGATACCAGTTACACCCATTACCATCAATTACGGGATTTGCTGAAAAACCGTTTGGGCGAGAAGGGTAAAGGGTCTTTGTCGATTTTATTTCAGTCATTCGGTTTTAAATACGGTATCCCTTTGGATGCCGACTTTGTCTTCGATGCTCGCAGCCTACCCAATCCCTATTGGGCGCCGGAACTGAGAGGATTGACCGGCAAGCACGCCGAGGTAATCGATTTTTTGCAGAACGAAGCCATCGTGAAAGAGTTCCTGCATGATATTGGCTATTTTATCGGGCGCTGGGCGCCGCGCTTCGAGTCGGATAATCGCAGTTATTTAACCATAGCGATCGGTTGTACCGGCGGTCAACATCGTTCGGTTTATCTGGTTGAGGCTTTGAGTAAGCAATTTCAAACTATTACTCCTAACGTTATCGTCAGGCATCGGGAATTGCGTTAACGCAATTGTCTAGCCCAATTTCTTGGTTTTTACCCATGACATCACCTGCAAAGCTTGAAAATACCGAGCATCTTTTAGATCGCGCCACGGAAGTGCTAGCAAAAGACTCTCTGATCGAGATTAGAAACTTGGTGCGATCCTTGTACCCGGCGGAAGCGGCGCATATTCTGGAGTCCTTGGAACCGGAGCAGCGAGCCAAGCTGTGGGCGGTGGTGCCACCCAGCGTGATTGGCGAAATTCTGGTCGAGGTGAATGTCGAAGTAGGCAGCAGCCTGCTGAAAATTACCGACAGGAAAGATTTGATCGCCGCTACCGAATCCATGGGCGCTGACGGCATGGTCGATCTGCTGCATGTGTTGCCGGAGCCCTTGCTATCGCAAGTGATGGAATCTATTGGCGTACACAACCGTAATCGCATCGAAAAAGCGCTTAGCTACGACGAGCACACCGTCGGCGGTTTGATGTCCGACGATGTGTTAACCATTCGTGCCGACGTGACGCTGGATGTGGTGACTCGTTACTTACGGCTACGCGGGAATATGCCGACTGCTACAGACAGTTTAATAGTGGTAGACCGCAAAGATCAGTTTCAAGGCTTGCTGCCTATTAATCAATTGTTGACCCACGATCCGCACACCAAGGTCGAGTCGATCATGGACGCGCGCAGTTCCGGCATTCCTTACAACATGTCCAGCCGAGATGTGGCGGGTTTGTTCGAACGGCGAAAATTGTTGTCGGCACCCGTGTTGGCGGATGACGGTAAGGTGTTGGGGCGCATCACTATCGACGATGTGGTGGGCTTGATTCGCGAGGAAGCCAATCACTCGCTGATGAGTATGGCCGGCTTGAGCGAAGAGCAGGACATGTTTGCCCCGGTGTTTAGTAGCGCCAAGCGCCGCGCATTATGGTTGGGCGTGAATTTGCTTACCGCGTTCCTGGCCGCTTCGGTCATCGATTTGTTCGAAGCCACCATTCAGCAGATCGTTGCATTGGCGGTATTGATGCCGATTGTTGCCAGCATGGGCGGTATCGCGGGCAGTCAGACGCTGACGCTGGTTGTTCGGGGCCTGGCGTTGCGGCAGGTCACTACCAGTAATGCCATGAGCTTGTTGTTTAAAGAAGTGTCCGTGGGCTTGTTAAACGGCTTGGTCTGGGCTGCTGTGGTAGCGGTGGTGGCTGGGTTATGGTTCCATAATCCGCATATCGGTTTACTGCTCGGCGTGGCAATGTTGATCAATTTGGTCTGCGCGGCCTTATCGGGCGTGGCGATTCCGGTGTTGTTGGATAAGATCGGTGTAGACCCTGCTCTAGCTGGCGGCGTGTTGCTAACCACCGTTACCGATGTGGTTGGATTCATGGCGTTTTTGGGTCTGGCGACCTTATTTTTGCTGTAAGGAACTGTGCTTTTTGTCACGGAAAATGATAGTATTTCGGGCATTCAGTAGCGGATTTTCCAAACTCGATGTCAACCGGCGCACCTACTTCGCAAAAAACAGCTTTGGAGTTTAAAAGCACGTCTCTGACCGTGCCGGTGTTGCTGTTAGCCAGTAACGACATCTCTCTGATCGATCAACAGCTCAAGGAAAAGGTGGTTCAGGCCCCCGAGTTTTTTAAAAACTCGCCGTTGCTGATCGATCTGCAAAAACTTAACGCTCAAAACCTGCCAATTGATTTTGCCGAAATAGTCGCCATCGTCCGTCAGCACGGCTTCATGCCGGTAGGTGTGCGCGGCGGTAACGAACAACAAAACGGCGACGCCTTGGCAATGAATTTGCCTCAGCATTCCTTGCACGGCAGCAATGCGCCACTGGTCAACAAGGCGCCGGCAAAAACCTTGCCGACACCTGCGCCGGAAGAGCAAAAACCAGCCAATCAATCGATAGAAAACAAATTAGTGACCCAGCCGATACGCTCGGGCCAGCGAGTATATGCAAAAGGCGATTTGATCGTCACCGCAACCGTTAGTGCTGGCGCGGAAATCATGGCGGAAGGCAATATTCATATTTACGGCTCCTTGCGCGGACGAGCGCTCGCCGGCGTGCTGGGTAATGTCAATAGCCGTATTTTTTGCTCGGATTTGCAGGCCGAACTGATTTCTATCGCCGGCATTTACCAACTGAGCGACGATTTGAGCAAGCATCCCGCGCACAAGCCCGTACAGATCAGTCTGGATAACCAGACTCTGATTATCAAAGATATTTAAGCTTTTCTTGGAGGAACAACATTGGCCAGAATTATCGTAGTAACATCGGGGAAAGGTGGCGTGGGCAAAACCACAACGAGTGCCGCTATCGCCATGGGCTTAGCGAAACGTGGGCATAAAACCGCTGTGATCGATTTCGATGTGGGACTGCGTAATCTCGACTTGATCATGGGTTGCGAGCGTCGCGTGGTTTATGATTTGGTTAATGTCATCAACAACGAAGCGACCCTGAATCAAGCCTTGATCAGAGACAAGCGTTGCGACCAGTTATTTATATTGCCGGCATCGCAAACCCGTGATAAAGATGCCTTAACAACGGAAGGCGTCGGCAAAATTCTGGAAGAATTGTCCAAAGACTTTAAATACATCGTTTGCGACTCGCCGGCAGGAATAGAGCGCGGTGCTACACTTGCCATGTACTTCGCGGATGACGCGTTTGTAGTGACTAACCCGGAAGTTTCGTCCGTCAGAGACTCGGATCGCATGCTGGGTATTTTATCCAGCAAATCGCGTCGCGCCGAGAATGGCGAAGAACCGATCAAGGAATATTTGTTGCTGTCGCGTTATTCGCCGGATCGGGTGAAATTGGGCGAAATGCTCAGCGTTGACGATGTACAGGAGATATTATCGTTACATTTGTTGGGCGTTATTCCCGAGTCCAAGTCGGTGTTGAATGCGTCAAACTCCGGTACGCCGGTCATTCTCGACGAGCAAAGCGATGCAGGCCAGGCTTATACGGACATCGTGGCGCGTTACTTGGGCGAAACCAAGCCACATCGTTTTATTGAGGAAGAGAAGAAGGGCTTATTCAGTAAGCTATTCGGGAGCAAGTGATGAGTCTCTTAGATTATTTCAGATCCTCGAAAACCAATACGGCATCGCTGGCCAAGGAGAGATTGCAAATTCTGGTTGCCCATGAGCGTGCGTCCAGAAATCAACCTTCCTATTTGCCCGAGTTGCAACAAGAGTTGTTGGCGGTGATCCGTAAATATGTCAATGTCGGGCAGGATGCCATTACCGTTAATTTTGAACAGGATGGAAACCAGGAAACCCTGGAACTTAATATTGTGCTGCCTGATGAGCGTTAGTTGTGTTTGCTAGCTTGACGCGGTTTGTGTCGCGGATGGCTGGATAGCTCGACTAAAAACCCCCGATTTTTTTTGTTGTTTGAATGATGAGGAGTTGAAATGGTGGATACAATTGGCGAAGCAGCCGGAGCAGTCTGGCAATTTTTGAATACGCATGGCGAAGCTAGCGTTAATAAAGTCACAACCGAAACCGGCTTGGGTAAGAACGATGTGCAGCGAGCTATCGGTTGGTTGGCTAAAGAAGACAAACTTATTATCGAAATGAAAGGACGCGTCGAAACGCTTTCATTGAAGTAAAAGTTTTCCCGCATACCTGCTTAAGGTTGAGCTAAGCGTGGCGGCATTCAATACCGGCTCCTTGCCGGTCTGAGCGTCGCCGGGGTTTGTCCTTAAGCGGGTATCCTAAATGCCGCTGTGTTTTGTTGGTAAATCTGTTACCTGACAGGAATGCGTGGCCCGCATAGACACGCGCCAGGCGCTCTGTCGAAATCAGATACCGCAGTAAACGCATTTTCGTTCGCCGAGGGATTGGCTTTGTAATGCCTTAAAAACTATAAAAATACTGATTCTAATAACCCTCTAACGCGGAGCCTTTCTGTCGAAATGAAAGCCAAAATTGCCACATTTTTCACCTTGGTGCTACTGGTTGTCATCAACCTGGGTATCTGGTCTTACGTCAATAACCCGTTAAAGCTGCCATCCTGGAGCGACACCATGATGGGGGTGACCTTTAATCCCAAAGGTCGCGATTTCAATCCTGCGGACGGTGTATTTCCGACCAGGGAGCAGATTCAATCCGATCTGGAATTGTTGTCCGGTAAGGCGCATTCCATAAGGACCTATACCGCGTTGGAAGGCATGGAGGTTGTGCCCGAGCTGACGGCCAAGAATGCGATCAACCTGGCGATGGGCTGCTGGGTGGATTTGGTTGATGACGATAGCGCCGACGACGATCCGCAAAAGAAGTTAGAGAACACTCAGAAGCGGCTGGATAAAAATCAGCGCGAAGTCGAAAGCCTGATCAATCTAACCAATCAGTATCCCAAAACCATCGTCCGTACTCTGGTCGGTAACGAATCCTTATTGCGCTACCGAAATAAAATCAGTGGTCCTATAGCCCAGAAAGTCAGGCAGGAATTTTCCGGGTCGATGAGCGAACAAGATTTGCAGCTGAAAATCGAGGCCGATGTTAAAGCCGAGGTGGCCGGTAAAGCCAACGAACTGATCGAATACATTCGTGAAGTAAAAAAACGTACCTGGAAGCCTGTCAGTACTGCCGAGACCTGGGATATCTGGGTAGCGAACCCGGCATTGGCGGCGGAAGTCGATTACATAGCCGTACATATTCTGCCTTACTGGGAAGGCGTGCCGGTTGACTTGCCGCAAGGCGCGGAAGGCGATAACGCAGTCGAATACGTATTCAAGCGTTATTACGAATTGCAGGCGTTGTACCCCAACAAAACTATCGTGATCACTGAGGTAGGTTGGCCGTCAGACGGTCCTCCGCAAAAAGCCGCCAGCGCATCGTTGGCGAATCAAGCTAAATTCTTACGGGAGTTCCTGAACCGGGCGACGGCGGAAAACGTGATTTATTACGTGGTCGAAGCGTTCGACCAGCCTTGGAAGATTAAGCTGGAAGGTACCGCCGGTGCCTACTGGGGCTTGTTCAATGCCGATCGGCAGCCGAAATTCCCGATGGAAGGCGACGTATTGGCTAACCCGACCTGGCGTAACTGGGCCAGTGGGGCAGCGGTACTCAGTATCATCTTGATGGCGGCTTTCTTATTCACTCGCAAGAGTCTGAAGCTGCCGGGTAAATTTTTCTTCGGCATCGTCGCCAACTTGGCAGCATCGGTCTTGTTTTGGTCGGCATCGATCGCGGCCGCGCAATATCAGACCAGTTTTTCGGTGGTGTTTTGGGCGATTTTGCTGATGATGCAGGCCATGGCTATTCTGGTTTTGTTGACCGAGAGTCTGGAGATTTCCGAAGTCATTTGGCATAGAAAAGGCCGGCGGACATTTACGCCGTTAACGCCTTCGGCGGATTTTCGTTACCCGAAAGTATCCATCCATTTGCCGATTCATAACGAGCCGCCGGAAATGGTGCGCAAGACCTTGAATGCGCTGGCCAAGGTCGATTACCCGAATTTCGAAGTGTTGGTGATGGATAACAACACCAAGGATCCGACGGTCTGGCAACCGGTGCGCGACGATTGCGATCGCTTAGGGGCAAGATTCCGTTTCTTTCACTTGGATAACTGGCCTGGTTACAAAGCCGGTGCGATTAATTACGCGTTGACCAATACCGCCGAAGACGCGGAAATCATCGCGGTAATCGATAGCGATTACATCTTGAACCCGGATTGGTTGAAAGCGATGGTGCCTTATTTCGACCAGGAAAATGTCGGCTTCGTGCAGTCTCCTCAGGATTATCGCGACGCCAACCAAGGTGCCTTCAAGGATATTTGCTATTGGGAGTATGCCGGCTTCTTCAATATCGGTATGGTGCAACGTAACGAATTCAACGCGATTATCCAGCATGGCACGATGACCATGGTCCGCAAGTCGGCGTTCGACAAAGTCGGTCCCTGGGGCGAATGGTGTATCTGCGAGGATAGCGAGTTGGGTTTGCGTTTGTACGAAGCCGGTTACGATTCGGTGTATTGCAAGGAGTCGTTCGGCCGCGGTCTGATGCCGGATACCTTCTCCGGTTATATGACGCAACGTTTCCGTTGGGTGTATGGCGCGATGCAGATTATCAAAAAGCACTGGCGGCATTTTTTACCCAACAAAAAATCCTCGCTTACATCCGCGCAGCGTTATTACTTTGTGGCCGGTTGGCTGCCTTGGTTTTCCGATGCGTTGGCGCTGCTGTTTACCGGAACCAGTTTGGTATTGACCGCGCTGATCGTGTCGGATCCTATCCACAGTGAACTGCCGGTAAACGCCTTCCTGTTGCCGACCATAGGTCTGTTTGCCTTTAAGATCTTGCGCGGTTTGTGGTTGTATAAGGCGCGAGTAGCGTGTTCAATGATCCACGCGTTAGGTGCCGCGTTGGCGGGTTTGTCGCTAACGCATACCGTGGCGCGCGGTACCTTGCAGGGTTTGTTCACCTCCGGCAAGCCATTCATGCGGACGCCGAAATACGAGCAACAAGGGCCGTTGGTAGCCGGTTTATTGATCATCTGGCAGGAGTTGTTATTGCTGGCCTTACTGGTTGCCGGCATCCTGGCGATGCGTTCCATCGAGCATTTCGATAACTTGAGCGGCCGGCTGTGGATGGCGGTATTGGCGGTGCAGTCAGTGCCTTATGTCGCTACCCTGTTGACGATCCTGATCAGCGTTGCGCCTAACTATTTTCCAGGTAAAAAACTCTCCGCCGATGAGTTAGACGCGGACGAATAAGTATCGCTTGGTTGGTCTCTGAAAACCCTTGTCGGCGGAAAAGCCGGCAAGGGTTTTTTTTGTTTAGGGGGCAAGAAGTGTCTCCAGTTGGGACTGGCTTATTGCTTATATTGCAAATTACATCGCCAAAAGGAGGCGGTGGCGACCGAGCATAAAAATAAACTATGTTATTTAACTTATTATATGTGAGTCATTTGCCGCAAAAACTAGATGAATTGGTAAGTTTTTATTAGTTGAGTCAAGTAATCAATTGATGCAAAAGCATAATTATATTTAGGATCGTAAATTGCTTTGATCTTTGGATGGTTGTTATAAAGTGTGTGAAATCACCAAAAATCGTTGGTGTTTTTAACCAGTGCTTTTGCCAGCAATAATTCCGTATTCAGAACAAATCGCATATCTTCGCAATTTCTAAATTCTATGAAACACGCAAAAATCAAACTTAGCACCAAGCCATATTTGTTGGGTACGATGCTGCTTACAGTCTTGCCGGGAATCTCTGCGGCTGAAACTCCCAAAGTGGACGATAAAGCCAACGGCAGTCAAGCGGCAGTGTTGCCGGAAATGACCGTTACCGCCGACAGCGATAAGGCCGCTAGGCAAACGGCTACGGAAAAATATAAGTTGCCTGCGGTTACCGAAAGCGTTACTCGGGAAAAGCTGGAAGATACCGTCAATGTGTTGAATACCGAGGACGCGATCAAGTATCTGCCCAACATTCTGGTGCGTAAACGTTATATAGGCGACAAGGAAATGCCGGTATCGATGCGTACTTCCGGGACCGGTTCCAGTGCGCGCAGCTTGATTTATGCAGATGGCATTCTACTGTCTTCGTTGCTGGGAAATAACAACGGTATGACCGGTTCGCCCCGCTGGAATATGGTATCGCCGTCGGAAATCGAGCGGGTTGACGTGATGTACGGGCCGTTTTCCGCGGCCTACGGCGGTAACTCGATCGGCGGCGTAATCGATATTACTACCCGAATGCCCGAGAAATTCGAAGCGGGCGGCGGTGTGCAGTCCGCTTGGCAGGAATACGATGTATACGGACATACCGACATCTATGACTCTCAACAATACACGGCAAATCTGGGTAGCCGGCATGGCGATTTTTCCTGGCGCTTTGACGTCAGTCATTTGGATGCGCATAGTCAGCCAATTAGTTTTACATATCTTCCTACTAGTTCTGGCGCGGGTGGTGTACCCGTTACTGGTGCGGTCGGTGATGTCGATAGAACTGGCTCTCAAAGAATATTTGCCATCGGTGAAGGTAATATTAGGCACACGGTGCAGGATAATTTTAAGTGGAAACTGGCTTATGACATCACACCAACCCTAAAAGCCTCCTACACGCTGGGTTTGTGGCAAAACGACGAGAGTGGTGGCTTCAATAGCTATTTGCGCAATGCCAATACCGGAACGCCAGTCAATAGCGGTCTGATCAATATGAACGGACGAAACTACAATCTTGGTTCGACGTTTGCCGAGAACGATTACCAGCAGATGCATTGGTCGCACGGTATGGCGCTAAAATCGAACACTGGCGGTATTTTCGATTGGGAATTGACCGGCAGCGTGATCAATTACGGCCAGGATGAACAACGTGCCCCCACTGTTGCGCCGAATCTTGCAGCAGCAGGTGGCGCGGGAACTATTACCAGTTTAAACGACACCGGTTGGCATACTGTCGATGCCAAAGGTATATGGCGTCCGGATTCCGCATGGGGACCGCATCATGTTAGCTTTGGGTTTCATCACGACCTTTACGAATTAAACAATCAACAGTATGCAACGTCCAATTGGAAATACGGTGGGCGAGGTCTTTTGTCTACCAATTCGCAAGGCAAGACCGAAACCAATGCTATCTGGATTCAAGACGCATGGACATTCGATCCGGATTGGACGCTGACCTTGGGTGGACGTCTGGAAAACTGGAATGCCTTCGATGGTACCAATACCGGTTCCAATGGCAGAACGATCAATCAGTCTAACCGTAGCGATTTAAGGTTTTCGCCAAAAGCATCGCTGGCCTGGAAGCCGACCGATAGTTGGAAATTTACCAGTTCTATTGCCCAGGCTTACCGTTTTCCGACGGTGACCGAACTGTTTCAGGGGACAAATATATCTGTCAGTGGTACCTCTAATATCGTAAATCCCAACCCAACACTAAAGCCTGAAGAAGCGCTGTCCTCGGAACTTTCCGCGCAATATTTTCTGAGCGAAGGTTCGTTACGCTTAAGTCTGTTTCACGAGAAGGTCTACGACGCCATCTATAGCCAGACAACTTTTAGTCCGACCGCTAACTCAACCTTGTCCTATGCGCAGAATATTGACCAGATCAGCACCTATGGTTGGGAATTTTCCGGCGAACACAGTAACGTCGTTATCGATGGTCTGGATTTGTCGGGTAACGTGACTTGGGCGAATTCGCGTATCGATAAAAATGCGGCGTTGCCTGCTTCCGTGGGCAAGTATCAGCCTAGAGTGCCCGAGTGGCGTGCCAGTGCTACTGCGACATACCATGTGACTAAGGATTTTACGTCCTCTATCAGCGGACGCTATAGCAGCCAGCAATACGGACAAATCGATAACAGCGATGTCAATCCGGATACCTATACCGGCACCGGCAGCGCGTTTTTCGTCGTGGATACCCGTGCCAAGTACCAACTGACTAAGCAATTGACGCTGTCTGCAGGTATCGACAATATCACCAACGAAAAATATTGGATTTTCCACGTATTTCCACAGCGCACTTATATCGCTGAGTTGAAGTTTAACTATTAATCGAGTGCTGAGTATGATTCACCAACGATTGGGCGGACAGCGTCCAATCTTTGGTGTGCGTTAAATGACACAGTTTAATTTTATCCGGTCAAGCGGGTAATAATGTTCGTAACTCTCCGGATGTTTACTAAAAGACGATGATGAAATTTCATATTCCCTTGGCAATTATTACCTCGTTGATTTTGGGCGCGTGCGCCAGCGAACCGACTGGTATCAAACAGGACGTTCAGTCGGCAAAACACGAGCAGCATGCCGATAAAAAAGCGTACTGCGCCGATCTACATACAAGTCCGGCAATCGAGTGTTCCGATACGGTGACGGCGACTTTCGACGATAAGGGCGCGCTGTGGTTGGCTTGGGTGGTCCGCGATCATATTTATGTACAATCGTCGGCCGATAAAGGGGCGAGTTTTTCCGCGCCGGTCGCGGTAAATACCGAGTCAGAAGCGATTGCCGCGCACGGCGAATACCGGCCAAAAATCAAACTCGATGCGCAAGGCAATATCTACTTGACCTGGACCCAAAACCTGGAAAAACGCCATACCGGACATATTCGTTTTAGTCGTTCGGCGGATGGCGGAAAAAGTTTTTCCAAGCCGGTGACGGTCAACGACAATCCGGACGTGATCGGTCACCGTTTCGATGCGTTGACGGTTGGTAAGAATGGCGAGATTTTTGTCGCTTGGCTGGATGCGCGCGACAAGGAAAAAGCCAAGGCCGCTAAGCAAGAGTTTGCGGGTACTGCCGTGTATTACGCCTGGTCAGATAACGGCGGTAAAAGCTTCTATCCCAATAAAGTCGTCGCGCCGCATAGCTGCGAATGCTGCCGTTTGGGTGTCGAAATCGATGCCGATAATTTGCCGGTCGTGCTGTGGCGGCATGTCTATGACGGCAACATCCGCGATCATGCGCTGGTTAAATTTAAGGATTGGCAAACGCCCGGCCCGATACAGCGCGTCAGCGAAGAAAACTGGAAAATCGACGCCTGTCCGCATCACGGTCCGGCTTTATCGATTGCCGCCAATGGTGTTTACCATTCGGTATGGTTTAGCGGAGCCGCCGATAAACAAGGCTTGTTTTACGGCCACTCCAAGGATGGCGGCCTGAGTTATTCGCCGGCCTACCGTTTTGGCAATCAAGGCGCCAAGCATCCCAATGTGTTGGCACAGGGCGAGCAGGTGACAGTGGTCTGGTCGGAATTCGACGGCAGCCATAATCTATTACAGTTGATTAAGTCCACCGATGGCGGCCTGAGCTGGTCTCAGCCCGAAGTAGTCGGTAAAACGGCGGAAAGCGCGGACGATGCGTTTCTGTTGGGCGACGGCGAAAATGTCTATTTATCCTGGCAGACTGCGCAGGGTTATCAATTCAAGCCGATTTAGGTTCATTATCGAAAACCACCATCCCGCTTGTGGCGCGGGATGGCGGCCTGGATAATCGGTTCAATTTCCAATCAGTTTCAATTCCGCTTCCCGATATTTCTCCGCGCATTTTCTGCTGACTTCTTCCGGCAATTTCGGACCGGGCGCGGTTTTATTCCAATCAAGGGTTTCCAGATAGTCGCGCAGATATTGCTTGTCGAAGCTGGGTGGGCTGATGCCGACTTGATATTGTTCGACCGGCCAAAAGCGAGAGGAGTCGGGGGTCAATGCTTCGTCGATCAAATACAGTGTGCCGTCTTCGTCCAGGCCAAATTCGAATTTGGTATCGGCGATGATGATGCCGCGTTCGCGAGCGTAATCGGCAGCTGTCGTGTAAAGCTGCAAACTGGCGTCGCGAACTTTGCCGGCCAGCTCCGCTCCCATTAACGCCACCGTATCGGCGAAGCTGATGTTTTCGTCATGCGTGCCCATCTCGGCCTTGCTGGACGGCGTGTAAATCGGCTGCGGTAGTTGCTGCGCTTGTTGCAGGCCGGCCGGTAGTTCGATGCCGCACACAGCGCCGCTATTTTGATAATCCTTCCAGCCGGAACCGATCAGATAGCCGCGCACTATGGCTTCCACCGGCAGCGGTTTCAAACGTTTGACGATGATGGCCCGGCCTTCGACTTGCGCCCTTGAATCAGGGTCGGGAATCACGTCCGCCAGCGTCAAATCGTCGCTTAAATGATTCGGAATAATATCCCGCATTTTTTCGAACCAAAAATTACTCACCCGGGTCAATACGCGGCCTTTACCGGGAATTGGATCGGGCATAATCACATCGAATGCCGACATCCGGTCGGAGGTGACGATCAGCAAATGTTTATCGTCGATTTCGTACATATCGCGGACTTTGCCGCGGCCGAGCAATTTCAAATGCGGCAGGGAAGATTCGTAAAGTGCGGCGGGGGCATTCATAATACGTGTGTGGAGTCAGTGGAAAGTGGCTGCAATTTTATCATTAAACCTGTTGAGGATAGGAAACGCATGAGTTGGCTGGGCAAGTTGGTGGGTGGGGCGTTTGGATTTATGTTGGGCGGGCCGCTGGGAGCGATTTTCGGCGCATCGGTAGGGCATCAGTTCGATACCGGTATGGGCGGGATGGCAGGCGAATCATTTAATCCCGGCGACCAGCAACGGGTGCAAATGGCGTTTTTCACGGCAACGTTCGCAGTGATGGGTCATGTCGCCAAGGCAGATGGTCGGGTTTCCAACGAAGAAATCGGGTTGGCGAAACGGGTGATGGACAATATGGAACTCAGTCCGGAACTGCGCGAAGCCGCTATTCAACTGTTTCAGCAGGGCAAGCAGGCCGATTTTCCGTTGACGGACGTGTTACGGCAGTTTCGTGTGGAATGCCATCGCCGTACCAATCTAGTACGCATGTTCGTGGAGATTCAGATTCAGGCGGCTTTTGCCGACGGCGTCTACGATGCCAAGGAAGAAAAGTTGTTGCTGGATATCTGCGCGCAACTGGGCGTATCGCGCTTCGAATATCAGGTTATCAAAGGGCAAGTGCAGGCGCAGCATCGTTTTCAGCAGTCCGGTGAACAGTTTCATACGGCTAGAGCGGGCTTGTCGAAATTGGAAGATGCTTATGCGGTGTTGGGCGTCCCCGCGACGGCCGACGATGCCGATGTGAAAAAAGCTTATCGGCGCTTGATGAGTCAGCACCATCCGGACAAGTTGGTGGCTAAAGGTTTACCCGAGGAAATGATGCAGATGGCCAAGCAAAAGACTCAGCAAATCAGGAAAGCCTACGAAACGATACGCGAAGCAAGAGGGTTTTAAAAAGAGCCCGCCGGCCACGGAGACGGCTGACGGGCTTGAAATAAACAGATTAACTGCTTAACAACGAGGGAGGTACAACAAAACTTAAGCGCGGAACGAGCCGGTAAAGTCCAGATTGCTGGAGATAGTGGCGGCACCGAACAGCATGGTGGAGATGATGAACTCGCCAGACATGAAGCCAAACACGCCGGTGGTGAAAAACAGGCCGGTGAGTACGTCTCTATACAGATTGTTCGATTTGTTCATTTTTGCTCCTAGACTGAATACAGTCGATACCAATGAAGACGACTTCACTATAAGCTTTATTTTTTTATTTACAATACTGGCAATAGTGGATTGTTTGTTTCTTATAGAGAAACAAATGTGAAATAAAGCTGTCATCTTGGGCTGTTATAAGCCTTTTTAATCCAGGAATGCGTTGAGTGCGGGCAGATTGCTCTTGGGGAGTTTGACGGTTAGCCGCACCGAATCGGAAAAATCCTGACCGATAATATTGCCGTCCAATTTTTTCAGTTGATATTCCAGCGCCTGCAGCCGGTGATAATCCAGATTTAATGTCAGCTCGACAAATTCGATGTAATCGACGATTTCGGCGGCTTCTATGACTTGCTTGGCGACATTGCCGTAAGCGCGGGTCAAGCCGCCCGCGCCCAGTTTCACCCCGCCGAAATAACGAACCACCGCCACGACTAAATTGATTAATTGCTTACCTTCCAAATGCTGAAAGATCGGTTTGCCCGCAGTGCCGCTGGGTTCGCCGGCATCGTGAAAGCGGCAAATCAGGCCATCCGGTGACTGGATGCGGTAGGCGTAAACGATATGGCTGGCATCCGGATAGCGTTGATGTAAATCCCGTAGTAACAGCAAGGCTTCGCGTTCGGTCTGGCAGGGGCTGATGATGCCGATGAAGCGGGATTTCTTGATGATTTCCTCTACTTCACAGGTCTTGACGACGACTCGCACCTTATAACAGTCCGTTAATTGCCGGATGCTGGCTCAGCAAATGTTCCCGAAACGCTTCGATTTGCGCTTCGTCGTTACGCAGTTCGCGCGGAATGTTTACCGGAATATCGCTGATGATGCGCATCGGCGGCGGCGACAGGAAAATCAAGCGGTCTGCCAGCGCAATCGCTTCGCGTAGATCGTGACTGACGAACAATACCGTATGCGGCCGTTGCTGCCACAGCGAATACAACAGATTTCTCACCTGCCGGGCGCTGGGCGCATCCAGCGAGACGAAGGGCTCGTCCATCAACAGAATATCGGGATTGATCGCGAAGGCGCGGATGATCGCCACCCGCCGTTGCATACCCAACGACAAGCGTTCTGGATAAACCTGCTGCACGTCGCTGAGTTGCATGTCTGCCAATAAGGCGTCGATCAAGGCAGCGGGCGGCGTTTGCGCAAATACCACTTCGATATTTTGGCGGACCGTATACCAGGGCAACAGTCTGGGGTTCTGAAACACATAGCCGATCTTCGCAGTCGCGGCCTGGCTGCCGATGCGGATGTGGCCCTGATAATGGCTGTCCAGCCCGGCGATCATATTTAGCAAAGTGGTCTTGCCACAGCCGGAGGGGCCAAGCAGGCAGACGAATTCGTTACGGCCGACGCCGAGCTGCAAATCGGCAATCGCCTGGTGTTGGCGATCGTCGAGATGGCCGGAGCGATAAGTCTTATCCTGGATGCTGATGGTAATATCGTTCATCGCCGCCACCGTAATGCTTTGCGGTCCAGCGGCCGCAGTAACAGCCATTCGATCAGTTGGATGACCGCGACGAAGGCAAAGGTATAAGCCAGCAGGCTGGCGACATCGAATAATTGAAAGAACAGATGCAGTTGATAGCCCATGCCGTTGCTGCGGCCAAGCAGTTCCACGACCAAAATAATTTTCCAGATCAGCGCCAGGCCGGAGCGGGTGGCGGCCATTACGAACGGATGCAACTGCGGCCAGATTACATGGACGAAGGTTTTTTTACGCTCGAAACGGTAGCTTTCGGCCATTTCCAGTAAATCCTTGTCCAGCGCCCGCGTGCCCTCGCGAATGGTGACGATCACATTCGGTAGTTTATTGATCACCACCGCCAGAATCGCCGCAGATTCCGCCAATCCGAACCAGACGTAACAGAGGATGATGGTGACTAGCGCCGGGATATTCAGAAATATCACCAGCCAGTTGTCGAAAAACGCGTCCAGGGTTTTATTCTTACCCAGCATTACACCTATCGCGCAGCCCAATACCATCGCAATCGAGAAACTGACTAGCAGGCGCAGCAGCGTTACGCCCAAATGATACGGCAGCTCGCCGGACTGAGTCGCCTGCCAAAATACCTGGGCGACATGGGCCGGATAGGGAAGCGTGAGGCTGTTTGCCACGCTAGCCGCCAGCTGCCAGATACCTAGCAGCACTAACAGCGACAGCAGCGTGATAGTCGTGTGGTTAAATTTAAAAATGCCCGTCAACATCAATCGGCCGACCAGAACGTCCCCGCTTGTATTTGTGCCGATTGGCCGGTCAGCTTGTTGTTACTGAGTTGGTGCAGCATGGCGTAGATTTTTGCGGCGGCGCTTTGTTGAGTCGCGCCCCATTGTTCCACTCGGCCCTGGCAATAGCGCTCTCTGAGTTTTTGTTGTTCTTTCGGGCTGGCCGCGTCGGTGAGCGGCACGATTTTCTGCCATTCCGTATCGGAGCTGCACAAGGTGTCGTGGGCTTGTTTACTCAGACCCAAGAATTGTTTGAAAGCTGTTTTATGTTGATCGGCCCAGTCCTGCTTGAATACGTAGCCGATGCTGGGCACTGTTTCGCTGATGCCTAGCTGGCGGATGATGTCTTCGCCTGTCAACAGCGCCCGGTAGCCTTGCGCTTCCAGATGCGCGGCAAATTGCCAGAAGGTCAGCAAGGCATCGACGCGTTTTTCCAGCAGTTGCTGACTCAGTAATGGTGGTGCGCCGTAGATTTTTTCCACGCCGGCATTCAGGTCCACTTGCTGTTGCTGGCCCAGCGCCTGTAACAGCAGCCAGTTTTTATCCAGCTCGCCGCCGGCTATACCCAGTTTTTTACCTTTCAGATCGGCCAGCGACTTGATAGGGCTGTCGGCCGGCACCAGTAGGACGCCGGAAGTGTCGGAAAACGGGTAAAAACTCAAATTCGTGCCGGTGCTGCGCATACTGGAAGTCCAGATCCAGTCGGAGACGATCACATCTACCGAGCCGGCCTGCAGAGCTACTTTACCTGCTTGTTGATTGGCAACCGCAATGTTTTCCACGTTGAAACCCGCGTTTTCCAGTAGTCCCTGGTTACGCATCGCCGCCAGTTCCCAATTTAGGGTTCCGGCCGCCATGGCGCCTAAGCGGATAGTGGGTTTCTCGTTGGCGTTGGCAAACTGCGGCAATAAAGCGGCAATGGCAAACAGGCAAATTTTTATATTCATCTTCAAAGTCCCTAGTCGGATGGTTAACGTAACGATTTTAACGCAGCTGCCACCAATACGAGAAGGTTTGTCGGATTTGCTCGGCTGGCGATGCGTTGTCAACGGGTTGCGCCTAAATCCCGTGACGGTTATTCCCGAAAATGGGAGCGGTCTAGACTGTGGAATCAATTCTGGGTTCCGGCCTGGCGTCGGAGCAATGAATTTGCGGGGCGATTAATAGCTGCAGTGCATATCCCCAGCGCTCAATAACCCATCATGCGGTGGGAAGCAATCTGTCCTCCAGCTCAAATCTGGCGGCTGACACCGGGCGGCCGGTGTAATAGCCTTGGTAGGATAGGCAACCTTTATTACGTAAAAAAATCAGTTGTTCCTGGGTTTCAACGCCTTCGGCGATCACATGCAGGCCCAGGTTTTTGGCCATGTTGATAATGGTTTCCACGATCACCGCATCGTTGGGGTCGCTGGCAATGTCTCTGACGAAACTCTGATCGATTTTCAGTTGGCTGATAGGCAATTTTTTCAGGTAAGACAGCGATGAATAGCCGATGCCGAAATCGTCGATTGAAGTTTTCACGCCGAGGGTTTGTAAGTCGCGCATTTTTTCCACGGTATCATCAATGTCGCTGATTACGCAGCCTTCGGTCAATTCGATGACCAGGCGTTCGGCCGGCAGTTCGGCGTCTACCAAAATGCGTTTAACCTGATCGACGAAATCGGCTTGGCGGAATTGTCGGGAACTTACGTTAACCGCCACATGGTGAATAGGCAGATTCTGTGCGTCCCATACTTTGATTTGCCGGCAGGCCTCGCGCATTACCCATTCGCCTATCGGCAGAATCAACTGGGTATCTTCGGCAATCGGGATAAACTCTGCCGGCGAGACCATGCCTTTTTCCGGATGCTGCCAGCGGATCAGCGCTTCGGCACTGACCACCTTGCCGAGGTGATCGACCTGCGCCTGGTAGTGCAGTAAAAACTGCCGTTGTTTCAGCGCCTGGCGTATCTCTTTTTCCAAGGTCAAGCGGCGGTCGGCGGTTTCCTGCATCGACGGTCGATAAAAACTGATGCCGTTTCGGCCGCTTTCCTTGGCCCGGTACATCGCGGTATCGGCTTGTTGAATCACCGCTTCCGGCTGCTCGGCGACCTCGGGAAATAAGGTAACGCCTATGCTGGTGGAAAAATGATGTTCGCTGCCCTGTACCGTGAAAGGTAGATTGATGGTGTGCAGGATTTTTTCCGCCAGCATTGCGGCATGACTGGTCGCTTGCGACAGTTGCGAGTAGCGGCCCGGCACCATCACGATAAATTCGTCGCCGCCCAGCCGGCAAGCGGTATCTTCGTCGCGGATAATGGATTTGAGGCGTTGGGCAACCTGAATCAGCAATTCGTCGCCCACTTGATGGCCGCGCGAATCGTTCAGGGTTTTGAAGTGGTCCAAATCCAGAAAAAACAGCGAGCCGTAATAACTTTGACGTTTGGCGGCGGCGATTTCCTGTTTCAGGCGGTCCAGCAGCAAACGCCGGTTTGGCAAGCCGGTAAGCGGGTCGTAAAATGCCAGTTCATGGATTTCCCGCTCGGCGGCTTTTTGCTCGCTGATGTCGGAAAAAATCGCCACATAATTGAGTAAACGGTCTTGTTCGTCCCTAACGCCGGTAACCGTTAGCCATTCCGGAAATACGTCGCCATTCTTGCGCCGATTCAAAATTTCGCCCTGCCATTGGTTATCCCTGGCCAAGGCCTGGATCAAGGTTTGAATAAATCCGGGTGCTTGGTGGGCTGATGACAGAAAATCCGGCTGGCGGCCAATCACTTCTTCCGCGCTGTAGCCGGTGATTTTGTTGAAGGCGTTGTTGACGCGCAAGATCGCACCACTGGCATCGGTGACGATAATGGCCTCGTGCGACTGGAACGTAGTCGCGGCTATGCGGAGTTCGTTTTCCTGTTGTTTGCGGCGTTCGATCTCGGTGTTCAGGGCCTGATTGCTGCGCAATAAGTCTCGGGTTTTCAAGGCCACTAGATCCTCGATGCGGGCGGTACGTCCGCTCATCAGCATTAAGCCGAAGCCGGTCAGGCCGCAGAGCAAAAAACTCCCGGAAAGCAGCCACCAAACCGTCCAGGAATGTTGTTGCGTATAAAACTCCGGCAAGGGTTGATATTCAAGCGTCCAGCTCCGGTCGGCGACGGCTAGCGCTTGTCGTCTTATGGGAGGGGAATAATGCGTTTTCAATTCAGGGCCTTCGCGAGCGCTACTGTATAACAGCTGGTCTTGATCATAGATGGCTACCGACAACTGTATGCTTTGCAAGCGTGCGGACAGCTCCTGAACTTCGCTGCTTAATTTAAAAACGTTGGCGACCAAGCCCACAAAAAATTGCTGGCGCTGGGCGCTGGTGTTAAGCAATTTTCCTTTGAGATAAACCGGCGAATAGATGGCAAACCCGGGTTGATTGTCGCTGCAGACGATACCGGCCGTAACCACCGTTTCGCCGGTAGCAATCGCTTTATTAATCGCCGCCAATAGTTGTTGATTGCTGGCGACATCGAAGCCTATGTTCTGCTGGTTGCCGAACGAATAGGCAATGGGTAAATAAACGTTGCGTTTGCCGGCGGGAATCAATTGTTGGTTAGGGGCCTGTTCGCGGATGCTTGTTTCTGTTTGGCGTTCGAATGCGGCGCGCTCATCGGCGTTGATTCTGGGGATCCATTCCAACGCCTCCAACTCGGGATGTTTGGTGAAAATGGTATGGGCAAATAGCCTGAACTCGTTAGGATTGACCGATTCCGAGCTGTCGAATAAGGCTTTTAGCAGCTGATTATTCAGAATGTCGTCGCCGAAATGTTCCTGGAGGTTGGTATGGGTCAGGTTCACCTGGTTTTCGAGCAACTCGTCGATGCGCTGATTTTCCATGCTGCGGCTGTAGACAAAGGCGACAATCACCAGCAACAGCGAGATCGATAAGGGATAGGCCACGAATTTTTGCCGCTGCCGCCAGATATGGCGGGGTGTGCCGATAAACAGCAGCAGCAAGGGCGCAAAGATCACCGTGCCTATCGCATCGCCTATCCACCAGGTACACCAATTCAGGCCGAATTCTCCGGCATCGATAGTATCGAAAATGTATAGAAAACTGGTGCCGACACTAGCCGATATTAAGCAACTGGCAATGGCCAGCAAGAAAAACCAGACGATGTGCCGGTCTTCCATCAGCGGATTATGTTTGCCTATCCAGCGGTTGATCAAGGCCGCGCCGAGCAAGGGTTGGGCGATGGCGCCGACGCTGGCGGCAGAGCCTACCCAAATCGGTGTAAACCAATCCTCTGCGGTGGCCAGATCCCAAAAAGCGTAAATTTGCGTACATAGCGTACCGATGAGTAGGCCCGGCAATATTCTGGGGCCGTAACCGAGCAACGCGGCCAGCGCGATGCCTGCTGAAGGCCAGATTGGGCTGGCATGGCTGGGCGGCATCGCCAGCTGATGCCCCAAATAACCGCCGGCAAAATACGCCAGGGCCAACGCGCCGTTGATCAGGAAGAGTCTAAAGGAAGCTGACATGATTAAGCAGGCATACTCTTGTCATGGCCGAGGACAGTGAAAAAGTCGCTTTATTGGCTGGCAGGTAACAGAACGCCATTTTCGACATGGATGCTAAATGCTTTGCCGAAGCCGGCGACATATTGGCCGCGCACGGGCGTCAGTGCCAGTAAATGAAAATCCGCCAGCACGCGTAAAACGGCGACTGTTTCGCCGAACCGGTCTTGCAGCATATCTAACAACTGTGCGTATGTTGCTTCCAATTTTTCGATTTCATCGACGGCACACTCCAATACCAAGCGGCGTCTGGCAAACGGGTTGGCTGCTTCGGCCTCAGGTTCGATAAACATGATGGATGCCCGGCGTTGTTGCAGCATATTGCCGGTATGCCGGGCCAATTGGCTGACATAGATGTAAAAAGTGTTTTGATAGTCCAGAAACGGCGCATAACTGACTTCGGCTACCCCGGACTCCGAACTGCTGGCGATTATCAGACTTTGGCTATTGGCAATTAAAGTCCGGTAATCGGCGGCGAGCGGTTCTGAACTCATGGTGTTGTGGTGGCTATCAGTTGCGAGTGGCGGAAACAATCGACGGTGTGATCGTTGACCATGCCCACCGCCTGCATATAAGCATAGCAGATGGTTTTGCCGACAAATTTAAAGCCGCGCTTTTGCAGGTCTTTGCACATGCTGACCGATTCGGGTGAAAAGGCCGGTATTTGACTATGGCTAAGCCAATGATTTTGCCGCGTTTCACCATCGACAAAGCGCCAGATGTAGTGATCGAAGCCGCCGAATTCCTGTTGCACCCGTAAAAAAGCCTGGGCATTGCTTACCGCGGATTCAATTTTCAGGCGGTTTTTGACGATACCGGGATTTTGTAGCAATGATGCTAGTTTCTTGTGATCGTAACCGGCGACCTTAACCGGATCGAAATAATCGAAAGCGGCGCGATAAGCCTCGCGTTTATCGAGTATGGTGCGCCAGCTGAGGCCGGCTTGTGCGCCTTCCAGCACCAGAAACTCGAACAGCTTTTGCTCGTCGTGCAGCGGCACGCCCCATTCGTGATCGTGATAATGCTCTTCGTTGCCGCTGCCTAGCGCCCAAACGCATTTGTTTGACATCAATCTTTTTTCATCAGGTTTTTCAGATCGGCAAAGGGGTTGAAGGTCGCCACCGGCGCCTTGCCGTCCGAGGTGGCCTTGCCGCCGTAACGCACATGCTCTTCGTAGCGTTGGTGTTCGTTGTCGTGGCAATACAGGCACAGCAACTCCCAGTTACTGCCGTCGGGCGGATTGTGGTCGTGATCGTGATTGACGTGGTGTACGGTCAGCTCGCGCAGATTTTTATGATCGAACTCCCGTGAACAGCGTCCGCAAATCCAGGGATAGAGTTTCAACGCTTGCTCGCGGTAGCCTTTTTCCCGCTCTTCCTTGTAGCGCCGGGCTTCGGCGACGATGTGATAGGCTTTGTTATCCGACATGAGGTCCTCCGTTGTTCAGCCGCCGGTAGCGTTCATGTGCCGCAAAATCACCGGCTGTTCGTGAATGTTGAATTCGTGTTTTTCGGGTTTGCTTTGCATGGCTTCGACAATGGCTTGTTTCAGCAAGGCTTTGTCGCCGGGATGTTCTCTGACAATCTGTTTCAGATCGACCGAATGTTCGTTACCCAGACACAGCAGCAGACGGCCCTCGGCGGTCAGGCGCACCCGGTTGCAGGTGCCGCAGAAATTGGCGCTGTGCGGCGAGATAAAGCCGACTTTGCTATCGCTGCCCGCCACCCGGTAATAAGCCGATGGCCCGCCGGTCGAGTCGGCGACGGCTTCCAGCATAAAGCGCTGCTGCAAGTCCTGCCGGATCAAATCGCTGGGATAAAAAGCGTCGCCGCGATGATGGTTGTTTACCGTCCCCAGCGGCATTTCCTCGATAAAACTGATGTCTATGCCATGCTCGACGGCAAATTGCACCAGATCGCAGACTTCTTGATGATTACGGTTTTTCAGGATCACCGCGTTCAGTTTGATGCGTTGGAAACCTGCCGTTCGAGCTTTTTCTATGCCTCTCAGCACTTGCGCTAAATCGCCGGTGCGGGTCAGTTCCTTGAATTTGGCCGGGTCCAAGGTATCCAGGCTGATGTTGATGCGTTTTACGCCGGCGGCTTTTAAGTCGTCGGCCATCTCGGCCAAGTGAGAACCGTTGCTGGTCAATACCAGTTCGTTCAAGCCAGGCACGCGTCCCAGGTCGTGCAACAAGCCTAACGCGCCCTTGCGCACCAGCGGTTCGCCGCCGGTAATCCTGATTTTGCCCACGCCCAGCTCGATGAAGGTTTCGCAGATAAAACGGATTTCCTCCAGGCTAAGGATCTGGCTGCGCGGCAGAAACACCATGTCTTCGGCCATGCAGTATACGCAGCGAAAATCGCAGCGGTCGGTAATCGATACCCGCAGGTAGTTGACCACTCTGCCGAAGCGGTCTATCAGTTGCAACGGTTTGCTAGGCGCCATTACATTCAAACAGAAAAAGAAAAGAGGAAAATAGTAACACAGCGCCGCGCTGTGTTATTGCCGTTTGCTAAAAGAGTGGCGTTGAGCTGACAAGTTCCTACAACCGTATTTACGCGGCTAAACGTTGCCCAAGCGCCGCAGCAAAGCCAATACCGCAGTTTCTATCTGCGGCAAGGCTTCGCTCGGATGGGCGTCTTCTATGTCGTCCACTTGCCAGTATTCCACGCGTTCCACCCAGTCCGGGAAACGGCTATGCAGCAAGGGTTTATGCTCGGTCTGCTTCAAGGCGACGATATGCCGGGCTGTGGTCAAATCCTGTTCAGTCAGTGCAATCGGCGCGCGGATGGGCTCGATGGGAATCTCCCGCAAGGCCAAGCCGTGCCGGGTGTGCGGCGAAATCGGCCCGGCATCGTCCTTCAGCAACTCGATAGCCAGTCCGCGCGAAAACGCTCGCCATGGCAATTCGTATTCCGGCGCATGATGATTGAACAAATACTCGGCAAACCGGCTGCGGTAATAGTTGCCGGTGCAGAGGAACAGGACTTGGGAGTGGTTGGTAATCATAAAGCTACTTGGCGAGGTTTATTGGCTAAGGCCCTGATGCAGTTCCTTGCATTTGGACGGGAAATAGTGAATTTGTATACCATTGGTTCTTTCAATTTAAAGGGTTTTGCCGTTTCAGATAGATTCCACTTAAAATTTCGCAATCACAAAATCTTGTCTGAGCGTTCGCTATGAAGATATTGAATTTAAGTTTGCCGGACTTCGTGCTTTGCTACATCAAAGAACTGGCGAGTAAAAAGGGCGTATCGATCATCAATTCATTGCGGGCCCGTGCCGAGCGAGCCGACAAAGCCGCTTTTCAGGCCGTTTTGGCTAAGGTGCCTAGGCGTGAGCCGTTGGTGGGAGATGAGCTTTAGCGTTGGCGAGTAACATTGATTGACCATAACTGCTTCGGCAGAAATCTCTCCGAACCCAGATTGAGTAGCTATTTTGATGCCTTATATCGGTTGGATGTCTAGCTTTTGTTTTTAGCTTAAGTTGACGGCATTGGCGCGGCGCTAATTAATCCGACAATTCCGAGGTTCCTCGCCCTGTATGACGCCATTTCTAACCATGAACGTCAAGGCTGTCTTTGACGCGTATCCTCCGGAAGTTCGCCGGAAAATGCTGGTGCTTCGCGAAGCAATCTTTACCGTGGCGGCTAGCCAGGGTGCTGGACAGCTGGAGGAAACTTTAAAGTGGGGCGAACCTGCTTATATTACCGCCGAAACCGGACACGGAAGCACCGTCAGACTGGCATGGAAGAAATCACATCCGACCCAATATGCAATGTATTTCATTTGCACAACGAATTTGGTTGAAGCCTTTCGGACGCTTTTTCCGCACCAGTTTAAATACGAAGGCAATCGGGCGATTGTCTTTCAAGAAACTGAAGACGTCGACATGGATAGCCTGTCAATTTGTATCGCCGCGGCCTTGACTTATCATCGGAATAAGGGAAGAAAGCGACCTTAGGTGCCGAGTCGGCTTCAGGCTTTACCGCCAGGGTATTTTACCTGGCCGTTGCGGATGGCTGGTGTTGTCGCAAAAATGCGCCAATCCGCTCCTCCACCCAATACTCCGGCCTAAACAACGCTCCACCCACAAACCCCACATGCCCGCCACCGGCGCAAACTTCCAGTTGCACCCGGTCGGATAACTCTGCGCTGCTCGGCAATACCCGCTCGGTCATGAACGGATCGTCCCTGGCTTGCAATACCAATGTTGGTACGCGGATGTGCTTTAAAAATTGCCGGGAACTGCTGCGCCGGTAGTAATCGTGGGCGTCTTTAAAGCCGTGCAGGCCGGCCACGACCTTGTCGTCGTATTGCCAAAAGGATTTGATGCCCGAGAGATCGCCAAGTTGGATGATTCTGTCGGCTTGTTCGTGCTGACCGATGCGTTGCAAATGGCGGAGTTTAACGCGCATGTACTGTTTCAGCTCGCGCAGTAAATAGTCGCGGTAGAGTTTCGAGAAACCGCGATCCAGTTTGTCGGCACATTCGTTTAACAGCAGCGGTACCGATACCGCCACTGCCGCCGATAATTCAAGCTTATCGCCTTGCTCGCCCAGCCATTTTAGTAACACGTTGCCGCCCAGGGAAAAACCTATCGCCGCCATTGCTCGATTCGGAAAACGCCGGCGCAAGGTGTTATACAAAAAGTCGATGTCTTCGGTTTCGCCGGAATGGTAGCAACGCGCCATCCGGTTCATCTCGCCGCTGCAACCGCGAAAATTCAGCGCCACGCTGGCAAGGCCCGCGGCCAGTAAGCTGTGTTGCAAACCTTGGATGTAACCGGAGCGGCTGCTACCCGCCAGGCCGTGCAGCAGAATCGCCAGCGGCCTGTCGCCGTTGTCGATCCAATCGAGGTCCAGAAAGTCGCCGTCCGGCGTTTCCAATCGCTCGCGGCGGACACCGGCCGGCGGCGATATGCGCCGCAGAAACGCCGGATAGATCGTCTGCAAATGCGGACTGTTCAGCCACCAGGCCGGGCGGAAGGCGTTGTGCATCGTTGTGGACCTGCTTTATAGTAGTTATAGGACGTTATTGGTCATAGGAATATACCGTCTGTATCGCCAAACGCCAGCGCTAGTCTTTACGGCCGGATTTTCGCCGTCGCCAATCTCGATTTTTTCGGATTAATGCCACATGCTTTGTTACTTTCGATGACTCGGCCTATCACCCTAGCCAAATCTCAACCCAGATCGGCGCAACCCGTTCGCGCCAAAGCCGGTAACGGTCGGAAGTCTCCCGCCAAGCCGCGCCGCAAAGCCAAGCCGCCGCGTAAACAAAATTGGTGGTTGATCGCTTTAGAATGCGTGGCCCTGGTGGTCGCGGCGGCACTAGCAACGATGTTCCTGTTGGGTTATTCCGCCAGTTGGTTGTCCGGCCCCGGTTTTTTTACCAGTTTGCTGCCGTTTGCATTGGGCGTGCTTATGTTGATGTTGGTGGTCGCGGCCTTGTTGATCGGCTGGTCGCGAGTACGCGGCTGGTTGCACGGTCGAGTGGAATATCTGCCGGCGGCCTTGGCCGTCAGTTTGGCCGCATCGACCGGCTGGTTCGTGATGCACGACGGCTATACCTCGGTGTTCACACATTTTCGTACCTTGGTTGGCGGCAAGCAGGAAGCCGAAAAAGTCACCCTAGCCCATCAAGTCTATGCCGCTTATCGCCGCCACGGTATCGGCGGCTTGCAGAAAATGATGGTGCGCGCCGATGCCTTCAATCCGGCAATCGAGGATGCGGCCAAGGCGTTTGATGTCGATATCAATTTGCTGCAGGGTATAGCCGCAACCGAATCCTCGTTTATGCCGCGCGACAGCTTTGATGGCGGCAAAGGCTTGTTTCAAATCACCGCCGTGCCCAAGGCTATTACCCGCGAGGCCGCCGACGAGTTGGATGTCGAGGAGGTGCAAGTCAACGATCCGAAACACAACGCCTATGTCGCCGCCGCCACCTTTAAGCATTATCTACAAGAAATGAACGGCGACCTGTTTTTGGGTTTGCTGGCCTACAACATTGGGCCGCGCAACGGCGGCTTGCGCTTCATTATGCAGCAATACGGCGCCACCGACTTTGCGACGATGCAGCCCTACCTGCAAACCTTGCCGCGCGACTACCCGATTCGGGTGCTGTCATATGCCCTGGCGTTCAAGCTTTACCAGCACGACGGCAAATTGCTGGCGTATGAAGAAGGCGATAACGCGATGCGGATTCAGCAAATGGGGATTCCGGGATTGTAAGCGGGCGGCCGAGTCTCAACCGTTGGCGGGTACCTCCGGGTAATCCGCACTATTGACCGGGATTAAAAAAGTACAATGTCAGACTGATTGGCATCGATCCATGAACTCCAATTTCAGACAACTGCTCACGGCAAAATCCTAACAGCGGACAAAAGCCGATCTATAATGCCTCATGAGATTAGCGTTATCCAACGGCTCGTGTTCAGTAAAAATGACAAACAAAATCGTGGTATCAGATTGGCTGCAAAACGCTGGCGGGATGGGTAAAGTCGTCGCTACCAAGGATTGGTCCCGGACACCGCTAGGTCCCATAGCTTCATGGGCGCAAAGCTTGCGAAGCACTGTCAGCCTGTGTCTCTCTTCCAATTTTCCCATATCTACCGCCTGGTGCCCGGAACGGACCCAAACCCACAACGGCGAATACTGGCCTGTATGCGTCGCCAAACACCCACATTCGATGGAGCAGGATTTTAAGGACTATTGGTTTTCGACCTGGGCCGTTATTTCTACAGGTGGAATCATTCAGTGGTTGTTGGCAAATGCATGATTTCCTATCAATAGATGACGATTTGGATTTCCGCCTATTATTTGAATCATCGCCCGATCTTTATCTGATTTTAAATCCGAAACTAGAGATCGTCGCCGTCAGCAATGCCTATACCCGCGCTACGTTAACGCGTCGGGAGGACATATTGGGCAAAACGATGTTTCAAATATTTCCCGATAATCCTGATGATCCGACGGCGGAAGGTCAGCGAAATTTACGAGCTTCCTTGCAGCACGTTCTGCAGACCGGCAAACCTGACACGATGCCGATACAAAAATATGATATTCCCAGGCCTGACGGGGAGGGCTTTGAGGAGCGGTATTGGAGCCCGATGAATATCCCAATTCTCGGCAAGGATGGCCGTGTCGCCTACGTACTGCATCGGGCTGAAGATTTAACGGATTTTATCCGTGTCAAACAGCAGGGCCTAGAGCAAAGTCAACTCAGCGAAACCTTACGCGCCCAGGCCGTAAAAATGGAAGTTGAACTTTTCGCCCGCAGTAAAGAGATCGCATCAGCTAGCGCGGAATTGAAGGCGGCAAACGAGGAGTTATCGAGGTTGTATGCCAAAACGCTAGAGCTGGATGAGCTGAAAACCAAGTTTTTTGCCAACGTCAGCCATGAGTTTCGCACGCCGCTGACGCTGATGATAGGACCGCTTGAAGAATTACTGGCCCGCTTCGCTCCTAAAGACTCCAATCCTGTCGCAACCGAGTACGAGCAGCTTAGCCTCGTGCATCGAAATAGCTTGCGTCTGCTTAAATTAGTCAATTCCCTCCTGGATTTTTCGCGTATCGAGGCCGGCCGGATGGAGGCGGCATATGAAGCGACCGATCTGGCCGAATTTACCGCCGAACTCGCCAGCATATTCCGTTCGGCCACCGATAAGGCTGGTTTGCAACTTATCGTCTCCTGCCCCGCATTACCGAAACCGGTCTATGTGGATAGGCAAATGTGGGAAAAGATAGTCATCAATCTGCTGAGCAATGCCTATAAGCATACCTTTGAGGGTGAAATAGAGATTGCGTTGCGCTGGTGCGGAAATCGAGTTGAACTAACCGTGCGCGACACTGGTGTGGGTATCGCGGAAGATCAGCTTGAACATGTTTTTGACCGCTTCCATCGGATTCAAAACGTTCGTTCCCGCACCCACGAAGGTACCGGCATTGGTCTGGCGTTGGTACAGGAACTGGCTCGTTTGCATGGCGGCGAGGTAAGTGTGACAAGCAAACCCGGTGTCGGCAGCACCTTTGCCGTGACCATTCTCACGGGTACGGCGCATTTGCAGGCAGAGCATATCCATCCTAGCCAGGCGCCGCACTCACATCCGATTGGCGCCGATTTTTTCGTTGATGAAGCATCCCGCTGGGAACTCGGGACGGAACATGAAAACTACACAAGCAAGCAAACCGCAGCATATAAAACAACAACTCTAGCCTCTAGCGTCGGTTCGCACGTCCTTCTCGCGGAGGATAACGCCGACATGCGCGGCTATATTACCCGGCTTTTGCAAGAGCAAGGCTATGATGTTACGGCTGTGCGCGATGGCGAAGCGGCTTTGGCAACGGTGCGCGAATTTCGCCCTGCACTTGTCCTTACCGATATTATGATGCCGCGCCTGGACGGGATCGGTTTGCTTAGCGCCCTGCGGGAAGATCCGGAAACCAGCACGATTCCCATCATTTTACTTTCCGCCCGGGCAGGCGAAGAGGCGCGTATCGAAGGACTGAAGCACGGCGCCGACGACTACCTGACCAAGCCCTTCAGCGCGCGCGAATTACAGGCCCGCGTCGGAGCATGTCTGGAAATATCGCGGCTGCGCAATGAGGCGGAAACCCAGTTGCGCCTACAAGAGAACGAGCGCGAATTTCGCGCCTTTTTCGATCTGGCCGCCGTGGGCATTGCGCAAGTAAGTCTCGAAGGTAGGTGGATGAGAGTTAATCAAAAACTATGCGACATTGTCGGCTATTCCTACGAGGAACTGGTGACCAAGACATTTCAGGACATCACTCACCCAGATGATCTCGATACCGATCTCGGATATATGCAGAAGATGCTGAGCGGAGAGATCAATACCTATTCTTTGGAGAAGCGTTACCTTCGTAAGGATGGCCCCCTCGTCTGGATCAATCTGACCGTCGCCCTGGTTCGTGGCGATACTGGACAGCCGAGGTACTTCATCTCTGTCGTAGAAGACATCACCGGGCGTAAACAGCTTGAGATTGAGCGGCAGAAGTTCTTCCTGCTGGCTGAAAGTAGCAGCGAATTCATTGGCATGTGCGACCTCGACATGAATCCACTCTATGTTAATCCCGAGGGCCGGCGCATGGTCGGTCTACCGGATATGGCCGCTGCCTGCCGGGTCAAGGTACAGGATTACTACTTTCCGGAGGATCAGAGTTTCATCGCAGAGGAGTTTTTCCCGCGCGTGCAGCGGGAGGGGCACGGCGAAGTGGAGATTCGTTTGCGACACTTTCAGACCGGCGAGCCGATTTGGATGCTCTACTATCTGTTCAGTGTCTACGACTCCGCCGGCATGCCCGTCGGCTGGGCAACCGTCAGCCGCAATATAACTGAACGCAGACAAGTAGAGGCGGCGCTGCGCGAGAGCGAGCGCGAATTTCGTGTTCTAACCGAGGCCATGCCGCAGATTGTCTGGGCTACACGGCCTGATGGTTGGAATGTCTATCACAACCAACGCTGGGTCGAATATACCGGTCTTACGCTTGAAGAAAGTTATGGTCACAACTGGATAAACGTAGTTCATCCGGATGACAGGCAACGCGCATGGGATGCATGGCAACGTGCGACGCAGCAAAACGAAACTTACTTCGTGGAATGTCGGTTACAACGCGCGGATGGCGCTTATCGATGGTGGCTGATCCGAGGCGTACCGCTGCTGAATGAACAGGGCGAGATTCAAAAATGGTACGGCACTTGTACCGACATTCACGAGTTAAAACTGAGCGAGGAAAACCTTAAAATTGCCGAAACCCGCTGGCAATTTGCGCTGGAAGGCGGTAATCAAGGTGTTTGGGATTGGGACCTGATAACCAATAGGGTGTTTTTTTCCAGGCAGTGGCTGGCCATGCTGGGGTTTAAGGAAAACGAAATTTCGGATCGATATGAAGATTGCATGGAGCGCGTGCATCCGGATGATCTGACGATGGTATTGGCGGATTTACAAAAACATCAACGGGGTGAATCGGCATTTTTTGAGTCCGAACACCGCTTGCTGCATCGTAATGGCGAATATATTTGGACACATTCTCGAGGCATGGTGGTACACCGGGATGCCAACGGAAAACCGCTACGCATGATCGGGACGCAGGCAGACATAAGCAACCAGCGCAGTCTGCTTGAAGAGCTGAAGCAACACCGCGATCATTTGGAAATAATGGTAGCAAACCGGACTGCTGAACTTGAAAAGGCTATGGCGTTAGCCGATGCCGCCAATCGTTCCAAGAGTGCTTTCCTGGCCAACATGAGCCATGAAATCCGCACGCCGATGAACGCCATTCTGGGGTTGACCCATTTTCTAAAACGCGATCAGCCCAACCCTACGCAAATGGAGCGCATCAACAAGCTCGATGTTGCCGGCCGGCACCTGCTCGCCATCATCAATGACGTCCTGGATCTGTCCAAGATCGAGGCCGGCCACCTGATTCTGGAAAACGTCGATTTTCCCTTGGCCGCTGTTTTTGATCAGGTCCGCAACCTGATCGAGGAACAAGCGCTGGCTAAGGGCTTGGCGGTGGAAATAGACACCGATAATGCGCCGCTCTGGCTGAAAGGCGACCCCACGCGGCTGCGCCAGGCATTGTTGAACTATGCCGGTAATGCCGTTAAGTTCACCGATCGAGGTACGGTCAGCATACGAGGACGTCTGTTACGCGAGGACGCCGATGGTTTGTGGGTGCATTTCGAGGTCCGGGACACCGGCCCAGGTATCGCCCCGGAAAAACTATCTGCCCTGTTTAATGCTTTCGAACAAGCCGATGCCTCCACCACGCGTAAATACGGAGGCACTGGTTTGGGGTTGGCGATCACCCGGCATTTAGCCAAGCTGATGGGCGGTGAAGCGGGCGTGGAAAGCCAACCGGGTTTCGGCAGTACCTTCTGGTTCACCGCGCGCTTGCGGCGAGGGCGAGAGCACGTCACCGTTGATACCGCAGTCTCTCGGGAATCTGCGGAAGCCGAATTGCGGAGCAAGCATGCCGGTGCCCGCCTGCTAGTGGCCGAGGATAATCTCATCAATCGGGAAGTGGCGTTGGAGCTTTTAGGCGGACTTGGTCTGATTCTCGATACGGCTAAAGACGGGCGCGAAGCGGTGGAAAAAGTGCGCAACCAGGCATTCGATCTGGTCCTGATGGATGTGCAGATGCCCGAGCTGGACGGCCTGGATGCCACCAGGATCATCCGCACATTACCAGGAGGGCAAGCGATACCGATTCTGGCGATGACCGCGAACGCCTTCGATGAAGACCGTCAAGATTGTCTTAAAGCGGGCATGAATGATTTCGTTCCTAAACCGGTGGAACCCAAAATTCTCTACGCCACGCTCGCAAAATGGCTTTCAATGAAACTAAGTAAGCGCAACCCCGAGTCCGCAAATGGCGAAGCTGTCGAGCCATCCGACTGGCAACGGCATCTGCTGAAAATTCCCGGTCTGGACGTTGAGCGCGGGCTGAGAAATGTGGGCGGCAAAATGGCAACTTATCTCAGAGTGTTAGGGTTGCTCGTCGAGCATCACGGAAACGATGCCCAACGGCTTACGGACGCTCTGGCAGATAACGATTTAATCGAAGTAAAACGTCTGGCGCATACCTTAAAAGGGGCTGTCGGTAACCTTGGCGCGACAAAGGTCGCAGAATTGGCGGAGGCGGTGAATGCTGCAATCAAACAAGGCGTAGCGCCAGCTGATATTGAGCAACTCTGCAAAGCACTCGTTACCGAGCTATCAGTATTGATTGCGGCATTGCAAAACGTGCTGGAGGAAGCCGAGCGGGCGAATTGACTTATCGCGGGGTTGCCTACTCCGATATGGGGGATAAACGTGCTCAGCGTCTTATCTTGTACCCGCTTTTAAATACCCACCAGACAAAGGTCAGGCATACGATAAGAAAGCCAAACGTCATACCGACGCTGACGGCAACATCCACATCGGCAACGCCGTAAAAGCTCCAGCGAAAGCCGCTGATCAAATAAACTACCGGGTTGAATAGGCTGATTTGCTGCCATAACGGCGGCAACATGTTGATCGAGTAGAACGCGCCGCCCAGAAAGGTCAGCGGGGTCACGACCAGCATCGGGATCACCTGTAGTTTCTGAAAACTGTCGGCCCACAAACCTATGATGAAACCGAACAGACTGAAGGTCACGGCAGTCAGCAACAAAAAGCCTATCATACACGCCGGATGGGCTATTTGATAGGGTACAAAAAAACGCGCGGTGCCCAGAATTAATAAGCCCAGCATCACCGATTTGGTCGCCGCCGCGCCCACATAACCGACCAGCACTTCGATCCAGGATACCGGGGCCGATAGTAACTCGTAAATCGTGCCGGCCCACTTGGGCATGTAGATACCGAATGAGGCATTGGAGATGCTTTCGTTCAGCAAACTCAGCATCACCAGGCCGGGGATAATGAAGGCGCCGTAACTGACGCTGTCGATGTCGCCCATGCGCGAACCGATGGCTTTGCCGAAGACGATGAAATACAGCGAGGTGGTCAATACCGGTGCGGCAACGCTTTCCGCCAAGGTGCGAAAGGTGCGCGCCATTTCAAAGTGATAAATTGCGCGGATGCCGTAAAAGTTCATGCCTGTGTCTCCTTGGGCTGATGTACCAGGCTGACGAAAATGTCCTCCAGCGAACTCTCGCTGGAGCGTAAATCCTTGAATTCGATGCCCTGTTCGCCTAGCGCGCGTAACAGCTCGGCGATGCCGGTTTCTTCCGTCCGGGTATCGAAGCTGTACACCAGCGTCTGGCCAGCGTCGGCGAGCGCCAAGGACCAAGTCTTTAACGTGTCCGGGATGTGGGCTATCGGTTGGCGTAGTGTCAGCGCCAGTTGCTTCTTGCCCAGTTTACGCATCAGTACCTCTTTGTCTTCTACCACGATCAACTCGCCTTTGTTGATGACGCCAATGCGGTCCGCCATGTCTTCGGCTTCCTCGATGTAATGCGTGGTCAGAATGATGGTAGTGCCTTGCGCGCGCAGTGCGCGCACCATCCGCCACATGTCGTGGCGCAGTTCCACGTCCACGCCGGCACTCGGCTCGTCGAGGAATAATATCGATGGTTCGTGCGACAGCGCCTTGGCGATCAACACCCGGCGTTTCATGCCGCCGGATAAGGCCAGGATTTTTTCGCCGCGTTTGTCCCACAGCGACAGATCGCGCAGGATTTTTTCCAGATAAGCGGGGTTGGGTGGCTTGCCGAACAATCCCCGGCTGAAAGTGACGGTAGCCCAGACCGACTCGAATGCATCCGTGTGCAGTTCTTGCGGCACCAAGCCGATGGCGGCCCGCGCCGCGCGGTAGTTGCGGGCGATGTCGTGGCCGTCGGCGACGATGCTGCCGGCGCTGGCGTTGACGATGCCGCAGATGATGCTGATCAGCGTAGTCTTACCGGCGCCGTTAGGTCCCAGCAAGGCGAAGATCTCGCCGCGCTTGATGTCCAAGTCGATGTTCTTCAATGCTTGAAAGCCGCCGGCATAGGTTTTGTTAACCCCGCGCGCGGAGATAATGGGAGCGGTACTATTGGCGGTCATCGTTGCCGTGGGCAGTGGATTCATGGCTGAAGTTTATACAGAGTCAAAGTTGGCGGCGGTGGCCGGGCATCGAGGCAATCGTTTCATGACTGAGGCTTGCAATCAAGCGGGCCATGAAATTGGCGGGTAATGGAGTGAGATTCCGCGGCCTTGTTTTGTTGGCGGTTTATGCAAAGAAAACGAGGCGGCAAGCGCCCTGATTTTGATTTTCCCGGGAGCAGTTTGTTTAATTTGGATTTACGCGGATCATTGGTTTCGGGTGCCCAACAGATAATCAAATCCCGGCCAAGTGACGCACCAGTTGCCGGAGTCTGGCTGGGTATGATGTTGGTAATGCCAGGGTAAATGCCGTTTGGCCCAGTCAGGATCGAGATGAGCCTTGCGATGCAGAATGTAATAAAGCGTCAAGGAGCCGTACAAACCCATCACAAAAGTAGGCCAGTACCCAAGTATGGGCAGATGCACCATGACGATCGCGGCCAATACCGCCAGTTCCTTGGTTTGCGCATTCCAGGTCGATAAGTCCAACCGGCGATAGCCGGGATCAAGCATATGATGTTTGGCGCATATCGCATGGTGTTCGTACCAATGGTAGGCCCAGATGCTACCCGGCTGTTTACCCAAGCGATGCAAGATGAATTTGTGCATCAGCCATTCGCCGAGATTGGCGTAAAGAATGGCCAGTAAAAGTTGCAGGCTCGCTGAGATCATGGTCTGTGGCTAATCGTTAGTAGTGGGGATTATCTTCACCCAGTTTGCCGTATTCGGCATAGTTGTTTTAGTCCTATTGCTTTTGCTGTGTGTTTTCGACCCCGGTTTTCGCGTCGGCAGACCGTCTTTTCAATTTTTAATTCGATTTTAATCAATTCCACCCCGGCAATTTTCAAAAACTCTGCTAAAAATTAAAGTCATTATTTGATTGAGGCACGGAATTTAGCCGGTTAGTTTGCTGTACATCGCTTTTTTCGATTTTTATTGGCGGATCGCTTCACAAAATCGACTTGCGTACAGTAGACCTATGTACTAGGCTATGCTACCGCTTAAGTGGGGAGGAGAGATGGCTTCGTACCGGGGAGTAACCGGCGCGCTTTTGGCGTTGGAATCGTTCTTGACCAGCAGATTACCTGCCGAGCTGAGCAGCGAGCCCACCAATGCCCAAGCAAAGCTGCTGGGTAGCGCCGACATCGCCAATATCCTCACCGGCAATCTGCTGGGCATTTACCTGCACCGAATTACCATTGACCCGCACGGTCGGCAGCGTTCCTTCGCGCAGCGCGGCAGCGACCAAAGCGCGCCGCAAGCCGAACTACCGGTCAATCTGCATTTTCTGTTAATCGCCAACGCCGCCAGCGCCACCATCGAAGCCGATCTGCTGAGTTGGGCCATGGTCGAACTCGCCAACCAATGTCAGCTCGACATTTCGCATATTCAAGACATCGACGACGAATGGGGCCAGGCCGAAGTGCTGAATATTGCCCCGGACGAGATGACTACCGAAGACTTGATGCGTATCTGGGATGTCTTCAAATCGCCTTATACCAGTACCGTACCCTACGTGGCCCGCACCGTGCGCTTGCGCTTACAGCGGCCGCGCACGGAAGGACCGCCGGTTTCGACGCGGATATTTCCGGGAGGTACGATATGAAAGCCGTCAATGTTCTGGAAACCAATATCCTCTACGCCAGCGACGTGATCTATTGGCTGGACGGCAGCAGCGCCGCACAGGAAGCCGATATGCGGCGGCTGAGCGAAGCCGTTGTTTTGCAACTCGATACCCGTCCCGCCAATCTGCAATTTCTACATACCGCAGGCAAAACAGCCTTGTGGCGGCGCTCGGCCGGCAAAACGGTGCAAGGCCCGCCCAGTGAGGCGGACAAGCTGCGCCCGGCGGAAGCAGCTTACGTCATTGCCGGCTCGGTGGCCGACAGTCAACGCCGCTATGTCCCGCGCCGCTTCGAGATTCAAGCCGGCAATGCCGCCGGGCACAGCGTAGTAGTTTACCCGACGCCATTCGGTACTAAACTCGGTCGCGGCGGCGGTTTGCGCGGCACACTACGATTTGCCGATAGTAATGCGCCGGCCGTGTGGGCGTTGCTGACGCTGACTGTCAATCTGGGTGTCGGCGGTAATTTGATCTGCCGCGCCCAAGCCGACGCCAACGGCGATTTCATCATCGCGATGCACCGATTGCCGCCCTTGCCGGAAGGGGTGGCCGAGTATGCCGCCACGCTCAGTGTCCGCGCTCTTGCCGCCGCCAATGCCTCCGACGTTATCGATCCGGACGATTTGGTGCCGATGACGCTGGGGGCGTTGAATACCGACAACAGCTTTGCCGCCGAGCTTGCCTTGTCCGTGGTGCCCGGCGAAATTGGTTTAATCCGGTCCTTTAATCGGGATCATCTCGCCGTTCAACCCAATTGAGTCAAACATGAGTTGAGTTCGTTCTTTAAACGCTGGTCCACATAAAAATTAAGGAGGGGAGCATGCCTGAATATCTTGCACCGGGTGTGTTTGTAGAAGAAGTTAGCTTTCGCGCCAAATCGATCGAAGGGGTGGGGACCAGCGTTGCGGCTGTGGTCGGCCCCACGCGTTTCGGGCCGTTGCGGGGTAACCCCGAAGTCGTGACTAGCTTCGGCGAATTCACCCGCATCTACGGCGATATCCAAGATCTCACTCTGGCTGGCGCAGCGGTTCTTAACCATACCGCTATTGCCGCGAAAGCCTTTTTCGACGGCGGCGGCAAACAGCTCTATGTGTCGCGGGTCGGCAATTTTCCGCAAAACGCGCCAGGTTTGTCCGCGCGTTCTGTGCCAAACGTGCTGAGCTTCAACAGCCGCTTTCCGGGAACGATGGGCGATTTCACGCTGGAAGTGCTGTGGCGCGATAGCGAAAACCTGCTAAAAACCGAGGCTACTTCCGCACCCGCCGAAGGCGAAGAGGTGTTTCTGAATGCCACCGGCTTGACCAATGCGGTGCGCTCGGCCGGCATAGCCGCGCAATTTCCCGACGAACGCTTCCCCTTGAATGTTCGCGCATTGGTGCGACGCGAAGGCGATCATTTTGTCATCGTCGACAACCGCTGCGAACTGGATACCGCCGACGATGTGGCGGCGGGCGGCACCGCCTTGCGTCCGAACGGTCAGGCCGACGGCAGTCAGGGCGTATTGATGTCTGCCGGCTTGGTGAACGGTCCCGGCGTTTCTGTGAGCTATACCCGGGTGTTTGCGAAAAACCCCAGCAGCGGCTCCTTGGCTAACGGCACATCGGCGGTATTAACCCTTAGCGCGGAAACCAATTTGTCGGTGTATACCGGCGCGGCGCATTGGGGCACTCTAACCGCGTTGCGCGGCACGCTGAATGCGGCCGGCAGCGAGTTTGTGGTGGACGGCGGCGGTTTGAATGTGGGCGTCAATGCCGACATCACCCTGCCTTTAGCGGCTTTGGCCGCTGCACCGAATACGGTGCGGGCGGTGGTGGTGCAGCGCAATTTCGATATTTCCGTGCATGCCGGCGGTCGTGACGGTCCGGTGATTTATAGTTACGGCGATATTTCCAGCGCCCCCGACGCAAAAAACAGTCTCAGCGCAATGCTGCCTATCGCTCCCGACAAACGTTACGACCAATTGACCAGCCCGGTCAGTTGTACCCTCAGTGCCGGCATTAGCGGGGCCGACGTGGTGGCAGCCTTGTACAGTCTGTTTGAAGCGGATGGTTTAAATCCCGGTCCGATGTCGGTCCAAGGCCCGCGCTATTTGATTAACCTGTCCGGCGGTAGTGATGGCAATGTACCGGTGGCTTTGCATTACGGCGGCGTGGAAGACGAGGTCAACGGCAGCAGCGGTTTCGTGGCCTTGGAAAATATCGAGGATGTGTCCATCGTAATGACCCCGGCCGCCGCAGCCGATGCCGTCAACCATCAAGCCATCGTCGCCGAAGTGCAAAAACACTGTCTGAAAATGCGCTATCGTGTCGGCATCGTCGATAGCCGTGACGGTATGGCGCTCTCGGAAATACGCGAGTTTCGTTCCAACTTCGACGATTCGCGGCTGGCGCTTTATTACCCCTGGGTGGTAATCGCCGATCCGCGCGGTCTGCTCAGTACTATCAACGTGCCGCCATCCGGCTTCGTCGCCGGCGTCTATGCCAACACCGATGTGCAGCGCGGCGTGCATAAACCGCCGGCCAACGAACCGGTCATCGGCGCCTTGCGTTTTGCCCAGGAAATCAATCGTTTTCAGCAAGAATTGCTGAATCCCAACGGTATCAACTGTTTGCGTTCATTTCCGGGACGCGGGCATCGGGTCTGGGGCGGCCGCACCTTGTCCAGCGATCCGGAATGGAAATACGTCAACGTCCGCCGGTACTTTTTGTACCTGGAACGCTCCATCGACAAATCCACGCAATGGGCGGTGTTTGAGCCCAACGGCGAGCGCTTGTGGGACAACATTCGCCAGACCGTGGAAAGCTTTTTATACAACGAATGGGTAAACGGGCGGCTGTTGGGTAGTGCTAAAACCGCTTATTTCGTGCGTTGCGACCGCAGCACAATGACCCAAAACGATCTGGACAACGGCCGTTTGGTCTGCGAAATCGGCGTGGCGGCCTTGAAACCGGCCGAATTTGTGATTTTCCGCATCGGCCAAAAAACCGCCGACGCCTGAACCCTGGACTGGAGATAAACCATGGCTACATATCGCGAAACGCCCTATGGGGTGTTCAATTATCTGGTCAACCTGGGCGACGGCAGCGAAGGCGAAGTGCAGGGCGGCTTTTCAGAAGTATCCGGGCTGAACGCCGAAGTGACGGTTGCGGAATACCGTAACGGCAACGAAGCTGTTAATTACGTGCGCAAGATTCCGGCCATCAACAAGGCCGGCGACGTGACGCTGAAGCGCGGCGTGATCGGCGCGGAGAACATTTATAACTGGCTGGAGCAAATTCGCGGCGGCGATGTAACTGCCAAGCGCGACGTGGTGATCAAGCTTAAAAACGAAGATCCAACCAGCGCCAGCGCTGTAGTCACCTGGAAACTGGTCAGGGCCATGCCGATCAAATGGACCGGGCCGACATTAACGGCCAAGGGCGGCAGCGATGTGGCGATGGAAGAGTTGGTGCTCTCGGTCGAAACCATCATCCAAAGCTAGCCGGAGCGACAGAGGATGGAATTGTTAGCGGGAGCGCGCATCGCCTTGACGCCACGGCCGGTTGAACGCCGGCACGCAGCCTTGGAAGTGGCCATGCTCGGTCATTGTCCGGGTAGGGTCAGGCTTGAGCGCCTGTTGCAATTGCCGGCGGCGCTGGCGGACATGCGCGCTGTTGGCTACGGCCAGGCGGTCGATGCCTTTTCGTCTGGCGCTGCCAGCGAACTTTACAATCTGCCGATACCCCTGCAATCCAGCGCCGAGTTTCATGACATTTTCCCGGATGCGCTCACCGCCACTACCGAATACGTCAGCCTATTGGCCGGCAATAAAGCCTGGTTAGGCTTGGCGGTTGACGATTTTTTCGCCAACGGCGGCGAAAAGCTGTGGGTGGTGCGGATCCCGGAAAGTGCGGGGCAAGCCGGTTTTCTGCCGGCTGATGCCACGCAATTGCACGATATTACGACGCTCCAGGGCTTGGCCTGCGTGCTGGTGATCCCGGCTTTGGGCGTAGTCGGTTTTCCCGATTTGGAGCGTCTGCAAATACCGCCGCGCTTGCCGGATATTCCCAGGGTACGCCTGGAAAATTTTGAACCGCAGTTTCTGCCTTGCACGCAAAATACCGAGGACGACCACCGCGAACGTCGGTATAGCAGCGAGTTAAGCGATATGCCGCCGCCTTGGCAATTGCCGCAGGTGCTACGCGGCATGCTGCAATACGTCAGCAGCCATAGGCCGGATCTGCAATGTCTGTTTACCTTGCCGCTGGCGTATTCCGGCGAGTTGGATAGTCCGGTACTTGACCCGACGGCTTTGAGTGCACTTTCGGGGTATCAACAGCTTCCGGATAGAGCACAAGCGCTAAGGCATGTGCAGTTTTTGTTTCCCTATTTACGCGGACCGCGTTTTGCTTTGCATACCCCTGTTGGCTTGATCGCCGGTCAGCAGGCGGCGGTCGCGCGCCGCGACGGTCCTTGGCGCTCGATGGCGGCCAAGCCCTTAAATACTGACGCCTTGCCGTATCCGCGCTTGTCCATTGCTCAAACCCTGGGGTTGCGCGATAAACCGGGTATCAGCGTTCTCAATTACCGCAACTCGTTTAGCGGTGGCGCGCAACTCAGTCTCGACGACGAACGCTTGGTGGTGCCAGCCTTGCCGGTCGCGGATTATCCGGTCGACCGCCAGCGTTACGATGGTTTTTGCTCGGCGGAAGTGATGCGCTTCCTGGGTTTTTTGCGTCGGCAATTGCAGGCCTTGGGCGAGCAATTGATCTTCAACCTGGATTACCGCGATCCTCGCCCGCGCTTGTTACTGGAGCAGTTTTTCCGGCGCTTGTACAGCCAGGGCGCCTTGCGCGGCGCGTCCGCCGAGCAAGCCTTCTCTATTCGTGAATCGACCCCGCAGGAAGGGGCGATGCTCTACGAGATCATGCTGGCGCCGGCGTTTCCGATCGATAGACTGTTTCTCACCTTTGCCAATCTGAACGGCGAATGGCGCTCGGAGGTGGTCGATGGCTGAAGTCAGCGAATTCGTCGCCTTTCGCTTTAAGGTTAATCTGTACAACAGCGACCAGAGCAGCTTGTTATGCAGCGGTTACTTCAGCGAAGTGACCGGCTTCGAAGCGACGATGGAACCCAAGGTTATCAACGAGGGCGGGCACAATTGGGGCGAACATCACCGCTCCGGGCCGACCAAGTTCGCGCCGATTATTTTGAAACGCGGCGTCACCGACATCAACGATTTATGGTCCTGGTTCGACATCACCACCAGTCAGGCGAACTACGGCTACCGGCTCAGCGGCGAGATTATCGTATTCGGCAATCCCAGCGTCAGCGGCGGCAACGTCACCGATAACGCAGTACTTGTCTGGAAACTCAGCGGGGTGTTGCCGACCAAATTCAAAGGCCCGGACCTGTCTGCCACCGCCAGCCAGGTGGCCATCGAAGAACTGCATCTGGTGCATCAAGGCCTGGAATTACAGCGGCCGGCGCCGGCCGGCACGCAAGGCAGGGGGACGACATGATAGCCATCGAACGCGGCAAATTGATTCCGGTCAGCGGCGACAACGACAGCCCGGACTTGGAGAATGCGATAGACGTGCAATTCAACCCGTCCAGCCTGAAGGTCAGCCTGTCGAACACCCTGAAAGAAAACGCCCGTAACGGCAACAGCCGCTCGGCGCAGTTCGTCGATAAAAGCTCGTCCAATCTGACCATAGAGCTGGTGTTCGACACCACGTATATCGAAGCGCCCGGCGGCGGCCAGGGCGGCGGGCAGACCGCCAGCAGTGCCGGTAGCAACGGCAGCCCCAAGAAAGCCATCGAGCAGGGTTCGGACGTGCGGCTGGAGACCAAAAAAATCGCCGATACCTTTATCAAACCGATAGAAGACGGCAAAAAAATGAAGGCGCCCAAGCGCTGCCTGTTTCAATGGGGTGCGTTCGAGTTTCTGGGTTTGGTGCAAAGCTTCGACGAAACCCTGGACTTCTTCTCGCCGGAAGGCCGGCCGCTGCGCGCCACCGTGTCCTTAAAGCTCAGCGAGGACCGGTACCAGTTCCGTAACCGGGCCGTCGAACAAGCCGCCCGCAATACACCCAGCCTGAGTTCGACCGGTGCCGGCCCGCAAGGCGGTTCCGGGCAGAATGGCGCGCCGGTGCCCGGCGGCAGCGGCGAAGGTGCCGGCAATTGGCGGGATACCTCATTGTTTAACGGCATAGAGTCGCCCCGAATGCCGTCGATTTCGGTGGTCGCCGTACCTAGCCTGAGCCTGAGTGCTTCGGTGGGCATCAGCGGTGGGGTGGGATTTGGTTTAAGTGCCGGCGTCAATATCAGTGGCGGTATCAGCGCCAATGTTTCGGCAAGCTTGTCTGCCTCGGTCGGTGTCGGTGCTGGTTCTGTCAGTGGTTCGACCAATAGTGTAGGTGGGGCAAAAGCCACGCAACAAGCGTTGCCGCCGGCCAGTCCAGCGTTTAAATTCGGTAATTCCGCCAGCCTGGGTACCGGCATCGAAGGTGCATTCAACCCGGCTGGAAAAAAGGGCAGTCTGAATGCCGCCCACATTCAAACGGGAAGTGTGTCGTTAAGACCAGCAGCCCAGAACAGTGGTGCTGGCGGTCAAACCGGACCATCGGCCTCTGTCGTCACTGGTGAAAAGCCACTATCAACAGCCGCCGCTAACCAAGTAGGATCGGCAACTGCGAGTCGCAAAAGTAGGGGCGTATCGGTAAGCAATTTATTAAAAGCCGCCGCCGACAGCGGTGTTGGTTTCGATTGAGCAGGAATTAGAGATGCCGGTATTGATAGACGAAGTGATTTTGGACGTGCAAGACGGTGTAACCGAAGTCGCCGAACAGCAACCGACTGCTCAGCAGACGCCGTTGGCGCCAGCGGAAATCGAGTTGACGCAAATGCTGGAATTGATCAGGCAGCGGCAGGAGCGGTTGAGGATTGATTGAGAGGAGAAAGTTGAGAACACAGATTTTAATCCCCTCACCCTAGCCCTCTCCCGGAGGGAGAGGGGATTTGTACAAGGGTTTTCGGAGCGCAGGATAAAAGCGGCATTCGGGTGGCCTTTCTTTTGGTGACTTTTCTTTGGCCAAACACAAATTCACCGGGAGTGAATTTGAACAGCCGATAGGCTGGCCCGCGAGGCGAAAACCACGGATGGTTTTCGTAGCGAAAGTCACTCGGCTGTCGGTCCGCGAACCGACATTAGAAAAACCGTCGCGTTAGCGACTCAACAATAAACAAACAACAACAAATAAAAACAACACTATGCCCGAATCCGCCTTCACCAGCTCCCGCCCAACGATCAAAATCGACGGCGAACAACGCGAAGACCTGCAACAGGCCTTGCTGGCGATGCAGGTCAATCTGCCCTTGCACGGCTGCGCGCATGCCGAATTGCAGCTGTCTAATTGGGGCAGGCCGGAAGGTGGGCAGGATCCTGACTTTACCTTGAACGACATTGCATTGGGCGCCGGCGTCGAGATCGAAATGGGCAGCGACACCCCGCAAAATCTGTTCAGCGGCGAGATTACCGCCATCGAGGAAAGCTACGGCGAAGGCGCTCCCAACATCGCGCTGCTGTTGCAAGACAAATTGCACAGATTGGCGCGCAGCCGGCATAACCGCAGTTTCGAGGATCAAAGCCCGGACGATTTGGTGCAAGCCATCGCCGGCGAGGCCGGCCTGCAAGCTGATGCTGCACTGTCCAGTATCACGACCACCTGGCATCAACTCAACGAAAGCGATCTGGCTTTTCTGCTGCGCATCGGCAATCGCTTCGATATAGCCGTGCGCTTGGATGGCAATACGTTGCGGGCCAAGGCCGAAGAAGCCGATCCCAATCCTGCCGAGCTGAGCGCCCAGGACAGCGCCTTGAAAGTGCGCTTGATCGCCGATTTAAACCATCAACCGCTCAGCAGCCAGGCCAACGGCTATAACCTGGCTAGCGCCGAAGCGGTGGATTTTACGGCCGACACGATCACGCCGGCACCCACAGGCACCGGTGCCGCCGCCACTTTAGGCAACCTAAGCTGGCCCGGCCCGGAAATCGTCCCGCAGCCGTTTCCCGGTACTAGCAGCGAAGCCGAAGCCTACGCCAAGGCCGCGTTCAAACGCCAGGCCAAACGCTTTATTCAAGGCGAGATCGTCTGCCAAGGCGAAGCGAGCCTAAAACCTGGTCGCGAGATCGAGTTGGACGGCGTATCGCCGCGCCTGAAAGGCCGCTACCAGATTGTGCATTGCGTGCATCGCTTCGATAACAACAGCGGTTTTGAAACCCATCTCAAAGTCAACAAAGGCGGGTGGCAGTCATGAACAGTCACGCCTTGGGCAATTTGCACAGCTTGCAACTCGGGCAAGTCACCGACAACGCTGACCCGGACAGCCGTGGCCGGATCAAGGTGCGTTTGCTGGCGACGCAAATGGAGCTGTGGGCCGGCGTCGTCGCGCCGTCCGCCGGCCAGGGTTATGGCGCCAGTTTCGTGCCCCGATTGGAAGAAATCGTCGTGTTGGCCTTTATCACGCCGGAAATGCCGCTGGTGTTGGGCAGCGTCTGGGCAGGTAGCGGAAGCGTGCCGGCGGAGGCCGATCCGCAGGAAGATCATTATGTGATCCGCACCCCGCAGGAAACTGTTTTGGATTTCGATGATGGCAACGGCCCGAAGGTGGAGTTGCGTACCCGTTCGGGTTACAAAATTTCAATAGACGAGGCAGGCGGCGGGGAAATCGTTATCGAGCGCTCCGACCAAAGCGTCACCCTTAACAGCACCGGCATTGCGGTGCGCAGCAGCGGCAGTGTTACGGTCGATGCCAGCACGGTGACCATCAACGCCAGCATGGTGACGGTGAATGCCGGCATGTCCAAGTTCAGCGGCGTGGTGCAAGCCGATACGGTGATCGCCACTTCGGTGGTCGGCAGTTCTTACACGCCGGGCGCCGGCAATATTTGGTAAGGGATCATGAAAACCGAACAAGCCCTGCATCCGATTAAATTGAAACCACCGTTTTATCAGGAGGGCGGGCAATGCGGCTTGCATCGTTACCTGGATGCGGAGTTTATCAACCGCTTCAAGCAGGACATGCAGCGTCGCCAGTTTGATTTGCCGCAGTTCAGCGAATGGCAGCAGGAGGAGCGCCATAGCCGCCACGGCCAGCAGCCGGTGCTGCGCCTGCCGCTGCATCGGGCCTTTCATATCGTCAGTTGCGAAGTGGTTTGCGATCGCTTCGGCGAACCGGCGCTAGATCCGCAAAAAATCAGCTCGGCCGGCTTCGTGATCCGCCGGCTGAGCGGCGGCCGCGAACAGGCCTGGATGCTGGAAGACGGCGAGGCCTTGGGCTGGCAGGATGCGCCCAGCGAACTGCGCGACCCCGATCTGCATCGCCGGCTGTGCGCCAACGGCGTGCTGCATAAACGTGACGATCAGGCGGCCTACAGCGGCGAGGAAGTGCATCCCCTGCATGTGTTAAAAACCAGCGACGCTAACCGTAAAACCCATACGCTCCTATTCGGTTATTTGCCGTTGGGCGGCTTTTATTATCTGCGCGACGTCAGCCAAGCCTTTGATAGCGCCGATCAAGCGCAAACCGCCAGTGTCGCGGCGGCGATGTTGCCTTGGCCGTTCGGTTATCGGCAACCGCTGAATCAAACCTGGCTGGCGGAACACAGCAAACCGTTGGCGCAAGGCCTGCCCAGCAAAGGCTTTTTCGAGTTGCTGAGAATGCTGGTCAACCGTTACCACCTGGGCGAAGCCGGCATTGCCGAGAATGCCGCGCTGGAAAATAAATCGCAGCAACTGTGGCTCTACGACGAAGCCAAACTGCCGGCCGGTTTGCAAGGCCAAGCCTACACCGAAACCAGCCAGGGCTTGTTCGCGCCTTATCGGCAACAAAGCTTTTATAGCTATCTGCAAGCCTGTTTTGCGTTGGGCGGCGATAACCCGCTGGTGCGTTGGCTGATTCAGCAAGAACAGGCGATAGACGCGGTCGGCGGCTTGGACAAGCTTGCGGCGTTACCGGCCTTGCCCAATGCCAACGGCGTCGGCAATCTCAATCTGACGCTGTTGCTGCTGGCTGCCGACGCCCAGGAAATCCGGGTTTTATTGGGCCAACGCCTCAGCGATCAGGCCCTGAGCAAGGTCAAGGAAATTCCGCTGCCCAAATTCGCGCAAAATGCCGGCGATGTCTATCAGGTGGTGGCCTTCGTGCGCGCCAAAAACCAGCAGGGTCAGGAACAGATCCAATGGGCCAATGCCGATACCCGCAGCATTCAGTTTCGGGTCGCCGCGCCCTTCGATGCGGATGCCAGCCGACCGGCCTTGATCCAGATGCCGTCGTTGGCCGATTTGCGCCGCGGGCTCGCCAAAGGTGCGGCAATGATCACGCCGGCCGATACCTTCGATTTGATGAATAAATTGAAGTTGAACAAAGGTGCAAGCGAGGACACGGTAAAAGACACTGCCGGCCCGGATTTTGGCATTCAATGGATTTGTTCGTTCAGCCTGCCGGTGATTACGCTGGTGGCGATGATTTTGCTGATGATCATGATCTCGTTGCTCAATATCGTATTTTTCTGGTTGCCGTGGGTACGTATTTGTCTGCCGTTTCCAAAGATCAAGGGAGGTTGAGGATGCGCACGCCGGTACCCGAGATTTTGAGTTGGCCCCTGGGCAATATCGACGCCGACGGGCGGCTGAGCTGGACGCGCGACGATCAGAGCATCCGCGAGGTGATGCTGAATATCCTGCTGACCCGGCCCGGCGAGCGTTTGCAGCGGCCGAGCTTCGGCGCGGGTTTATTAAACTTCGTGCATCAACCCAATAACGAAACCACCCGGCATTTAATCGCCGGCGTGGTGCGTAAATCGCTGGAGACCTGGGAGCCTAGAGTGGAAATCGACGAAGTGCAAGTGCAGGCCAGTCCGGCCAGCGTCGCCGATGTGCATATCAATATCCGCTACCGGCTGCGTAACAGTCAGCGTCCGGCGGAACTGGGATTCACGCTAAACCTGAGCCTGCCGGCTTGAGGCTGCAAGAGAGGCCGCTATGCCATTACCGGTACCGAATTTAGACGACAGACGCTTCGACGACTTGGTTGCCGAGGCCAAGGCCCGGCTGGCGAGCCATTTGCCGGAACTGACGCAGATTGCCCCCGGCGACCCGCTGAACAGCTTTGTCGATTTGTTTGCCTGGCTGACCGAAACCATTTTGTATCGCGCCAATTTAATTCCGGAGCGCCAGCGCCGGGTGTTTTTGAATTTGCTGCAAATTCCGGTGCGTGCCGCCCGGCCGGCCAAAGGCATAGTCTGCGTAGACGCCGGACCGACCAGCGTGTTGCCGGCGGCATTGTTGGCGGACGGCAGCCAGCTCAGGGCCGGCAAACAGGTTTTGACGGCGGTTGGCGAATTGCAGCCCACCTGCCTGAGCTTGCAGGTGTTGATCAAACAGAAACTGGAGGCTGCCGATCTGGCCGCGCTGGGTTTGACCTTGCAGGATCTGCAGGAACAGTACGGTTTGCGCAACGGCCAACGCCCCGAGCCGTTTCAACCGCGCCGTTTCGAGCCGGTTAAGGAAGTGCTGGATCTGACCGGTAGCCTGGATCGCAGCTTTTACCTGGCTTGCATCGCACCCCGGCAACTGGAAGGCCAGATTGCTTTGCTGCGCAGCCATCTGGCCGGCGTGGCTTTTAATATCGGCATCGCGCCGGCCGACGATTTGGACGGCGAAGCGATTAACGAATTGAATCCGCGCAAGCTGATCTGGGAGCTGATTTCCACCGGCGAGGCCGGCGAAACGATTTATCTACCCTTGGATGTGCTGGCCGACAGCTCGAAAGGCGGCCGGCAAACCGGCGTGGTGCGCTTGCGCTTACCCAAAAATCCGGCGCTGTTTCAGGCCTTCGTTCCCACCGATCCGATGTTCAGCGGCGTCGGCGATAGGCCGCCGGAACTGGCCGATCAGGTCGAAGCCGGCCGGGTGACGTTTTGGTTGCGCTTGCGCTGCCCGGAGCATCCCAAGTTGCAACTGGGCTACCTGGGGCTGAACGCCGTCGATGTGCTTGCGCAAGGTTTGCAGCAGGATTTGCTGGTGGGCATGGGCACCGGTCAGCCGGATCAGGTGGTGGTATTGCCGGATCAGAATATCGAGGCGGCAACCTTACAATTGGATGTCGAGGAAAACGGCGCCTGGGTGCGTTGGCAGCAGGTGGCTTTTCTCGCTGGTCAAGCCGCCGATGCCAGGGTTTATCGGCTCAATCCGCAGTCAGGCTATGTCTACTTTGGCGACGGCACGGCCGGGCGACGGCCGCCGTCGGGTAGCCGGATTCGTATCGCCGCTTATCTGTTTGGCGGCGGCAACGCCGGCAATCTGCCCGCCGGTACCATCAAGGAAGTGGTGAACGGCAGCTCGCGCTATAAAATTCGCCATGAATGGCCCTTGCAAGGCGGCTTGGATGCGGAGACCGTCGAGCAGGCCGAAAAACGCATCCCGCAATTTTTGACCCATCGCAACCGGGCGGTGACCCAGCAGGATTTCAAAATCATCACCGAAGCCAATCCGCTTAATCCGGTGGCCCGCGCCGAAGTATTGGTCGGTTTTCTGCCTGGCGCCAGCATCCGCGCGGCGCGCGACGGCGTGCCGGGTGTGGTCAGCGTATTCGTGTTGCCGCCGGCCGAGCCGGCTTTGGGCCACACGCCCAAGCCTAACCAGGGCTTGTTGAAAGATGTGTTTGCCTATCTATTGCAGCGGACCATGGTCGGCACCGAGCTGTATGTGTTAAGTCCGGAGTTCGTGCCGATTGCCGTCAGCGTGAAAGTACAGGTGCGCGACATCGAAACCGAACAACAAACCCTGCGGGATGTGCAGCAGACTCTGCTGGAATATCTATGGCCCCTGGCGCCCGGCGGCGCGCGCGGTGCGGGTTGGCCTTTGGGGGCTGAGGTGCGCGCCAACGAATTATTGACTCAGGCGGCAAGGGTGGCCGGGGTGCAGGCCGTTAATGCCTTGAGCCTGTTTCAACGCGGCAGCAAGGGTTGGCGGCGCTTGCCGGCCGACGAGACGGTCAGCCTGACTAAATACCAGTTGCCCGAGCTGCTGGGCGTGCGCGCCGACAGCGGTTCCGGCACGCCGGCCTTGCCGGACGGCATTGGTTTGCTGGAAGGCCAAACCCCGGACGACAGTCTGGGCGTCGCGGTGCCGGTGATTCCGGATATTTGTTGAGGGCGAGCAATGGACGTCAACAACACCCCGTATTTTTTACTGAGAGGCCAGGCCGATTTCGAGCAGGGCTCCAGCCATTTGAGCTGGAATACCGGTTTGCAGGCGCTGACCCTGGCGCAAAACCAGGTCTTGCGCTTGCCTGCCTCCGATTCTGCTACGGCCTTGCCGGTTTGGCAGAACAGCTCGCCGCTGGCCTTGGACAGTTTTAATCAGATCGGTCGCTTGAGTGCTGACGTTACTCGCGTCGAATTCAATAGCGGTCGCGGTTATCTGACTTTGCAGGACAGCGAGTTGCAGGAGGTCGTCGCGCCGCAGGGCCGCTTTACCGATATGGCTTTCGCGGCGGTCGCGACCAGCGGCATGCCGGGCTTCGGGCAACCGGCCGGCGACGGCAGATTGGCCTTGCCGTTCAGCGATGGCGTTAATCAGCACGGTTTGCTGCTGTTTCATCTGGCCCGGCGTTGGCAAACCTTCTTTGCATGGGGCAATGCGGAAGGCGAGAATGCAACGTCGCAAATGCCGCTAAGGGCGTGTGTCGACGCGGAGCAGCGAATCTGGCTAATCTCCGCGACCGGCCTGATGTTGTGCACCGGCGAACCGTTGCCCCTGCCGTACACGCCGCAACCGGTGCGCTTCGAACCCGAGCAGGCCAATCCGCATCCCTTAAACCGAATCTGGCAGCAAGCCTTGCCGGACGGTCTGCAGGCGCTGGCGTTGTGTTGCGATTTACAGCAGCTTTATATCTTGTGCCACGACGGTGCCGGTGGGCAGGTCATATTGACCCGGCCTTTGTCGACGTTACCTGATGCGCCATTCAAATCCTACGCCTGTCCGCCAGAATTGCCGTTCGCTATCGATCTGGCTCTGGCTGCCGATTCTGCTTTGCCGGACAGCGGCCGGCTGGCGGCTTTGGTGCCGCGCGCGGCTGACGACGCAAATTTCACGCAACGCGATTGTCCGGTATTGACGCTGCATTGGGATAGCGAAAGCAATATCGGGCAGGCCAACTTACTGCACGAACGCTATCCGCTGCTGTCGCAAGCCGTGCCGCGTTTTGTCAGCAGTGCCGACGGCCAGTTGCGCTATCAAGCCGACGCCGATCCGGATTTTCCTGAGATTGTGCCGCGCCCCAGAGAATTGCACGCCTTGCGCCGCCCACAGTTTTATCTGGAAGGCACGGCCTTGCTGCACGAACTGGATTCAGGCCAAGTCGATACCCAATGGCACAGGCTGTATCTGGACGCCTGCATCCCGCCCGGCTGCGACATACAGATTGCGGTGCGGGTGTTTGCCAGCAGGCAGGCGGTTCGGCCCAAACCTATCGACCAGCCCGCGCCGTTGTGGAACCCGTTGCCGTCCGAATTGCCGTTCGCGGCAAGCTTGGCGGGCCAGCAAACAGGTACTAGCGGCTTATTCGAGATTCTGTTGCAACAGCCGTCCGGTCGGGTGCGGCAGTTGCGCGGGCGCTATTTACAGGTCCAACTGACTTTGCGCGGCGACGGCCGGCAAAGCCCGGCTTTGCATGCCATCAGGGTGTATTACCCGCGCTTTTCCTACCAAGAAGCCTATTTTCCGGAATTTTACCGGCAGGAACTCAGTTACGACTCCGCGCAAGCCGCCGGTCCGGGCAATGGCGCCGACGTTCGCGAGCGTCTGCTGGCGGCCTTCGAAGGCGTTTTGACGCCAGTTGAAGGCCGGATTGCCGCCAGCGAGCAATTGCTTGCTCCCGAGGCGACGCCCGCCGCTAATCTGCCCTGGCTGGCCGAGGCGGTTGGCGGCCGCCTGCCAAGCCACTGGCCGGAAGGCCGGCAGCGGCGCTGGCTGCGGGACTTGACCTTGATTCAACAATACAAGGGCACGCTGGCGGCGTTGAATCTGGCTTTGGACATTGTCAGCGACGGTGGCGTGCAGCGCGGCGAAATCGTGGTTTTAGAGAATTTCCGCTTGCGGCGCACCATGGCGACGATCCTGGGCATAGATATGGACGACGGCGATCATCCCTTGACCTTGGGTACCGGCATGAGCGGCAACAGCATAGTCGGTGACAGCTTGATACTCTCGGAAAGCGATGCCCGGCAGTTTCTGGCGCTATTTGCGCCGGAATTGGCGACTGCCGACGAAGCGGCGCAAGTCAAAGCGTTTTTTGAAGATTACGCCCATCAAGTCAGCATCTTGCTGCACGGGCGGGCGGTGAGTTTGCGGACCGCTGTCGAAGACATTTTGACGGAACAGCTACCGGCGCATTTGCAATATCGAATCATCGAAACCGAACATCCCTTTGTATTGGGTATCGCGCCGTTGCTGGGTATGGATACCTTCGTCGAAACCGCGCCGCCGTTTCGTCGCGTCACGCTGGACGACACCTATCTGGGCCGCGAGGGGATATTGAAAAACCCGGCGGCATTTTCACCGGAGGACATCAATGCGCAGGCATAGCGGTTTTCTTGGTTTGGCCATTAACCCGGTCCCTATCAGAGGCCGGAAGAAAAGCTCCCTCTCCTCGAGGGAGAGGGTTGGGGTGATAGATCAATGTGATCCAACTGTTTTTAGCCCCTCACCCTACCCTCTCCCGGAGGGCGAGGGGATTTATGCTGCCGGATACCGAGATTTTGGCATTTCCTACTTGGCACCACACATGGAGGCCGCATGGATACCCTAGACGATTTCACCACTCTGGAACAGGACGCCACTTTATCGGAGCCGTTGCGTCGCGTGGCTTACGAGGCCGGGATGATGCTGGGCCTGGAAGCGACTCGCGACGAGCAGGCCTACCATCGCCGCCGCCTCACCCGCCATCAATATTGGTTGCAAGGTTACGGCACGCTGGCGGGCATGGCGGTGAGCATGGCCCCGGCCACGCATCCAAACAATACCGACAATCTGACGGTGCGCCTGCTGGTGAGTCCCGGCATCGGCATCGACGGCCTGGGCCGCGAGGTGTTGATTCACGAGCCTTATTGCATCAATCTCGGCGACTGGCTGGCGGCGCAAACCGAGAGCTATCTGCGCGAAGGTTACAGCGACGCCGATAATCTGCTCTGGCTGAAAATCTGCGTGCGGCAAAAAGATTGCCCGGTGGCGATGCAGCCCGTGTTGGCGCGCAAGCTCAATCTCAGCACCGACGCGGTGCAACCCAGCCGCACCGCCGACAGCGTGCGCCTGGAATTGATTCCGGAATTGCCGCCGCCAACGGCAGACGATGATTATCAACCCTGGGCTTGCCATCAAGCCTTGCCGGCGGCGCTGCCCGCGTTGTCGACCGCCGAACAAGCCTTGTTGCAGCAAGTGCAAAACGATAATGCCGAGGCCGGCGCGCAATTGGCTCTGCATGCCCGTTTGCTGTACGCGCTGGATAGCGGCGGCGTGAATCCCCAGCAACTGAACGATGAGTTGGAGGAGGGCGCCCGCTTGCTGCTGGCCAGGATTAGTATCAGTGTTGTTGACATCAACGCCATTCTGGTCAACCCGCAATTAATCTCGATCAACAACTTGGTGCGGCCGTTCCTGGCCACCGCCAGCCAATTGGCCTGGCTGGCACGCCAGCCCTGATCATGGAGGGACTATGAGCGAAATTCTATTTCAACCTCTCGGCAATCCGATTGCCGCCGGATTGGCGCTGGATCAGGTCGCCGATATCGACCCGCGTCTGACCCGCAGCCATTACTTCGACGGCCGCTTGCTGACCGCCGAAGACCTGACCCGCGATCAAGTCTATCTGGATCAACGCTTGCGCGAACTCGGCCGGGTGCTGGGCAGCGGCATCGTCGGCGGTTTGGCGTTGAGCTTCGATCGTTTCAGCGGTTTGCTGACGCTGGAGCCGGGTTTGGCGATAACGCCGGCCGGCCGGGTGCTGGAACTGGGTAGCCGGCTGATTGTCAACCTGCGCGACCGGGCCTTGATCAGCGGCCTGAACGACGGCAATTTCTCCAACTTGAATCGGGGTTTGTACGCCGTCGTGCTGCGCTATGTCGATGTCGGCACCGACATCGCCGAAGTGTTTCCGAAGGATTTGAGCGCCAAGCGCGGCTTTCAATACGCGATGATTACCGAGTCGGTGCAAATGGGCCTGGTGCCACTGCCGATTCCGTTGCCGCAGCAGAACGCCTTGCAGATTCGGGCCCGTTTGATGCGGGAGTTGCTAGGCGACGATCAGTTGCATGGCTTGTTGCCGGAAGATGCCGTGGCCTTGGGATTGGTAGCGATTCAAGAAGGCGCGCCGCAATGGCTGGATGCGCAATTGCTGCGCCATCCCTTGCGGGCCGAGCCTGGCATCGATTCCTTGCAAAGCGATTTGTCGCGGCAGTACGAGGCCTTGTTGACCGACATATTGAGTAACCGCCGTAGCGGCGGTCTGACCGGCGATTTTCATGCCAGCGATTATTTTTCCCTGCTGCCGCCGGTCGGCAGTATGCCCAAGGAAGCGGTCGATCCGGTCAACGGCCGGCAGGGTTATTTCCCGGAAAACTACCAGGTGGCGATTGCGCCGTTACGGCAATCTGACGTGGAGCAGGTCCGCGCCGAATCCTTGGCTTTGCCGCCCATCGATTTAAGCAACGGCGAGCCGGTGGATATCGTAGTGCTGGTGCCTTTGTCAAACCTGGATTACGGCCATTACGCCGCGCAATTAGAACGCAACTTCGATCCGAACAAACGCTTGTTACCGCAACTGGATTTGCTGCGCTTGAAACTGTATCCGGTAAGGCCTGTGCATGCGTTGGATACCGACCAAGCCGCCTGGCAAGCCATCTGGGATCGTTTCGGTAGCAATGCACCGTTGTATGTGCGCCGGCCCAGTCGTGCGGCGGAAACCTCGATCAGCGGGATCGTGCTGGCGCTGGGTACGTCCTTACCGGCACCGCCCGAAGTGGTGGGCGGCCCAGCCGACGGCGGCGGTTTGATCGACGACGAGGACAGTGTGTTTTTGAAACGGGTCAATTATCCGATGTTGGCCGAACTTCGCGTTCCCACCGACGATGCCGGCCGTGCGGCATTAGCCGCTTTGGAGGAGTCTTTTAGTGAATCGGCATTGGTTGCCGCCAGCCAACGCATCTTGCTATTGGTGGAGCGTCAATACGATCCGGTAATCTGGCAAACCTTGCAACAGCTGGCTGCCGCTAACAATCTGGAAGCATTTTTGGCAGCACTGCGCGCCAAGCCCGCCAACCAGACAACGGGCGAATTGGTTATTGCGGGTGGCGCGGCGTTGGGCTTGGATAACGGCTTAATCGGGCAATGGGCGGCGTTGTTGCCGTGATGGGGAGTTTGGGAAACGTTTAGTTGCTTTGTAATACTTTATGAGGATGTGGAAATTGGCGATTTTAAATACCCCTCACCCTAACCCTCTCCCGGAGGGAGAGGGGATTTACCTCGAAGGCCAAAGGACTCTGAGCTAGAGATGGTTTTTTATCCCGTATGCCGCGCCGAGCACCGAAGCTTTTGACGAGACAAATCGGCAGGATTGCCGATTTGCATGCGCAGCACCCGAAGGGCGAGGTACATGGATGTACCGAGTGAGCAGCCCGTCAGGGGAGCGGCATGGATGCCGCTCGTTTTCGGAGGGGCTGGGAAGCCCCCCGTCCGAAAAACCTCGGCAAAAGCTTCGGCGCGCAGGATTAAAGCGGCATTCGGGTCGCCTGCTGACTCGCACCATCCTGGCGCTCGCACTTCGTGCGCCGATGGCGTCCAAATCTGCTCCAGGCAGATTTGTCTTTGGATACTTTTTTTGGCCAAGCACAAATTCGCCTGGAGCGAATTTGAACGGCCGATAGGCTGGCCCGCAGGGCGAAAACCAGGGATGGTTTTCGTAACGAAAGTATCTCGCTTGTCGGTGCGAGAACCGACATGTAAACACTCGTCGCGATAGCGACTCAACAAACAAGGTTTAAAGGAATACCAGCGATCCTAGCATTAACGGTAAACCAATAAGGAGTAGCCATCATGTCCATGATTCTGCTGCATAACCCCATCGCCAGCTCCCGCAGCTTGCAGCGGGTGCACATGTTCCCCGGCCGGCATTTGGGCGAGGAGGAGTTCGACCGTGAACAGGCGTATGCCGATGCGCGTCTGGCTACCGTGTTGCAGGGCAGAACCGCCGGCATCGTCCATGGCCTGGATTTACAATTGGGGCCGAACGGCCTATCCGAACCCGGCTTCAGTGTCAGCTCCGGTCTGGCATTGGCAGCCAATGGCCAGGCGCTGGGTCTGTACTATCCGCTGCGCGCCGAGTGGCAGGATTTGATCGACGCCTATTTGAACCGCAATCAGGTCGCCAGCGCGGTCGGCGTTTATTATCTGATGCTGACGCGCGGCGACCGGCAAATCGATGGGCCGGGCGTCGATCCCTGTCAACGGACAGAACTGGACCCGACCCGCGATACCCAGCGGGTATTGGCCGGCAGTCTGGCCTTGCAACGCATCAATATCAGCGACACCGCCGTCAATACCTGGCCGCGCGAACGCATAGAAAACTGGGTGGCCGCCGACCGGGTCGATGCCGGTTTCATGGCCAAGTTGGGCCATGCCGTGCCGCTGGCCTTACTGGCGGTGGTGAGCAACGAGGATGCCAGCTACCGTATCGCCTGGCTATCGCAAGAAGCCGGCCGCTACGAAGCGCTGCCGAACAGCGGTTACCGGGTTTTGCTGAATCAAACCGGCGCGGCGATGCGGCGGGTGATGCAGGCGGCTGGTTTGCCGGCCAATGCCGGGATTCCGTTGCCGCAGTTCCTGCAAGACAATTTGCATCTGGATTTCTTGCCGGCCGCCGGCCAGTTGCCGCTGGACTGGCTGCAAAACCCCGCGACGCCGACGCCCAATCTGCTTTGGCTGCCAAGTCATCTGGGCATAGACATGGTGCCGGTGCCGGAAGAAGCGGTGATCGAATTGTTAAACGGCCATATCGCTCGGCGAGTAATCGATTTGCGCCAACCGGCAGGCGACAAGATTAGACTGTTGCTGGCTGTGAACGAACCGGATTATCGGCCTAATCTATTGGATATTCCGCAAACCGACAGCGTGCTGGAAAGCGATATTTTCCGGTTTTACATGCGCGCCTACGAGGCTTGGCGCAAATGGCGCCAGCAATTTGATACTCTGTATTTCGTCGAACCGTCCAACACCCCTCCATTGGCTGGCGGCATAGGCGTCATCGAACACGCGGTGCTCGATCCGGCGCAATTCAAAAATCTGGATTTACCCAAACCGGAAACTCCACCGGCCTTGCCGTTGACGATTTTTGAGAAAGTCATCGCCCGCGCCAACAGCGAACAACAAGACCCGCAAAATCCCGGTACGCCTTATCCCTACAGCAAAGGCGTGCCGGCGCTGCCGAACTTTTACAGCAACTGGTTGGGCGCAGACGGCAATCCGCCGCCGATAGCCGTGCCCAGCGACGATGGCTTGGTGGTGCAGTACGCGGTGGCCTTGGTGGAATTGGAAGCCATCGAAAACCAGATTCGCGCCATCCGCAGCCGGGTCGAGAAAACCCGCGACTTTTTATTATTACAGCGCCAGCAACTGGATTCGCAAACCGTAGCCTTGGCCGCACTGGCCGGCGGCGTGGCCGGCGACGGCACCGGCTTGCAGGTCGCGCGCTGGTTGCCGTATGCCAGTCTGAACGCCACCACTATTCCCAATAACGCCGAGAAAGCAGTGAGCACAGAGAGCGCGGTCAGTAACGTGCCGAAAGCACCTTTCAGCGTTGCATCGGCCGGTCTGTTCGGTAGTACGATCAGCATGGCGGCGGCCGCGCCGAAAGTTACCGCTAGCAGCGCCTTGAGCAGCAATTTGCTAAGTAATGCGCTGGCCTCCACCTCGTCGGCCTCCAAATCGACGTTTTTATTGACCAGCAAGCCGCAGACCTTTTCGGCTTTTGAATTAGGCATCAACAAAACTCGGTTGGACATGTTGTCGCGAATCACTAAAGAGGCGGTCAGCAAGCCCGCTTTCGAGGCTAAGGAATACCGGTTCGGAGTGATCGACCATATCAGTCCGGATATCAACGAGTATGCCAAGGCTTATTACGGCATGAAGGAATTGCTGGCGACATTGGCCGATTTGTTTGATCCAACCGATGTCGCGACCTTGCGTAAGCAGTTGGAGATGATCGGCCAGGTCGAAGATGACGCAGCAGGTGCCAATGTCAGCAATCCTTTCGAACGCACCAACAAATTGGAGTCGCCGACCGTGCTGGACAATCTGGCCACTAAGGAAGCCACGGTTGGCGGCCAAGTCAATAGCCAGCGTCGGGCGCTATTGCTGACTCAGTACCGTTACCACGCATTGTTCAAGGCCGGCAAGATTCTGACTCAGTGGATCTCGATTTTCGAAACCCGTTACAACAATATCGAACGCAAACTGCAAGGCAAATTGCGCGAACAAGCCAACAAACTGGCGCAGATCGACAAACTGGCCGGCCTGATCCGAGTGGCGCGAGAAACTCTGGAAGGCATGGACAGATTCCGCGTCGAGCAACTCGGCGACTACGGCGTCGCGCAACGTTTGCTGGACGAAGACTGGCGGCAGGTCTGGGCTTTGAATAACGAACGTACCCGGATTCTGACCAAGGCCTTGCGCGGCTTGTATTACGTCAGAGTGCGCGGTACGCCGGTCAGCGCCGCCTTGGCCGACCCTTTGGCGCTACGTTACGGCAGCAGCAGGGACATCGTCCCCGGCTGCGATTGGGAAGAAGAAGTGGATCTGCCGGCGGCACTGGATCCGTTTTTCGCGGCAATCTGCGAGATTCCGATGGACGACTGGGCCGGATTGAAGCCGCTGCGGCCCAAACTGCCGCCGTTTCAACAATTCGATTATCTCGGTCAACTGCGTCAGGCCCGCTTCAAGGCCAGGCCCGCCAGCTTGCTGACGCCGGCCAATACCGATACCTTGCAGGCCCGTCTGCAAACCGTACATCTGCAAACCCAGATCGTGATGCAACAGTGGGCCAGTTTCAGCTTGCCGGCGTTTACCGCCAGCAGTTTGCAAACCCAGGCCGCGGCCGCCAAGGTGTTGGCTTTGGAAGATCTGGCCGGAGCCGCCGGACCGCTGCGCAAACCGGCCCACGAATTGCGCGAGCAGCTGGAGCATTGCCAGTTTTGTCTGCTGGAAAAACTCAATCTATTGCCGCCATCACTGCGTTTGCAATGGGGGCAACTGGCCGAGGACGATCAGATTCGCGTCGAGGACGTCTCCTGGTGGCCGGGTATGGATAGGGCGGAAGCCGACGATTTCAATGCCGCGCGTACCGTGTCGGAATTGATTGCCTGGTGGTTTCGGCAGTTGGATCGCGATGCCTCGGCTGCCAGTCGTAGCGCGATGCGCAATATGATTCGGGCAGTGCTGATTCATGCCTCGCTGGGCGATCCGCAGGAAATCATCCGCGGCAACGTGCATGTGCCGCCGCGCTTGGCGGCAATCGGCGAAAGCCTGCAAGTCAAACTGAACCGGCCGCCAGCGCCGGGCACCCGGCTGCAACTGCTGGATACCGAGCAGCGCGTAGTGGCGGTGCTGGCGGTGGAAGACCACAGTCCGCAAAGCACCCAGGTAACCATCGTCGATATGCTGCAAAGCGGCGTGAAGATCAACACCCGCTTTAGCGTGGTGGCGAATAAGCTGACGCAGCAGCGCTTGTAACTTGAAAGTATGAGCACCCTGGCCGCCGATACCGTTGCGATACACCGTCTGACCGTCCGGGCCGGACAGCAGCGCACGGCGGATAATTTACGCGATACCTTGCAAAGCGCAGCTTGGCCGCATGCTGGGCAGGACAGCTGGGTTTTTATCCGTCGCCTGCAAGTCAGCGGTACTGCTCGGCAACTGCCAGGACAGATGCTCGACCAAACCCGACAGCATTTAAATACAAGCAATAATCCTGACCAAGTGATGCGCTTCGCCAGCTTGGCCGAGCTGTTGGCGGCTTTGCTGGCGGATTTGCTGCGCGGCCGCGCCGGTTTCAACTGGTATTGGCGGCGTTGGGCGCATTGGTTCGATTTGCCGGTGTCGCGGGCGGTGGCCGGCATATTGTCCGAACATCTGCTGTTATTGCCATCGGTTTGTGCGCGGTTGGCGCAACGCGGCGAATTGGCGGCGGTTTGGTTGGGCCTGAGCGGCGGCGATGCGCGGCAATTGGCGGTCGAGCTGGCCGGACTGATAGGTTTTCGTTTGCCGTCTGTTCTGGAAGTCGCCGAGTTGCTTCGCTCTGAAATAGATAGCGCAGAAAAGCGATACGAGTTGGTTGCCGTGGCGCAGACTTGGGCTGAGCAAATGTCCTTGCGGCCACTATTGTTGATGCAATGGCGGCCGGTATTGCGCGAGCTGGACGTCGCCGATGGCCGTTATCACTTGGCCTTGTTGTTGATCGGCCGGGAAACGGCGCCGTTGCTGTTGCAACAACAGCCGGCTAGGGCGCTGGCGTTTTTAGCCAGCTGTTTCGTGTCTCCACCGCCAGCCGAAACAAAGGATGAAGACGGGGAGCTAAGGCCGGCGATGTTGGATGATGCAACCCAGGCAAGGGTTCGTCCCTCGCTATCGAATGCCCTTCCTAAAGTACCGTCGGCTAGCCAAGCCGGCCGGACGCGAGAGCAGGCAGGCAGAGATGCGAAATTAAATCCCGATACCGGCGTGGAAAACCAAACGCCTTTGCCGTTTGAGCTTAACCATGATGCCGGACCAGACCGCACAAATAGCGGGCGATTCCTGCAAAATCGTATTCCGGCAAACCGGTCATTTACCGATTCCACTCTTCGCGCCACGGAGCTTGAACAGGGTTTGCAGTTTGAGCCAGTTATCGACCGCCCGGAATTTGCAGGATTCCATACCACGCAAGGCGGCTTGCTGTATTTGCTGAACATGCTCAACCGGTCTGAGATGCGCGGCTTGATGCTGGAACATGCCGAAACATTACCCAGCGGCTGGGCCTGGCTGTATCGGCTAGGGCAGGAATTGCAATTGAACGAGGACGATGCGTTGGTCGATTTCATCGCGCTGCAATTGGGCTTCGAGGATTACTCGGAGCTGGCCCAATTGCCGCCGCTGCCGGCGCGCAAGCAAGTGCTGAATCTGGCCCAGCGTTGGTATGGCAAGACCGGCGTTTGGCAACCTAAATTATTGGCACTCGCTGCGCAAATTCAATACAGCCCCAGCCATATCGATTTGTACGCGCCGATGAATGCAATCCGTCTGCCGGTACGTCTGGCCGGGCTGGACATCAATCCGGGCTGGCTGCCGTGGCTGGGCCGAGTCGTGAGCTTTCATTATGACTAAGCTGCCGCAGCCTTTGGCCGAGTCACTCAATCTAAAACCGTATAGCCAGCGCCAACCGTTGGCTGTCTTGGTACGGGTCGGGCTGGCGGAATTCTGGACGCGGATGATGCCTGGCGATACCGAGTTGTCCGAGCAATTGCTGCAACAAGCCGCCCAGCAGCTAAACACCGAAGCCGTGCCGAGTTGGGCGCAGATGCGCGATACGGTGGGCAGCCAGCTCTACGCATTGCCCGGCCCGTTCGGCGCATGGCTGCGCGAGCAACACATCGATTTGCCGCAAGCTTTTTTACTGGCCTTGGTCGGCAGCGCCGAAACCGATTATTTGGTGACCTTGACGCTCAGCGAATTGCAGGCGCCCAATCCCGGTAACCGCTTGGCCGTGCATCTGGCGCTAACGATGCTGGACGAATTATTCGGCGCCGGCACGCTGGATGCGCTGGATTTGCATGCGACGGCGCTGGTGCAACAGCAGGTGTTATTGCTGGAGGGAACCGGGCCGCTGTCGCTAAGGCAATTGCGCATCGAACCGGCCTTGTGGTCGGTATTGTGCGGCAGGCCCGCGATTTGGCCGGGATGCCGGGCGATTGCGCTGGCTGACCGCGAATTGTTGCCGCTACGTATCCGGAAACAATTGCCGCATTTGGCCACGCTATTGGCGAAAGGCGAGGTGCGCGGTCTGGTTATACGCGGCAACAGCGGCAGTGGCCGACGGGCCTTGGCCGCCGAACTGGCCGGATTGTTGGGACTGACCGCGATCGAAGTGCCGAGCGAGCTTTGGCAGCAACAGCCGGCCTTGCCGTTGGCTTGCCATTTGGCTGGCTGGCTGCCGGTGATTAAAGTCCATGTCGCCGCCGGCGAAAGCTGGCAATTGCCGGCGATACAACCCAATATCCCGCACGTCGTGGTCTTGGGGATGACCGATGCTATCGCCGGTCAGGACATGCTGGAAGTGGAAATAGGTGTACCCGACGAAACCGAGCGCCAACAATTATGGGCGCGTTACTTGGATCAGCCGGAATTGGCGCGGCGCGCGGCCAGCGCGTTGTTGAGCGGCCCGGTGATCCAGAAGGTGGCGCGCAATGCAGTGTTGCGTGCCGAGCAAAGCCGCGCGCCGTTAAACGCGGAGCATATCGCCCAAGCCCGCCGCGATTTGGGTGCCGAGCGCTTGCGCTTGTTGGCCGAGCCGGTGCGGCGCCGGGTCGAGCGTGAAGCGGTAGTGTTTCCGCCGCTGGTCGAGCAATATTTGCACGACTTCATTGCCCGCGCCCATAGCCGTGAATCGTTATGGGAAGCATTGGGCGTGACCTTGCAAGCCTCGCGCAATGCCGGCCTGCGGGCCTTGTTCGTCGGCGACAGCGGCACCGGCAAAACCTTGGCCGCCAGTTATGTCGCCACCGCGTTGGGCGCACCGCTGTATCGGGTCGATCTGGCGGCAATCATGAACAAATACGTCGGCGAATCCGAGAAAAATCTGGGCACCTTGCTGGATTTGGCCGCTGCCGCCGATGCGCTACTGCTGTTCGACGAGGCCGACTCCCTGTTCGGTCGCCGCACCGACGCTCAGCAAAGCGGCGAGCGTTACGCCAATATGCTGACCAATTTTTTATTAACCCGCATCGAAAACCACCCCGGCATTACGATCCTGACCACCAACAGCCGCGAGCGTATCGACAATGCGTTTACTCGGCGCCTGGACGCGATCGTCGACTTTCCGTTGCCGGGTTTTCAGGAGCGCCTGGATTTATGGCGCAGCCATTTCGGGCAACGCAGTCCCAGCGACGATTTGTGCAAGACGTTGGCCAGCTATTGCGACATCAGCGGCGGGCAGATCAGAAACGTGGTGCTGACCGCTGCCGGTAGTAGCCCGGCCGATCAGCCCATCGGCGTCGAGCCGCTTATGTCGGCGTTGCAACGCGAATATCAAAAACTGGGCCGCAATCCGCCGGCGCAGTTAAAACAGTTAAGGAGTTAGCTTATGGCAACCCTGGCATCCACACTCCGCAAAAAACAACCGCAGCGCAAAACCAGTGCGCCGCCCAAGCCCAACGAAGAAAAGAAACAGCGTAAGCCGGCGTATCTGAAGCGCAAAATGGCGGTCAGCCAGCCGCACGATCCTGAAGAAAAACAAGCAGACCAAGTGGCGCAGGAAGTCAGCCGCGCCAAAAAAGCCGACAACCAGCCGGGAGTGAAAGAAGACAAGGAGATGATTTCCAGCAAGCCGGTGCCCAGCGCCCAGCGATTATTGAGGCGCTTGAACCGGGCCGCGGCGGATGCCGCCAAGCCCGAAGACGAACAAAAGCCGGTGCGGCGGGCGAAAAAGCCTGATGAAGAAAAGAAAAACCCCGCCGCACAGCGTTCCGTGGAAACCGAGGATAAAAAAGAAGACCAGGCTAAACGGCTGAGCCGTAAGGCCAAGGAAGAAGAAAAGCCCAAGGCCGCGCGCTTATTTCGCAAGGCCACGGGACCCGAAAAAACAGACGAACAACAGGCGACTGCCGCGCGTTTACTGCGTAAAAGCAAACCGGCGGACGAGGAACAAACGGTCGCGCAAACCCGTTTGCATCGTGCTGCCGCCGAGCAAGCGGAACAGCCTGGAGACACCGAATCGAGCGCGTCGGCAAACACGGTCGAACAATCGGTGGAGGCGCGGATCGAGGAAAGCCGGGGCAAGGGTGCGCCGTTGCCGGAAAATATCCGCCGCGAGATGGAACAACAACTCGGCGCGGATTTTTCCGGGGTTATTATTCACAACGATGCCGAAGCGGCGGATTTGTGCAAGCAACTCAATGCCCGCGCCTTTACCGTTGGTAATGACGTTTACTTCGCGCCAGGCGAGTTTGCGCCGGAAGCCGATGCCGGACGCGAACTGTTGGCGCACGAGCTGAGCCACGTGGTGCAACAAGGCGCCGGAGTGCAGCGCGTGATGCGCGCGCCGCCGGCGGCTCCGGCACCCACTACCGCGTCGGGCGGGGCGAAAAGTGCCGGCAAAGGCACGCTGAAGGGCGGCGAGCTGCATGTGCCGTTGCTGACCTTGCCGCAAAAACCGGGCATGCAGGAAAAATTCAGCGCCAAATACGGCGGTCTGACGAATTGGAAATTGCCGCAAGCCGACGAGCGCACCAACCAGATCGACGATTGGAAAAAGCAGATCAAACCGTCGTCCGGCGGTTGGGATTTAAAACCCTATCTGGGTAGCGATAACACCTTGCCGGATACCAGCGGCGCCAATACGCAATATGCCTTGAAGCTGAAAGCCGGGGGCGGCGGCCAAGGCTATCTGATCGGCACCGAAAGCGACATCCGCGAACAGGCTATTCTGCCTTGGTGGAATAGCCAGGGGGCGCCGCATCTATTCGACGTCGATCATATTTTGGAACTCCAGCTAGGCGGCGATGCCGACAAACTGGAAAACTTCCAATTACTGGATGCCAGCGCCAATCGCAGTTCGGGTAGCAAGATTAAAAATGCCATCGACAAGGCGATACGCGCGGCCATTCCGCCAGAGGTGGAAGGCGGTGGCGATTTGCCGGAAAACCTCTCCAAACCGCTGCCGGGGCGCGGCAAAGCCGCCCCTGGAGCCGCACCGGCACCTGCCGCGAATGCCGCTACGCCCAGCCCAGCGCCAGCCACAGGTGGTGGCGCTGCACCGGCTACCGCCGCCAAGGACCCGGCGTCGGCGGCACTGGACGCGATCAAAACCAGCTATCAGGACAAGCTGATTTTCGACGAAGTGAAATTCGAAGGGGCTGTCGGCGGCAATCCGGGCATCTGTTGGCAAGCCGACCGGGTCACGAAGATGGAACATCTGAAGCCTTTGGAAAAAGCCACCAAAACCAATGCGCCGGATCTGTTCGCCAACGATAAATTGCGGCTGCTGCCGCGTCCCGGTGCCGGCGTGATGTTTGTTAGCGCGTTGAAAGGCGACTCCGGCAGCGAAACCTTCGACGCCGGTAGTTGGGGCGGCATGTCGGTGGCCGGCGGTACCTTTAACCGCACCGCCGGCAGCGGCACGGTGACGCTGACCATGCCCAAAACCAAAAAAGTCGATGCGCAGAACACCACGTTGAATTTCGTCAGCAGCGGCGCACCGACGCTATGCCATATCCCGCCCGGCCAGGTGGCGGACGCCTATCGCAACGCCTTTAAAGCCAAGACTTTGAGCCCGATTGCGCTGAATAACGCCGATATGGATGCCAGCGCCAATATCGTCGGTGGCGGCGTGTTGACGATAGACGGCATTCCGCTATTGGCCGGCACGACCGTCGACGTGGCGTTGGTTGGCGGCGATCTGGTGTTCTCGAAGACCTTTTCCACCGACGAGTTCGATATGAAAGGGCCGATCCAGCTGGATAGCAGTTCGCTGACGCTCAGCGCCGGCGCGGCCACGCCGATCGCGGCCGCCGGCTTGGTGGAGTTTCATATCGGCGAACTGGCCAAAGGTTCCTTGGAAGGCAGCGCCACGGCTGGCGGCTTTGCGATGGCCGGCCAATTGGAATTTGATAAACAGCTGTTCACCGGTGCGGGGCGCATCGATTATGACAGTGCCAAAGGCATCAAAGCCTCCGGTACGCTGGGCTTGAAGCCCGGCGCGCTGAAAGGCATCAAAAAAGCCAGTTTTACGCTGGCTTACGACGATGCCAAAAAAGCCATCGATTTTGCCGGCGATGCCGAGGTTTCCGTGCCGGGTTTTAAAGGCGCCAAACTGTCAGCGCATGCCGACGATACCGGCAATATCAGCCTGGGTGGCGAGGCTACGCTGTCCGACACCATTCCGCGCATCAAGGGCGGCAAGCTGAATATTGCCGCCGATCGGAAGGGCGATGTCTGGTCTTTGGGCGGCGGCGGCGAGCTTGAGCCGGATTTGAGCGGGTTGGATGCGAGCGCCAAACTCAAGCTCGATTATAAGGACGGCGTGTTGAACGGCAAACTCACCGCCAACTACAAACGCAGCATGCTGGCCGGGAATATCGATTTGAATGCCAAGGCCGTGGTCGGCGACGCTGGTGGCGAGGCCGAACCTATAAAGGTCTGGGGCAGCGGCACGGTCGATGTGACGGCGGCACCCTGGCTGAAGGCGACTGTCGGCTTGACGCTGGATGAAAAAGGCGAGATCACGGTTTCCGGCGAGTTGGGGCTGCCGAATTCTTTAGAGATATTTCCGCGCAAACAAATTGATAAATCGCTGTTCGCCGTTGCCACCCAGGTGCCGATTGTGCCGGGCATCGTCGCAGAAGTGGGCGGCAATCTCAGTGCGACGGCCGGGATCGGTCCCGGTAGCCTGGATCAGTTGAAAATCGGTTTGACCTACAATCCCGATCACGAGGAAGACACCAAGATCACCGGCGACGCGCATCTCAAAGTGCCGGCCGATGCCGGTTTGCGCTTGGCGGTGCGGGCCGGTATCGGTCTGGGCATCACCGGTGCCAGTGCCACCGGCGGTTTGGAGATTGGCGGCAAACTGGGTATCGAAGGTGCGGCGGAAGCGGGTGTACACGTGGATTGGACGCCGACTACCGGCCTGGATTTGACCGCCAAACTATCGGTGTCCGCGCAACCCAGCTTTACCTTCGATATTTCCGGTTACGTGGCCGTGACGGCGTTGGGCTTTAGCGTCTACGACCAGCGCTGGCAACTGGCTTCGTATCAGTTCGGTTCGGATTATAAGTTTGGTATCAGTCTGCCGGTGCATTACCACGAGGGCCAGCCCTTCGATGTTTCGCTGGACGATGTGCAGTTCGACGTGCCGGATATTTCGCCGGGCGATATATTGAACGGTTTGATTGCCAGGATAGCCTGATGAATGCGCTTAACGATCTGCTCAGAGAGGGGGTAATCGCCCATCAGGCCGGTAATCTGGCCGAGGCGGCGCGTTTGTATCGGGCCGCGCTGGCGCTGGACGCTGATAACGCCAGCGCGCATAACAATCTGGGTTTTGTGCTGGCTCAGCGGCAAGAGTGGTCGGAGGCCTTGGTGCACTTGCGTACCGCTTTGCGCCTGAAGCCGAATATGGCGATGGTGCATTGTAATATCGGTCAGGTGCTGGTGACTACCGGCCGTGCCGGCGAGGGTTTGGCGCATCTGGAACAGGCCACGATTTGCGATCCGGATAATGTTACCGCCTGGGACAATCTGGCACGGATTAGAGTGTTGCTGGGCGACTTTCAGGGCGGCGAATATGCGGCGATCCGGGCCTTGAAGCTGCAACCCAATGCACCGCATCTGCATACTCGCTTGGGCATCGCCGTGGCCGCTCAGCAACGGCTGCCCGAAGCCTTGCAACACTATCAACAGGCCTTGGCATTGGATAACCAGCATCAGGAAGCCTGGGCGCAATTGGGTATTACCTGTTTCCTGCGTAACGATCTGGGCAGCGCCCGCGAAGCGTTGGAAACCGCGCTGGTGCTGAATCCGGAAGATAGCAACGCGTTGCGGCATCTGGCCTTAGTGAATCTGAGCCTGGGTTATCGCGATGTCGCCATGGCCCAGTTCGAGCATTTGCTGGAACTTAATCCGGACGATGACGAATCTCGCCTGGACTTGGCGGTGGTTTTGCTATCCGGTCAGCATACGGCGGCGGCTTTGGAACAGCTGGAGACGATAAGCGAGGCTGCGCGCGCGTCCAGCAAATATCAGTTTTATTTGGGTTTGGCCCTACAACAAAGCGGCGAGCAAGAATCCGGCGCGCAATTGCTGCGGCAACTGGCGGATTTGCCGAATGATGCTTACGGGGTTAAGGCGCGGAAGATGTTGTTGGTGAGTTGAGCTTGATTTGCGCAAATACTAGGGCTTAGGCTTATTATTTGATCTGCATTTTTAGGTAGAGATACTAAATTTATGAGCCATAAATCTTTTAACCCTCCCAAGGGATGGGGGAGTGATCTTTTATCTCAGTTCCAGTCCACAGCTATGGAAAATGAATTTGCCACGTTTGTTCATGCGCCAGAGTGGCAGGGTATGCTGTGTGAGGTTGCAACTATTCTCGATAGCTGTTCTAGCTATGCTATGGAGCGTTTGCTCAAAGCCAATGATCCAGCTCTCCTATTATTCGTGTGTGCGCAGAGCCAATACCTTGCTTCTGTCCGATCTACGGCGGCAGGGCACTGCATAGCGGCATATCCTACTGGGCGTTCCGCTGTCGAATCAGCACTTTACGGATGGTATCTGGCAAATAATCCTACAGCGAGCCAGAACTGGCATAACAAACCCGAACCAGACCAGAAGAAAGCGTTGAGGGACTGGAACGCGGAATTTAAGTTTTCTTCGTTAGCGAGATTGCTTGGTGAAAAAATAAGTCGGGACTTGGAAGAATGGGCAAAATATCTTCACCAAACTGCCATTGATTTAGGTGCGCATCCTAATCAGAATGCTCTCTATGCGAACATGGAATACGAAGATCGTGAAGACGGGGCATGCATGTTAAAAATAACGCATCTTCATATTTGGAATGACTTTTCGATGTCCACGACAAAATTTACTATTGAAACGGGATTGTTCGTTATACGTTTATTCGCCTTGAGTTTCCATGATGCTAATCAACAGCTTAACCTAGATCAAAGTAGTGATAGGCTTGTAAAAAATCTGAACTACTTACAATCGATGAAAACCTCGGAAACGGAGTGAGAGCCCTGTAGACAGGAACGAAGGCTGGGTAGAGCGGCGCGAAGCTCAGTGGTTGATTTGAAATAACCGAGTTTATTTGCATCCAGATTGCTCTGGGGGTAAAAACTTATCAGTTTCGAAGATGGGTTTCATTGTTATTCAACCCAGCCTGTTTTGCAAACCCAGCATTGTCCATCAAACGTTTTAGATCTAAATTTTTGAAACTGCGGCTATAAATTCCGCAAAATTTGGATTCGCGCTTGAAAAAATCGGCCGTAAGGCCAGAATGAAACGCAGAGCGCTACTGCGGTGTTAACACCGCGCAAGCGGTCGATGACGAGTGGAACAAATGAGCGGCAACGCGTGTCCTGTCTGAGGATTGAACGTTAGGGGCAATTACCACGTAAAGAGCGGGTACGGAAAGATTCAAATTAGTGCATAGTGGCGTCGAATCCCTCGAGCAATCGTGGTTTCGTATTTTGTTCACAATTGGCTGAAATGATGGCAGATGTCTTGGTTAGTGCGGCCTCACGGTAAATTTCGGGATTTCTGACTGACTACAGACCTCGAGTCTGACCTCGTCAACGGCATCGGCGGTAGGCTGGCGGGTTGGAAGCTACAGTTTCGGCTGTGGCATCCCCCGCCGGCGGGCTCATCATCCAATGCCAACTCCGGTTATTTCTCCCTTCCTCATTGCAAACAGCGCTTCAGCTGTTTCCCGGTGTTAGCGGCAATTCTGTTGGAACCTTACTTCCGTATCCGAACATTCATCGCAATTACATTTAAAATTCCGTGGAATGGGCCTTAATCGGTCAGCATTGATACAATAAGGCATTATTTCTCAAAGCCACATTATCCAGGGAGTACTTCATGATTCGCTTTCCAGCAGAATGGGAAACACAATCAGCCGTTATCATCGCTTGGCCGCACCACAGCGGCGACTTTACCAATTTGTCCGCCGTCGAAGATACCTATCATTTTGTCGCCACCACGATCAGCCGCTTTCAACCCTTGGTGATTATTTGCAAGGACGGCGAGCATCAGCAGCATATCCAGACGCAACTGGGCCACAACGAAAAGATTCATATGGTGCAGGCCGATTACAACGATATTTGGCTGCGGGATACGGTGTTTTTGACGATGGAGTGGCAGCATCCCAAAGCCAGCGTGCAGTTGCTTAACTTCCGTTTCAACGGCTGGGGCAAGAAATATCCGCATGCGGCCGACGATGCGTTGAATCTGACGCTGTTCGCGCATCCGATTTTCAAGGGCCATCCCACGGCGACGTTGGATCTAGTGTTGGAAGGTGGCAGCGTGGAGTCGGACGGTCAAGGTACCGTGATGACGACCAAGAATTGCCTGCTTAACCCTAACCGTAATCCGGATTTATCGGAAGCGGCGATTGCCGGCCAGTTGCAAAACTATTTGGGTGCGAAGCGAATTTTGTGGGTCGAGCAGAACAATCTGGCCGGCGACGATACCGATGCGCACATCGATACGCTGGCGCGGTTTTGCGATGCCAACACCATTGCATACACCAGCTGCGACGACAGCGAAGATCCGCATTTCCAAAGTCTGAAAAACATGGAAGCGCAGTTAAAAACCTTTAAAACCGCAAGCGGCGAAGCGTATCGCTTGGTGGCGCTGCCATTGCCGAAACCGATTTTCGACGAACAAGGTCAGCAGCTCCCAGCCAATTATTCCAATTTCTTGATTATCAACGGCGCGGTATTGGTGCCGGTTTACGATGATGCGATGGATGCGGTGGCGCTGGAACGGCTGAAAGGCTGTTTCCCTAATCATGAAATTATCGCCACGCCGTGCCGACCCTTGGTGCACCAGTACGGGAGTTTGCATTGCGCCAGCATGCAGGTGCCGGCCTTCGTTAAATTGAATTTCTAACTATTCGCCTGATTTTCCGGTGCAATGCGCTGTCGTATTGCACCCTGTATAGACTTTAAACCGATCAGCTCATGAAAAAATCGATCATCGCCTGTGCCGTGCAGCAGCCTTGCAATCGCGGCCGGGAAACCAATCTGGCTTATTCCATCAGTCAAATCGAAGCAGCCGCCCGGCAGAACGCCGATCTGGTGGTCTTGCCGGAACTGCATCTGGATCATTATTTCTGCCAAAGTGAAGACACCGCTTGTTTCGATTTGGCGCAGCCCATTCCCGGTCCGACCTGCGAAACGCTGGCCGACGTGGCTAAGGCTAACAAAGTGGTGATTGTTTCGACCATTTTCGAGAAACGTGCGCCGGGTTTGTATCACAACACTGCCGTGGTGTTCGATAAGGACGGTAGCATCGCCGGCACTTTTCGGAAAATGCATATTCCCGACGATCCGGGTTTTTACGAGAAGTTTTATTTCACGCCGGGCGACTTGGGCTTTACGCCTATCGAAACCTCGATAGGCAAGCTGGGAGTGTTGATCTGCTGGGACCAATGGTATCCGGAAGCGGCGCGCTTGATGGCGTTAGCTGGCGCGGAGTTGTTGATTTATCCGACCGCTATAGGCTGGAATCCTGAAGATGACGCCGCTGAAAAGCAACGCCAGTGCGATGCCTGGATCACCGTGCAGCGCGCGCATGCGGTAGCGAACGGAATTCCGGTGATTTCCTGCAATCGCATCGGTTTTGAAGCCGCGCCGGATCAAGCGCCGGGCATTCAGTTTTGGGGGAATAGCTTTATTGCCGGCCCGCAAGGCGAGATTTTAAGCAGCGCCGACGAAAGCCATGATGTGTTGTTATTTGCCGAGCTCGATTCGCAACGTAGCGAAGATGTCAGACGTATTTGGCCGTTTCTGCGCGATCGCAGGATAGACGAGTATGCGGATTTGAAGAGAAGGTTTATCGATTAAACGCTGATGATTTCAGCAATTTGAGAAAGCCGGACAACAGCTAAAACTGTTGCCCGGCTTTTTTAATCAGTCTTCGCTGGCGCTACGGCTGATAGGTTCTTGAGGTGTTTCGCTGTTGCGGTTACTACTGCGCTCGGCGAACTCTCTGTCATAGGAGCGCGGCTGGCTGCTAGCTTCGCCGCCTTCGGAATAGCTGGGAGCTGGGGCTGGACGTTCGCCGCCTTGATTCCCCGCTGGGCTATTCTCGCCAGCTTCGCCGCCAGCGCTTTGCTCTGGACGTCTCTCGCCGCCGTTGCGCGGGCCGCGTCTGCGGCTGCGGCTGCGGCGGCTGCGTTCTTGGCCGCCGTTTTCTCTTTTTGCGGTTGCAGTCGCGTCGCCGGCAGTTTCCTGTTCAATCGCCACGGCTTGCTTCGGCTCGACTGGCGCGCTGCCCGTGGCTTCGGTGTTTGCCGGGCTGTTGGGCGGACGACGATTGTTGTTGCGGCGATTGTTGTTACGGCCTGAAGCTGAACGGTCGCCTCTCTCTCCTCTGTCGCCGCGATCACCACGGTCGCGGCGGTTGTTTCTGGGGGATCTGGGTTTGTCTTCGCTGCTTTTCTCAGCCGCTTCACCGTTTTCGGCCGCTTTGCTGTTTCCGATCAGACGCTGCCAGAAACGTTGAATCAAACCGGCAGAGGTTTTTTTGCTTTGTACTGGAGCAGGGGAGTCAGGTAAAAACTCCTTAATCGCAGCTTTTTCGGCTTTCGGGCCGGCCTGCTTCGCAAATTCCGGAACCGAGATGTCTTCTTCCTTGATATGCAAATGGCTGGCTTTTTCTTCGCTGCCTTCGCCTGCGGATTTGATGCGCTCGATGTCGTAAGCGGGAGTTTCCAGGTGCTTGCTGGGCAGCACGATAATGCCGACTTGCAGTCTGGTTTCGATTTCCTGAATCGCCGCGCGTTTCTCGTTGAGCAGGAAAGTCGCGCAATCGATAGGCAGATGGGCAATGACGCGCTCGGTGCCTTTTTTCATCGCTTCTTCTTCGATCAAACGCAATACTGCCAGCGTCACCGATTCGACGTTACGGATGGTGCCTTGGCCCTTGCAGCGCGGGCAAGTCAGTTGTGTCGAGTCGCCCAGCGAAGGACGCAGACGTTGTCTGGACATTTCCATCAAGCCGAAACGGGAGATGCGGCCGGTCTGGATTCGCGCGCGATCGATTTTCAACGCATCGCGCAAGCGGTTTTCTACTTCGCGCTGGTTTTTGTTGGACATCATGTCGATGAAGTCGATCACGAACAAGCCGCCCAAGTCGCGCAAACGCAACTGGCGGGCGATTTCGTCGGCGGCTTCCAGATTGGTGTTCAGCGCAGTTTCTTCGATGTCGCTGCCTTTGGTGGCGCGCGCCGAGTTGATGTCGACCGAGGTCAAGGCTTCGGTGTGATCAATGACGATGGAGCCGCCGGAAGGCAGCGACACTTCGCGCCGGTAGGCCATTTCGATTTGAGTTTCGATTTGGTAGCGGCTGAATAAGGGTACGCTGTCCTGATACAGTTTGGCCTTATGCAGATTGTGCGGCATTACCTGTTTCAGGAAGTTGTGCACCAGTTTGAAGGCGCCTTCCTGGTCGATCAGGATTTCGTCGATGTCGCCGCGCAAGTGATCGCGCAGTGCGCGGATGATTACATTGCTTTCCTGGAAAATCAGGAAGGGCGCGGTTTGTTCGGTGCTGGAGCGGTCGATGGCTTCCCAGAGTTGCAGCAGGTAGTTCAAGTCCCATTGCAGTTCTTCGACGTTTTTATCGGAGCCGGCGGTGCGGATGATCAAGCCCATGCTGTCCGGAATTTCCAACGCGGCCATAGTTTCGCGCAATTCGCTGCGGTTGTCGCCTTCGATGCGGCGCGAGATGCCGCCAGCTTTGGGGTTGTTGGGCATTAGCACCAAGTAGGTGCCGGCCAGACTGATGTAGGTCGTTAGCGCCGCGCCTTTGTTGCCGCGTTCTTCTTTTTCAATCTGAACGACGATTTCCTGACCTTCGCGAATATTGGATTTGGAGGATTTACCTTCTTCGTTATCGCCGGTTCTGTATTCGGGGGCGATTTCCTTGAACGGCAGGAAACCGTGTTTTTCGGCGCCATAATTAACGAAGGCGGCTTCGAGGCTGGGTTCTACCCGGGTGATGATACCTTTATAGATGTTGGATTTTTTTTGTTCTTTTGACGGAACTTCGATGTCGAAATCGTAAAGTTTCTGACCATCTACCAATGCCACCCGCAGCTCTTCAGGCTGCGTGGCGTTGATAAGCATTCTTTTCATTAAATTATCCTTATTGTGTTATGTATCCTACCTAGAGCTTAAACAGGTTTGGTTGTCGCGGATAAAGGCGGCGTGTTTCCCAATATGTACTTAAGTGAGCGGCCAGACTGACTGAAAACTGCAAGTGATTGTAGTTATTGTCGCAGCGGGGTATCGGCAATTGCCGAGGGTGGCGCTTGAAAAATGGGAGATCTGTTATACCGAACTCTATACTAAGGATGCAGCTCGCTCATCATGGGTTGAGCGATAAAACCCGAAAAAATTCTTTAAGCTCAGCGCGAAGCTACAGCGCTAAAACTTGGTCTTTAAATTTTTATAGTTAAAGTCTATCCAAAGATAAACTAGCCTAATATAGCAATGTTTATAGACAGCAGCAATTTTAAACATGGCTGGCGGATATGTTGTTATTATTTGACGCATGAATACCGCAGAAAATCAGACCAATCCGCAAGTACAATGGCTGGAAATTACCGAGGCGAACAGCGAACAAAGGCTCGATAATTTTCTGATCACTTATCTCAAAGGCGTTCCTAAAACCCGCATCTATCGCATGGTCCGAAAGGGCGAAGTTAGGGTCAATAAAGGCCGTATCGACGTCAGTTACAAACTGCAGCTTGGCGACATCGTAAGGATTCCGCCGGTCAGAGTCGCGGAAAAAAAAGACGAGATTATCGTCCAGCCCACCTTGAAGTTCAGTCTGGAAAACCACATTCTTTACGAAGACGACGGCTTTATCGTGTTGAACAAGCCGACCGGCTTTGCGGTGCATGGTGGCAGTGGCGTAACTTCCGGGGTTATCGAGGGGCTACGACAGATTCGGCCGCAACAGAAATTTCTGGAACTGGTGCATAGGCTGGACAAGGAAACCTCCGGATGCCTGTTGATTGCCAAAAAGCGCTCAGTATTGAAGTTATTGCATGAACTTTTTCGCGGAGACGGCATTCAGAAGACTTATCTGGCTTTGCTGGTTGGGCAGTTCCAACGCAAGAAGCAGCTGGTCGAGGTGCCCTTGCTGAAGAATGTTGCCCAGGGCGGCGAGCGGATGGTGGTGGTCAGTCAGGCCGGCAAATCCGCGGAAACGTTGTTCACCCGTTTGAAGCAGTTTCAGGATGTGACATTGGTGCATGCCGCGCCCAAGACCGGACGCACTCATCAGATTCGGGTGCATGCGGCTTGGCTGGGACATCCGATTGTGGCCGATGATCGTTATGGCGATGACGACACGAATAAAGCCTTTAAAAAACGCGGTTACAAGCGTTTGTTTTTGCACGCCGAGCAATTGCAGTTTGCGCATCCCGTCAGCGGAGTCTTACTGCACTTCACTGCGCCGTTACCCGAGGATTTACAAGAATTACTGAATCATGAAAAACCGCTTTGATTTAATTATTTTCGATTGGGACGGTACTTTAATGGATTCGGTGGACTGGATCGTGCATTGCATCCAGCAGGCGGCGATGCGTTGCGAATGTGCGGTGCCGACTGCGCAGGCGGTCAGAGACATCGTCGGCTTGAGCATCGAAAATGCGATGAAACAGCTGTTTCCGGATGAAGATAGCGAAAACCGGCAAAAGATAGCCACCGATTACGCGCAAACCTTTTTTACCAAGCAGATCGGTCCCGAGGACTTGTTTCCCGGTGTGCATGACATGCTGAAGCAATTTCGTAGCCAAGGTTACCGCCTGGCAGTCGCGACCGGCAAGAAAAGCAAGGGTTTGCATGCGGCGATCAATGCTACCGGCGTGGCGGATTTATTTTGTACCACGCGCTGCGCGGATCAAACCGCTTCCAAGCCCAATCCGCTGATGCTGGACGAAATCATTCTCGAACTGGGCGTGGATAAACAGCGTACCTTGATGGTCGGCGATTCGGTGCATGATTTGCAAATGGCCCTAAATGCGCATGTCGCGTCAGTCGGCGTTACTTGCGGCGCGCATCCGGCGGCAACCTTGCAAAAGTACAATCCCTTGTTGTGTTTGAACTACCCCACCGACTTAATCGGAATCATATAGGAGATAAATGGTGGAGAATAATTACGATCTTCCCGAAGATAATGCTGAAAACAGTCCCGGTTGGGAAAAAACGGTGCTGGAGAAATTGGCGTTTGCCGCGATCGACGAACAGAAAGCGGCGCGGCGCTGGGGGATATTTTTTAAGCTACTGACGTTTGCTTATCTGACCGTCGCGTTGGGCATAGCGGTATATCCGAAATTTAAGGAGGGTATCGATTCCGGTACAGCCGAGCATGTGGCTATCGTCGATGTATTGGGGCAGATTGTCCAAGGTGAGGCCGCCAGTGCCGACACGGTGATCGAAGGTTTACGCGATGCAGCCAAGGATAAAAATACCAAGGGTATTATTCTGAATATCAACTCACCCGGCGGTAGTCCGGTGCAGTCGGCGTACATTTACGATGAGATCAGGCGCTTGAAAGCCCTGCATCCGCAGCTGCCGATTTATTCGGTGGTTGGCGATATGTGCGCATCCGGCGGTTATTATGTCGCGTCCGCCACCGACAAAATATTCGTTAATCAGGCCAGTATCATCGGCTCTATCGGCGTAATCATGAACGGTTTCGGCTTTACCAATGTATTGGACAAACTGGGCGTGGAGCGGCGATTGTTGACCGCAGGCGCGCACAAAGCCATGCTCGATCCGTTTTCGCCGGTCAATCTGCAAGAAAGCAAGCATATGCAGTCTTTACTCGATCAAGTGCATCAGCAGTTCATTGGCGCGGTGCGGGAAGGACGCGGCAAACGTTTGAAGGAAACCGATGCGCCGGATATGTTCTCCGGGCTGATCTGGACCGGCACGGAAGGCGTCAGGCTTGGTTTGGCGGACGATTTCGGCAGCGTTGATAGCGTGGCCCGCGACCAGTTCGGCACCGAGGAAAAAGTAAACTTTACTCCGCAGGAACGCTTGATCGACCGCTTGGCCGGCAAGTTCGGAGCTTCGTTCGGTCATGCTATCGCCAGCAGTTTGCCTATCCCGGCTCTACAGTAGTCGAGCGGTGCATTATCGGAGTTATTTACTTATTTTTGGCAAGACAGTTGCTTATCGATCGGCTTTTAAGGATAATGCGCCTCTCTTCAGCGTCTCGCTGATGTTTTATGGTTACTGTGTCGGTCCTCTCGCAACGATACGCTGTAAACCCCGCCAGGTCCGGAAGGAAGCAACGGTAGCAGCGGACTCGTGTGCCGGGATGTGGCTGGCACAGTAGCCGCCCAATTCTTGCCTTTCCGCGTTGCTAATGGCTTATCAGGTTCTTGCCAGAAAATGGCGTCCCAGCAACTTCACCCAGCTTGTCGGTCAGGAGCATGTCAGCCAATCGCTAATGCACGCCTTGCAACATGATAGGTTGCATCACGCCTATCTGTTTACCGGTACGCGCGGCGTCGGCAAAACCACGGTGGCGCGGATTCTCGCCAAAGCCATCAACTGCGAAAATCTAAAAGATTTCAATCCCTGCGGCGAATGCCAGGTTTGTCGGGATTTCGAACAGGGCCGGTTCATGGACTTGATCGAAGTCGATGCGGCTTCCCGCACCAAAGTCGAAGATACCCGCGATCTGCTCGACAATGCGCAATACGCACCCAATCAAGGCCGCTACAAAGTCTATTTGATCGACGAAGTGCACATGCTGTCCGGGCATAGCTTTAACGCCTTGTTAAAGACCCTGGAAGAGCCGCCGCCGCACGTCAAATTTCTGCTGGCTACCACCGATCCGCATAAAATTCCGGTCACGGTGTTGTCGCGTTGTTTGCAATTCAATTTGAAACGGCTGTTGCCGGAGCAAATCGCCACGCAAATGCAGTTTATCCTGGGCCAGGAGCAAATCGCTTTCGAACCGGCCGCACTAAAAATGTTGGGCAGAGCCGCCGACGGCAGCTTGCGCGACGGCTTGAGTCTGTTGGATCAAGCCATCGTTTACGGTAGCGGCAGCGTCACGGCGGAAGCGGTGATCGGCATGCTGGGCACCGTGGCTCAGCAGCCCATCGACGACATGTTGCAGGCGCTGGTGGCCGGCGATGCGAGGGTATTGCTGGCAAAAATTGCCGATGTGGCGGAACTGACGCCGGATTTCGCCGATATTCTGCAACAGATGCTGAGGGTATTGCATCGGGTCGCGCTGTTACAGCAAACGCCGGATTTCGTCGATCATGAATTCGATAAGCAACTGCTGGAGAGCTTGGCCAAGGCCTTATTGCCGGAAGACGTGCAACTGTATTATCAGATCGGCTTGATCGGCCAACGCGATCTGCCGCTGGCGCCCGATCCGCGTAGCGGGTTTGAAATGGTGATGCTGCGGATGCTGACTTTTCGGCCGCAAGCCGCCGAACCGCAGACAGTTGCACCAGTCCACGCAACTAACGCAAAACCGGCTGTGCTTGCGCCTGCTTCTGTAGCGCCGCTTGTCGAGTCCACACGCATAGAAGAGCCTCGCCCAGCACCGATAGCCAAGCCCGGCAATTGGACCGAGATTATCGCCGCGTTGAATATCAGCGGCCGTACCCGTGAGTTGGCGAATAACTGTGTGTTGGACGGCATCGACGACAGCGGTTGCCGCTTGCTGCTCGACCCGAGCTTCCAACAGGTCGGTACTAAAGCGGAAGACAATCTAAGGGCCGCGTTGCAAAATTATTACGGCAAATCCTTGAAACTGGTGATCACTCAGCAAGCGGTTCAGCAAATGACGCCGGCGCTGGAAATTCAAAAAGCCCGCGAAGATCGGCAGCAAGCGGCGGTTGATAGCATTAATGCCGATGAAAATGTACAGGCTTTGAAAGATACGTTTGGCGCTAGAATCATGCCTGGCAGTATCGAGCCGCTGAATTAAATATTGGAGAGACGATGATGAAAAATGCGCTAGCGGGCATCATGCAACAAGCCCAAAAAATGCAGGACAACTTAAAAAAGGCTCAGGAAGAATTGGGTGCGATGGAAGTACACGGCGAGTCCGGCGGCGGCCTGGTGACCATTGTGATGACCGGCAAGCGCGAGGTACGCAAGGTCAGTATCGATCCGTCCCTGGTCGGCGACGATAAGGATATGCTGGAAGACTTGGTGGCGGCGGCGATCAACGACGCGGTACATAAAGTCGGCAAAATGAAAAAAGAAAAAATGGCCGATGTCACTGCCGGCATCCCGATTCCACCCGGTTTCCAAATGCCGTTCTAAACATGCAAAACCAGGGTTTGCTGAAAGAGTTGATTCAGAGCCTGTGCTGCTTGCCCGGCGTCGGGCCGAAATCGGCGCAGCGCATGGCTTTTCATCTGTTGCAGCGCAACCGCGACGGCGGCATGCAACTCAGCAAAATGCTGGCTAGAGCTGTCAACGAAATCGGCCATTGCCGCGAATGCCGGACTTTGACTGAAACCGAGTTGTGCGAGGTCTGCGCCAACCCGCTACGAGACGCGGAAACCTTGTGTGTGGTTGAAAGCCCGGCCGACGTTTGGGTGATCGACCAAGCCACTACCTTTAAAGGCAAGTACTTTGTGTTGCACGGCCGCTTGTCGCCATTAGATGGTATCGGTCCCGATCAGCTTGGCTTCGAGTTACTCGAGCAGCGCATGGCAACCGGGCAAATCAAGGAACTCATTCTAGCGACCAATTCCACCGTGGAAGGCCAAGCTACCGCGCATTTCATCGGTGAAGTCGCCGGCAAGTTTAATATCCGCGCCACGCGCATCGCCCACGGCGTACCGATGGGTGGTGAGCTGGAATTTATCGACAGCGGCACCTTGGCGCATGCGTTTAACGGCCGCCGGGAATTTTAGGAGGAAACATGAGCGATTGTTTGTTTTGCAAGATGGCCGGCGGAGAAATCAAGCCGGATGTGGTTTACGAAGACGAGCAACTACTGGCGTTCAGGGATATTCATCCGCAAGCGCCCTTGCATGTGTTGATTATTCCGAAACGTCACGTCGCCAATTTAAACGATCTGGACGATGCCTTGCTGGGTGGCTTGATGTTGCAGACCGCGGCTAAAATTGCCGGGCAGTTTGGCTATGCGGAAAGCGGCTATCGGACAGTATTCAACTGCAACGGCGATGGCGGACAGACCGTGCATCATTTGCATCTACACCTGCTGGCTGGTAGGCAGATGCATTGGCCGCCGGGTTAACGCATATATAAAAAGCATAAAAAAGCCGCGAATTACGCGGCTTTTTTGGATTTTCCGGCGGCTGTCGGCTCGGTCAATGCTGTTCCAACCAGTCCTTTATCTCTAGCGGTGTCATCGTCGTTCCACCCAACTCTCGCATAAAAAAGTCGAAGTAGCGCCTGCATTTTTCCAGAAACCGTTCAAGATCCGCATCGCTGTTCACGTAAGGTGTACCGCCTGGCATCACCGAGGGCGAGTGAAAGCTGAACACAAAGATTCGCACGCCGTCGGTCAGCAAGGATTTGGTTAAGCGGCGCATTTCCGGTTCGCTGTAGTCCTCGGGCGAAAGCCTAATACGTTCCAGCAGCCGCAGCCTGGCGACTGCTCCCGATATTTTTGCCTTGCGTAGCCAGGGATGCATCAGTCGGCGGTAGAGTGGTGTACCACCCGCTCGTAACCTTCCTACATAACCGCCGGAGCCGGGTAAGCCGAGCAGGCGGCGCTGGCTGCCAAACCAAAATGGGTCGCTGGAGTAGTTAGAGTAGTCGGGGCCGCCGTCGGCGCTGTAGTCGATAGATGCGGCAACGCTGATGTCCACCTCGTAGCCTAGCTCTTCGAGAATCTCCCCGGTGTTGGGGCCGAAGCCGTAGCGGCCAGCAAGATAAGTTAAGGGTGAGGCGCCGAACGAAGTGGTGATTTGTTCGGTGAGTAGCCGGAGTTTTTCATGTTCCAGCGCGCGCGGCAAATTGCCGGGATAGGAGTTGCGCGCATTGAGTTCTTCATCGAAAGGCGGCGACACCCAGGGATGCAAATGCGCTCCGATTAGTGCTCGACCCGAATCGGCGTAAGCCTTGAGCGGGCTGAATGCTTCTTCTTGCGCGGCAATCGGATAGTCGACCACATAATTCGGAACAATACCGAAATTGTCGAAAACACTCTGCGCCCGGTCGATGTGGCGCATGTGCTCGACCCCCGTGGCGTGTCTATCATGCGGCTTGTTCCAGTCGAATTCTTCTTCGGTATGGATGACTACCGAGAGGATTGGGCGGGTTTCGCTGTCCAAGCGAATCAGTTTTCGTTCGCTCACTGGTTTAGTCCTACGATCTCGGAATAAAAGTTGCTGATGTCTGATTCAGTCAGTGTGTCGCTGCGAAACACCTTGTTGCGATAACCGGCCAGTTCGTGCGAAAGCTTTGGTAACCTGGGCAGCAGGCGCGACTCGGCCCGCGTATAAAAGTAGCCGTGTTGCAGGAAGTACGAACCGATGGTTGGGCGGTAAGTCAGGAATAGTTCCGGGTCGCTGAATCCCAGTACTAACGCACCGGGCACGCCTTTCAATCGGTTTGGTTTCCAGGTCACGAGACAATATGCACCGGGTTTTCCCACGGCCAGATGTCTTAGCCAGGGTAGATGGCGATGATCATGAAATACCTTGGCATCCGCCGGGGCCAGCGTGCCTTCGATTGCATCGTAATCGGTAAGCACGCGGATACCGCCGAGTTGGGCAAATGGCCAGGGAATATTGGGCCAAAGTGCGTGGCGTTCGTTCATGGGCTTGAACTTCAGGAACTGTAGCGTCTTCGATACCACTTCCGTCGGCGTCAGATCGGTGAAATGGAAACCGGGTTGCGACACGACAGCCATCGCTAGCCGCATGCTTTGGGAGCGGAAGGCCTCCAGCACGCACCAACTGGTGATATTGCAGAACCGTTCCGCTTGGCCGCGAATAATGCGCTCGGCGTAGATGGCGCCGATGCCGCCGACAATTTTACCCTCGTCGCGAATCAGAAAACCGTTGTTGGGCTTGGCTACTCCCCAGTTCTGCTGGAACGCTTGCGCCCATTGCTCGGCGCTACGCTCGGAGCTGAGGTGTTCCGTGAGAAATTGGCAGAAAGCGAGCAGGTCGCCGTCTTGAATAGGTTCCAGCGTCGGCATGGCCATGATTATTCCTTCAGCGCAACAGCATCAAATAGGCGAATGGGATGATTATTTTGGTTACGCTGGTTTGCTGGAAAGCAGAAAGTTGGTCATCGCATTAATCGAGCCGAGATTGTCGATGTTCATGTCTTCCTGTTTGATTCGGAAGTCGTAGCTGGCCTCGAACCAGACCACCAGTTCCAGAATGGCACCGGAGTCGAGCAGGCCGGTGGCGGGCAGGATGTCGTCGTCGGTGACGCCGGACGCGTCCATATCCAGCGCTTTGGCAAGCTCAATTACCTTGGCGCGAATCGCGGCTTTGATCTGGTCGGGATTTAGATTCATCTATCGGTAGCCTCTGGTTTATGTGTGTTGGTTATGCCGGACGGGACAACGCCAGCAGTACCTGTGCGACGTCAAAACCCGTGAGAACGCGATGATCGTAAGTGGCGCCCAGCACGGCTTTGTCCGAGTTTTTCGGTGCGGCGTGAGCGATAATCAGCGATGTCTGCGGCGGCAGAATAGGGGTGTGGCGGCTGACGTTCCAGCGAGCCATACTCGAAAACGATAAGGTGGCGCCTGTGGCTTCCTGCGGCGGCAGTTTGTGAGCCATCGCGTGGCGCTGGACCTCGCCGAGGGCGCTGATGAATTGCGCTGCGTTCATGTCTTGAGTGTCGCGGACCACGGTCAGATAAAGCATCGCGCCGGCCTGCACGGTAAAGCCGATATTCACCGGCGTATATTGGAAACGCTGGCCGTTGACTATCGTGGAATTGATCAAGGGGCGTTCGCGGCCCAGTTCGGCCAGACGAAAGGCCATCAGCGGCAGCAAGGGCGAAAGCATCAGCTTGTGTTCGGTCGCATAGGCGGCGGCCCGCTCTTCCCAGGGTTTGGGGTCGTATTCAACCTCCAGATAGGCTGACGCCGCAAAATCCCGATGCCAGGCAACTGTATGCAGCATGCCCGCAGCTTCCGGCGACAGTTCCTGCAAGTCGCCGGCAACCGTGGGCGCGTCTTCCCGGCGGATTGCCGTTTGAGTCGATGCGGCTGCTTTGCCGGGCTTGCCGCCCTTTCTCAGCCAGGCTTCGATATCGGCTACCGACAGGCGCTCGCCGCTGGCGGGGATGCGGGCCGGGTCGATGTCCAGTTCCTTCAGCATGGCTCTGGCTTTTGCGGTGGGTTGGCGGACAGCGCTTACTGTTGACGAAGTGTCCTTGGTTTCTTCCGGGATCGCCTCGTCGCGCGTGGCGCCCAGCCAGAACATCACCGCACCGACACGAATTTTTTGTCCCGGTTCGCAGTCGACCCTCAGCACGTAGCCGTCCTGTTCCGCTACCACGTCTATCATGGATTTGTCGGTTTCGACGGTGGCGACCACGTCACCGCTATTGACGAACTCGCCTTGCTTGACGTCGATGCTGACGACGTCCACGAACTCGTCGTTTATGTTCACGCAGGGGACGGTTTGGAAAGTGGGCATGGCTGTCCTTTAAAAAAGGTCGAGAATTTGCTCGATTATCGATTGTTCGTCGGGAATAATGCTGCGCTCCAAGCTGCGGGCGGAGGCGATGGGCACGGGCGGCGTGCCGATGCGCAGAAACTGGCCCTTGAATCCGGATTCCAGCAAAGCGGCGGCGATTTCGGCGCTGACGCCGAAGTCGTGGTGAGATTCCTCGATCACGACCACGCAATCCCGGGTTGCCAGATGTTTGATCAACGATTCGCGCGGCAGCGGCGAAAGCAGCGACGGCGAGACGATTTCAACTTCCAGCTCTTCTTCGCTTTCCAGTCTGCTCGCCACGGCTTCGGTCATCGTTAGCATGCCGCCGTAGCTTACCAATGTAACGTCAGGTTCGTTCGCGCCCCGCCGCAGCGTAGGAAACAGGTGGGTAGCGACATCATCCGTTGCCGGCAGCGCGACATAGTCCGCCGGATCCATCTTTTCGCCGTACAGCAGTTTGTGTTCAAGAAACAGCACCGGGTAATGCCAGCGCAGTACCGCGTCGATCAGGAGTTCGGCAATATTGTGTCTGTGGCTGCCGTAAACCACTGTCAGACCCGGCACCGAGGTAAACAGGTGTTCCGGGCTTTGGCTGTGGGTGGGGCCATAGCCGCGCCGGCCGCCGCAAGGTGTGCGGATGACGATAGGCACCGAGGTGTCCGCGAACATGCCGGGAAACTTCACGGCATGGTTGAGCAGTTGATCCAGGCATAGCGACAGGAAATCGGCGAACATGATTTCCACAATGGGCAGATAGCCGTCAAGCGACAAGCCTATAGCCGAGCCGGTGATGCCGGCCTCGCTGATCGGCGTGGAGATCACGCGGCCGGGAAATTCGCTGGACAAACCTTGCGTCACTTTAAAGGCGCCGCCGTAGGGATCGTGCAGGTCTTCGCCGATCAACAGTGCGCGCTGATCGGATTTGAGCAGGAATTGCAAGGCCGTGTTCAGCACTTGGCGCACGTTGCTGCCCGCCGCGACAGGCGGATAATCGGGCACAGGGTGTTCAAGTTGCGCGGTGAAGATGTGCGTCGGCGTCTCGGCAAGCGTGGCTTCCGGCGAGGCGTTGGCGGCCTGGCGTACCGTTTCCACAAACTCGCGATTGCGGGCTTCGATAGTTGCCAGCGTATCAGCTGTCAACTGTCTGGCCAATGCGGCCAGAGGATCGCGGGCGCGAATTTCGTCAAGTTCGTTTGGATCGCGCAGATCGTCTCCTTTGCTGTGCGGGCCCATCCTCCGGGTGTCAATCACCAGGAAGCCCGGGCCGCGACTCGCGCGTACCGCGCTGACGGCTTCCGCTACTTTACGGCAAAACTCCGGATCGTTGTCGGCAAGGCGCCAAGTGGGTAGCCCAAATGCTGCTCCGCGCGCTTCGATGTCGCCGCCCAGGTTGTCGCAACTTAAGGTGGTCTGGGAAATGCCGTTGTTCTCGACCACGACCAGCAGCGGCGCTTTCCAGACCGATGCCAGATTCATTGCTTCGTAGACCAAACCCTGGCCGAGCGTGCCGTCGCCGATGATGGCGGCCACGATTCCGGTACTGCTATGCAGCTTGCGCGCCAACGCCAGGCCGGCGCCGATGCCCAACATGCCGCCCTGCACGCCGTTGCTGTGAAAATTGCGGTGGACCAGATGTTGACTGCCGCCCCAGCCGCCGCAAGCACCGGCTTCGCGGCCCATGATTTCGCCAACCAGCCCGACAAAGTCCCCGGAGTACGACAGAAAATGGCCGTGATTGCGATGATTGGAAAGAACGGCGTCATCCGGATGATCCAAGGCGCGCACCACCGATAATGCAGTGAGTTCTTGGCCGATGCAGGTGTGAGTGGTGCCCGAGACCAGGCCGCGGGAAAATTGATCGAGAACCAGTTCTTCGGTCAGACGGATCAGGTAACCGTATGCGTAGAGGCTTTCCGGCTCAAGCCCGATTTGCGGTTTACCGTGCTCGTCTCGCGTGAAGCCCGGCACTTCCCAAGTTTTATCTTCCGGAAGGCGTGCTACTTTGTGTGTGTCCATGTACTGGTTCCGGCGGTCTTGGCTAGTGCTTTAGTCATAAGAATATAATTTACGCGAACCGACAGTGCCGTGCAAGAACCGATTCAATTGGTCCGGGATGGGGGATCATCTGTTCCAAGGGCTTAACTGCGATTGCCCGGCGGCATCTTTTCTCTGAGTTTCAAGAAGCGCTGATAACGCTCGGTGGCGATTTGGCCTTCTTCTACCGCCAGTCGCACCGAGCAATCCTTGTCGTTGACATGCCGACAGTCGTTGAAACGGCATTTGGAAATGTACGGCTGGAATTCTCTATAACCCCAAGCCAGTTGCCCTTCCGACAAACCCGCCAAGCCGAATATGGCGACGCCGGGGCTGTCGATCAGATCGCCGCCGCCGGGTAAATGGTAAAGCGTCGCGGCCGTGGTGGTATGGCGGCCGTGGCGGGTGATTTCCGAGACGCTGTTGATTTTTAAGTTGCGGTCCGGCAATAGTGCGTTGGTCAAAGACGATTTGCCGACCCCTGATTGGCCGGCAAACATGCTGGTTTGGTGTGACAACACCTGTTGCAAACCGTCGATGCCGATTTTTTGATTGGCGCTGACTCTATGCAGGCTGTAGCCCAAGTTTTGATAGTAGGCTAATCCTGTTTCGACGGCCGGTGACAGCGGCAGATCGACTTTATTCAGCACCAAAGCCGCATCGATATTGCAGTTTTCGCAGATCGCCAGATATTGATCCAGCAGCAGAAAATCGCATTCCGGTTCGGCGGCGAACACGATGAAAATGGTGTCCAGATTAGCCGCTACCGGCCGCGTGTCGTTGCCGCGGCTGGGACGTTGCAACACCGAGCGCCTGGGCTGTATTTGCTCGATGCGGCCCTGCTCGGGGGAGGACATGGAGAGCATAACCCGGTCGCCGACGACCACGGTATCCAGTTTGCGTAAAGTCTGGCAGAGCACGAGTTGCGCGGTAGCCAAACCGGCATCTTCGCTCACCTCGACGGCGATACCTTTGCCGAGATGGGCGACGACCAAGCCTTGGTGCAGGTCTGCCATCAGGCGGACTGCATCTTTTCTTCGATATGCGCTATGCGGATCGCGGCGGGCGGATGGCTGTAATGAAACGCCGAGTAAAGCGGATCGGGCGTCAGGGTGCTGGCGTTTTCTTCGTAAAGTTTCACCAAACCGCTGATCATTTTGCTGCCTTGGGCATTGCGAGTCGCAAAGTCGTCGGCTTCGAACTCGAATTTACGCTGAAAGTAGGCACTGATCGGTTGCATGAAGGTGGTAAACACTGGCGATACCAGCATAAACAGTAATAGTGCTGCAGCGTTGGAGTGGGTGCTGACGCCCAGACCGTCGAAAAACCAGTCCTGGGTGATCAGCCAGCCTAACACCGCGAAGCTGATCAAGGTCATTACCGACGACGCCACCAGCATTTTGATGGTGTGTTTGCATTTGAAATGGCCGAGCTCGTGAGCCAGCACCGCTTCCAGTTCTTCCTCGTCCAGCGAATTGACCAGGGTGTCGAAAAACACGATGCGCTTGTTATTGCCCAAGCCGGTGAAATAAGCATTGCCATGGCCTGAGCGGCGCGAACCGTCCATGATGAAAATGCCTTGGCTGTTAAAGCCGCAACGTTCCAGCAAACCCTGGATGCGTTGTTTCAACGAGCCTTCCTGCATCGGTTCGAATTTGTTGAACAGCGGGGCGATCAAAGTAGGAAACAGCCAGCTCATCAACAGCGAAAAACCCATGATGATAGCCCAGGCGTAAAGCCACCATAGGCCGCCGATGCTGTCCATGACCCACAGAATCAATGCCAGAATCGGCAAACCAATAACCAGCGTCAAGCCCATGGACATCAGTTGGTCTTTCACGAACTGCGGCAGTTTGCTTTTATTGAAACCGTATTTTTCTTCTATGACAAAGGTTTGGTAAAGGCTGAACGGAATTTCAATCACGGTCATCAGCAGAAAAATGCTGGCCATGGACAGTAAACTGGCCATCAGCGGCGACAAATCGAAAGTCGACCAAAAATCGAACACCAGGCTGATGCCGCCCCCCAGAGTTAGCGCCAGTAAAAAGACCATGCCGACCACGCTGTCGATGTCGCCCAGTTTGCTTTTTTCTATCGTGTAATCCGCGGCCTTTTGGTGCGCACTGAGCGACACCCGGTCTTGAAAGGCAGTCGGCACCTGCTCGCGATGCTGTAAAACATAGGATTTCTGGCGCATTGCCAGCCAGAATTGGATGCCGTAGGAAAGGACTAAAGCTGCTAAAAAAATGCCGGTAAACGTGTTCATCAAGCCTATGTAGGTGGGGTTAACAATTAGCGGTACAGATTAGCTAATGCTACAATTTGCCGCAACATTATTAATACCATGGAATGAAAATGGCTCAAGATGCCGACAATCTTATCTGGATCGATCTGGAAATGACAGGCTTGGATCCTGATAACGATCTGATCATCGAAATCGCCACGGTAGTCACCGATAAACATTTGAATATTCTCGCCGAAGGGCCGGTGATGGCGGTGCATCAATCCGATGCGGCGCTGGCGGCAATGGACGACTGGAATCAGCAACATCACGGTCAATCCGGATTGATTCAGCGGGTCAAGGATTCAAAAATCGATGCCGCCGAAGCGGAAGCACGCACCATTGCGTTTTTGCAGCCATGGGTGCCTGCCAAAACGTCGCCGATATGCGGCAATAGCATTTGTCAGGACCGGCGGTTTTTGTATCGCTACATGCCTAAATTGGAAGCGTTTTTCCATTACCGCAACCTGGATGTGTCTACCGTCAAGGAACTGGCCGCGCGCTGGGCGCCGCAATTGAAGGATGGTTTTAACAAGCAGTCCTCTCATAAAGCGCTGGACGATATTATTGAATCCATCGAAGAACTGCGGTACTACCGGGAAACGTTCTTTAAATTCTGATGTTGCAATTGTTCGCGGTCGCTCTGGGCGGCGCTATCGGCTCCATGTTGCGCTATCTGGCCTCCAGCGGCGTGTATCTGTGGCTGGGTAGGGGCTTCCCTTACGGGACGTTGACCGTCAATTTGCTCGGCTCGTTTTTGATCGGGCTGATGACCGAAGCGCTGATTTTGCAACGTCTGACTATTGCCTTGGAATACCGTACCGCGATTATCGTCGGGGTGATGGGTGGCTTTACCACCTTTTCCAGCTTTTCCCTGGAAACGTTTTATTTGTTGGAGCAGGGGCAAATCGGCAAAGCAGGCCTGAATATTGTGGCCAGCGTGTTCGGCTGTCTATTGGCGGTATGGGCGGGCCTGGCGTTAGGCAAGGGGCTGTTTTTCTATTCGCAAGGCACGTTTCGGTTGTTCGATTGGCCGTTTCCCTATGCATTGACACTGGTCAATGGCATCGGCGCGTTTTTGATCGGTATCGTCGCCACGGTTTTGATGCATAAGCTCGAGATATCGATAGAGTACCGGGCTATTTTGGTGACCATTCTGATTGGCTTATTCATCACCCTGTCCGGTTTATATTTAATTCTCTACCTGCTGGAAAGCGGACATTCCTTTGAGTCGCATATGGGGGCAATGTTGACAGTTTTTCTAAGCAACACAGTTTTTTGTGCCGCCGCGCTGTGGTTGGGCTTGTGGCTGGGCAGGCAGGTATAACCGCCGTTTTATCTTTTTTTCAATTCAGGATATTCATAACCATGCTAGACCCCCGTTTATTTAGAAGCGACCTGGAACTGGTTCTACAACAATTGCAAAGACGCGGCTTTCAATTCGATGCCGCTGCGTATCAAGCCTTGGAAGACCGACGCAAAGATGTCCAGGTCAAAACCCAGGAACTGCAAAACGAACGCAATACCCGCTCCAAAGCCATCGGCCAAGCAAAGGCCAAGGGCGAAGATGTTCAGCCCTTGCTGGATCAAGTAGCGGATTTGGGGGATCAGCTGAAAGCAGCGGAATCGGAGTTGAACGACGTTCAAAACCAATTGAGCATTTTATTGGAAGGGATCCCCAATATTCTCGACGCAGCGGTGCCAGCGGGTAAAAGCGATGCGGATAATCAGGAAGTCAGCCGGTGGGGCGAGCCTCGGCAGTTTACGTTTACTCCAAAAGACCATGTCGATCTGGGCGAGCCCTTGGGAATGAATTTCGAGCTGGGCGCGAAAATCGCCAGCGCCCGTTTCGTGGTGTTGGCAGGCAAACTGGCCACCCTGCAACGCGCCATCATTCAATTGATGCTGAACACCCATATCAACGAGCACGGCTATCAGGAAACCTATGTGCCGTTCCTGGCCAATGCCGACAGCCTGCGCGGCACCGGCCAATTGCCCAAGTTCGAAGCCGATCTGTTCACGGTCAAAAACGATCCGACTTTTTACCTGATCCCGACCGCCGAGGTGCCGGTCACCAATATCGTTCGCGATGTGATCGTCGAGGCCAAGCAGATGCCGCTGAAGTTTGTCTGCCATTCGCCGTGCTTCCGCAGCGAAGCCGGGGCTTACGGCAGCGATGTACGCGGGATGATTCGTCAACATCAATTCGAAAAAGTCGAGCTGGTGCAAATCGTCACCCCGGAAACCTCCGCGCAGGCCCATGAAGAATTGACAGCGCACGCCGAAACTATTTTGCAGAAGTTGAATTTGCCTTATCGCAAAGTGTTGCTGTGCGCGGGCGACACCGGCTTTTCATCGTCTAAAACCTACGATTTGGAAGTGTGGTTGCCCGGCCAGCAAAAATACCGGGAGATTTCCTCCTGCAGCAACTTCAAGGATTTCCAGGCGCGGCGTCTGCAAGCGCGTTGGCGCAATCCGGAAACCGGCAAGCCGGAGTTGGTACACACCTTAAACGGCTCAGGATTGGCTGCCGGACGGACCTTAATCGCGGTGATGGAAAATTATCAAAACGAAGACGGTTCTATCACGGTGCCGGAAGCTTTGCGGCCTTATTTGGGCGGTCTTGAGAAGATTCAATAACTTACAATTCATCGGGTCTTTGGCGGTGCGTAAATAGTTTGGATGCGAAACTATCATGAGTTATCATCGCTGCCGAGGCAGTTAAATCTGGCAAAATCAATAGCTTGCCAACTTAGTCGCCGCCTCGAAAATTCAATAATTATAAGGGGAGGGGTAAAAAATGAGTGAAGCAAACGAAGTACAAGGACCATCTTTGTATGAACGTATCGGTGGCGAAGCGGCGGTGAATGCCGCAGTTGATGTGTTTTACGGCAAAGTGCTGGAGGATTATCGGATCAACCGCTTTTTCGAAAGAACCGACATGGCTAAACAAGCCGAGCATTTAAAAACCTTTATGACGGTGGCTTTTGGTGGCCCCAATAACTACACCGGACGGTCCTTGCGCGATGGCCATGCACGCCTGGTTAAAATGGGTTTGAACGACTCGCATTACGATGCCGTGATGGAGCACCTGGGCGCGACCATGCAAGAATTGAACGTTCCAGCGGATCTGATTGCGGAAGCCGCCGCACTGGTGGAAAGCGTTAGAGGCGAAGTACTGGGTAAATAGAACCGGTTCTGCTACCCTGTTAGTGCGATGCAGACCTAACAAGGTAGTGGATTCTCGTGGCTAGAGCTTGAGTTTAAACTGCTTGGTCAGTTTCTGTAAGTTTTCCGCCAGCTGTTTTAGCTGGCGGGCTTCGGCGGTAGTCTGATTCGCTCCGCTACTTGTGTGTTCCGAGAGGCTGGTAATGTGGACGATATTCCGATTAATTTCCTCAGTCACTGCCGTTTGTTCTTCGGCCGCGCTGGCAATTTGCAGGTTCATCGCGTCGATGGTTTCCACTGATTGGCTAATCGCTTCCAGGGATTGCATTGCTTCCCGAGACTTTTCCACGCCTACGTGTGCTTGTGAACGGCTTTGTTGCATGACTGTGACGGCTTCGCGCGATCCAGTCTGTAGTGTAACTATCATGTTTTCGATCACCGCAGTCGATTCCTGAGTACGGCTTGCCAGATTTCGAACTTCATCAGCCACCACCGCAAATCCGCGGCCGTGTTCGCCGGCTCTGGCGGCTTCAATTGCCGCGTTCAAGGCCAATAAATTGGTTTGTTCGGCGATACTTTTAATCACGTCAACTAAAGAGCCTATTGATTCACTGCTTTTTTCCAGACTCTGAATCACATTGGCAGCGGCTTCAATGTCTTTAGCCAATTGGCTAATCGATAAGGTGGCGCTCGCTACGACGTTTTTGCCGTTTTTTGCCTGTTCGTTAGCATTGCTGGCGGCCTGGGCCGCGGTATTGGTGGTACTGGCCACATTCTGGATGGTGGCGCTCATTTCATTCACTGCGGTAGCGACCGAGGTGGTCTCTTCGCGTTGCCGATCAAGATGAATGGCGCTTTGGCTGGCAACGGCGTAGACCTTTTGCGCCGAAGTATGCAAGTCGGCGCTGGTATGAATGATTTCTTTGAGTAATGCCGAACAGGTGTCTATCATGGCATTGAAGTTTTCGGCAATTTCTTTCATCTCATCGTTCGAATCGATGGTTATTCTGGCGCTTAAGTTGTTTTGGGCGACGAGTTTAGTCGCGCTATTGATAGCCATAATGTTGCGGCTTACCGACTGCGTTAAGCCCAGCAGTAGCAGAATGACCACTAATAAAACTCCCAGTAATCCGACTAGCGTGAGTTGCAGAAATCGGTCTGCTGCTGCGCTTCGGGTTTGGAAAATAAGGTCAAGTTCCTTTATTAGTGCGGTGTTGAACTGGTACGACTGTGTGATCGCCTGAGTGGCAGTGTCAAATACCGTACTGCTATCCACGGAAATGGTTCCGCTTTCAATCATTTGCTGCCGTAATAAATCGAGCATGGCTTGCAAGGCTTTTTGATGGGTTTCGTTGGTTCCGCGAAGATTGCGGGCAACCTCTGGATTTTCAGAAAATGCCACCTCAAGACTTTCATCAACCTTGTGGGCATGCGTTTCTATGTTGGCGATCAAGATCAACAATTTCGTTAACATTTGCGGAGTGGAGTTGCCCTTGGCGGCTATTCCAGACGCAAGAGCCCGTGTTTGTCCCATTATTTCGATTAACTCTGGTAAATCGGATGTCAGCAAGAAACCCATATGAAAACTATCGAGCTTTGGATCGAGAATGATTCCGGATGAATTTGAAATATGGTTTAACAACTTTAAGCTGTCGGCGATTAACTGATTATGAGCAGCTATGGCCGCACTCAATTCTTGATCTGCCGATTGCGTTTTGATGTTGTTCCATTGCTGGTTGAGCTTGGCGAAGATGCCGTCGGTTTGCAATGTGTCGCGCAGTTCGCTGTCCACTTTTTCCAGCGTTGCAAAATAGCCATCGATCTCTTCGCGTTTGTTTTCGATGCGCTCCTTGAAGTGCGTCGCGCCGTTGCGAAAGGCATTGGTCATGCCTCGGTGCTGTTGAATATGCTCGATTACCGGGCTAAGGGCGGCGACGTAGCGGAGGCCGTACCGTTCTTGTTGCAAAGAGTTGGTTTCCGTCCGAGATTGTCCAATCAATGTGCCGGCCATGAAAAGCATAGGAATCAGTACGACAGTAAACAGCAACGCGAATTTTGCCGGATAGCGGAGTCTATTCATCAATGCGACGGCGGGGGCAATTAGAAAATCCATAACGAAGGTCCTAGTAGCTTTGTTGGGTTGAGTGTCTCGGCAACTATAGTTGTTTTATATTGATTTGTGTGTACCTAGTAAATTTAATTGGCAGCCTGATGCTGAGCCGTACGCAAAATCCGTTTGGCCTAGTCTCGCGCAATCAGCAAGATTGCACCTGAAGTTATTAAACAGATTGCCGCCAGCCACGAGCCAAGGCGAGATGGTCTTGTGGAAACCCGCAACACAATAAAGCTTGCCAGGGAAATTAGTAAGGCCGGATATGCCAGTAGGATAGCCAACGCCGGCAGTTTAGCGTTAGCGCCTGCATTGACCTTATCAATTGTGTAATAGCTGAAACAGCCTAAACTTGGTAGCGCTATTATCAAGGTCAAGATTAGTAATTTATGAATGAGTTTATTCATGGCATAAAACCTGTGGTGGTGTTCTCGAGAAGCATATGTCCGACCTGATAATGACTTATTAATCACGATAAGCCTGATGTGTCGCTTCTCCGGGTTGGGTTAATTTCACCTAAAGTCTATCTGGTGGATTATGATTCGTTAAAATTCACCAATAGCTGTTGTGGACGGCCTAACCTACTTTGGGGAGTAGTTATGCAATACGGTTCCGGTATTTGCCAATCATTGATAACCGTTAGCCTGTGTTTTTGGCTATTGCCTTGCGTTTCCGCGGAGCTTTCTCGAGAGGATGTTATCGCGATTATTGCCGAAGCCGGTGTTCAGCGGCCCAAACTGGCTAAAAAAGACCTGTCGGGTTTGGATTTATCGGGGATCGATTTCAATAAAGCCGACTTGTTTTCCGCGAATCTGGACGGCGTTAAGCTAAAGGCGGCCAGATTAATGGGCGTCAATTTCAATCTTGCGCATATGCGTAATGCAAATTTGCAGAATGCCGATTTAACGGGTGCCAGCCTATATGGTGTGCTGATGGACAATGCCGACTTGTCCGGTGCTAATTTGAGCCGTAGCCGCGTGACGGGCTTGCTGAACAATGTCAATTTAAGCGGCGCCAAACTAAACCAGGCCAATTTTGGCCCGAATTCCGCGAGCCCGCGGCAGATGCCCGATCAACTGGAAATGAACAATGCAATACTGAACGATGCGGATTTGAGCGGCGCTAATTTTAATTATGCGCTGATGAGTAATGCATCGCTCCGTAACGCCGACTTAAGCGGCGGTCAATTTATCTGGGCGGACTTGTCCGGCGCCAATTTAGACGGCGCGACTATTTCCGGTGCGGATTTCAGAAGCGCCAAGTTTGAGGGGGCAAACTTGGATAATGTGAAAGGGGCCGATACTGCCTTGGGTTTTAGAAAATAATCGGACCCTAAAGACAAGTATTCCACGCTTACGGTAATTGCGGCATTACTGAGATTATTTCCGTAGGCGTCGATAATTTCAATGCCGACAGTTCGGCCAACGGATGGAAGCCGGCGCAATCGCTGTCGGCAAAATGCACATCATCGGCAAAGACCACGTTTAATTGCGATGTTAGCCGGTTCGGAACCCGATACCAAGGTATTAAACCGTTCGATTGAGAACCTGCCGGGCCCGCTGCTTTGAAATCCAGTTTGCCTTGCTCGTTGCAATAGGCCATTTGCGTATAGGCATTGGCGATAAAGTTCAGCCGTTTCCAACCGCGCAGTTTGGCATGCCAGCGCGATTGGTCTTGTTTACGGTTTTCCAGAAACGCCGCGTAATTGCTTCCCGATAAAACCGATTCCACTTCATACGCAAAGGTCAATGCTTGGCTGAAAGTCCATTCGCCAGGAAGACCGGCATTCACCAAGGTGAAATTAAGCTTGGAATCGTGATGAATCAGACTGCGCAGCCGTAGCCATTTCAACAGCTCGTCCCGGTCCGGTGCGGTAAGAATTTCATCCAACGTATTGGCCGGACCCGCTTGCGCATAGCCCTGCGCGACACTGAGTAGATGGAGTTCCTGTTTACCCAATACCGCAACTGCCGTCTTGCCCAGGCTTTTGACGTAACGCAGCACCTGCAAAGACTCCGGCCCCTGATTGACAAGATTGCCGGCAAACCATAGCCGGTCTTCCCGCGGATCGAAACCGACTTTCGCCACGAGTTGCATTAGTGTTTGGTAATTGCCGTTTACACTGCCGATGGCGTAGGTCGTCATAGGTATTTAGATTCCAAGCCATGCCTGAATAAGTGGCCGGCCACGACCTTAACTGGGTCATATCTACGCCGGGGATTTGTTAACACCTATCAATTTTGATGCCACCAGCCCTGGTTGCGGCTTCCTGAAGGTGACGTGCCAGCCAACTATCTGATTATTAGCGGGAAACGAGTTACAAGCCGATGATATTTTCGTTGGGCTTGGCTGGATGGCTCTTGTTTATTTGCCACAACATCGGTTGTTTTGCAGGGGTAATGTAAAGTAGTCAACAGGTTTTGGCGGGCTGATGGGCTTGTCCGCAATGCTTACAAGGCCCGTACCAATAATACCGGCATCCAGGGGCATACCAACAGGAGCAGGCCGGTAAACCAAATATCGAAGGTGGGGGGCAGTGCCGGGGCTTCGAGTTGGTCGGCGGCCGGATTGCTGGGAGCGAATATTAATACCAACGCGACCAACAGCATCAGCGGCGGCGCGAATAAGAAACCCAGCAATATTCCCCAGGCCGAAGAGCCGATGTCGCGGCAGCGTTTAATCATCGCGGACACCCCAAATAAGCCGCATGCCAAGGCGATAAACAGGTAAAACGGCACGGCATACTCGTCCGACGACCCGGTCGAGGTAATCTCATGCGCATACAAGGGCAGTGCCAAAGCATTCAACAAGGCAGGTAGCCCAAGGGCTATGTATCGAGAGCGGTCGTAACGCAACATGTTTCGGTATATTCCCTAATTTTGAAGTTAACCGGGCTATCTAGGTTAGCTCAGCAGGCGGAGATTGCCAATTTTTGCTTGATTTTGGCAATGCCGCCTAGGTTTAGAGGGAATAGATGCGGGCTTGTATGGTGGCAAACACCATACGACTGCTTGTGATGCGGCTTGGATTGTTATTGGGTGGAACGGGGCGGCGTCGAATTAGCAAGCCAAATACATGGCGGATTGTCGCTAAGCGCCGAATCCGCCTCATGGAACAGCCCAATACACGAGTTGAAAATTGTTTAGACCGACCAAGCCGGCTTATTCGGCTTCTACGGCTATAGGTTCGCCGGATTCATCGACTGGCTGCACAAATTCAAACAGTTTGGAACCCGTGTTGATGACTTCTACGTTACCGGTAAAACCGCTACGCGCAGCGACATTTTTGCAGAAAGTTCTTTTGATAAAGCCAGCTTTACATTTACTGGTGCCGTTGCTCAGATCGTCGGCTATGGTCCAGCCATCGGGACAAATAATCGTCGGAATATCAAAGGTTTTACATACCGGTTTTGGTGTAGTGCCGCCACCCGTTGGTTGGGCATGGGCAATGGCGCTGGCGCCGAACAAAACGGTGGTGACGATAAATAGTTGTGGCGTTTTCATGTGATACCTCTTCGATGATTTAATGGATCAAGCTCCCTGAAATTTGGGGTGGCATGACGAATCCCTTTCGAAGAGGAGATTAAGGTTTAGGCTCCGGTTTTAATATGAACTATTCCATCTGATCCGGCGTAATTAATTAACAGCTATTTTTTGCCTATTGAACGGGTTTGCGTGCCTGTCTGGCTAAGCAAAATCTCGCCGCCAGTCATCGATGATCCGGCACAACTGGGACAAACCATCGCTGAGAGCGGCCGGGCCGGGCTGTAAAATATCGCAGGATTTAATCTCGTATACCCGCTGCTGTTGCACGGCGGGAATACTGTCCCAACCGGGGCGGGCAGCCAGGTGATCCGGGCGGAATTTTTTACCGCACCAGGAGCCGATGATAATATCCGGTGCGCGGCGCACCACTTCCTGGGGATCGGCGATGATGCGCTGTTTGGCGGAATGTTCCGTGGACAATTCGGCAAAGCAGTCGTCGCCACCGGCGATGCTAATCAATTCCGACACCCAGCGGATGCCGGAAATTATCGGCTCGTCCCATTCTTCAAAATACACTTTAGGGCGTTTGGCAAACCTTAGGCTGTGTTGGCGGGCTGTCTCCAGCTGCTGCCGGTATTGCGCCACCAGCGCGGAGGCTTTTTCCGGAACGCCGACCATCGTGCCCAGCAAGCCGATCATTCGCAAAATACCTTCCACCGAACGTTGGTTGAACACATGCACCTCTACGCCGGCCCGGATCAGGTCCGCAGCGATGTCGGCCTGCAAATTGGAAAAACCCAGCACCAAATCCGGTTTTAGTGCCAGGATTTTGTCGATTTTGGCGCTGGTAAATGCCGAGACCTTGGGTTTTTCCTTGCGAGCCCGCGCCGGCCTGACCGTATAGCCGGAGATGCCGACGATGCGTGCTTGCTCGCCCAACAAATACAAGGTTTCGGTGGTTTCGTCGGTTAAACAGACGATGCGTTCGGGGTAATCCATTGGGTAGTCCAGGTTGTGTATTCAGCGGAGTAAACTCGGTTTGCACCGGCCAATAAAAACCGCCTAGCGGCCGAGCCGGTAGGCGGTTTAGTAAGCCAGGAGCAGCGTGAGCTTAGTTGGCTTCGATCAGGCTGGGATCGTAATCTTCCGGCGCATCAAAACCCAGCAGATTCAATATAGTTGCCGCCACGTTCGACAGACCCGCTTTCGGTAAATCCTGGCGCAACTTGAAGCCTGGATTTTCTCCGGAAACCAGCACAAACGGCACAGGATTCAAGGTGTGCGAGGTTTTGGCTTTGGTGCGGCCTTCGGCATTGCGGGTCACGTTGCCTTTCTTATCCAACTCGTACATTTCGTCGGCGTTGCCGTGGTCGGCGGTGATGATCGCGGTGCCGTTCATTTCCAGAATCACCGGAATCAAGCGCGCCAATTGCAGATCCAGGCCCTGCATCGCGGTGACCGCCGCCTCGAAATTGCCGGTATGGCCGACCATGTCGCCGTTGGCGTAATTGACCCGCAGATAGCGGTATTTGCCGCTACGAACCGCGGCTATCAGCGTATCTGTTATCTCCGCGCATTTCATCCACGGCCGTTGCTCGAACGGCACGACGTCGCTGGGGATTTCCACGTAGGTTTCCAGGGCTTCGTCGAACTTGCCTGAGCGGTTGCCATTCCAGAAATAGGTAACGTGGCCGAATTTTTGGGTTTCGCTGATGGCGTATTGAGTAATGCCGTTTTTGGCCAGATATTCGCCCAAGGTGCGGTCGATGGTTGGCGGTTCGACCAGAAAGCGCGGCGGCAGTTTGGTGTCGCCGTCGTATTGCATCATGCCGGCATAGGTGACTTTCGGCAGCGGGCCGCGTTCGAACGGGCTGAATTGTGCTTCGGTAAAGGCGCGGGAAATTTCGATGGCCCGGTCGCCGCGGAAGTTGAAAAACACCACCGCATCGCCGTCGACGATAGTACCCAGCGGTTTGCCGTCTTTGGCAATCACGAAACCAGGTAAATCCTGGTCGATGACGTTGGCTTCGCTACGGAAAGTTTCAATCGCTTCGTGGGCGCTGGCAAATTGTCTGCCTAGGCCCAGTACGTGAATGTCCCAGCCGCGTTTGACCATGCTCCAGTCCGCTTCGTAACGGTCCATGGTGATTTGCATCCGGCCGCCGCCGGAAGCAATCGCCACGTCGAATTCGGGGCTGCGCAAGCCGTTCAGATAGGCTTCGAACGGATCGACATAGTCCAATGCGGAGGTTTCGCCGACGTCGCGGCCGTCCAACAGGATATGCAGGCGCACTTTGGCTACGCCTTCTTGCTTGGCTTGTTCGATCATCGCTTTCAGATGGTCGATGTGCGAATGCACGTTACCGTCGGAGAACAAGCCCAGGAAGTGTAAAGTGCCGCCCTGTTTGGCGGTGGCGACCACCTCATGCCAGGCATGGCCTTGCCAGAGATGGCCGCTGCTGATGGATTCGGCGACCAGTTTGGCACCTTGGGCAAACACGCGGCCGGCGCCGAAGGCATTGTGGCCGACTTCGCTATTGCCCATGTCCTCGTCGCTGGGCATGCCGACGGCGGTGCCGTGCGCCAGCAGTTTGGTCATCGGATAGCTGGCCATGTAACGGTCCAGGTTAGGCGTGCGCGCGGCTTTAACGGCATCGCCGTCTTCGCGCGGCGAAATACCCACGCCATCCAGCACGATGGTGACGACAGGACCGGGGCAGGCGGGAAAACGGGAGGATTTTGCTAATTTCATGGTGTTATTCAATGGGTGGGACTTCGGAAGTTAAAAGAAACAGGGTTAGGGCGAAAGCGGCAATCAAGCCTGGGCGGGTTTTTGGCGCTGTCACAAAACCGCACATCATACCTGATCGGCGACGTCCAGCAGCACGTCCTCATAAATCGCGTTTAAATCCAGCTTGATGTCCAGAGCTGGTAGAGGAAGCCGGTCTGCGGCATTGGTAAAGCTGTGCAGCAACCAGCCTTGCGCGGTGCGCTCGAAACAATCGATGGCTTGGCTTTGGCTGTCGATCAGCCAATAATGTTGCAGGCTGTCGAGTTGACGGTAAGCGGCGAACTTGGCGCCGCGATCAAACGCTTCGGTGGAAGGCGACAGCACCTCGGCGATGAATAGCGGATGCTGTTTAAATAGGCGGTTGTCGCGGTCTTTGGGTTCGCAAGTGACCAGCACGTCGGGGTAAAAAAACGCATTGGCTTGGGTGACATTGACTTTCATGTCGGAAATGTAGGCGCGGCAGGGAGTGTCTTTGAGATGTTGTTTAAGCAGAAAGAACAGATTACCAGCAATCGAAACATGTGCATCGCTGGCGCCAACCATGGCCCAGACGTCACCGTCGAGGTATTCGTGTTTGATCTGAGCGGATTCCTCGCCTTGCAGGTAGTCGTCCGCGCTTAATTTTAATTTCTCTGCCAGAGCCATAGCCGATTTGCCTAGGATATTAGGAAGATTCTAACGTTTGCCGGCACAATGTGGAACCCTTGCGCCAAGTATTTCATCTGCTGAGGGGATCAACAAAGACAGGGGGAACTAGCCGAAGGAGTTGCCATGACTATACTCCTCCGCAAAACCAGCTTTCGTTGTTCCAAACGCTCCTACGGGAAATATAAATTTGTTATTCAAACTCCCGTATGAATTTCCACGGAAGACCGGCATTGCCATTAAGTAAAGAAAAAAGCTCCATCTCCTGCTGGAGAGGGAAGGGGTGAGGAGAATAAAATAAGGCAAAGGGCTTAATGATCCCCTCATCCCAATCTTCTCCTTTATGCTCTGTGGGTACGGAGAGAGAAGGTACGGTCCCTCCCTAATTTAATCGCAGTGACCGAAGACTGTTGGAACTAACCTATTTTTTAAAGGTGCCGCCATGACCATGTCCCAACCGCAAAACCCGCTTGAACAGTTGCTGGAAAATTGCCGCTATTATGAATATACCCAAGCTGCCGATCCTATCGGTTCCGGCGCTATCTCCAAGCTGCCATTCGCCAACTTCGGCAGCGAGTTACATCGAACCGGCGGTACCCGGATTATCCCGCTCGACGTCAGCGCACAGTTGCATTGTCCAAGTCCGGCCACCAGCCCGGCGCTGTGCGCGAATTTTGTCAGAATTCTGGCTGGCGAGTCGCTGGCGACCAATTTCAATGCTACTTCGCTGTTATTTTACGTGATGTACGGCAGCGGCCGCACCGACTTCGACGACCTGACTATCCCCTGGCAAACCGGCGATTTTGTGGTGCTGCCGATAGGCAAGGACACCCGGCATTTTGCCGACAGCGATGCGGCCTTTTATCTGGTGCACGATCAGCCGTTGTTGACTTACCTGGGCGTCAAAGCTGAGAGACAATGCTTTACCGACGCTGTATACTGCGGCTGATTCACTGTACGAGTTGGCGGCGGTGCAAAAAGCGGCGGAGGCGGTGAACCGCAACCGCATCAGCGTATTGCTGGCCAACAAAGCCATGGATCAAACTCTGACAGTGACTCACACGCTGTGGGCGATGCTCGGCGTATTGCCCAAGGGCGCGGTGCAATTGCCGCATCGGCACCAATCGGTGGCCTTGGATTTGATTTTGGATTGTGCGCCGGGTTGTTACACCCTGGTCGGGCCGCAGATTTCGGCAAACGGCCAGATCGTCAATCCCACCCGCGTCGATTGGCAACCCTATTCAGCCTTCATCACCCCGCCGGGCTACTGGCATGCGCATTTCAACGAGTCGGATAAAGAGGCGCATTTGCTTCCGCTACAAGACGCCGGCTTGCAGACTTATTTGCGCAGTTTGGATATTAAATTTGTGTTGCCGGATGGTGGTGTTTCGGGGTGAGTTGGCGACGTATTTTAGGCAATGAGGGCTACCTGAGTTAGCTGAGGCTTGTAAGTAATCAGGAACATTATTGAGGCGTGGAGGATTAAGATATCAATGATTTTATTGCCCATGAAGGGAAAAACAAATGATGCATTTTGGCAAAGTAATTTTCCGGACTTTCATGGTTCAAAACGGTGAACGCTGTATTTGACGTTTCTTCCGCTGAAAATCTTGGAAACGGAGCGGTAGCGAAGTGAAGATTTTTAGTCCCCGATAGCCGTAGCGCCGGGCGGGTTTTCGTAGCGAAGCGGAGAAAACCTGCAAGGCATCGCGACACGGCGTTAAGTCATGCGAGAGCCCATGTTTCGACCCCTTGTTGGGTCGGAACGAGGTGACGCGGACGAATCGGGGCGCCGAAGGCATAAGCGGTCGCGTGATTTTTGCCGATTTTTTCCTGCTGGGACGCTCGAAAAAATCTTTCGGCAAAAATAGCGACTCCCCGAAAAAATTGCCAAGCCTTTTGGAGTTATGCATAAATTGAGAGTTGGTTGTTTTACGCAATTATCCAGAATGTGTCTCTGAATTTGGCCTTCGGGGTTTGTAGCGATCTCTGAAATTTTGCGAATCCAATAACGTACTTTGTCTGCTGACTCAGCAACTCTAGTTGAGGTTGCAGCGGATGTAATACCCAATCCGGGGCCAAAATATGCTTTTCCGTTTAAGATGATCGGTACACTTATTCCAACAGCCCTTAGTTTTTTAAGCTCTTGCGGAGATATGGGTCTCCGTGACGGAATAAGGCCTTTTAGTAGAAATTGCTTCATATAGTCTGGCCAGCTGTGATTGATCAAGCTTATTAATTCATGGTCGGAAAATAATCCATCTTCATTGTGCTCTCTGATATCTATTAGAGCAAAGGTGTCGTTATCAACCAAAAAGAATAATAGCCAACTCTCTCCGTCACTACATTTTCTTTCAGAGAACAATTCGCCTGATTTGATTGGTACGTCTGTAATATGAAGGTGGAATACGTTCCAGTCTGCCCATAAAAGATCGGTGCGCTTGGCCTTTTGTTTTCCACTAATGTCATGGAAGCGTTGAATTGATTTGGACTGATACGGGTTTATATCTTCTCCCATCCCCATCAAATTTTGTATATGAAGAAAACCAGTTTCAACAGTTTTTGGGAGCTTTTTGGGGAAAGCGTCTGAAAATAATATTTGTCTGGGTTTAGGGTCGATATAACGTAGGCGGAAGTCTAGCCACCTCATTAGAGGACAACTAAGGCCATCAATTTGCCTCTTGAATTCAAGGTCGTAGATGTAAATCAGATCCTGGGCTATGCCATTTAAATCTGCTTGAAATATCTGATTCAAATTATTCATATTGCTAGTTGGAGGCTAAAGTTTACTGGATAGCTTTCTTCCATCACGGATTAAGCTTTCGCCCCCAATCTCGCCAACAACTTCTCCAAGAACACCACCTTATCCTCCATATCCTTAAAGGTTTGGGTAAAGCGTAATTTATCCGCGCCGTCGAATTTATAGACCTGCGACTGGCTTTGGATCATCAATATCAATTCGCCGGTATCGATCTGCGGTGTGGCGGTAAAGACGATGCGGCCGCCGGTACCGTGGGCTTCTATTTTGCGGATGCCAAGGTGCGCGGCTTGTTGTTTCAGCCCGCGTAGGTACGATTAGCGATAGCGTAAT
>LUUF01000072.1 GCA_001644045.1 Methylomonas methanica | reverse complement strand
CGTTCCCCGCACCCGCGGGGATGAACCGGTCGCCAAATTACGTTACCAATTTCCCCTACAGCGTTCCCCGCACCCGCGGGGATGAACCGACGGCGGCGGTAGAGTCGATCTGTTGGAGGCTGCGTTCCCCGCACCCGCGGGGATGAACCGATATTGCAGCCGATGTTCCTTATCCGCATTCAGCGTTCCCCGCACCCGCGGGGATGAACCGCAATTGGTCGAGAACGTCACGGCTGATCATTTGCGTTCCCCGCACCCGCGGGGATGAACCGATGATTGCTCGGCTGATGAAATCCACCAGCAAGCGTTCCCCGCACCCGCGGGGATGAACCGAAGAAAGAAGCTGGTTCATCCCCACTGACGTGGCGTTCCCCGCACCCGCGGGGATGAACCGGCATGTGGGACGTTACCACGATTTGGGCCGCCGCGTTCCCCGCACCCGCGGGGATGAACCGCCCATCATCACGTTAACAATCTTGCGGCTAAAGCGTTCCCCGCACCCGCGGGGATGAACCGTCATCCTGCAAAAAATCCTGGGTGAAATGGGCGCGTTCCCCGCACCCGCGGGGATGAACCGTCGGAGCCTCCGACGGGATCGCCGCCATTAGCGCGTTCCCCGCACCCGCGGGGATGAACCGCAGTCATCAAACAAGAAACCGACCGACGCGTAGCGTTCCCCGCACCCGCGGGGATGAACCGCACGAAGGCCAGCTGACAGCGGACACCCAACAGCGTTCCCCGCACCCGCGGGGATGAACCGTCTTGAAACAGCATAGGCAAGGTCATATAAGCGCGTTCCCCGCACCCGCGGGGATGAACCGGCATTTATTACCCAGCAGGAGGTGGCCCTGGCGCGTTCCCCGCACCCGCGGGGATGAACCGTCGTCGAGCCATCGCCTGCACCAAATGTGGTGGCGTTCCCCGCACCCGCGGGGATGAACCGTCACCGAGCTTGAAATCGGCAACGAAGACGTGGCGTTCCCCGCACCCGCGGGGATGAACCGCCGCCGGCGGCGGCAGCATCCGTTATCAGACCGCGTTCCCCGCACCCGCGGGGATGAACCGGCCGCGTGGGCGTCCTGGGACACTTCAAACAAGCGTTCCCCGCACCCGCGGGGATGAACCGGATAAGCCGGACCCGAAAAACGAATTTAGGGCGCGTTCCCCGCACCCGCGGGGATGAACCGCGCATCCGCTCTTTTCATTTGATTAACTCCGCGCGTTCCCCGCACCCGCGGGGATGAACCGCTTTGGCGAACGGTATGCGGCGATATTTTACAGCGTTCCCCGCACCCGCGGGGATGAACCGTCGCCATGATCAACCTGTGGGGCGAAATTGACGCGTTCCCCGCACCCGCGGGGATGAACCGTGTTTCAGGCGATAGTTCGTACAGATCGCCATCGCGTTCCCCGCACCCGCGGGGATGAACCGCAAATGCTACAACGGCGGACCCACATATAAAAGCGTTCCCCGCACCCGCGGGGATGAACCGCAATTCGGCTATTCGTTTTACAATACTGGCAAGCGTTCCCCGCACCCGCGGGGATGAACCGAACGAAACAAAAGCTAAAGCAGCTGGAGTTATGCGTTCCCCGCACCCGCGGGGATGAACCGCAACGCTACCCGGAGTTTGCCGGTGTGGCAGAGCGTTCCCCGCACCCGCGGGGATGAACCGCCTGGGCTGCGCATCACCACCATAGACTCGGTGCGTTCCCCGCACCCGCGGGGATGAACCGACTCAGCTGGAACCGCCATTGCACCAACAGCGGCGTTCCCCGCACCCGCGGGGATGAACCGAATTTAACTTACCTAACGACATTGTCGCCGAGGCGTTCCCCGCACCCGCGGGGATGAACCGCGGACAGTGGCGCGACGATAATATTTGCAGATGCGTTCCCCGCACCCG
>LUUF01000071.1 GCA_001644045.1 Methylomonas methanica | reverse complement strand
CCAACTGAGCTATTCCCGCTTGGCTTACTATCCTGCGTATTATAAAAAGATATTTTTTTGTGTCAACAGTTATTGCAGGTTTATTGCCGAAGTCCAGGCTTTTCTGCCTTGGCATTCGCCGGATTCAGTGATTTCGACTTCCGCCCACAGAACATTTTTGTCGGTGGTATCTGCTTGAGACTGAATCAGTTTTACTGCGGTGTTAAGCGGCATGTGTTTGCAAGCGCCGTCACGATCATTTTCCTCGGTATCATCGTATGCAGCCATGGAGCCGGGGACGGAGACCAATCTAACGGTTGCATTGGGATCGTAAGTGTTTGGACTTTTCAGTACGTAATTTTGGCCAGGGACCATGGCTTTGGCTTGATGAACAGGCAATTTGGCATCGGAACCGCCACCAAAAATCAAGGCGACTAAGACCAGCGCCACGGCGCCCACACCGCCAAAAAATACTTTAGGGTTGGATTCTTTCAGTGCCAGCAGGTTAGCCACGATATTGCCGGCAGCATCTTTTGCCGCGGCGGCTGTATCTGCTGCTGCACTTGTTTCCGGTTGTTTAGGCTCTTCAGCTTGATTAGCGGCTTCGGTCTCGTTGGTGTTTTCGTCAAGGCTCATGCGATGTTTCCTCTTAAGCTAGTTATTATTATGGTGAAGTGGCTAAAGTTACCACGCTGTTAGAACATTTCAAGCTTTCATTTTACAGTTATTCCTTTGTATCTTAAGTGGAACTGTAGCAAAAATGAACAAGCCAAGACAAAAAAGCTGATAGAGTTTCAAAATTGCCTATAATATTAGCGATCACTTAATTACTAACATTTGGCGCGGTTATGCGAAATCCTCTGAAATACTCGGCATTGATGGCGATGGTATTCCTGTGCAAATCGGCTTTAGCCCTTGACGCGCCCGACAAAACCTATACGCTGGAACAAGCTCTGGATTACGCATTAGCCAATAATCCCGAGTTGAGCATTATGCAGGCCCGTATCGAGCAAGCCAATGCGCAATTGGGCGAAGCGCTAGCCAGCTTTTATCCGCAGATCAAAACCAGCCTGTCTTACCAGCATAGCGATAATCCCGCGCAAGCGTTTGCGATGATCATCGCGCAGCGGCGCTTGGATTTTAACGGCGGCGATTTCAACCATCCCGGCGGCGTCGACAACTACCGTCCGCAAGTCACTGCCAGTTACTCGCTGTTTCGCGGCGGCCAGGATTACTATTTAAGCCAGGCGGCTGAATTAGGTATCGAAAGCTCCGAACTGGAAAAATCCGCCACCCGCAATCGCTTGGCCAATAATGTGGCCACCGCTTATTACGGCGAATTGGCGGCCATCGAAGCTCATCAAATCAGCCGGCGTTCGATTGAAGCCGTGCAAAGCGAGCTGGATCAATCGCGGATTCGTTTCGATGCCGGAACCGTACTGAAATCGGATGTGTTGTCCCTGGAAGTTCAGCTGGCGGAAGCGAAAGACGCTGAAATCCAGGCCGCCAATGCCATCGAATTGGCGCAAAGTATGTTGAAAACCCTGTTGGGCTCGTCCGCCAACGACAGTTTCGCCATCGCCGAGTCCGCTGAACACGCGTTGCCGGAAACGCCAGCCAGTTTCGAGGATTTACTGAATCAAGCCATGGGCCAACACCCGGAATTAAAAGCCGCCGAAAAGCGTGCAGCCATCGCCGAACAACAGCTGGCCGCTGCCAAAGCCGCGCATTTGCCGCGTGCCGATGCCTATGTCAGCTACGGCTCGGACAGCAAGGATCTGGCTTTTAGCAGCAATCGCGACAATGTCAGCGCCGGGGTCATGGTGGAAATGGACATCTTTTCCGGCTTCGCCACCCAGGAAAAAATCAAGAAAGCCGAGCACGAGTTGACCGCCGCGCAAGAAATGTCCCGGCAAACCCGGCTGCGAATCGAAAACCAGCTCAAATCCGCGCAACTCAAATTACAGGAAGCGTTGAACCGCGCGCAAGTCGCATCGGTAGCGGTAGACGCTGCCGAAGAAGCCTTGCGCCTGGTCAATGCTCAGCGCCAAGCCGGCGTGGTGACGGTCACTCGCTACATCGAAGCGGAAGTTGCCCGCGACAAGGCGCACACCCGCCGCATCAATGCGCGTTTCGACGCCTTGCGGGCGGAAGCGGAACTCAAACAAGCCAGCGGCCTTTGGCAATAAGCGGATAGAGGACTAGCCATCATGACTGAACACAACGCGCTAATAAGTACCCCAAAATGGTTGATACCGGCGCTGGCGATAGGCGGTTTATTGCTGGTTATTTTGTTCGCGCTAGGCGTGTTGGGCGGCGATAGCAAAACCGAACCAGGCAACACGCCGATACCCGAATCGGCTTTGCCGCAAAATGCTCAAACCCTAACAGTCAGTAAGCAAGCCGCCGCCAATGCCTTATCCTGGCAAGGCACGATCCGTTCGCGCCTGGCAGTCAAAATAGCTCCAAAACTGAATGCCCGCATCCTGGAAATTCCGGTACATCCCGGTGACCGACTGAAAAAAGGCGACATTATCGCCAAGCTCGACGACCGCGATTTGCGTGCCGCCTACAATGCCGCCAGTGCCGCGCAAGCGGCGGCGCAGGCCCAGGCCGCCCAAGCCGGGGCGGAAGAAAAACGCATCATCGATTTATATAACAAACAAGCCGCGACCCGGCAAAACTACGACGCGGTGCTGGCTCAAGCTCAGACGGCGCGAGCCATGGCGAATCAGGCCGCCAGCGCGGCGCAGCAGAGCAAGGTCATGTTTGGCGAAAACGTGTTGTACGCACCGTTTGATGGCGTGGTTGGCGAGCGCTTCCAGGAACCCGGCGACATGGGCATGCCCAACCACCCCATCATCAGTTTTCACCAGCCCGACGATTTACGCCTGGAGGCGGCAATTGCCAGCCATTGCGCAGCGCAAGTCAAACTAGGCATGACGGTAAAAGTTCGGGTCGATGCTATCCATCAGGCCTTAAGTGGCACGGTGGACGAAATTGCTCCGGAAATCGACGCGCAAACCCGTAGCCAACTGATCAAAGTCAAATTGCCGGCAACCGATGGCTTGCAACATGGTCAATTCGGCTGGTTGGAGCTGGGCTGTCAGGCCGAGCAACAAGCCTTGCTGATTCCTGCCTCGGCGGTGGTGCATTACGGCCAATTACAGGCGGTAAAAGTTGTCGAGAACGGCCGGTTGCAAACCCGGCATATCCGTACAGGCAAGCAGTATGGCGCTCAAATTGAAGTCTTGTCCGGCCTGAGCGACGGCGAGACTATTCTGATTAGTGAGCCGGCGCAATGAGTAGCCCGGTCGAGCCTAAAAAAGACAGCCTGACGGTCGCCATCGTCCGGCTATTTACCACCTCGCATTTATCGCTGCTGTTTCTGCTGATTTCCCTGGTGGCCGGCGCGGCGGCTTTGACGCTGACGCCGCGCGAGGAAGATCCGCAAATCGTGGTGCCGGTGATGGACGTATTCGTGCAAGTGCCCGGCGCCTCCAGCGAAGAAGTCGAGAAGCAAGTCACCACGCCTTTGGAGGTCTTGCTCCGGCAGATAAAAGGCGTCGAATACGTCTATTCGATTTCCCGGCCCGGCGAAGCGGTGGTCACGGTGCGTTTTTTCGTCGGTGAGAATCTGGAAAGCAGCCTGATCAAGACCCGCGATAAACTGCTGGCCAACCAGGACATCATTCCGCCCGGTGTCAGCGACTGGCTGGTCAAACCTGTAGAAATCGACGATGTCCCGATACTGTTAATGAGTCTGTCGCCGCAAGATCCGCAGATGGATGCGATGGGGCTACGCCGCGTCGCCGACGAACTGATCGAACGCCTGCGCGCTGTCGACAATGTCGGCAAAAGCTGGGTGCTAGGCGCCACGCCACGGCGGATTTCGGTGTATCCCGGTCCGGCCAAACTGCAAGCCGGCGGCATCAGTCTGCCGGAAATCAAGCAAGCGCTGGCGCAAAATAACTTCAACTTGCAAGTCGGTAATCTCACCGAACATGACCGGGACATCGTGCTGGAAGCCGGGCCGTATTATCAAACCGCCGAACAAGTCGGCGCGACGGTGCTAAAAAGTATCGATGGCCGCTTGCTGTACTTGCGCGATGTTGCCGAGGTGCTGGACGGCTCGGCCGACACCGATTATTACACCCGCATCGGTTTCGGGCCGGCGGTGGCGCAGATGCATGCCGTTGGCGGTGAGCCCGCCAAATTACCAATAGCCGGTGAAGAACGGCCGATGGCTACTATCGCCATTGCCAAGCGGCGTGGCGCCAACGCGGTCAGCGTCGCCGAACAAGTGCTGGCGCTGACGGAACAGCTGAAAGGTAGCTTGATTCCGGATGACGTGCTGTTAACCGTTACCCGCAATTACGGCGAAACCGCCGACCACAAAGTCAACGAATTGGTGATGCATTTATCCATCGCCATTCTGACCATCATCGTGCTGCTGGCCTTGTCGCTGGGTTTCAAGGAATCGCTGATCGTCTCGTTGGCGGTGCCGATGACCTTTGCTATCACCTTGCTGTGCGATTTGATCTTCGGTTACACCATCAACCGGGTGACGCTGTTCGCGCTGATTCTATCGCTGGGTTTATTGGTCGACGACCCGATTGTTGATGTCGAAAATATCCATCGCCACTACAAACTGCGTAAGGAACCGCCGCTGCAAGCCCTGCTTAGCGCGGTCAACGAAATCCGCCCGCCGACCATTCTGGCCACTTTTGCGGTGATTATGTCCTTCGTGCCGATGTTTTTCATCACCGGCATGATGGGGCCGTACATGGCGCCGATGGCTTTCAATGTGCCGATTGCGATGTTGATGTCGCTGGTGATTGCCTTCACCGTCACGCCCTGGGCCAGTTACAAACTGTTGAAAGGCGATTACGGCAAGGATCACGGCCCGGCTTTCGACCTGAAACAAACGCGCGGTTTCAAGGTTTACCAGGCCATCCTCGCGCCGCTGCTGATCAGTAAATCCAAGGCTTGGTGGTTTCTGGGGGCGGTGATTGTCGCCTTCGTATTATCGGCGCTGATGGCGGTGACGCGGATAGTGCCGTTAAAGCTGCTGCCGTTCGACAATAAAAATGAGCTGCAACTAGTGATCGACATGCCGCGCGGTTCCTCGCTGGAGGCCACCGATAGAGTCGCTGCCGCGCTGGGCCGTTATCTGGCCACCGTTAACGAAGTCAGCAGTTATCAAAGCTACGTGGGCCTGGCTTCGCCGATGGATTTCAACGGCATGGTCCGGCATTACTATCTCAGACAAGGCGCCCATGTTGGCGACATTCGCATCGTACTGGCGGATAAAACCCGCCGCGAACAAGGCTCGCACGAGATCGCCTTGCGGATGCGACCGGACATCGAACGCATCGAGAAACAATACGGCGCCAATATCAAGATCGTCGAAATGCCGCCGGGGCCGCCGGTGCTATCCACCTTGGTTGCCGAAGTTTACGGTCCGCCGGAAGCCGCTTACGGCGACATTATCAAGGTCGCCAACCGGGTCAGGGCAGACATAGAACATACCGAAGGCGTGGTCGATGTCGACGATTTCGTCGAAGCCGAACACGACAAACTGCATTTTGTTATCGAGCACGACAAGGCTGCCTTGCTGGGCGTGACTAGCGCCCAGGTTGCCGATACCTTGCGGCTGGCCATTGCTGGCGGCAACGCCGGCTTGCTGCATATTCCGGAGGAACGCCAACCGTTGGAGATAAAGCTGCAACTGCCCAGGGCCGCGCGTTCATCGGCAGACGATTTGCTGGCGCTGTCGGTGAAAACCGCTAACGGCAATCTGGTGCATCTCAGCGAAATAGGCCATTTCGACTATGAGCACGGCCAGCAAGCTATTTATCACAAAAACTTGCAGCGGGTGGCTTACGTCACCGGCGAAATGGCCGGCCGCAGCCCGGTGGAAGCGATTCTGGATTTGTTCGACGTGTTCGACGCCAAGTCCTTGCCTACCGGTTACAGCGCCGAAATGGCCGGGGAGGGCGAATGGAAAATCACCGTCGACGTATTCCGCGACTTAGGCCTGGCCTTCGCGGCGGCAATGGTGATGATCTACATCCTGCTGGTCGGCCAGACCGGCTCGCTGGGCGTGCCGCTGATCATGATGATCGCCATCCCGTTGACGGTGATCGGCATCATGCCAGGTTTCTGGTTCATCAACCTGTTCGCCAGCGATGTCGGCGCATATGCCAGCCCGATTTACTTCACCGCCACGGCGATGATAGGCATGATCGCGCTGGCCGGCATCGTGGTGCGCAATTCGATCATCCTGATCGACTTCATCGAGAATATTTATCGCGGCGACCCGGACATTTCCTTGGCCGATGCGATCATCGAAGCCGGCGCTACCCGCTTGAATCCGATCTTTTTGACCGCCGCCTCGGCCGTGCTGGGTTCCATGATGATTGTGTTGGACCCGATCTTTTCGGGGCTGGCCTGGAGTTTCATCTTCGGGATCATCGCCTCGACTTTGTTCTCGTTGGTGGTGATTCCGGTGGTGTATTTTTTGATTAATCGGGATATGGCGAAGGTTGTGGAAGTTGATGAGTAGGACTCTGTTAGTGGGGTAGGGTGGGTACGGTTTTTGTGCCCACGCGGGCTTGAGGATTGCTTCAATGTTTCGCTGTCGCGAGGCTCGATTTAATGCCGGTTCTCGCACCGACGGGCGAGATACTTTCTTTTGCTCCGCCAAAAGAAAGTATCCAAAGAAAAGGCGGCCCGGATGCCGCTTATTTCCTGTGTTGCAACGAAAACCCTCCCTGGTTTTCTCCCTCCGGGTCAGCCTATTGGCTGTTCAAATTTGCTCCCGGCAAATTTGTCGCTTCTGATAGGGGTTGCCGAAAGGGGCTTCCTGCCCCTTCGGCAATGTGCGGTATCCATGCCGCACCCCTAACGGGCTATTCCTATCAAAAGCTCCGGTACTCGGCGCGGCATACGGGACAAAACCAACTCTGGAAATTTATAACCTGTAGGTTGGGTTGCACGCTGTTCGCAACCCAACATGAATCTTGCACAATCCGGAAAATCTCATGCAATACCGCCGTATTTACCATCCTGGGGCTTGCTACTTTTTTACCGTGGTTACACATCGGCGTTACCCTTGGTTTGCCGAGCCTGAAGCGGTGGAACAATTACGCACGGCCATTCGGCAAGAAAAGGCCCGCCGTCCTTTTGCAATCGGTGCGTTTGTAGTGATGCCGGATCACTTGCATGCCGTATGGACATTACCGGACGGCGATAGCGATTATTCGATCCGTTGGCGCAATATCAAACGGGCGTTTACGGCATTGATTGCCGACAACCGAAGGCCTGTTGTCTCAGCCAGTCGCCGTTATAAAAACGAACAAGCCATTTGGCAGCGACGCTTTTGGGAGCATAGGATTCGCGACGAACGCGATTTTGTCCAGCATATCGATTACATCCATTACAACCCGGTCAAACACGGCTTAGTCGGCAGGCCCGTGGACTGGCCGTTCAGCAGTATCCACCGTTATATTGGGCAAGGCGTGTTGCCCGAGAATTGGGGAGAGTCGCCTATTACGTTGGACAGCGGTATTGGATGGGAATGAGCAGTTGTTGGGTTGCGAACAGCATGCAACCCAACCTACGCAGCTGGGTCGAAAGAGAGGGCTAACGTTTGACATAATCGGCGCAAGAGTGCGCAGTTCGGAGAGAACCTAAAGGCTCAGCTTTTGGGAGTCCGGTTGATGGAATTGTTAGCGTGCTAGCCACCAATTGCCTCCCTAAGGCGCCGAATGGCTTTAATTGCGTATGCACCGGGTAGCTGCGCGACTAGACCATATGTCATTGCAGCTATGGCAACTGCCCAAAGTTCTGCAACAAAAATGACGAGCGCAACTAAAACCGCGACTCCCAAGAGAACACCAACGAATGCAGCTTGATTTTGAGGTACTCCGAGAATTTGATTCTGTGGTCCTCGAAATTTCAGCTTTACACCCTTCTGAGCTATAGAGAGCCAGATACTTGGCATTTCGTTGCTTTTTGCGGAGTTCAGGTACGTGATCTTGATTGACTGACTACGATTGAAGATCGGAATGATGTACTCGCGCTGTCCGTTGTATGTGGTCCATTGTTTTTCCGAAGGATTACTACCAGGTTCGACGTGCAGCTGGTTTTTGTATTTCTCGGACCATTCAAGAATGTTGGGCGTATCCAGAAGTTGAGTTTGCTCTGTCATCATTAGGGTATCGTTTGTGAAGGCATTGACTACTACGTTTTCGTAGTCGTTCATGCTTTCGTTCTTCATCTCTATTGTTGAGAGATAGAGATTCTGGACCGGGTTTCCATTCCACGATACCGCAACGTTGCCAAAGATGGCGTCTTCGGCGGTTACGCCGACTCTGGTATGAGTAACGGAATAGGTGAATATTCCGCGCTTATTGAGGACGCGCTGGGTCAGCCACGCAGTAACGATGCCACCAAGACCACCGGCAATAATGGATATGTACTCACTTTGAAATAGCTGGAGGATGTTCATTGGTGCGCGCTAACAAGTAATTATATGGTTTCTGTATATCTAACCAATCCGGGGAGATATACGTTTTCTTTTATCCTAACAGAATGACTGTGCTGTTTGAGAAGCAGGGGCAATTTTTAGTGAGGCGGGCAGTCTCATACTTGCTGTTTTGCAGCATTCGATTGATAAAACGGATTTTGTCAAAGCGCTACCGATACGCATTGAAATCCTTTCTGCTCGCCGTCATCGCTAAGCAACTCAACTCGATCATTTTGACCCGGAAAAAAGAACGCCGCTTCGATATTCAAATCTCCCAGATCAATACGATCCAGCCGCGTAAGCTTTCCGGAATCGCTATCCCATAAACACAACCAATGTTTCTCCAGGCGATCTTCATTAGCATGGTAAGGGCCGGCGACGATTAAGTATTGGTGGTCTTGCCGCCAGGCGATGTCGCGGATGCCTAAGCCGTCCAGATCCAACTCAATCGGTTCGGCGAATTGCGCGGCTTGGCCTTGAAGCAGTGCCAGTGGGTTTAGCAGATGTACCAGGATGGCTTTGCCGTTTTTCAGGAAGCCGTTTTCGGTGTCGCCGCCGGCTAGCGGGTTTCTAAAACCGATCAGTAAGCCGTTCTTCGGCGTGGCCGTCAGGCCTTCTATGCTCAAGCCGCCTTTACCCTTGGGTTGTATGTGTTCGGCTTGCTCCCAGTCATAGCGGGCGAAGCGTTGGTCTTGTTTTAGATCGGCGATCAATTGGGTGTAGATCGAACCATAGCGCTGGGCACTGAATTTGCCCGGTTCGACTTCGGTCAGGTGGATGCCAAACAAGCGCCGCCGAGCCCGCCGTTCGTCTCCTTCGCTGTTGGTGCTGTGTGAGCCGATCCAGAAATAAATGTCGCCAATCCGGGCGCCGCCTTCCAGGTCGATTTCCTGATGTTTGCCGTCTTCGATTTCGCCGTCGAAAACCTCCGAGAGGGCAATCGCCGGCTTTGTGGCTTTTTCTGCATTTTTGTCGAATACGCTGAGTTCGTTGTCTTCGTCGTCCGCGACGATGAAGTAGCGGTCGTTCAGCGCAATGGCGCCGGATACATTCGATCGGCCTTTGTAGGTTTTTATGTCCATATTGGAATCGCTGAGGAAACGCTAATTTCAAGAGTAGTGGGGCGGCCGATTGGCTCGCCTCACTACATAGGCTTAACTTGACTGCTGCGAAACTTACTCGTCCGGGCTGCCGATAAAACGATAGACCAATGCGCCCAACACCGCGCCGATAATCGGTGCCAGCCAGAACAACCAGAGTTGCGCCAAGGCCCAGTCGCCGACGTAAACCGCTACACCCAGGCTGCGAGCCGGATTGACCGAGGTATTGGTGACCGGAATGCTGATCAAGTGAATCAAGGTCAGCCCCAAACCAATCGCGATAGGGGCTAGGCCAGCGGGCGCACGGGTGTCGGTGGCGCCCAGGATGATCAGTAAAAACATCATGGTCATTACCACTTCGGTAATCAGCGCGGATAGCAGGGAGTAACCGCCCGGCGAATGTTCGCCGTAACCGTTGGAGGCAAATCCCGCAGCCACATCAAAGCCGGCCTTGCCGCTGGCGATTAAATACAACACGCCGCCGGCCGCAATCGCGCCGATCACTTGCGAAACAATGTAAGGCAACAATTGATTGGCCGGAAAGCGGCCGCCCATCCACAGACCAACCGACACCGCCGGATTGAGATGGCAACCGGAGATATGGCCGATGGCGTAGGCCATGGTCAGTACTGTCAAACCGAACGCCAGCGAAACGCCGAGTAAGCCGATGCCCACGTTCGGAAACGCCGCGGCCAAGACCGCGCTTCCGCAGCCACCAAGAACTAACCAAAATGTCCCGAAGGACTCGGCTACATACTTTTTCATATGACTCTCCTGTGTGTTGTTATTGTTGTGCCTGTCATCGATCACTTGTTTTTTGTTTAATAATCAATCGGCTAGCGCACTGTATTCTGTGTCTTTGTGTGATGTCAATCACAAAAAACGGCTAGATTCTTGCTTGGTACTTGCTATTTTCAGCTAGCTACCCGGTTGCGCGGAATGGTGCAAGTTTTGCGGCACCGATAATTTCGGAAGAATTAGTTGGGTCAGGTCTATTCTGTATGGCTAATTTCCCTATTCGATGTGAGAATTGGGGCTTATCACCTTGCCTGACATTCTTATTGGTTAATCCATGCCCGATATTTCCCAACACGGCCACAGCACCAATTTGATCGGCATGGCGACGGCTTGTATGGCCAGTCATCTGTTTAATGATTATCCCAAGCCCTTGCATATCGCCGGCACCCGTGAGTCGGCACCTGGTTTGTTCGAGCAGTTGGCCGGCCAAACCACGTTGGCCGAGTGCGGGCGCATATTTCAAGACTATATGTGTGTGGTATTCGGCTTCGAAACCGAGCAACGTCTGCGTGACGATGCCGAGGGCCGGCGCCGTTACCGCAACAGTTATCTACGCCTGATTCAGGATTGGGGGCTGGATTCCAATAATGCGCAGGGCGCGGTGCTGAAGGGTTGGGTGGAAAGCCGCTTTGGCCTGTTTCCCAACTACCATAAGCAGCAGATCAGCAGTTTCATGAGCAAGGACTGGATTGTCTATATCGAAGAAAAGATGAACAGCCGCTATCACAACAATTGCATCTATATGCAGTTGGATTTGCTGTACGAGTTTTGCCAGTGGGTGATCGAGCGTTTTCAGGTGCCGGCCGCAACCCATAAAACTCTGTATCGCGGCGTCAATGCCTTGGACGATTGGGTCGTTACCGAGCAAGACAAACAGCACAAGATTGTGCGCTTCAACAGCATTGTGTCGTTTACAGATCGCAGCAGCATTGCCAGCGAATTTGGCGCTTATATATTGCAAGTGGAGGTGCCGATGGTGAAGCTGGTGTTTTTTAGCGACCTACTGCCGCACCATGCCTTACGCGGCGAAGCGGAATATTTAGTTATTGGCGGCGATTATCGAGTGACGGTGCGGCGATGAATGAGCGGTTAATGAATCGGGCCTTGGGCGCTTACTTGGGATTTGCTTGCGGCGACGCGTTGGGGGCGACGGTGGAGTTTATGTCGCCCAAGCAGATTCAAAAGCGTTACGGCGTGCATACCGAGATGATAGGCGGCGGCTGGCTGGGCTTGGAGCCGGGGCAGGTCACCGATGATACGCAAATGTCGCTGGCCTTGGGACAAGCCATCATCAATCATCAAGGTTGGAACTTACGGGCCGTGGCCGACAATTACCTGACTTGGTTGGAAAGCGATCCGCCCGACGTTGGCAATACCTGCCGGCGCGGCATCGTCCGCTATCGGGATGACGGCCTGTTAATCGGTTTGCCGCGCGAAGACGAGGCCGGCAACGGCGCCTGCATGCGCAATCTGCCGGTGGTGTTGGCGACCCTAGATCGGCCGGACGATTTCGAAGCCTGGAGTCTGGAACAGAGCCGAATTACCCACCACAATCCGCTGTCCGATGCAGCGACTTTGGTTTTAGGGCGCATGACCAACGCGTTGATTAACGGGCAAGACCTTGATGTCTGTGTGCTGGAAGCTGAGCGCTTGATCGGTCAATACGGCGAATTTACCTATATTCCGTATCCGGGCAAGGCCTCGGGCTACATCGTCGATACCGTGCAGACGGTGCTGCATTATTTTTTCAATACCGACAGTTTCGAGTCTTGTCTGATTGCGATCGTGAATCAGGGCGGTGATGCCGATACCACGGGGGCGTTGGCGGGTATGTTGGCGGGCGCGAAGTATGGATTGGAACAGATTCCGCAGCGGTGGCTGGCTCAACTAGATAGTCGGGTCAGTACGGAAATACGCGGACAGGTGGAGGCGCTTATCAAAATGAATAACTGATAACTTCTGGGGTGTGCACTTCTCGATATTTTTTTACTTACGCAGCCACCCCAAATAAAGCGCCAACCCCGGCAGTTAATCCCATTGCTAACGCTCCCCAAAAACTCACCCGCACACCGGCAACAAGCATTGAGGCGCCGCCGGCGCGGGCGGACAGGGCGCCTAGCAATACCAGCAACAGCAAAGAGCCGCCGGCTACTGTCCAAATCAAAACCGCTGCCGGCGCCCACAATACCAGTAATAAAGGCAAGATTGCGCCGACCGAAAAACTTGCGGCGGATGAAAATGCCGCCAACACTGGGCGCGCGGCCGAGGTATCGGTGATGCCGAGTTCGTCGCGGCTATGTGCGCCTAATGCATCGTGCGCCATGAGCTGGCGGGCGACTTCGGCGGCCAGTGTTTCGTCCAGGCCGCGTTCGACGTAAATCGCGGTCATTTCCTCATGTTCGTGTTCCGGATAGGCGGCCAATTCCCGGCGTTCGCGTTCCAGGTCGGCGTGTTCGGTATCGGCCTGCGAACAGACTGACACATATTCGCCGGCGGCCATGGACATCGCGCCGGCTACCAGACCGGCAATGCCGGCGATCAGGATATGTTTGGCATCCACGCCGGCGGCCGCTACGCCCAATATCAGGCTGGCGGTGGAAACGATGCCGTCGTTGGCGCCCAGCACGGCCGCGCGCAGCCAGCCGATCCGGTGATTTTTATGTCTTTCGATATGCATGTGGCTTTTCGCTACCCAAGCAAGTGAAGCTATATCGATAGTAACCTGATTTTCAGTCCAGGCCGAACATTGTTGTCGATTCAGAATGAGCTGGTTTGGTGCACGGCTTCCTGATTCGCTGCAATCGGCCTAGAATAACCGGTTCATATCTACTGTCATTGGTCATCGATGAAAGATAAATCGTTTATTTTCGAACAAATTCATATCGAAGTCGCCCGCAACGCGTCCGACGATTTCAACCTGTTTCATGACAAACATAAATGGTTGCAGGTTACCCATAATCCGTTCAAGGGCCCGATTGTACTGGGCTTTCAATTAAACACACTGATCGAATATCAGATGCGCTTATACCGGGAGGCGCATCACGAAGATCAGATCATCGCCGACAATCAGCTGCGCTTTAGCAATTATCAGATCATTTTTGTGAATGCCTTGCGGCCGCGGCAGGAGATGAGGCTGGATATAAAAAAAACCCTGATTGCGACGATACCCGAACTGACGTTGACCAATCGCATCGCGATTAAGTCGCAAGGCAAAACCATCTTGCTGGGGTATAAAAAAGAGACTAAGCATCCTTTGTTTTTAGCGGATACCGATTTAAGCGGTCTGCCGGATTTAAATGCGCTGCCCGATAAAACCGTCGTACCCGGCACCGAGTTTTTTCTGAAACGCAAGTGGATGAATAACGGCAACGTGAAGAACTTTCTGTCGGGTTCTTTTGCGGAACAGTCCGATTATTTCGATGAGTTGTTGCAGGTGGCGCAGTATCCGGAAGTGTTTCCCTGCAGTTTGACGTCCGGCGCGTTGCTGGAGAAAGCGCAGTTGGAAAATCACGATTTCAAGCGCAATCCGATGGTATATACCTCGCACGATATATCGGTCGATCGGGTACATCTGGCTACGCTGAAAAACAACGACAAGCTGCATATTCTGGTCAAGCAACTGCCGGAGTCGCCGGACAAAACCCTCAATCACACCAGCATCATGCTGCGTACCTATGAGTGTTTTGGCGTGTTGGAGAACAAGGCGGTTTTGTTCCGGATCAAACTGAATTTGGTGCCGTTGGAAGAAATTATTAAAAATTTGAGCGGGAAAACATAGCGCCAGGCCGCGAATCGCCTAGTCGCGGGCGAATGTTGTGAATTTTTTGGAACATAAAGTATAATCCGCGCTGTCGTTAGGCAAGGCCAGTGACGAGATTGCAAATTCAATTAATACAACACTAAAGATAAGGTAAGTGCTCGCAGTCAGGCATTTGCATTGTTCGAGGAAAAAAATATGAGTAATATCGAAGAACGAGTAAAAAAGATTGTCGCAGAACAATTAGGCGTAAAAGAAGAAATCGCGAACGATGCGTCTTTTGTTGACGATCTTGGTGCTGATTCTTTAGACACAGTTGAACTCGTCATGGCTCTGGAAGAAGAATTCGAATGCGAAATTCCAGACGAAGAAGCTGAAAAAATCACCACAGTCCAATTGGCTATCGATTATATCAACGCCAATCTGCAGTAAGTTGTTTCCAAAAGTTAGTGGATGGTTTCCATCCACTAGCCGGTTTATCCCCCTTCTCTGGTTGTCTTCTTTTTTTACCGGTAGTTTACTGTGAGCACACGTCGAGTTGTTATAACGGGCTTAGGCGCTATTACGCCGTTAGCCAATAATGTTGCCGATACCTGGGATGGCATTGTCAACGGTAAGAGCGGCATTAGTCCGATCGATTCATTTGACATATCCCCTTTTGCAACGACGTTCGGCGGTGTGATTAGAAATTTCAATATCGGTGACTATATCGCGGAGAAGGATGCCAAACGCATGGATGGCTTCGTGCATTACGGCATTGCGGCGGGTTGCCAGGCGATTGAGGATTCCGGTTTTGAAGTCACCGAAGAAAACGCCGAGCGTATCGGCGTGGCTATCGGTGCCGGTATCGGCGGTATCACCGGCATTGAAGAATGCTATGCCACCTATGTGGCGGGTGGTCCAAGACGGATTTCGCCTTTCTTTGTACCCGGCAACATAATCAATATGATTTCCGGTAATCTGTCGATCAAATACGGTTTGAAAGGCCCTAATTTTGCGATTGTCACCGCCTGTTCGACCGGTACGCATAATATCGGCGATGCGGCGAGATTGATCAAATACGGTGATGCCGACGTGATGGTAGCTGGCGGTGCAGAGCGTTGCACGACCTCGCCAACCGCGATGGGCGGATTTGCCTCGGCAAAAGCCTTGTCGCGTCGCAATGATAGTCCAACCACAGCCAGCCGGCCTTGGGACCGCGACCGCGACGGTTTCGTACTCAGTGACGGTGCCGGCGTAGTGGTTTTGGAAGAACTGGAACATGCCAAGGCGCGCGGTGCAAAAATCTATGCGGAGCTGGTCGGTTACGGCATGAGCGGCGACGCTTATCACATCACATCACCGTCCGAAGGCGGCGAAGGTGCGGCGCGTTGCATGCGCAACGCGATGCGTGACGCTAAAGTTAACCCGCAAGACGTGCAATATATCAATGCCCACGGTACTTCGACACCGGCCGGCGATATTGGCGAAACGCATGCGATGAAATTGGCGCTGGGCGATTCTGCTTATAAAGTGGCCGTGAGCTCCACCAAGTCAATGATCGGCCATTTGCTGGGCGCTGCGGGCGGTATCGAAGCGGTGTTGACCGCCTTGGCTATCCAGCATCAAATCGCTCCGCCGACCATCAACTTGGAAAATCCCGATCCCGAGTGCGATCTGGATTACGTCCCGAACATCGCCAGAAACATGAACATCGATGTTGCCATTTCCAATTCGTTTGGGTTTGGCGGCACCAATGGTTCTCTGGTTTTCAAACGTTACCAATAAGCGCTTCCGCTTCCACAGTGTCTGGCTATGTTTTTATTAAACGGCGAGCACAGACACTGTGTCGATGTTTCTGACCGAGGTTTTCAGTACGGCGACGGTCTGTTCGAAACCGTTGAAGTATTGCAGGGTAAGCCGCTGTTTTTTGATCGTCATCTAAAACGGCTGGCCGAAGGTTGTCGGCGGCTGCTAATTCCGATGCCGGACAGTGCTTTATTCGAGGCTGAAGCCCGGCAATTGAGCGAGTCCAGCGATCGAGCCGTATTAAAGTTGATGGTGACGCGCGGCAGCGGCGGTCGGGGTTACCGGCAGCCGGACCAAATTATTCCTACCAGACTATTCAGTCTGCACCCTTACCCCGATTATCCCCAACATTTCCAAGTGGACGGCATTGCCGCGCGTTTTTGCGACCAGCGTTTGTCGTTGAACCCGAGCTTGGCTGGTATCAAGCACATGAATCGACTCGAGCAGATTTTAGCCAGAGCCGAATGGCAAGATGATTCGATTCAAGAGGGTTTGATGCTGGATACTCAGGATCGGGTCGTGGAGGGCACGATGAGTAATCTATTCATCGTCAAGTCCGGCAATTTGTACACGCCGTCGCTAGGGCAATGCGGAGTCGCAGGTATTGTGCGGGAGTTGATTATGGAGTTCGCGCAGCGTATCAAGCTACCGTTGTTTGAACAGCCAGTTGATCAAGCTGCCGTTTTGCAAGCTGACGAATTATTTGTCAGCAACTCGGTAATCGGTATTTGGCCGATTAAACGGTTGGAAGCGCGGGTTTTTAAAGTCGGTGTTATCACTCGGCGTTTGCAAGACCTGCTCAACACAGCCCGCATGGCGGAGGTATAGCAGTGTTCAGAAGCATAATCGCATTTACGTTATTAATGGTCTTGGGCATGGTGTCGATTTGGGCAGGCATGCATTATCACCTGATTCTAAAGAAGCCGGTGGTCATGACCGAGACTGTCATTGAAATCAAAAAGGGCGACACGCTGGAATCGGTGGTGAAGAATCTGCGTGCGCAGCAAGTGACGGTGAATCGCTTATGGTTTCGTTTGTTTGCCTATCGGAAAAATCTGGATCATTTGTTGAAGGTGGGCGAGTACGTGTTGGCTAAAGGTTCTACCGCCGCCGATATTCTGCAACAGTTGACCGATGGCAAGACCCGGAAGTATTCGATTACGTTTCCGGAAGGCTGGTCCTTCAAGCAAGTGTTTAATACCATCAAGAGTAACCCCAACTTGCAACACACGTTGACTGATGACCAACTGGAAGATTTGATGGCGCAAATCGGCTCGGATAAAAATCACCCCGAGGGTTTGTTTTTTCCGGATACGTATTTTTTTGAAAAAAACACCTCCGATGTCGATCTGTTGAAGCGTGCGCATGACCGGATGCAGGCAGTACTGAACGACGAATGGCAAAAACGCGATAAGGCCGTGCCCCTGGAAAATCCGTATGAGGCCTTGATTTTAGCGTCTATTGTCGAAAAAGAGACCGGTGCTAGCGAAGAGCGCAAACAGATTGCCGGCGTGTTTGCCCGCCGCTTGCGGAAAGGCATGCTATTGCAAACAGACCCAACCGTGATCTACGGCATGGGCGACGATTATCATGGCGATATTCGGCATAAGGATTTGCGGGAACCTACGCCGTATAACACCTATATCATCGAAGGCCTGCCGCCCACACCGATTGCGATGCCTGGCAAACAGGCCATTGTGGCAGCTTTGCATCCGGATCATGGCGACGCCTTGTTTTTTGTCGCTCGCGGCAATGGCCGCCATGCTTTTTCCTCGACCTTGGCGGAACACGAAAAATACGTCGATCAATATCAACGATGACACGCGGACGATTTATCACACTGGAAGGTGGCGAAGGCGTCGGCAAGTCCACCAATCTGCAATTTATCAAGCAACTGTTGGAGGAACGGGGCATTCCGTTTGTACTGACCCGTGAGCCGGGCGGTACCGGCATTGCCGAAAAGATTCGTGGGATTTTGTTGGAACGGCAAGAGGAAAGTTTGACCGAGCAGGCCGAGTTGTTGCTGGTATTCGCGGCGCGAGCCCAACATATTCAACAAGTGATTTTGCCGGCTTTACAACAAGGACAGTGGGTGGTGTGCGACCGTTTTACTGACGCTACCTATGCGTATCAAGGCGGCGGCCGCAATATGAATCTGCAAACCATAGCCTGGCTGGAAAACACCGTACAAGGCTCATTAAGGCCGGATTTGACCTTCGTCTTTGACGCGCCGATAGAAATCGGGATGCAACGCGCGAAGCATCGGGGCGAGTTGGATCGCTTCGAAACCGAGCAGTTGGCGTTTTTCGAACGAGTCCGGCAAGCGTATTTGCAACGCGCAGCCACGGATTTGCAGCGCTATAAGATTATCGATGCCAGCTTGCCTCTGCACGAGGTGCAACGGCAGTTGCGTAGCGAGCTGGCCGGCTTGTGATGTCTATCTACATGGGGATTTATCCCTGGCAACAGGATAACTGGCGGCAGCTGCACGCTTATATCGAGCAACAACGCATCCCGCAAGCCTTGCTATTTTCCGGCGCTGCCGGACAAGGCAAACGGCATTTGGCCGGATATTACGCCCGAACCCTGTTGTGCCATACACCGCTGGCAGATGCGAGTGCTTGCGGTCATTGTGTCGGCTGTAAATTGTTCGATGCGCATACGCATCCCGATTTTCTGACCATCGAGCCCGACGAACCGGGCAAGGCCATCGGTATCGATAAAATCAGGCAACTGATTGTGAAGCTGGCTTTGAAACCGCAGTACGATGATGCCTACCGAGTCGTGATTATTCAGCCCGCCGATGCATTGAATACCGCTTCGGCGAATGCGTTTTTGAAGTGTCTGGAAGAACCGACCGAACGCACTTGTTTGTTGTTGATCAGCGAGCAACCTAGCCGATTGCCTGCGACGATACGCAGCCGTTGCCAGAAAATCGATTGCGCAACGCCCGCGCACGAACTGGCGATGAGTTGGTTACAGCAGCAGGGTGTCGGAGAACAAGCCGAGCTGTTATTAACACTGGCCCAAGGTTCGCCGCTGTTGGCGAAGCATTACGCGGAACAGAATATGGTTCAGCTTAGGCAGCAGTATTTCGAGGCTTGGGTGTATATCGCACAAGGCAAGGAAAATCTGTTAACGGTCGCCGAGCACTGGCAGAAACAGGAAAAAATCGATTTGGCGGTGGTTTTATTATGGATGGCAAGTTGGGTGACGGATATAGTCAAGTACGCGTACCGGGCGGAATCGCCGGCGCTTGCCAATCCGGATCTGAAAAATGCCTTGCAAGCCCTTGCCGAGCGGCTAGAATTGAAACGCCTATATCGGTTTTACGATAATGTGCTTACCACCAAGTCGCAATTGAACACGCAACTTAATAAACAATTGATGGTCGAGCAGCTATTGATTAGCTGGTCGCAACTGAATAGACAATAAGCGTATGGCAGAATCAGCAGCACCCAGACAAGGTATCCTGTCCTTATCGATCAAGGATAAAAACGCGCTTTACGCGGCATACATGCCGTTCGTGAAAAACGGTGGATTGTTCATTCCGACCAAGCGCGAATACGAAATGGGCGAGGAAGTGTTCATGTTGCTGAATTTAATGGAAGAAACCGAGCGCTTGCCGATTGCCGGCAAAATTATCTGGAAAACGCCTTCGGGCGCGGAAGGCTATCGGGCCGCCGGTATCGGCGTGCAATTCAGCGATCAGGATGGTGGTGCTGCCCGCAACAAGATAGAAACCTATCTGGCCGGCGCACTGGAATCGGACCGTTCCACGCATACGATGTAAATCCCCTTGCCGGCGGGAGTGTCTCGCTGGTTTTTAATTTTTCGCAATTCTCATGTTCATCGATTCCCACTGCCACCTCGATCGCATCGATTTGGCGCCTTACGCTAATGATTTCAATACCTTTGTCGATGCAGCGCGAGCCGCCAAAATCCGGCATATGCTGTGCATCGCCATCGATATGGAAGCCTATCCGGCGATGTTGGAACAGGTTATGCCTTATCCGGACATATCCTTGTCGGTGGGTGTACACCCAAATGTCCATGACGGCCGTGAGCCGACGCTGGATGACTTATTGCAGTTGGCAGATAACGAAAAAGTTATTGCCATCGGTGAGACCGGTCTGGACTATTTTCGCAGCGAAGGCGATCTGGAATGGCAGTTCCAACGCTTTCGCACGCATATCGCCGCCGCCAAGTTACTGAATAAGCCTTTAATTATCCATACCCGCGAGGCTGGCCACGATTCCTTGGATGTATTGCGGGAAGAGGGCGCGGATCAGGTCGGCGGGATTATTCACTGTTTTACCGAGGATTGGGCCTACGCGGAAAAGGCATTGGACTTGAATTTTTATATCTCTTTTTCGGGGATTGTGACGTTTAAAAACGCGGAAGCGATCAAGGATGTGGCCCGCAAGATTCCAGCCGACCGCTTTTTGATTGAAACGGATTCGCCTTATCTGGCGCCGGTGCCGTATCGCGGTAAACCGAATTACCCGACCTATGTGCGTTATGTAGCGGAACACATCGCCGATTTGCGCGAGACTTCGGTCGAAGCGATTGCCGAGCAATCAACCGAAAATTTTTATCGCCTGTTTGCCGGATCTTCGGCGGACAAGCTGCGTCAGGCAAGCTAAAAAAAACGACCGGGTCCATGTTGTGATAGACCGGTCGTTCGGAGAGGTGGGGTATAACTCTCATTCCCCATAGGGGCGCATACAAGAGTTGCTTGCAGTTTACTGAAGCTAAACTGCCCTGAAAATGTGGCATATTGCCGCGTGACAAATTGTCGCTGGCCTAGCGCTGGCTCTAATTCTTGAAAACGCCGTCATTGCACCAATCTATCCTTTATAGCCTGAGTTTTGGCAAATTTATTTTTCTCGTAATATGGGTCTGGAATTAAGTAGTCCGCTAGGTAGTTTCCAACTTAAGCGCTTGCCTTTTCGCAAAAACGAATTGTTGCGGGCTTGGGACGCGGCAGACGAATATCTGTTGAATCATTTGGCTGCCGCAGGCATTGCGGCGCATGCCAATATAGTGATACTCAACGATAGCTTTGGTGCGTTGGCCGTTGTACTAAGCGCTTACCGACCAACTGCCATCTCCGATTCGTGGCTATCGCAGCAGGCGACACGTAACAACCTGGCTTTGAATGGCATTGCTGACGAGCAAGTCCGGCTACTGGATAGTTTGTCTTTGCCGGAAACCGGCATCGATTATCTACTGATTAAAATCCCCAAAACCCTGGCGTTGCTGGAGTATCAGCTGCACAGGCTTAGGCCGTTGTTAAAGGCTGATTGTCTGGTGATCGCCACCGGTATGGTAAAGACCTTGCCGCCAAGCGCCTGGAAATTGCTGGAACGCTTGATTGGGCCCACCCAGCCGTCCTTGGCGGTAAAAAAAGCCAGACTGATTTTTGCTAGTGTCGATCAAAATCTGCAGCTGCCGGAAAACCCTTATCCCACGCGCTATCAACTGGAGAATAGCGATCTTTCGATCTGCAATCATGCCAATGTATTTTCCCGCGATAGCCTGGATATAGGCACCCGTTTCTTATTGGAGCATCTGCCGCAAAATCCCGAGTATCGCAATTTTATCGATTTGGGTTGTGGAAATGGGATTGTTGGCGTGATGTTGGCAAAACAAAACCCAAAGGCGCAAATAGGGTTTATCGACGAGTCGTTTATGGCTATCGCCTCGGCCAGGGAAAATTTTTCGGCTGCTTTTTCCGATACTCGGCAGGCCGATTTTTTAGTCGCCGATTGTTTAAGCGATTATCCGGAGAAAAGTGCGGACTGCATAGTCTGTAACCCGCCGTTCCACCAGCAGCACACGATAGGCGATCATATCGCCTGGCAGATGTTCCAGCAGGCGCATAAGGTTTTGCGTAAGGGGGGCGAGTTGCGGGTGATCGGCAATCGCCATCTGAACTATCATCTAGCCCTGAAGAAACTGTTCGGCAATTGTCGGCAAGTCGCGGCCAATGCCAAATTCGTGATTTTCAGCTGCGTAAAGAGCTAAGCTATTCGATATTTTTATAATGCAGCGAAGAAATCTGTTCGGACACTATCCCGATTAGAAATATAAATAGAGACGATAAAAACAGCACCGCGCTCATATTGGTAAATCGGTTTTCCGTGAAATAGGTGTAGCCGTAATAGCCAGCCCCCAAGCTAAAGACTATGCTACTGATGGGCAAAAATAGCCGCATAGGCGAGAACAGCACCCCGATCCGCAAGATAATAATAAAAAAGCGAAAACCGTCATGCATCAGGCGGATATGGCTTTTGCCTCTGCGTTTGCCGGCGTGGATGGGTACATAAGCAACCGGAAACCCGGAACGAAAAAACGCCATCGTGCTGGTGGTTGGATAAGAAAAACCGTTGGGTAACAGATACAGAAATTTGCGGAATTTGCTGGCCTTGGCGGCACGAAATCCGGAGGTAAGATCTTCTATTTTGTGGCCGGTCATCAGCGATGCCAGCTTGTTGTAAAACTTATTCGCCACACGTCGGAATAAAGAGGCATGGCTACCGGAGTTTCGGGCGCCGACAACCATGTCGTAGCCGTCGTTTAGCTTGCTGAGCAAGGCCGGTATATCGCCGGGATCGTGTTGGCCGTCGGCATCCATAAACACCAAAATATCGTTTTTTGCGTGTCTGGCGCCGGTCTTGATAGCCGCACCGTTGCCCATACTGTAAGGATGATCAATCACCGTTACGCCGGCGGCGCGAGCGATAGCGGCGGTATTGTCTGTCGAGCCGTCATTTATTAGCAGAATCTCCGCATCCGGGTAGAGCAGGTGTAACATCGGTAAAAAGGACGGTAGATTTTTCGACTCGTTTTTAGCGGGGAGCACGATGCTGATCGATGGGGCGTGATTCATGAATATCCAAAGGTTGGCAGGTAAAGGCGCCTAAATGTGGAAAACAGTCTAGCAGAATTAAATATTATCGACAGCGGGAGCAGGTTTATTGAAACTGGTCCTTCAATAGGCGTAATTGGCTAAAAACAGCTACGTCGGTTTGTTCCGTCATGCCGATATTGGCGCGAATACTGGCGTCGTGCGCCCTAAAAAATGGATTGGTCGCCAACTCCTGGTCGATAGTAGAGGGAAGGGTGGGGAGGTTTTGTTGGCGAAGTTCGTAGACCTCGGCAATCCGCTGCCGTAATTGCAGATTGTCTGCATCAACCGATAGCGCAAATCGGCCATTCGCGGCGGTATATTCGTGAGCGCAGTAGACGCGGGTTTCGGCCGGCAGGGTTTTCAGTTTTTGCAATGATTGCCACATCTGCTCGGCGCTGCCCTCGAACAAACGGCCGCAGCCTAGTGAAAACAAGGTGTCGCCGCAAAACAAAGCCTGGCTTTCGGCACTGTAATAAACGATATGTCCCAAGGTATGGCCGGGCGTATCGATGACCTGAAAAGCCAGATTGCCGAGTTTTACTACATCCCCATTGCCAACCGAAATATCGATGCCGGGAATCCGCGCTTGATCTGCTGCCGAGCCAACGATCTGGCAGCCAGTCTGCTGCTTGAGTTGTAGATTGGCGCCGACATGGTCGCCGTGGTGATGGGTGTTAAAAATGTAATCAAGTTGCCAGTCCTGTTGCTGAAGCGCGTCAAGCACTGGCGCGGAAACAGCCGGATCGACTACTGCTGTTTTGCCGCTGTTTGGTTCGTGTAGCAGGTAAATATAATTATCGTTTAGGGCGGGGACGAGAAGAATGCTCAACATTGTATGAACCCAAGCTCGCTAAATAACGAAGTCTAACACCTTGCCCACACGCGTTTTAAATTTGCAGTGTGGGTTACTTTAACCGGAAAGGCGTGTCAGCGCTAAAAGCAGATACGCCTATACACGGTATTTACGCACAAACCGCTTCAATCTTAGCCAAGATGCCCTTGGCATCCAGCCCGCACAGCGCCAGCAATTCTTCACGGCTACCCTGTTCGACGAAGCGATCCGGCAGGCCGATATTCAATGCCGGCATCAGAATGTTCTGCGCCTGCAGGAACTCGTTCACCGCACTACCGGCACCGCCGGCAATCACGTTCTCTTCGACCGTGACGATCACGTCGTGGCTTTTCGCCATGT
>LUUF01000077.1 GCA_001644045.1 Methylomonas methanica | reverse complement strand
GCCCTCAACGGCGAGGATGGCTTAGCTAAAGCCTATAATTCCACCCCTGACATCATCCTTCTGGATGTCGAAATGCCTGGATTGAGTGGATATGAAGTATGCCATCAGTTACGAGAAAATCCTAGAACGTCCAATGTTCCGGTAGTTTTCATATCATCACACAGCTCGCTCAGGGAAAGAATGCAAGGATACGAAGCCGGAGCAGATGATTACTTAGTCAAGCCTTTTGATCCAGAGCATCTGATGGCAAAGATCAGAGTGCTGATCAAATATCTGGAGCAGAAGGCGTCGCTGGAGAAGCAGTATAAGCTAGCTGAGAAAGCTGCTCTAGCTGCCATGGCTGGAACCAGTGAGCTGGGCGTAGCCATGGACTTCATGACGAAGATATTTTCTTACAATAGCTATGAAACCCTTGCCCAAGGATTTTTTCTGGCAACCGGTAAATTCGGATTGAATTGCTGCCTGTTAATCGTGGATGAGGGAGGGTCATACTGGTTTGCAACCGATGGCAATATCAGTCCGCTTGAGAAAGAAATGATTGAAATGGCGGAAAAAGAGACCCGCATTATCGATTTTGGTTCGCGCACAATAGTGAACTACCCTGGTATATGTCTGTTGGTTAGAAATATGCCTATTGAGGATATGGAACGATACGGTCGTACAAAGGATATTTTGCCTGTCTTCCTTCAAGGCATGGAGGCAAAAATCCATGCTTTACAAACAGAGCTAGCTCTCATGCAGCAAAGTGAAGATCTGCTGCGTTCCTTTGGAAGGATAAGAACCGACCTCTATTACTTAGCGAAAACGTTGATGACGAATCAGGAAGACAGTGCGAAGGTCATGCACCAGATGATTCGTGATTTGAATCTCGACTTATTGAGAATGGCGTTAGACGACGATCAGGAGAAGTATCTTCTTAATCGAATTGAGTCGGCAATTGAAGAAGCAGCTAAGCGCATTGATGCCAGCCCCTTTATTGCTAACTCCCTATCCAATGTTTTCCTCAATCTCAAGACGGTTACACGAAAGCAACGAATACTCGTTGAAACTTTCATTGCCAGACATACTGCGGGTCCTGCTGAAGAAGTAGTGATAGAGGATGACAATATTGAATTATTCTAGCAAGGGAAGAAAGGCCATGATTGATAGTGCAATGTTAACCTGAAACCACACCATCTTTAGACCAGAGAATGCCTCATATAGCCTGAAGGGATTGTAATCGGTTTCACTAAGCTTCATTGTGCAAGTTTCCCTTTTCGTTGAACGACTGCTCTGAGACCACACCTTCCATTGAATTAAAAAGCGTGATGGTCAGCTTTTGGCCGAACCTGTCCGCTAATGTGTCGCTTTAAATGACAAAATCCATCAACCACACACGGCCTGAATTCTCAGCACCGGCCCGTAACAGGACGATTGGACATACAAAGACCCACCTTACTGCGTTTACGCTTCCATCGCCCAGTCCTGATTCCAGCAGTCCGTCGTCGCCACTAAAAACAACGAAGGGAGACAACGATTGAGATTGAACATACTGGCAAACTATTGCTGTTTTCGTGCCCAGCTACCAATAAGTTTGTCCGCTCCAAGTATATGATCCAGTAGCCAATCATTCATCAAGATTTGCAGCGCTGTAATACTGAATTGGTCCGTTTTAAATTCAGCATCAATTTTTGATAGTCTTAATTCGATCTCGTTGTGTAATTGAACATGATGGTCATAATCGGGATAGTTTAGTTGGCTCATTAGTCGCTCTTCATCCCTAAAATGCTTACGCACATAACGGAAAAGTTCCTGTACACAATGCTTTAAAGCATGTTTGTCTTTGGCATCGAAAACCTTATTGGCTAGTTTAAATAGATGCTCATGTTGTCCATCAACCAAGTCATATCCAATTCTGTAATCGTCACGCCAAGTAAATTTGCTCATAAATTCCTCTGAAGCCTGTACCGCTTAAAAAGAGTAATACATCGTAGCCGCTTCCGCGAAATACAAAATCGGGAGACAAAGAATCGGACTGAACAGCATGCGGGAGTGGCACGGTATGCTTGGCGTTGTAAGAACTTGTTGCTTCGCTAAGGGAATGAGAATATTGCCTAGACAACCATGATGAGCGATCATATGCGCCAAGCGAGTTCCTTGGTTCAGAAGGTTCGCAATAGCCTTGGTGTTGATCTGCGGGGTCATTGCTAATTGGAATTATTTCATCGCAACCGTGAGCCAATTTGACCGGTACAGTGAACAACAGATCGATTTGGTCTGTCGGCGGCTGATCAGATTCCAAGACGAGACACCAACAGCTATCCCCAATTCCTGCGAAAAACTGTGACAACGCAAGCTAAGTAGCCGCCAGGCAACAAGGAAGGTCAAATTGACTGAAATTTGGTCAGCGCCCAACATCGAGAAATTACAACCACCGCGCTCGGTCGATGAGGCCATGAATCGGCTTTTGCTCATCATGAATGACAGCGAATTGCTGGCAGCTTGCGGGGCATGGACTCATTCCGATGATGTAAGCGGCATTATTGTCCGAGCGCTTTGTGAACGGTTGCCGAATGGCGAAGCGCGATAGCCAGCTAGGGTCTAACTATTCGGCAGACACCGCAAGTGGGCCGATTGGCCAAAGGGTTGCGACCCTCCAACGCGAGGCAGGTAAATACAAAGGCGAGAATTTCCCAGCTGCCGTTACCTGCTTACAAGAGGCTGCTGAGTTGATGCGGCAACATCCCAGTTATTATCCGCTGGAGCGGTGGCTACGTTTACCGATGCTTCTCCAGCAAGTAGGACGCTTTGACGAAGCTATCGAGGAATTTCACCGACTGTTGAATGAAACTGATGAGCGCGTCAAGCATGAGGTTACCCGCCAGAGCCCTGCAATCCGGCTAAAGTTTGTACACCTCAATTATTTCCAGATATACAAAAAAATGAGCTTGGCTTGTAAACGCCAGAAACTGGTCAATCAAGCGAAGCAATATGCCTTGTTGGCCGATCAGCACTATCAGGCGTTCTTGGATATGTCGGTGGATTCTTGCTGTTATCGAAAATCCAGCGCACGCTATACCAACAATGACTTTTAGCTTACCACGATGATGGGTGCCACACAGGGCATAGGCTTGCATTCCGCAAAGTTATCGAAACATCCACCAGCAGCGAAAGTTAAAGCAGTTGCCAGCCCGGATTAAGTTCACCAGGCTGGAAGATAGTGCGACTGCCGGCAGTATCACGTTAGAGCAGGATCTCGGTTAAAGTTGCTTCTGTTTCTGATGCAAATCAAGAAAATCCCGCATGCCGAGTTCTGCGACGACGTTCAACTCATCATCCAGAATCTCATAGAGCACGCCATCGCTGCCGCGTATGCTGAACAATACAATCACATCCTTATCGCCACCGCCTTCTCGGTGTGGCTCATCGCTGGGCGGACTGACTGTGTAGCTACCGGTCGCCCTAATTTCCTTCAATGTACCGTCGGCGTGATATAGGCGATGCTCACCTTGAACCACAAAGGTTTTGTTCAAGACCTTATGGCGATGCAGGACAATTTGCTGCCTCGCAGAAAATTTAAACAATACGTCGATGATTTTGCCAGGTTCATCAATATCCAATATCGAATACTGTAAGTGTTCAAAGCCGTCGAGGACTTGCCATTTAATCAGGCTGTCGTCAAAGCAGTGCTTCGTCATAAGAAATCTCCGTATTTAGCTGCGGCGTGGTGCCAGACACAACATCCGTTTGATCCTAAGGCGGTTGAGGATTTTTTGGCCTATTTTTGGCGATTACTGTCTCGGCTTTGCGGGACTTCATCCACTGAGCAATTCTTGTTGATTGCATAGGACCGGCCATCTATCAAATTTCGACTTTTTCAGAGGCGACTAAATAACATTATGCTAAGCTTAGCATGTCAAAAGTCTGTGCTCGATGGAGTTATATGAAGAAGTTCAGCGATGTTACCGACAAAAATGCAGTACTCAAAGCTATTCAGGAATTTGATGCCATCGGTCGCGAAAAATTTCTTGAAAAATACAAATTTGATAAAGCGAGAAAATATTTCCTGCTTCATGACGGGAAACAATATGATTGTAAGCCAATTCTTTGGGCGGCTTATGAGCATCAGTTTGGCGATGAGCTGTTAAAACGTGCCTCACAAGGCGTTTCTAGAACTGTTCGTCCCCAGCTAGAAGCCCTCGGATTTATCATTATTACAAAACCCCTCAAGACTGAGATCATTACTGATCAGAATACTTAGTTCAGCAATTTAATACACAAATTTTCAATACATATTTGAGTTTATCGACTGAGTGACCGCTTTTATAAATTCTATCCGTGAGATATAAAAATCTCTCTAGTCGGCAATTTGCTAAAACCTAGCCCCCACTAGTAGTTAGTTCCGCCAATATATTTACAAATAGATGGCGACTATAAAATATTTAAGGAACCTCTGATTAATTCGCTATAGCGTATTTAGGACTCAATTAAATCAATGACTTGTGCTACTGTTTTTCTTGAAAAACTGAATTAATCAGAGGTTCCTTAACGTATTGAAATTAATGATTTTTAAAAATTCCATCTAATTATTATTTGTTAATGTTTTATTGGAACTCACTACTAGCTACTCGAATTTTAGGTAATGAAGTAAACTCAAGCAACTTCGCGAATGGCAAAGCGATGAACGTTTAATCAAACTTTGCTGTTCACCCGCAAGCCCTTCAATGCTTCAGACTCCCGCAATTGACAATTGTCCATTGCGCCTACTTATTTGTCCTCACTGTTCAAACCTGTAAAACTGCCAGCCAATTTCAGCATGATTATCGGTTGTAGCCGCAGAAAGCTTAGGTTGGGATAAGTTATTGAATATGTTATACTATATCAACAGCGATCCGTTTATTTCGGTCACTGTTCACACCCTCCGCCCCTCGACACTTCCATAACATGACGCCTATTTTTCATCGGGTTTGATCATCCGCTACGCGTTCGTGCGCCTGTTGTTTTGTGTGGGTTAGTCTGAGGTCCGGTGGGATTTGCTTGTTTATTGTTGTTTACTTCATAACAGGAGACATTTGATGTCAATTACCACGCTTGATAATGCCAGTCCGTCGCTACAGGTGTTAGCCGACGGTTTAAAAGCCGCTTGTCGGGATTACACGCAGACGGTGCAACAGCCCGATTCTTATGCTCTAACCCTGGAACTGGGCCATACCGTGCGCTATTTAGCCCGCTGTATCACCCTGGTGTTGTGCGCGGCACTGGGTGAGCACGATCCCGATTTAGACGAGTTGGACAATCTGAGTCTGACTGACCTCAGCGGTGAAGACGATGACGAACAGGAATAAGCTCAATCGCTTAGGTCTCGTTATTCTCTTGGCCTTAAGGCGGCTTACCTTGAGAGTTAGTCTACTTTTCCGATTCGTCGATGGAGGATTCGGTTATGTCCAGTGATGCCGAGCACGAAGGCACTGGCGTTCAACCACCGTGTCTGCCGCAGCCGCGATTCGAGTCAGGGGAGTTGGTGGCGACGCCGGGTGCTTTGGAGGTGCTGGAACGCTTAGGCATCAGTCCGTTCGATTTATTGCAACGTCATATACGCGGCGATTGGGGCGATGTCTGTGCCGAGGATGCCAAGGCCAATGAAGACGCCTTACGCAGTGGCTCAAGACTCCTATCAGCCTATTACATTCCCACCCCAGCAGCGGATAGCCCTGCAACGGGGTTAGCAAAACTCTGGTTGATAACCGAGGCAGACCGTAGCGCGACCACCATTCTGTTGCCCGAGGAGTATTGAACAACATCTGGCTGTTCGTTTTCACTTCCTATTTTTAAATACTGATTGATTTTATAAATACTTTGGAGAAATTATCATGACGCAAAAAACTACCCAACCCGCATTAGATAATAATACCCCCGCTAAAACCGCTGCAGAAACCAGCCCAACCGACAATGCAAGTACTGGTACGACGACTGCGAAAGGCGCGGCAACCACTACTGGTAAAACCGGGTCGGTCAAACCTGCAAAAAATCAACCTTCGCCTGAGCAAGTCAAGGCGTCAGCTTTGGCTGGCGATGACAGCGCTGGCGGTGATACTGGCACGGATGCTGATGCCAATGGTGACGGTGATACTGGGAGTGGTACCGATAATGGTGTCCTTGACGATGATACTGACCAGGCGGGAGTTAACGGTGCGGATGTTAGTGTCCATGCAACGATTGCCGCAGATGCCGATGCAGATACTAACATTGGGCGCACACGTACACCGGTTGGCAAAAGCACCGGCAAAACCACTGACACCAAAGGTGAACTCTCGCCGGAAATCGTGGAACTGGTGACGGAGTTACGCGATACGGTCAAGCAACTTGCCCCTAATCGGCATACGCCTAAGACCTTGAAACGGGCTTTGTCGAATGTCGCCGCGATTCTGCAGGACATCGACAGCCTCTATCAACAAGCCGAATAACCGATATTCGCCGTGACAAGCGCTTGTTAGTTCTATTGGCTCTGAGCTGACACACCTTTAATTTACATCCCGACGTGACTTTTCCGAATGGGCTTCACCGCTCAGGCTAAGTCACGTCTATTGATTGGAGAACAGATCATGAATATTCCTTTTCAACTACACGAACTGCCTGGCCATTTTCTGGTACTACGACCGGTTACCGAAGCGGAAATATTGGCGATGGCCAAGCATTTGATCGCGCAGCAGTTCATCCGTGGTCAGGCCTTAACCTCCCCTGACGACGCCCGCGAGTTTCTGATGCTCGAATTGGCACATTTAGAGCATGAAGTGTTCTATTGCATTTTCCTCGATAACCAACACCGCATTATTGAGGCTGAGGCCTGTTTCCAGGGCACGATAGACAGCGCCAATGTCTACCCGCGTGAACTGGTGAAACGGACCTTGCAATTGAATGCCCGCGCGGTGATTTTGGCGCATAACCATCCCTCGGGTTTGGCCGAACCCAGCGAAGCCGACCGTGCAATTACGCGTAAGTTAATCGACGCCCTCAATCTGGTCGAAGTAAGAGTCTTGGATCATTTCATTATTGCCGGCATCGAGCAGTTTTCCTTTGCCGAGAGAGGCTTGTTATGAGCGGGAATACACTATTGGCCGACAGAAAGTTTCGCAATGTGGTGTTGACCCGTTTGACGTTTATCCACTTGCCATGGATAGGCGTGAACACACGTGTTGCTAACAGCCGTGCCGGCAACCCTGAACCAGTCGCCAATTGGCGACAAACCTTACCCGTGTACCCACGATGGGTTTCACGGCGTCTATTGCCGTCAAAGGTCTGGAAAGCTACACATCATTTAGGCATGTTAATGTGCATTAACATGCCCATGCGGGCATTTATGATCAGCGATGTAGCAATGAATGCGGACATTAGCGATATGGCGGTCGTGAGCAAAATCGTCTCCACTAACATCGATGTCCTTAATCTCGTCAATGACATCGATGCGATTCATCGAGGCCTGGTAGATCACGAGGAGGCTGCGGCATGACCAACGACTCGTCATTACCCCTGACACATGATCATGCAGTCCGCAGTCGTGTCGCGCTGATGGTGTATCTCGATAATCTGGCACCCAGCGGGCGACGTTCGATGCGGTCCTTGTTACAACGCGCGGGTCAGTTGCTGACTTGGTCAGGGACGGTGGAGGACATGCCCTGGCTGTCGTTACGTTATCAGCAGCTGATGCAGTTACGGGCGGCGTTACGTCAGGCGGAGTTGTCGATCAATACCGTGAATACCTGCCTAGCAGCGATACGCGGGGTGTTGAAAGCCGGCTTTTTGCTGGGTGACTATCCCGCAGAGGAATGGCAACGGATTCAGGCGCTAAACAGTGTGCGCGGTAAAGCGTTGCCAGCCGGTCGACAGCTGGCGACACGGGAAATCCACCGGCTGTTGACTATATGTGAACAAGACCAAGCCGCTCTGCTCGGCCAACGCGATGCCGCGATTCTGGCCTTGTTGGTGTTTGCCGGCCTGCGGCGCAGTGAAGTCGTTAGTCTCCTTGTCAGCGATTATGCGCCCCGCAACGGCTTGCTGCTGATTCGCGAGGGTAAAGGGCAGAAGCCGCGTGAATTGCAGTTGCCGGCCCAGGCTAGGCAGGCTTTAAAGCGCTGGTTGCATGGACGTGGTGGCGTATCTGGACCGTTGTTTTGCCAATTGGCGAAAACCCAGCGCTGTTGTGATCAAGATCCTATCCAGCGAAACCGAAGCCGTCAGGGTTGTTTACCGACCGAACCGATCAACGCCCATCAAGTGTATGCACTGCTCAAGCGGCGTTGCCGGCAGGCAAAGCTCAAGCCCTGTACACCACACGATTTACGTCGCACGTTTATCAGCAAGTTGTTAGAACAAGGCGTGGACTTTAACACTACTCGACAATTGGCCGGCCATGAGCATTTGCAAACCACGGCCTTGTATGACCGGCGTGCGGAGAAATCGCAACGACAAGCTATGGCGGATTTTCGCTTGTGACAAGCAACCAGCACGCTAACTAATAGCACGCTTCTACATGCTAACAGCAAATTTCTGATTAGCACGCAGCTGATGTGCACGCTGTCAATCAACGTTATTCAAAAACTGTAAATCAATCAACGACACCGGCAGCCGCGCCCGATGGGCAGGATGCTGGGCGCGTTTAAATCACCCCACCGAATTATCTCTGTTATCTGGAGGATTGTTATGCCTGTACTAATTGAACACATCGATGCCATTGCCCGCCAAAAACAACGGGCGGTGTTGTATCTGGAATTTCATCCGCAATCGGCCTTCGCAGACTCGTCTGTTTACGACTATGAAGTCGTTAACAAACGCCAAGCATTTTTAGACTGGCTGCAACAACACGGCATCGCCTGGCAGCCCAGCGCGCCGATAGCCTCAGTTTGTGGTTTCGGCGCCTATCTCGGTCAGATCCATATCGATTTGCCAATGGACGATGACGATCCGCTGTATTGCCGTTTACGTGATCACTTGGAATATCCCGATGGCTCGATGCGCGATCCTAACCAACGTTTTTTCTATCTGCCGTTGGACATCGCTATGCGAAATGCTCATCACGACGAGCCGGGATTTTGGGAGAAATGGGCCGAGGATTTTTAGTCACGTTGCAGGTCATGCCATCGCGTTTTTTCCGACAAGGTTCATGCAGAAAAACATTACGCAAAGATAACAAAGTGGGCAGTACTGATGCCGTTTTTTCAAATTATTTTTTAACCAAAATGGACACCCAAAACTAGCAATTACCACGCAGTGAAAAATGCGCGATTTTTTTTGCGAAAAAAACACACTGTAAAAAACACCGCAAAAACGCGGGAAAAACCGCGATTTTCAAAACTGTAAATGAGTTGCACCTCAACAAACCGTGGTGCCAATCATGTCCGAAAAAACACATTCACAACTGCCATTTGTACCGAGATTTATCCGCATGCGCGACGCTCCGGCCTACGTCGCGATGGACAAAAACCGCTTTAACGCAGAGGTCAGACCGGCGCTCACCGAAATCAAAATCGGTACGCAAGGTATTGCCTTTGATCGCATTGAATTAGATGCCTGGGCCGACGCAGTCGTCGCGCGTGCCCGCCAAACCAGTATTCAAAAACAGGAGCAACCAGCATGGCAAAAAAATCAACAGGGCTTACCAAAAGGAACGGTGTCTGGCACATCAATAAAGTTATCAAAGGAAAAAGACTTTATGAAAGCACTGGAACAAGTGACCTCGAAGAAGCGGAGCGCTACCTAGCGCAACGCATCACTGAATATCGGGGGCAACTGATCTATGGCGAAAGAAAGTCCTATACCTTTATTGAGGCGGCAACGAAATACCTGAAAGAAGTCGAGAAGAAAAGTCTGGATCGGGATGCTGTCACGTTGAAGGCGGCGATACCTTTTATCGGTGATACGCCATTGGAAAAACTCCACATGGGCACGCTGGATAAGTTTATCGCCGCCAGGAAAAAGTCCGGCCTGAAAAATGCCACCATCAATCGTGATCTGGCGATTATCCGCCGGATCTTAACCTTGGCGGCACGACTATGGCGGGATGAGTTCGGAAATTCATGGCTCAGTGAACCGCCGCTTCTCCAACCGTTAAAATCCGATTTACGCAAACCGTATCCTATCGATAGCGAAGAAGAGCAGCGTTTATTGGCTGAATTACCGGAACATCTGCAATCGATGGTGACATTCGCGTTACATACCGGGCTACGCGAACAAGAACTGACTCAGCTGCAATGGTCTGAAGAAAATCGCAAACTGGGGGTGTTTGTTTTACCCGGCGACAGGACTAAAAATAATGAGGATCGAATTGTGCCGTTAAATAGCAAGGCCTTGGCAATCATCAATGCACAACGCGGTAAGCATGATGACTATGTCTTTACCTTTAAAGGCGAGCCCGTGCAACGCATCAACGGTCACGCCTGGCGCAAAGCGAGAAAACGAGCAGGACTGGAGCAATGCCGCGTACACGATCTGCGCCATACATTTGGTCGACGGCTACGTGCGGCTGGCGTCAGCTTTGAAAATAGGCAAGATTTGTTGGGTCACAAGTCCAACCGGATTACGGATCACTATTGCAAGGCGGAACTAGAAGAGTTGCAGGCTGCCGTTGAACGATTGTGTAGCCTTTAGACCGCAGCGCCCATGAAGGATTGTGTGCATTCATGGGCGCTACTCTCCCCATTCAATACAGAGCCAACCAGCCGCAGGCTCGAAGCTGTGAAATCGAATGACCCCATTTCAATCCCAAAACAAAACCATAGAGAGGAACGCCCTGATGTTCAATGACCGCCTAATCCAATCCCTACGCGATGCCCAGCATCTGGTTATTTTGACCGGCGCCGGGGTGTCCGCCGAATCGGGTATTCCGACGTTTCGTGATGCCATGACCGGACTGTGGGCGCGATACGATCCCCAGCAATTAGCCAGTGAGAGCGGTTTTCGGGCTGATCCCGCGCTAGTCTGGGGTTGGTATGAATGGCGTCGCGCCAAGGTCATGAACTCGTCACCGAATCCGGCGCATCGGACAATTGCACAGTATCAGCAAATGGTCCCGAAGCTAACGCTGATTACCCAAAATGTCGATGACTTGCATGAGCGCGCCGGCAGTCAGTCCGTCATCCATCTGCACGGCAGTTTACATACGGCGCATTGCATTGCCTGTGCCACGCCGTTTGCACTGAACGCTACGCCAACCAGCCTATCTGAATCAAAGCTGGTTGAACCGCCGCGTTGTCCGGCTTGCGGTGATTACATTCGTCCCGGCGTGGTATGGTTCGGTGAATCGTTGCCGTTAGACAGCTGGCATGCTGCCGAAGCCGCCGCCCAACATTGCGACGTATTGATGAGCATCGGCACATCGGCGTTGGTGTATCCAGCGGCCAGTTTACCGCTCGTTGCCCTCAATGCCGGAGCTAAGATCATTCAACTCAATCCGGATAAAACCAACTTGGATGCCAAAGCCCACTTTAATCTACACGGTAAGGCGGGTGATCTATTACCCGCACTGCTGCAAGCTGTGTATGCCCAGTAAAGTGAAGGGGTGCCGACAAGAAACCAGAAAACGGACAGGCGGAACGATGAACCTAAAACAACGCGAACAGCTTGCCAGTCTGCAACATTCAATTGACGAGTTGGAACAGCATCTGAGTCAAATACAGCGCAAAATGCGCCGACTAGCGAGATTGGCGTCTCCCTCCAATGTAAAAAACGACGCCGAGTATAGCGAAGCCGAAATCGAGGGCTTATTGCGCTTTAACCAGCGGTTGATGACTGTTGAAGCGCATTTACACACCTTGGCAGAAACCCAAAACCAGTGGATGAGCGCACAAGTTGCCGATAGCTGCACCATGTTGGACGACTACGAAATTGACGCTAAGCTGTATTTTGTGCTGCGCTCGGACGATCCTGAATTTGACGAGGACTCGGATAATTTCTTAGCCACCCGCGAGATCAGTCTCAAGGGGCTGAATGCCGATAATCGGCATGCCGACGGCCAAGACCACCGTAATCCCCTGCGGTCATATCCCGAGCCACTACGCCAAGTTATTCTGTGCCGGTTATTTTATGACTTGATCAGTTATAACTACAGTTTGGAACAACCCGAGCTGAGTCTGCGGGACTGCTTACGCATAGACAACATCTGGGTTAATGTGGCGGTGCGGCATCAGGCGACGTTGAATATCGAAACTGGCTATTGGGAAAAGCCTACTGCCTGAGAGATTCATGAAGTGTCGAGCTGATGGGCAAAAACGGGGCTTGGATTTTGCCAATGCTTAACAAAAATACAGAGGGCTTGCTCGCCGGCACGTTTAGATCCAAAAGCGAGTGCGATTGGAAAGCTGGCAAAGGATAGGGGAACTCCTACCGGAGATAATGTCTAGTCAACCGTCTCGGCCCCGAATGATGCGCGGTAACTCGTACGAGTACCAACACTTGATGAATCATCATTTCCAGCCATGACGGAAATGCCCACGTACCCGACACAACTGAGCGTACCATACGCGTTAAAGCCCGCCTTATTTACAGGAAATTGGTAGCAATAGGAAGTACCGAGCTATCCGCTTTATTCTGGAATGTTTGCTTCAATCTCGTCAGTGATAGCAAAATTAACGGTCAATTCAGACACTACAGAAATAAGCAATTGATAATGCCAGACTAAATCAATGAGAAACAGACTATGCCGCTAGAGTCACCTTGTAAGCAAGTCAATCGATGATCAATAAACTTTTGAACAAGGGTTGGATCAATCAAATACTCCACCCCAGTGTTTCAGACTCTGATTTACATGAACGGCTGGAACAAGCGCGCCAACAATTGCCCGTTCCGGTGTTTTGGTTATTGGGTAAAACCCAAAGCGGCAAATCTTCCATCATTCAAGCGCTAACAGGTTCGAGCCGAGCCGAGATCGGGCAAGGTTTTCGGTCGTGTACTCGGCAGTCGGCTGTGTTTGATTTTCCTAATGAAGATACCGCTTTCGTGCGATTTCTGGATACCAAAGGTTTGGGCGAAGTGGGCTATGATCCCAGCGATGACATGGCCTGGTGTCAGAGCCAAGCGCATTTGCTAATGGTCGTCATTAAAGCGACGGATCATGAACTGGATGGCGTGCTATCGGCAGCGCGATCTGTTCGGACTGCTCATCCTGAATGGCCCTTGCTGGTGATACAGACCTGCTTGCATGAAGGCTACCCGAGCAAGGCCACGAACCATCGTCACCCCTACCCATTCTCGGGTGATCAATTTGACAGCCATACTCCTCCGGATTTGGTCCGATCGATGCGCGTGCAAAGGCAGCATTTCAAAGCCTTAAACGCACACTATGTCGCCGTCGATTTCACTCAGGCAGACGATGGTTATGACCCCGCGCATTACGGCTTAGAGGCGTTGTGGTCTGCCATCGAATCAGCGCTACCGATGGGCTTGCAGCACATGTTATTGCAAAACCGACTGCATACCGATCAACTCAATGACGTTTATGCGCAGCATGCTTATCCGCATGTGATGGGTTATGCCATTTCCGCTGGGCTGTTGGCGATGACCCCGATACCCGCAGCCAGCATACCCTTGGTCATCGCCGTGCAAGGCAAAATGTTTCACAGTATTGCCTCGATTTACGGTGTGTCGCTCACGAAGCGGAGCGTTTATGAAGTCTTCAGTGCGGTGGGTATCGGTGGGATGAGCATAGGCTTTGGTGCACGGGAACTGGCCAAACTGGTACCTGGCTGGGGATCTTTGATTTCAGGGCTATCGACCGCTGCCATCACCTATGCCTTGGGCATGACGCTTTGCTATTACTATGCTCAAACCCAACAAGGCCATGCCTTTACCGCCAAAATGATTAAGGCGGTTTATGAGGAACAGTTACAACAGGGTCGTGAGTTGTTAAAAGCCCGATTCACCCAAAAATCCGCATCATGATGAAACAGGCTTTATGGCCTTGGTTGGTCTTATTGCTTATTGGCATCATTCCCTTGTTGGTGTTATTGGGCGTAGGGGCTTGGTGGGTATGGCAACAACAGTGGTTCTGGCTATGGCTTAATTTGGCGGTATTGTGCGCCGGCATTGTCTGGATTGCGGCACGGCAGCTCAATCGTTATCAAAAAAAACCGCTAGCCGATAACGCTATTAAATTTGACACCCCATTTTCGCAACGCGACCAAGCGGCTTGGGCGGCAGTGCAGGCGTTGATACCCACTATTAGCCACGATACTCGGCAAAAACTAGACCAAATCGATACCTGGCTAGCGATTGGTCAGCAGGTTTTGATGATGGTGGCTCGACATTATCGTCCCAGGGCTAAACATCCGGAAATGGACATACCGGTTACCGAACTGTTGCGGATGGCCGAGCAGGTTTGCCATGATTTGCATGAACAAATTCAAGGCAGCTTGCCGCTTAGTCATGTGGTGACCTTGGCCGATGGATTGAATCTTCAGCGTTGGCTGGATCATTTAAGTAATGCCGATGCGGCATTTCGCTTAGGTCGGCTGATATTAAATCCCCTGACCGGCGGTTTATACGAAGCTAAAAATTATGCGCAAACCAAAGTGTTAGACTTAACACTACCCCGCCTGCAAGATTGGCTGTTGGAGATGTATGTCCAGAAAGTAGGGCATTATGCGATTTTGTTGTATAGCGGGCGCATGGCTGTAGAGCAACAAAAAATGGATGTCTTGTCAGCCAAGTCTAAGGAAGACAGTCAACAGGCACGGAATCAAAATATGGCGTTGAACCAAGAGCCATTGCGGTTTTTAGTGGCCGGACAAACCAATGCCGGCAAATCAACCTTGATCAATACCTTATTTGATTCTCCACGCGCTGCTGCGGATGTGGTGTCGTGCACAGATGCCATCATGCCTTATGTACTGGAGAGCGAAGGCCAGTTTTCCGGGTTAATTTTTGACACGCCGGGGTATGGCGAAACAAGCAATTGGTTGCATGACAATCGGGAAGCGTTAGATAAGACCGATTTAGTGCTATTGGTCTGTAATGCCAATAATGCTGCCAGAGCGGCAGATCGGCTATTTTTGGAAGGCTTTCAACAACACTTTAAGGATCGGCCTAACCGAAAAATTCCACCCCTGGTTGTGGTGGTGACGCATATCGATGAGCTGCGTCCCGTTCGTGAATGGCAGCCGCCTTATGATGTAAACGCACCCAATGGTGTAAAAGCTACCAATATTCGAGCTGCCATGGACGCTATTCAGCAAGATTTATTGCTACAAGAAAATACGAACATCGTACCAGTTAGCTTGAGCAATAACGAAGGCTTGGGACCCTATAACATTGATTCGTTATTGTTAGCCATGGGGCAGCAAATGGATGAAGCCAATCGGGCGCGCCTACTGAGATGCTTGAAAGACGCCAAAAACAGTGAGAAGTGGACTCGGTTATGGCAGCAAGTTGCTCACTCCAGTCGGTGGTTTCTAAGCAAAATAGGGGATTCTTTACCTTAAGAAGATGCCCGTGCCATCCGGAATTTACAAGGCATTTAATGTGGTCATTTATATGAAGGTAATCGACGCAAATTTTACCTTACTCGTCTTCAGAGCGGGCTTCAATGTTTACCACTTCACCTTGCCAAGACTCAACGGAGATATTGATCGGTCTACAGCAGACGCTGCAGTCTTCAATATACTCCTGACTCTGAACCGAACAATCCACCAAAACCTCGATTGCTTCCCCGCAATACGGACACTGAATAATAGAGGGTTCGAGGTTGTGCATGATTTCATCCGCTAGTTAAAATTGGTGGCCGAAATCATGTTAATACACTCTGCTGTTTCGCAAGTAAACGTTGCGTTAGCCCATTAAAGAAAGCAACTCTGGTTCCAGAGCCCATCCTCTAAAGCAGATATGTCACCACCCAATAAATGACTGTCAATTCCAGTGCAATGGGTAGCAGGAAAAAGTACGGATGATGCTTCATCACATTAAACAATTCAAGCAACTTGCTGCTGTTATATCCGAATGGACTCTCTACTTTGAAATCAGGTCTGGAAGGCACCGATTGAATTGGCGCTGGAGCGCTGCTGATATAAAAACTGTTGGCGTCAAAAATGGAATCAAACAAATCATCCAGCTTTTTTTGATTTTCAAAAAGGCCGTATAAGGCATTTCTATCAAGGACAACAGAGCTCATGACCATTCCTCCAACACGTTGCTTTGAACAATAGACTAATGAATCGTCCGGCAATAATCTGTGAAAAGTCTCATGTTACGGATAGGTTGTTATCGGGCACCAGACTACCAAGAACCGACCTTCAATAGCGACGAATTCAATTCGGATAAAAAATTCTTCTCCGACGGTCTCTTGATGGCCGAACGCCTCTATCAGAATTGAAGGGGGCAATAATATGTCACAACGAAGCTGGACGAAGCATAACGCCAAGTCGCGTAAATCTCGCGTACTGAAATTTCAGGCATAAAAAAGCAGGTATCGAACTAACGATAACTGCTTGATTTTACTAGTCATTCGATGGTGGGTCGTGTGCGATTCGAACGCACGACCATCGCATTAAAAGTGCGGTGCTCTACCGGCTGAGCTAACGACCCCGAATGAGCCGCCCATTATACTTAGAAATATCTACTTTGCAACGATTAATTGTAATAAATACAAAAATGATGCTCTGTTGTCCCAATTAAGGCTGGTTGTTCATTCCTTTACCGGTCTTTTCTCCAACTTTCTTTGCAAGGTTCTTCTATGCATGTTTAAGGCTCTGGCGGCGGCGGAGATGTTGCCGTCATGTTGCATCAACACTTTTTGCAAATGCTCCCACTCCAGGCGCTTGACCGATAGCGGATTATCGCTGATCGCTACCGATGCATCGCCTTCGTTTTTGTATAAGGCACTGACAATCTCATCGGCATTCGCCGGTTTGGTCAGATAATGAATCGCACCCAATTTGATGGCTTCCACGGCGGTGGCAATACTAGCAAAGCCGGTCAACATAACAATTTGGGTATTGTCATCCAAGGAAATCAATTTCTTGACCATTTCCAGGCCTGAATCAAAACCAATCCGCAAATCGATCACCGCGTATTCAGGCTCGGTTTGTTCCGCCAACTTCATTGCCGTATCGACATCGTTGGCGACAGTCACTTGAAAATTGCGTTTTTCCAGCGCCGGCTTCAACACCGAACAAAAGGTGACGTCATCATCGACCAGCAGTAAATTGGGCTTATCCGTAGGTAATTGGTTCATGCATACTCTCCTTAGCTAATAGCGGCAAACTGATCTCAACGCAGGCGCCGCCCGACTCTAAATTACTGAACTGTATTTTACCGCCGAGCCGCTTGATAGTGGTATAGGTCAGGAACAAGCCAACCCCCATGCCCTGCTTATTGCTTTTGACCGGTTGATGGCCGGCAAATTCTATAAATTCAGCGGGCAAGCCTGGCCCAAAATCCCTGATTTTCAAGTTTAAAGTGTCCTCGTTCCATTCCACATGAAACTCGATACCGGCATCAACCGGCGACGCTTCGGCCGCGTTATTCAGAATATTGATGATGGAGTGAGTCACGGTGCGCTCCGCAATCACCCGCGCGTCCATATCCACATCCGGCGAGATAAATAGTTTGAGCCGGGTAGCGGCTTTATGCGTTCGCCACTGTCCCAGTACTTCATCGATATACTCGCTCACCAGCATCACCTTACCGGACTCAGCCCGCATCTCGCCGGCGGAGGCCGACATCACCGACAAGGCCTGTTTGCAGCGATCGATCTGCTGCTGCACAATCACCAATTTCTGATGCATATCCGGGTAACGATGCTCCGACAGCTCTTCCGCCATTTCATGCGTCAAAATTGCAATCGTTCCTAGCGGCGTACCCATATCATGCGCGGCGCTAGCCGCCAAGGTGCCCAATGACACCACGCGCTCGTCGCGTAATGCGCTCTCACGGGCGTCGGCAAGATTGCGCTCCCGTTCTTTCAAAGTTTTGGACAGCTCGACCACGAAAAACGCCACCAGGCCGGCGCTAAACACAAAACCAAACCACATACCAAATACATGCAGATTGAAATAACGCCTGTCGTTCATCAAATGCATTTGCAGGCTCATTTCCGGCGTCATTTCCGCCATCGCCGGATGAGCCAGATGCGGCTCCACGGCCGGCAAGGGTACGTTGTAGGCAATCAATACCGTATAGACGCAGGACGTAATGATCACCATATTCCAGGCGTAAGCCTGCGGCAGCATGATGGCGGTAACAATCAAAGGCAATAGAAACACCCAAATGATGGGGTTTGACGCGCCGCCGGTGAGATAAAGCAAATAGGCCAGCGCCAACACATCCATGCATATTTGCGAAAAAATCTCGTGTTCGGTAACTTCTTCCGGGGTTCTCAGCCGCAGCCAGGTGTATAGATTGAGTATGGAAATCGCAAAAATCGCCAGCCACAATTGGTTTTGCGGCAAATTGATACCTAAACCGTTCACTGCGATAAACACCGCGACTGTAACGGCAAACAGCATCAAATTTCTAAGAATGTATAACCAACGCAGGTTTTCCCTAATGGAAATTTCGGCTTTGGGCAGAATGTGTGAAAGCATAGGAACGACAATAGATTGAAGAAAGCGTATCGGCGATATAGTACCGTCGTTCGCTTAAAGAAGATGCAAAGCCTAACTTATATACCGGCAACCGAATCGGCACCCCGCAAAAAAAAGACAGCCGCTACGGAAAACATCGCGGGCTGAATACTCGCCACGACCATTGACTATCTTGCCTTACACGTCTCCACACCCTAAAAGACAGTGCGGCATATCACGCACTAGCCAAACGCCAGCCGCCGTTTTTATCAACCCATCTCATGCTTAGCCAATACCAGAACGTCATGGGCAGCATCATTGCAAACCACTCCCAATCGTCAATTAAAAACAATTTGGCGACCCAGCCGTTGCCATCGAAATAGAGTACCCAAGGCACGCAGTAAAAGGTAAAAACGATACTGCTCCAGATTAGTAGCAGCGCGCCTTTGCGAGTTTCTATACTGGACAGCGCCAGGAATACCCAGAGCGGGGTTTTATCGGTTTTTTGCATACATCACTCCACTGAAAAATCTAACGCCAACCCAATTAGCGGCGCAACAACCTAACAATAAATTACTAGAAAAGAAAGAAATTCCTGATTCAATTAGCCGGAACCAACCTTCCCGCCAACCCTGGATAACCCATCAAAAATTAAACTGTGTTATATAAAATAAGCGCCTGAGTTATTTCCCTAAGTTCCGTCCGATACCCCGTCACGCCAAACCACGCAAAATAAGCCGCAATACCATGAAATTTATATATTTTATTAAGATGGCCCGCTATTCGCTTTGTATAGTGCGCTTGCTTAACTGCTTTGCTTTCCGGCACTGGTCAATAGGTCTTTATTCCTGCCATGTCTACCGCCGGCGCTTTTAGCAAATCGTTGAAAGCAAGAATTGCCACACCCGTCGAGAGGCGGGGCCGGAAAGCCACGGTTCTTAAAAATAACAAGAAAGCCGGGTTGCTAGATGCCGTGGATGATAGCCGTTTGATTTTTAAAGAACCGGCTAATCACTGAGGACATTTTACTTCTGCGCGTACTAATTATCTTTCGAGGGAAATAATGAAAAATTTTGCAAAAATAGTTGCTGCGTCAACTACTCTGGTGGCGTCTTTAGCCATGTCTCCAACCGTACTTGCTCATAACAGCTATAACGTAGGCGGCTACGGGAACATCGGCCCTACCGGAGGCAGTGCCGGACTTCCAGGCGGCACTTCCGGCGCCAATGCAATTGCACAAACCCTGGCGGGTAATCAAGCCGTTTGGACGAACGGGCCCATTTCTCCGTGGTTAGACTCCACCACAACGCTGACATCCATAGGCTACTTGGGGCTACACAACAGAACCACTACGCGCATAGTCGAGACCGGTAACTATTGCGGTGGCACCACAACGGCGGATTGCGTCGGCACCGCAAATACCAACACCAACAGCCTGCTAAGACAAGTTTACAACTACAACCACAACGCAGCCAACGCCGGCAATCAGCTACCTACCGATGTCCAGTTTGCGGTTGGCGCCAACTCCTGGCAAGCCGGCGTTTCCGCGGCCAACACCGGTTTGGATTTCGCCAATGTGCACACCAGCACTGGAAGCGGCAATCCGGAAGCTAACTTGCTGACGACCGGTCCGCTGTATTTGAACATCACCTTGGAAGACGATTTGAGCGACATTGCTCTCGGCTCTCAGAAATTGGCTTTTTCAGTGTATGGCGGTTGGGCGCAAGGCCCAGGTTTAACCGGGTTGACATTACTGACTACGCAATTGGCGGCCAATACCGGCGACAGCCTGGGTGTAAGTTTGGCTTTGCAAGGTTATGAGTTTAATGGTGCGGGAACGGGTGGTGAATACACTATCGCCATAGGCGACCAAAGCGCAGCCGGCGGCAAATACAAGCTGACACTGACTACCAACGAAGTAGCGCAGTATGCCAACAATATCGTGGTCGCTTCCGTGCCGGTTCCTGGCGCAGTGTGGCTGTTCGGCAGCGCAATGGCCGGCTTGATCGGTTTCGGTCGCCGCAAACAACAACTAGCAGCTTAATAGCTAAACGGGATTGCCGCCCCACAACGGCAATCCCCACATCAAGCGCTGTTTAACGGCAGGCTTACGCTCATTTATTTAATTCGATAGAGATCCAAAATGACTACAAACTCACCCTTTAAAAAACTAGCATTAGCCGGCGCGCTGGGCGCGTTAATGTCGGTTAGCAGCTTGGCCAGCGCTCATGTAACCTACAATTTGGCTGCCGGCGATACCCTCCCCCCAGACGGTTCCGCCACAGGCCCATGGTCGGCTGGCGATCCAGGCTACACCGGCAATTTGCCCGCAACCTGGGTAGCGATGATCCACAACGACGGCGGTATTGCCAACTGGCAAACCGCCAGCGGCCACGGCATAGGCATGGGCGCCAAGGCCTATAAAGACGGTACGACTAACTGGGGACATACCGCCGATTACGGTTTGTTCGAACTGCATGCCGACGCGGAAGTGACTATCACCGTGTCTTCTGACGGCTCCAATCTGCGGCCGGCTTTTGGCTTATGGAGCGGCTGGGATACTGCGGGCAGCAGCAGCCGCCATCAAAGCTATTTAAATAACGGCGCCTTGAATCCAATGGCTGCCGGCCCACTCGGCACAACGCTGAGTTTGGTTGACGCCAACGCTTGGACCTTCGCAGCCACTCAAGGCACCACCGCCAGCGCGACGCTGACCCGCTTCCTGACAGCCGGCAATTACACGCTGATCTTGGGTGGTTACGACGGCACAGTAGGCGGCGCTAATCTGGCCTATACCGCCACCATCTCCGCCGCCGCATCGCCTGTACCGGTGCCAGGTGCGATTTGGTTGTTCGGAAGCGCGATGGCTGGCTTGGTCGGTTTCGGCAAACGTAAATCAACTAGCGGCGTCTAACGCGATTCGATTTAGCTGACTGCTGATTCAGTAAAGTCAGATCGGTTTCGGTCACGGATGGCCGGGAGCACGGAAGCTCCATTTTTACCACTGCTCGATCCGGCCTGCTTGGCCTAAAGACTTAATCTGGCCTCCCCCTGACAAACCCTACTCTCTCCATTCATTCGTAACCAAACGCATCGATATACGGCGCCAAGGTCGGCAATACGGGTTCGTAAAACTTTGCATAGTGCTGCCAACGCGCCACCGAGCGCGAATAAATCGGTTGCGCGACAGCGGCAAAACTCGGGGTAGCGATGTAACGGCCTTTGGCCTTCTCATGAAACGCACTAACTTCGGCCACCCACTCCAAATCCAATAACGCAAACACCCGGCGGAAACTGTTTTCGAAATCGTTAACCGTATCCTCGTAACGCAATTCCACATAGCGAGGCTGTATCGCCGGTTTCATGTAAAGCCACAGATCCATCACGGCCGCATATTGCTTGGCCACACCTTCCCAGCTCAGTAAATTGACTGTCACGCTTGAGGGCTTGAACGCCTGCTGGAAACAACTCAGACAAACATCGCGCGGATCGCGCAACGCAAAGATAATCCTGGCCTCCGGAAATATGCAGCTAATCAGGCCTATATCGATACTATTCAGCGCCACTTTGTCGACGAAGCTTTTTTGCAACGCGTCAGCACCATATTCTTCGCCAACCCGCCGCCAATAGTACGCCCGCAATTTCCGCACATCGTCCAAACCAAGCTGGCGTAGCGCTACGGGAATATCGTCTCGACAACCGCTAAGGCGTTGCAGTTCTTGAATCAAACCGTGAATCAAATCGTTTTCATCGGAGGTAAACACATCGGGATGTGCCGCCAACACTTGCTCGGTCAAGGTGGTGCCGGAACGTAGAAAACCCAGCAAAAAAGTCAGCGCCGGCAAGCTATCGGCAAGGTCGCTTACCGTCCAACGGTGCAGCAAAGCCCGATCAAATCCCTGTTTGTTACGTTGAATCGCGCGAAAAACCTGACCGGCGTCAAGCGAATTCAACTCAGGTAATTGCCTATACAAAGCCTTTGCTTGTTGGCACGCGGCAAACGATGCCTCGTATTCTTCCAGCTTATCCAACACCCCCACCAACTCCTGCCAGGCACGCGCAGTCTGCTGTTGATTCCGATTGGCGGCGATCACATTTTGGAAGCGCTGCTTGGCTTCCGGCAAACGGTTTAAATGCGCTTCCAGCACCGCCAGCATATTATTGCAGGCCGGATCGTCGGGACATAGTTCGCAGACCTTGCTGGCGAAAGGCAAGGCTTCTTCGAATCGATTAACCCGCGTCAAATAAAGGGCTCGGTTATTCAGCGCCGCCGGATTTTCAGGTTCCAGATTCACCGCCAGCTCGGTCAATTTAAGCGCGGTATCCAGATCGCCCCAGTGATGCAATTGCTCGGCCAGCTCCAGAATAAAACGAATATTGCGCGTTTGCTGGGCGTCAATTTCCAGCTGGCGAGCGGCCTGCTGCAGATAGACCAGGCCCTCCCGACGCTGCTGCTGCCAACACAAAGCCTGCCCCAAACCGGCCAGCGCTTCCGCATGATTGGGCTGGATAGCCAAGACTTGCCGAAACCCATGCACCGTTCCGGCCATATCTCGCCGCGCCACGGCTTGCCAGGCTTGCTTTAACGCATCGTCCACGCTCGGTCGAACCGGTCTCGCGGCCGCTTCGGCCTGTTTCAGGCAACAGGCTTTGTATTTCTTGCCGCTGCCGCATGGACACGGATCGTTGCGGCCAAATTTACCGTTGACGGCTGTTGCTGTATTTTTCATATCGTTCCCTGACGAAGTTTATGGCATTGATTTATAGCGACAATTATAAATCCGCCAGCACCGCCAGCGCTTCTTGAATATTGCTGACCGCATGGATCTGTAAGTTTTTCACCGCATCCTTGGGCTTATTGCTTTTCGGGATGATCGCCCGCTTGAAGCCGTGCTTGGCCGCTTCGTTGAGCCGGGCATGGCCGTTGGCGACCGGGCGAATTTCGCCGTTCAAGCCTACCTCACCGAAAAATACCGTATCATAAGGGATGATACGGTCGCGCAGACTGGACACCACACCGATCATGATCGCCAGGTCGCTGCTGGTTTCGGAAACCTTAATGCCACCCACCACGTTGGCGTAAATTTCGTCGTTGCCGGTAAAAATGCCGCCGTGGCGCGATAAGACCGCCAGCAACATCGCGAGCCGGTTTTGATCCAGGCCCACCGCCAGTCGGCGCGGATTGCCGTACTGGCTTTCGGTAACCAGGGCTTGAATCTCCACCAGCAAAGGCCGGGTGCCTTCCCATAACACCGTCACCACGCTGCCCGGCGAGGGCTTTTCCGCGCGGGATAAAAACATTGCCGACGGGTTTTTCACTTCCTTCAAGCCGCTGCTTTCCATCGCAAAAAAACCCAACTCGCCGACGCTGCCGAAGCGGTTTTTGTCGGCGCGCAGCACCCGGAATCGCGAATCGTCGGTGGACGACAGCACCACTTGCGCATCGACGATGTGGCTCAAGGTCATCGGCCCGGCCAACGATTGATCTTTGGTGACGTGGCCGACCATGAAAAATGACACGCCGGTGCGTTTGGCGTATTGCGTCAGATAGCTGGCAGACTCGCGCACCTGTGATACCGAACCGGGCGCTGAATCAGAATCGGCGGTGTACATGACCTGGATCGAATCAATGATCACCACCTTGGGCTGCTCTTCATCGAGTATCTGGCAGATCTGTTGTACCGAGGTTTCGGCTAACATTTTGATGCCGGCAGTATTCAATTGCAGGCGGTTAGCGCGTTCGGCGATCTGTTGCAACGACTCCTCACCGGACACATAAAGCACCGGCAATTGGAGGGCGATATGCGCAATGGCTTGCAGCAGGATGGTACTCTTGCCCGCGCCCGGCGCACCGCCGATTAACACCACACTACCGGTGACGATGCCGCCGCCCAACACCCGGTCGAACTCGGCCAGGCCGGTGGAAATCCGCTCGACTTGCGCCAGATTGACTTCAGACAGCAAACGCACTTCGCTACGGCTGCCGGCATAACCGGAATTGTCGCGCGCGGTTTTACCGTTACCCAGTTTTACTTCCTTGATGCTGTTCCAGGCCCCACATTGATTGCATTGCCCGGACCAGCCGGGATAATCGGCGCCGCATTCGGTACAGACGTAGGCCGATTTTTGCTTTTTGGCCATATTTTTTAACTATCCCTTTTTAATACATATTCAATTACAGGCGCCGTTAAATTCGCTTGCAGGCAAAGCCGTCGTCACCATCGTCAATAAAACACCCTAAACAAACGCTGAATCTGTCCAAACTCGTAGAGATAGGGCTGGGCCACGTCGCGGTTGGCGGCGACCACGATCAGGTCGTGAGAGAACACCGAGGTGTTGTACCAATTGAAGCTGCCGTCGATAACGATGTAATCGTCGATCACGCAATACTTGCTGTGGATGGGCGAATACGGCACCGGCAGGTCGTCCTGGCCGTAGACCAAACCCACTCGAATCCCGGCATCGCGCAAACGTTGCACGGCCGGCAATAGCGGCCGGGCCAGTTCATCGGCCATGCTGCGCTCGACGCCGATCTTGCCCTGCCGCGCCAGATGGCCGTTGAACAGCAGTTGCACATCCACGCCGCGATCACGGGCTTGGATCAAGGCGTTGACCACGCTATCGTGATGGTCGCCCAGCAAATCGCCGATCAAAAACAAGCACAGCTTCAAGGAGCGGCGCGCGCGGTGAATTTCCGCCAATATCGCGTGATGCGGCCGATAGGGCCGGCCATTGGCCATGGTTTGCCGGCCGAAGGTATACAGTAAGTTGAACGGACTAAGCGGATCGACACCGTATTTTTGGATTACGCCGCCGCGCTGGCTTTGAAAAATATTATCCAACAAGCGGCACACGCCCTTGGAATGAAAACTCATCCCCGATTCCCAATTGGCCCACCAACGATCAAAAGTGATGTTAAACGAGCCGATGATGCAATCCTCGTCGTTGAAGATCACAAATTTGGTGTGCATGTCCGGTTCCACTTCGATCAAGTGGTGTTTGGGCGTGCAAAACACCCCGACCAGTTCGATGCCGGAGCGTTTCAGGCGCGCATAATTCTGGCTATTGGTCAGCGTCATCTTCCGCCAATCGACGATGCATTGCACCCACACGCCCTGCTGGCTGGCGTGAATCAAATGGTTTATAAAATCGCCGTCATCTATGCAATCCACGCTGACTTTAATGGTGCATAAGCGGTCGGGTTGACTGTGCTTGGCCGCGATCACCTTATCGATATGATCGTGAATAAAGCGCTTGGGGTGATAAGGATGAAACTGCTGACCCTTGGTAAATTTGGGTGTCAGCTGCAAGGAATCGAAATGATGGTTGTACCAATCCGCATCGCTTTGCAACTGGCCGGGGTCCAGCTCGTAACTGCGGAAATGGTTGGGCGTGGCCCAATGCTCGTTAATATGGCGCTGCTGCGGATGATTGTCCCGCAACTGGTCGCCGTCCATGAATATATAATCGTGGCGCGAGGCAATCGAATGCTCGCCCAAATGCACGATAAACGAAAACTTGATGCAGCTGATCTTGCCGAACTGCCCGGAATAAGGCATCACGTAAAAATCCCGCGTCGAGCGCTTGTGCTTGTCCCACTCCACATCGTAAGCATCGGTGTCGACGATATAGGTTTCGCAAACCGACTCCCGATACACCTTCAATACCACCTTCAAATTGGCGGCAATGCCGTGCGACATGTCGAAATCTATCTTGCCCCAGCGGACGTCGAAGGTTTCCCGGAAATCATTACCGCGTTGAAAACAACCGCCCAATTTGCCAAATACCGGTTTGGCGTAGTGTTCTGCTACTTGCATATCGTGCTGCCTAGTTAAACAAGCTTAAATTCAATCTTAAAATCGCCGCAGCGATTCAGTCTATAGCGGCTCAAACGTCATCAGATAGCCGCAATGATCCGATACCGGCCCGTAATCCTGCTCGGTAAACACGGTTCGCGCCGAGCAGGCCCGCAAGCCGCTGTCCTTGTCCATGAAAATGTAATCGATTCGATAGTCGTCGGCCAGATAATCCCGCCAATGCGCGTCGTTCACCCGAAAAATTTGTTGAAACAGTGCCGGTGCGTTCGCGGCCAGATATTGGTCTTCATACTGATGGCCGTTGACCACCAATTCGTAACCGGTCGAGCCGGCGGCAATATTGAAATCGCCGCACAGCAAGGTCGCATCCACCTCTGCGTTGCGTTTGCCGTCCGCCCAGGCGGATAGCCGTTGAAATTGTTGCTGGAAGCCGTCTTCCCACCAACTCAAATGCGCGGAAAACACATCGATAGTCCCGATATACGGCACTTTGATCCGCGCCGACACCACTTTGCGGGAATGAATGCTGTAGGCATCGTGGCTATCCGACACGTAGCGGGCTTCTTGCTCGGCCAGTGGATAACGGCTGAGGATAGCCACGCCTTCGCGGAATTTGTCGAACCCCAGGTGCGACCAGTCAGTGTAGAGATGAAACGGCTGGGGCAAACGCTGATTGATGATATTCGCGGAGTTCGACGGCCAGTCGCCGCGCCCGTCATTCCAATACTCCGCCACTTCCTGCAGACAAACCACATCCGCGCCCAACTCGTCGATAGCGTTAGCGATTTGCCAAAACTTCCGGTCTTGCTCGTCTTCCTGGTAGCAATGCAGATTCAAAATCAATAGCCGCAGCGGCGTGCGGCTTAGAGCATAATTTTGCCCGGCGTTGTTATCCCAGCGCGTCTGCTCCTTGCTTTCGCAGCAGATGCTGTATTGCAGACGAAACGCCTCCGCTACCCTGATCCGCCCGCTCCACACTTGGGCGAGATGCAGTCCGGCATAGAGGGCTTTACTGGCCGATTTTCTTTGCGCTTGGCGGCGGCAACTGGTCGTATGGCTGTGTTGCCAGTTGTCGATAGTCCAGTGGATGGTGATTTTCTCTATCTCCAGCGCGGCGTCCACCGCCAGTTTGATCGGTACGGAATGCTGATCGTCCTGGAGTTGTTCGGCATGGCTTAACTGCAGGATGGACGCGGCGGCGGTTAATCTGCCGCCGCTACCCGCGCCGCTGAAATAATCGCCGCCCTCGTTGTTATCCCAATATTCGCTGCCGGCCGCTTGCAGACGCAAGGCAAACCGAATGTCGCCGGGTATGTCGGCGTGCGGCTGCGGCGGAAATACGATTTCGGCCTGCCAATACTCCTGCCCATCTTCCGCCTTACGGTTGAACAAGGCCGGCAAAAAGTGCCAGACGCCATCTTCGCCGGCCCAGAGCACGTCAACTTGCTTGTGATAATCCAGGTCGGCCACCCGCATCAAAAACTGCAAGGATTGCTGACAGGCCGCGGCTTTGCCGGTGACGTTATTGGCTACATACAACAATTGGATGTTATCCATAGCTCCCCCTGGAGGTTTATTTAGGCAAGCCCCGGCAAGGGGTTTGGTCTAGGCGGCATAATTGCGAAAATCGATATCCGGAAAAATATCGTCCATGATCTCCAGCGCTGTCAGATAGCGTTCATCGATACGGTTTTTGCGAATCGCGTCGTGCAGATAATTAAAACGGGCCAAATGATCGGTGATGCGTTTGCGCGCATAGTCGATGGTGGTGCCGGCCTTCATGATAAACGGCCAATCGGAAGACTGCGCCAGCAACAGCGATCTGGCGGCCTGATTCAAAGCCCGCTGCTGCAAATCACTGACGCTGAAACCGCGCAAATCACCCGCCAGCTTTTCCATCTCGGCGGCGGCCTTGTGCAACAAGGGATAAATCCAGTCGTTGCTTTCGTTCAACCAGTAACTGGAATAACCGTGCTCGCCCCAACTGGAAGCGGCCGGCGTAGCCTGCACGTGCTGCAAAGGCAATTGCAAATAATCGCCGCAGCTAACGGTCTGGATACCGTTTTCGGAACTCGCCGCCAAACGCAACACCTGCTCCAGCCATAAAGGCCCTTCGAACCACCAATGCCCGAATAGTTCAGCATCGTAAGGTGCGACGATAATCGGTGCTTGCGGCATTTCCGCAGCTAGCGCGTCGATTTGCTGCTGACGGCGCAAAATAAAATCTTCGGCATGCCGACGCGCCTTCCGCTTGGCCAGTTCCGGCTGGTACACCTGTTTGGTTTGCTTGGCGCCGGTGATACGGTAGTACTTGATGCCGGTATTGATCCGGGTTTCGCCATCCAAAATATAAGGCGCGATATATTCCAGAGGCAAATCAAAACCGATGTCGCGATAATACTCGCGATAATCGCCATCGCCCGGATAACCTTCCTCGGCGCTCCAGACCTGCCGCGACGCAGCCGGATCGCGGCCGAACGCCGTCACGCCATTGCCGCAATCCAGCGGGGCATACACACCGTAGCGCGGCGGCCGGTCGGCGTCCATGACAGCATGGCTATCGACGAAAAAATAATTAATGCCTTCGGCTTTAAGCACCTGTTCCAGGCCCGGATAATAACCGCATTCCGGCAACCAAAATCCGCCGGGCGCAAAGCCGAATTGGCTTTTGAAGCTGGCGATGCCTACCCCGATTTGATTGCGCACCGATACCGGGCTGACATTCAACAAGGGCAAAAAACCATGGGTGGCTGCCGTGGTAATCAACTCCAGGCAACCGGCACTGTGATGGCGTTGAAACGCCGTCAGCAAATCGCATTGATAGCGGTGCTGGTAGCGATGCAAGGCATCCTGAAACCACTGCATATAGATCTGCGCCAGCGGCTCGAACTGCGGCAGCCTGCGGGTGCGCTCCAACTCCCGCTCCGCCAGTTCCAGCCGGCCTTGCAGATAATGCAGATAGCGGTTTTGCAGCATCGGGTCGCGCAGCATCGTCATCAACGTCGGCGACAGGGATAAGGTCAGCCGGTACGGCACTTGATCGTAATGCAGGCGCTCCAGCATCGCCAACAAGGGCAGATAGCATTCGGTAATCGCTTCGAACAGCCAGTTTTCTTCGAAAAAACTGTCGTGTTCGGGATGATGCACATAGGGCAAATGGGCATGCAAGACGATGCTGAGATAGCCTTTGTTCATCGCGGAATTAGTTTTGTTGGCCGGACGCGGTTACGGCAAGCGCCGAGGACGCTTGAGACGGCGGTATTATAAACTGCACCATCGCCGGCGACAGTCTTTCCGTCATCGGCGCATTTTGCGGCATCGCAACGGTAGTATTCGAATAAGCCAACGCATTGAATTCCTGTTGTTCGTTTAGCCGGCCTATCGCCACCTGGTAGATGCCGGCGATGCAGGCATTGCCGCTCGGCAGCGTAATCTGCTGCTGGCTACGTTCGGCGGCGACCGGCACATCGAACCAAGTCCGCGCCGGCTCGGTCCGCGTGGACACCGCCTCGGTGGGCTCTGTGTGGCTGTATACGCGCAAGGTCAACGGCGGAATATCCTCTATCGGCTCCACAACGGCCGCAGGCGCCTGCACCGCTTCATCCAACTGCCAATACACATGCAAATGTTCCGGATCGACGGGCAAGGCAACCAGCTTGGCGTCCTTAACCTCGGCAGCTGCTTTCGCACGCGGGGCAAACTCCCGACTGATCTGCTGACTGATATTTAACAGCTCTTGCGGCGAAAAACCGGTACTTGCGGTCCTAACCGCGCCGGTTCTGAACCGGCGCGGTGCAAAGCCGCGGCTGATCTCCAGGCTGATAGCGCGCATCTCATCCGCCGAGAGCGGAATGCGGGCTTGAGACAGTGATGGAGATAAGGCCATTGGCAATGTTAACGGGTCGGGTGACTAAGTTTTGTCCTGTCGGCAACGGACATTCCGCAGCGTTCCGCAGTCGCGGCCAGGCCTTGTAGACTCTAACCGTTGTCGATTATTTACGCAAGGCATAGGCCTGCAGCCCCCATATGCAGTAAAATCAGCGCTAATTCACAGTTTCTCGGTCAAGGGCATGCACAAACCATACAGTTTAAAGTCAGGGAGTCCCTATCCGCACGGCGCCAAGGTTAGCGAGGGCGGCGTCAACTTTTCCATCTCCAGCCGTCACGCGACGGACGTGGAATTGCTGTTATTTTCCGAATCAAACAACATAAAACCCTTACAAGTCATACCCTTACAAAAAGACAAAAACCATACGTTTTTCTCCTGGCATGTGTTTGTGGAAGAACTGCCGGTCGGCACCTGGTATGCCTGGCGCATCGACGGCCCGGACAATACCCGCGAGTCTGGCTTGCGTTTCGATCGCGAAAAATTATTGCTGGACCCTTGGGCGCGCGCCATCAGCGACAAGCTGTGGAACCGCGCCGCCGCCTGCAAGCCCGGCGACAACAGCCATCACGCCATGCGCGCGGTGGTTGTCGACGACCGTTACGACTGGGAAGGCGACACGCCGCTGGCAATTCGCAGCGAAAAAGCCATTATTTACGAATTGCACGTCGGCGGCTTTACCCGCCATGCCTCGGCCAAGGTTAAACATCCCGGCACTTTTATCGGCCTGATCGAAAAAATCCCTTATCTGAAAAAGCTCGGCATCACCCATGTCGAGCTGTTGCCCATCATGGCGTTCGACGAGCAAGACGTACCGCCGCACACTTCCGACCTAGGCCTGAAAAACTACTGGGGCTACAGCACGCACAGCTTTTTTAGCCCGCATCCCGGCTATTGCGTCACACCGGAACAAGGCACGCATATCCGCGAATTCCGCGATCTGGTCAAAGCGCTGCACAAGGCCGGCATCGGCGTGATTATGGACGTGGTGTTCAATCACACCTCGGAAGCCGGCGCCGACGGCCCGGTCATCAATTTCAAAGGCATTACCGGCAACAGCTTTTATTTGACCGACAAGCACGATAAACGGGTATTTCACGATTACACCGGCTGCGGCAACACCGTGAACGCCAATCATCCGCTGGTCACCAACTTCATCATCAGCTGTCTGGAATACTGGGTGCGGGAAATGCATGTGGACGGCTTTAGATTCGACCTGGCCAGCGCGTTGGCGCGCAGCGAAGACGGCAGCGTATTGCAAGACCCGCCGCTGGTCTGGGGCATAGAGCTATCGGAACAACTGGCCAAGACCAAGCTGATCGCGGAAGCCTGGGACGCCTCCGGCCTGTATCAAGTCGGCAACTTTCCCGGCTATCGCTGGGGAGAATGGAACGGCCGTTACCGCGACGTGATTCGCCGCTTCCTCCGCGGCGACACCGGCATCATCAGCGAAGTGGCAACCCGCATTTGCGGCAGTAGCGATCTCTATCAACACCAGCATCGCTTGCCGATCAGCGGCATTAACTTCGTTACCTGCCACGACGGTTTTACGCTGAAGGACTTGTTCAGCTACAACGAGAAACACAATACCGCCAACGGCGAAAACAATCGCGACGGCTGTAGCAACAATCTCAGCAGCAACTGCGGCGCGGAAGGCCCAACACCCGACCCTGCCATATGCAAACTGCGCCGACAACAGGTGAAAAACTCGTTCGCTATTTTGCTGCTCAGTCATGGCGTGCCGATGCTGTTAGCTGGCGACGAGTTTCTACATACCCAACAAGGCAATAACAACTGTTACTGCCAGGATAACGAATTGAGCTGGCTAAACTGGGATAAAGCCAAGGAAAATGCCGATGTGCTGCATTTTGTGCAACAGATGATCCGCTTGCGCAAACGCCATCCGGCCTTGATGCGCCGAAACTTCCTCACCGGCCGGAAAATGGAAGGTAAGGACTTGGCCGACATAAGCTGGCATGGCTTGGAGGTCGATCAGCCGCCGCGTTGGGACGAGCCGTCCACCCGCATCCTGGCGTTTACGCTGGCTGCCTTGGGAAAAGACGAGGCAGACCTGCATGCGATAATGAACATGTCCGACAGCAAACACAGTATGCAACTGCCGCTGATCGAGGGTACGAGTTGGTGCCTGGCCGTCGATACCGCGCAAAAATCTCCCAGGGATATTGTGGAACCCGCGGAGCAAAAAGCGCTAAGCAAACCCTGGTATATCGTGGAGCCGCACTCGATCGTGGTATTCGAAAGCACCCATCAAGCCGGTACCTATGAAGGCGATAGCGTGACGAAACGATCCGCGAACTTTTTCAGCAAACTGACCGGTATCAAATTACTCGACCAGCCTGCGACGGAAATATCGACGAGTTAACGAGCCAAGCCCCTCAGTCGAACACGTCGCCCCAATCCGGTGGTGGTGGCGCTTCTTCGGCCGGGATTGCGTCAGAATCGGCCGGTTTTGGCTGCTCGGCATCGGCATCGGTAAGTTGTTCTTCAGCATCGCCGGCCGGCTGTTCGGCAACCGGTTTTTCGCCTGCTGTCGGCACGCCGTCCAAATAACTATCCAGCAACCTGCACAGATTTTCGTAAAAACCGCTGACGGTTTGCTGCTGCATTTGCTGTTCGACGAACCCAAACAAAAACTGTTTTTCGGCCGCTATCAGGGTTGCGCTTACTTCCCGAGCGGTCTGTTCGTCCACGTGATGCTTGCCGACCAGCGCCAGAGCCAAACGATCGCCGCGCCGTTCCTGCCGGTCCTTGATATCTTCCAGCAATTCTTCGAGACCCGCCAGCCGTCGGCGTTTGTTTCGTCGATTAACCACAAGCAAGACGATCAGCCCCGTCGACAACACCAGCGATAATTCTCCCAACAGGATAAGCAACAATGGTTGAGTCATTTCCCCAACTCCGCAATGCTCTCGCGCACACCGCGCTCGGCGTCCAGAAAAATCTGCAGCATTTTCTTACTGCTGTTTTCCAGCTCCAATGCGGTCTGATTACCGCTAAACACGCGGGTATATTCTGCGGACATTTCGTCGATGGTTTTCATCGCGTTATCCAGCTGCCGTACCAGTTGTTGATTGATCCGCTCCATGCCGGCCAGTTGATTCGCTTGCGGCGAATCATGCGTCGCCGCGACCGGGGCAGTCGCTCCGCGATTCGCCAACAAATTCTGATAAGGCTCGGTTAGACGGCCGATACGCTGCTCGATCTCACTCAACAACACCAGTTCGCGTTTTAGGAACAAGCGTATCACCCCCTCAAACAAAGCGCGTTCGGAAGCGTTGACTTCTTGCAACAAAGGCTCGATCTCCGCTGTTGCCAAACCGCAGTTTTCCTCCAAAAATTGTTCCAGCCAGCGGCTTTTGACGATGGCTTGCTCTTCAAGCTCGGTAATGAAATGGTCAATTTCGGCCATCTCTTTCCCTCGCCGGTTTCTCGAGATAAAAAACAGCGCGATGACCAACAGCGTCAGAAACGCCAACGCCTCGCCCGCCAATATCACTATCACGGAATCGAATGGGTTCATGACAATCTCTCCAGTAACTGCTGCTGTTTTTCTGCTTGGATTTTTTTCAGATACCGGTGAATAAAAAATCCACCGACGCCCACGATTATATTGATTGCGAACAGGATACCTCCCACCAATGCCCAGTTGGTTTTATGCTCCGCGGGCGGTGGATGCTTTTCGCTATCGGCCTCCGCCTCGCCGTGCTGGTCGGTGCGCGCATCGTGATTTGCGTCTTCTTGATGCTCGGATTTAGAGGCCGGCGGTTCGGCCACGGCCGGCTGCTCGGCGAGTTTGAACCAACTGTCGTCAATGCTGAGCGGTTTGATCGCGGGCGTCAGCGGCTTGCCTTCGTGGTCTTTTGCCATAACATTGAAAGCGACATGGGTCATGGTCTCCGGCGGCAAACCGGCCAAATCCAGAACCCAGGCTCCGTCCTTGCCTGTCACGGCGCGGGTTTCCGGCGGATGCCCGGCTTGGCTAATCACCGCATTGACCACCAGTCCGGCGGGATCGATCAGTTTGGTGTCCGGCAGCAGTTTTAAGCTAACCTGGCGCTGAGCGGCATCCACGTGCTTCTCGACGGTGATAGGCGTGGCAACCACCTCGATCTCGTTAATAATTTCCCGCTTGAAGGTCTTGCCGTCCGCGACGATTTTCAGCAAATGCTTACCCAAACTTAAATGCTCGACGTTATGCTGGTAAAAGCCGGGCTCGGTAGCCAAGGTATGCATTTTTGCGGGAGTTTGCTGATCCTGGATCACTTCCAGGGTCAGCATGCCCAGAAAATCCGCGCGGGCTATCAGTTTATCCTTATCGGTAAAATGCGCTTTTATCGGCAAGGCTTCGTTCTCGCCCAGAAAATTAGGAATTTCGCTGAGCTGCAATTTAAGATCGGTGACGATCATCACCTGATTGTCGGGATCGACTTCCGCAACCAAACGCCATTCGCCGATCAGCGGTTGCTTGACGGTGATCAGGTCGTAAGTCTGGCTTTCCAGCCAGGACACGTTGGCGACCATGCTTTGCTTACTGATATTCTTGCCATCCGGCGAAACCAATTGCGTCGGCGCGGCATGCGGCTTTTTGAACACCAACACCGAAAACTCATGTATGCCGCTATCGACGTTGAATTTATTGTCGGTCAGCGGCAAGGTTTCTTTCGGCGCGGCTTTTTGGGCCATTTTCAAAAACACCCGCTGCAATTGTTCGGCCGATTGCGCGGTTTCCGCCCAGCCGCCGGTTTCGAACGCCAGTTTTTCCAGCAACTCTTTATCGGCTTGCTCCGATAGCGCAACGGTTTGCACGTTGATATTTTGCTGCTGGAGTTTGGGTATCCATTCGCTGAGAATGCGTTCGCGGGAATCGGCGCTTTGCATGATGTCCTTGGAAATATCCACAAAACCGTCGGTCAATAAGATCAGATGTTTCTTGCCGGCACCGGTAAATCCCTGGCTCAGCACGGTCTGAATCGCATCCTCGATATGGGTATACAAACCGCGGGAATGGATATTGGCCGTGGCTTTGCTGGCCTGCTGTTTCCAGGCGGTATTGACGGCATCGGTCGCGGACAACGGCGCGGTTTTTTCGGCGAATAACCAGAACGCGGCCTTGGCACCGTCCGGTAACAAATTGACCAGCAAACGGCTGGCCTCTATGCGCAGATTATCCGGATCGTTTTGTTTCATGCTGCCGGATACGTCTATTAGCACCTGAATTTCATCGGCGCCGGCAGCGACAGGCGCGGGCTGGCAACGAGCCGAATCGACACTTAACGCCAACACGCAGAAAACCGTAAAAATAAACGACTTGAACATAAGTCCGCCGGTAAAAGTTTAGGCAATGGATAGCAAATATAGCCCAAGCATCTGACTATTCTGTTATTTTTTAATTCAGGCTGCGGCAGGCGTTACACTTTATAATGTTTTCACTATTTCAACCAAAGGAGAACTTATGTCTATCAAACGAATGGTCGATCTGGATTTGGCGGGCAAGCGCGTATTAATCCGCCAAGATTTGAATGTGCCGGTCAAAGACGGCAAAGTCACCAGCGACTTGCGCATCCAAGCCAGCGTCCCTACCGTGGAAGCCGCATTGGCCGGCGGCGCGGCGGTGATTTTGATGTCGCACCTAGGCCGCCCCACCGAAGGCGAATACGACGAAGCCTCCAGCTTGAAGCCAGTCGCCGAGCGCTTTTCGCAATTGCTGGGTCAACCGGTGCGCTTGGTTAAAGACTGGCTGGACGGCGTGGAAGTGAAACGCGGCGAAGTGGTATTGTGCGAGAACGTGCGTTTCAATAAAGGCGAGAAGAAAAATAACGCCGAACTGGGCCAAAAAATGGCGGCGCTGTGCGACATTTTCGTGATGGACGCTTTTGGTACCGCGCACCGCGCCGAAGCCTCGACCCATGCAGTAGCCGAACACGCCGCCGTGGCTTGCGCCGGCCCACTGCTAGCCGCCGAACTGGATGCACTGGGTAAAGCCCTGGAAACCCCCGCCCGCCCCTTGGTGGCCATCGTTGGCGGCTCAAAAGTATCCACCAAACTGACTGTGTTGGAATCCTTGTCGTCTAAAGTCGATCAATTGATCGTCGGCGGCGGCATTGCCAACACCTTTATCGCGGCTGCCGGTTACCCGGTCGGTAAATCCTTGTATGAAGCGGATTTAATCCCGGAAGCCAAACGTTTGATCGCTTCGGCAAAAGAACGCGGCGCGGATATTCCGGTACCGGTTGATGTCGTCTGCGCGAAAGAGTTTTCCGAAAGCGCTGCGGCCACCGTGAAAAACGTGGCCGACGTGGAAGCTGACGACTTGATCCTGGATATTGGACCTGAAACCTCCAAGCAATATGCGGAGATTCTGAAAACCGCCGGCACCATCGTCTGGAACGGCCCGGTTGGCGTATTCGAAATCGACCAATTCGGCGAAGGCACCAAATCGCTATCCTTGGCAATTGCCGAAAGCCCGGCCTTCTCGATCGCGGGCGGCGGCGACACATTGGCGGCGATAGACAAATACGGAATCGCCGATAAAGTGTCTTACACCTCAACCGGTGGCGGCGCGTTCCTGGAGTTCCTGGAAGGTAAGGAATTACCGGCGGTAGCTATTCTGCAAACTCGCGCTTAAGTACTGGCCAAAAAGCGCGAATCGTCCCGGTTAATCCAGGAACTTTATGAAACTGTATTCCAGTCGATCAGCATGGAGAGTTGTTGATCGGCTGGTTGCAGCCTAGTGCGGGTTATCGGTCTGTCTAATTCAATGTTAGGAGTCTGGCTGTTACAGGTCATTATTTCTTCAGCAAGTGATATACAGAAAGGAAGATCATATGCTTATCAATAATTTATCGTATCGAAGATCATTTTTCGCTAGATATACGGAAACTATCTAACTCCTAGTTAGCTAATATTATGCATTCGAACTTTATTCCTTTTCCCATATTTTTTACAGTGCGGCACTTCTCATCTGAACTACGGGCTGTTGCAATAGCTGTAGGTTGCCTCCTTGTAACTGGATGCTTCTACGGGGATAGGATCTATAGCTCTAATATCGAGGTTTTGTTTCCAATGAAGACAAAAGAGCAAGTACATCCATTAGTCTTGGATGCTGGGTTCGCTTGTGATTACAAAAAAGGAGGGCGTTGGGCTGAGGTCAGAGAACAGCCTACTGCTGAGGCGATTAGCTTTTGGTTCGATTTCGTGGATTCAGCGGGCTGGATAGTTGTTGAACCAGAGGTAAGAATCGAAGATGTTGTTGGCAGTAGCAAAGTCCAGTTTGCCTTTCGCAGTCTTGGCACCCCACTGAACCCAAAAGAGAAAACAGAATTCTATGCGCTAAAGCGCTGCCTTACAGAACGGTATGGGGCCATGGTCACGACGAAAAATGAGCCTTAGACATTTCTGGGACCTAATCGCTAACCAACGGGTAAACTTGACCGGCCAAAGCTACGCGGCTATCGCCGCTACGCTTTCGCAGGCAAGTTACCCTTATCGTTAGGCCTCTACTCGACACAGCCGCTATGTTCACCAAAAAGCCAAAAGTTCATCAGGTTGAGCTATCCAGGGAATACGCGTTCATGTACGAGAATTTTGTCGTAGCAACTCAAGCTGCGACTTATCTACTGCTAGAGAAGCACGGCAGATCGATCTACGCGTTGCGTTTCGACTCACCCAATTGTCGGTATGGTGGCCCCAACGATGAATCCCATGGCGGGCATCCGCTTGCCAAATACGGCCTAGGTATCTATGGTCTTTTTTGAGGTGGAGAACTCGCCATGGATCGCAGAAATGAAAGTTGCGAATCAAGTTCATCCCAACCACAGTGACTCGCTATTCGATGGGAAAAAACACTATGTCGCATGCTTCAAAGATGTGAAGTTTGAAAGCGTGTGCAGAAGCATGTCTGAGGTCACACTCAGTTCGGAAGAGGTCGTTGCCTTAGTCGTTGGCCAACTCGAAGAGCTCGAAACTGAGGCGCGCTAAAATTATGTGCACCTATATGAAAATGGCTTAACGTTTCGGTCAAGCCGACACCAACCGGCTGCGCCGGTTGGTTCCCTCCGTGCTTCGCACTCCGGTGCGGCTTACGTTGATTGTTAGCCATTCATTGCCATGTCCTTGCCCATTAATGCCGAGTTCGTAACTGCCCTCCTAACCGAAGACGAGGTCGGCTCAGTCATTCGCTCACATTTATACGTCGAGGCCCAGCTCAGCGCATTTCTCGAACTTACAGTTGTCGCTCCAAAATATCTGAAAGACCTTGATCTTAGCTATGCAAAGAAAGTCGAGCTTGCCTGCTGCCTTGGCTTTGACCCACAGTTTCGAGGTGCGCTCAAACGCATTGGAAAACTACGCAACGACTTTGCACATGATCTGCGTTCCTCACTTTCAAAGCAGGTTGTCGCCGACCTTTTCAATGCACTGCCAGCCTTCGGACAGCAGGCTGTGCATATTTCTGTCGGCATGCTCCACGATATGTGCAAAGTCTTGCCGCCATCATCAACGTACGATCAGCTCCCAGCCAAGATGCAGTTCATGCTCATCGCACTCAATCTTGAGCGCATTTGCTTCGCAGCTTGCGAAATCGTGCAACAGTCAAGGAGCAAGCCTCGATGAAATCGAGGTTCCGAAAATCACGATTCTAAAGCGGCCGCCTTGGGCGCGGTACCGCGTTTCCACAATGCCATGCTCAGACTCTTGAAATCGTCCAGATAAGTATAAGCCACCGGAATCACCAGCAAGCTGAGCAAGGTGGATGTCACCAAGCCGCCGATCACCGCGACCGCCATCGGGCTGCGGAAGGATGAATCCGCGTTGCCCATTCCTATCGCAATCGGCAACATCCCGGCACCCATCGCGATGGTAGTCATCACGATAGGCCGGGCCCGTTTGTGGCAGGCATCCAATAGCGCATCCATACGGCTCATGCCGTGCTCACGGCGAGCGACGATGGCGTATTCGACCAACAGTATCGAGTTTTTGGTGGCTATGCCCATCAGCATCACCAAGCCGATCAAGGACGGCATAGAAAAAGCCTTACCGGTCAACAGCAGCGCCACGAAGCCGCCGCCGAAAGACAACGGCAACGCGGCCAAAATAGTGATGGGCTGTAAAAAGTCTTTAAACAGCAACACCAGCACGATAAAGATACACAGTACGCCGGTCAGCATCGCCAAACCGAAGCTGGCGAACAACTCGCCCATCATTTCCGCGTCGCCGATGTTGATGCGTTTCACGCCCGCGGGCAGGTTTTTAATGCTCTCCAGGTTTTCCACCGCCGTGGCAACGTCGCCGAGCGGCTGGCCGGACAATTCGATTTCGAAATTGACATTGCGCGAGCGGTCGTATCGATCAATAACCGCCGGTCCGCTGGACAGTTCCAGTTTAGCCATCTGGCCGACCATCACCGCGCCGATGCCGGCTTTTGCGGACGGCACGGCCAAGCGTTCCAACACGCTCAAATCGTGCCGCCCCTGATCGGCCAGTTTCACCACCATCGGCACCTGGCGTTGGGCCAGATTGAGTTTGGATAAAGACCAGTCGTAATCGCCCAGAGTGGCGATACGCAGGGTTTCCGCCAGTGCGGTGGTCGTCACGCCCAGATCGGCAGCGCGGGCGAAGTCCGGCCTAACCGCAATTTCCGGCCGCACCAGCGCGGCACTGGAGGCGATGCTTCCCAGGCCGGGAATGGTTCGCAGATCGCGTTCCAGGCTACGGGCGGCGGTACTCAAGGCTTGCGGATCGTCGCCGCTCAACACCAACACGTATTTTTCGCCGGAAGCGCCCAAACCCACTTTAGTACGCACGCCGGGTAATTTTTGCAGGGCCTGGCGGATATTTTGTTCGATGACCTGCTTGCGCACCGGCCTGTCCTGACGATTGGTCAGAGTAATCGTCAGCGTGGCCTTGCGTACCTCACCGCTGCCCTGGTTGCCGGCCATCGGGTCGCTACCCGCCGAACCGCTGCCGATAGTGGTGTAAATCGTTTTCACGTAATCGATGCCAGACACCAACTGCCTGGCGGCTTCAGCGGAAGCTTTGGTTTGCGCCAAGCTTGAACCGGGCGGCAGTTCGACGAATACCTGAGTTTGCGGATTATCGTCCGCCGGAATGAAGCCGGTCGGCAACAACGGAATCAAAAACAGCGAGCCGATAAAAAACGCCGCCGCACCGCAAATCGTTGTCAGCCTATGCTGTAGACACCAGCCCGCCAGTTTCATATAGGTGCGCATCACGACACCTTCCTTGGCTGGCGAATGGTTGGTGTCTTTCAGCATATAAGCCGCCATCATCGGCGTCAGCATCCTGGCGACCACCAAGGATGCCAATATCGCCAGCGCCGCCGTCCAGCCGAATTGCTTGAAAAACCGCCCGGCCACGCCACTCATGAACGCGGTCGGCAGAAACACCGCCACCAGCGCGAAGGTGGTGGCCACCACGGCCAAGCCGATTTCATCGGCGGCCTCCATTGCGGCTTGATACGGCGTTTTGCCCATCCGCAGGTGGCGGACGATGTTTTCCACTTCGACGATGGCGTCGTCCACCAGGATGCCTATCACTAGCGACAAGGCCAGCAGCGTGATCACATTCAGCGAGAAGCCCAAATAATCCATGCCCAGGAAGGCCGGAATCACCGACAGCGGCAGCGCGACGGCGGAAATAAAGGTGGCGCGCCAATCGCGCAAGAACAGCCATACCACCAAAACCGCCAATAAGGCGCCTTCGTAGAGCATGGTCATGGAGCCCTGAAATTCCTCCTCGACCGGCGTGACGAAATTAAAAGCCTCGGTGAATTCAATGTCCGGATTGGCAACGCGTAGCTCGGCCAAGGCTTTTTGTACGCCGGCACCAACTTCCACTTCGCTGGCGCCCCGGCTGCGGGTCACTTCGAAGCCCACCACCGGTTTACCGTTTAACATCGCCAGCGCGCGCGGTTCGGCGACCGAATCATCCACATTGGCGACTTGATCGAGCCGAATATGGCGACCGTCGGCCAGGGACAGTTGCAAGGGCCGTAGTTCATCGACGGAGGCTACGTTCGCCAAAGTACGCACCGGTTGTTCGCCGCTGCCCAAATCGATCCGGCCGCCGGCGCTCTCGCGCTGCATTTGCCGCAATTGCCGAGAAATGTCGGCGGCCGTCGCGCCCAAAGCCTGCAGCTTGACCGGGTCCAACGCAATCGTCACTTCGCGGCTGACGCCGCCCACCCGGTTAACCGCGCCCACACCGCGTACCGCCAGCAACCGTTTGGCCACCGTGTCTTCGACAAACCACGACAGCGCTTCCTCATCGCGCTGCGCGGAACTGACGGTTAAAGCCAGGATCGGCGAACCGGCCAAATCCAGTTTGGTGACAATCGGATCGCGCAGGTCGCCTGGCAAATCGGCTCGGACTTTGGAAACGGCGGAGCGCACGTCGTCCAAGGCTTCCTGCACCGGCTTTTCCAGGCGAAATTCGGCGGTAATGGTGGCGCTGCCATCCTGCACTTTGGAGGTGATATGTTTCAAACCCTGCAAGGTAGCGATGGCGTTTTCAATTTTCCGCGCCACCTCGGTTTCCAATTGCGACGGCGAAGCACCGGGCAACGTCGTCGAGACGCTGATGGTCGGCAGGTCCAGATCCGGGAAATTCTGAATCTTCATCGATTTAAAGCTAAGCAAGCCGGCGAAGCTGAGCAGCACGAACAGCATCATGGCCGGAATGGGATTGCGGATACACCAGGCGGAGACGTTCATTGCGTCACCACCCGTACGCTGTCGCCGTCGGCCAAAAAGGATGCGCCGCCGGCTACCAGCCGATCTTCGGGAGCAACTCCCGATAAAATTTCCAACTGGTCGCCGTTTCTGCGACCCAGCTGCACTTTCACCTGCTTGACGCGCGCCCGATCCTCGGTTTGCTCGGTCAACAGAAACACATAGCTAAAGCCGTCGCGCAAAGACAACGCATCTTGCGGCACGGTTAAACCGGAAGAATTTCCCAAATCAAATTCGCCGCGGGCGAACATGCCGGCGCGTAAACCGTTCTGCACGGCATTGGGTAAATCAACATAAACCAAACCATTACGGTTTTGCACATCCAGGGTTGGCGCCAGGAAGCGCACCGTACCGTCTATACTACCGACATTCGGGACTTCCACCCTAACCTTGATGCCCGGTTTGAGTTGAGTCATTTCGGCGGCGGTCAGCTCGCCGCGCCATTCCAGCCGGTTTTGCCGGATCAAGCGAAACAATTCCTGACCCTTGGCGGCGACCGCGCCCAAGGTGGCACTGCGCGAGGAAACCACGCCATCGTCGCTGGCCAATACCTTGGTGTATTTCAGTCGTAACAATTGCGCATCCAACTGCGCCTTGGCCAGCTGTACTTTGGCGATGGCGGTTTTTTCGCTGGTCAGATATTGTCCGACTTGTTGAGCGCTCAAAGCCTTGCTGGCAAGCCGCGTGGCGCGCTCGGCGTTGATTCGCGCATCGGCCTGATTGGCTTCCGCTTCCGCCAAAACCGCGCGGCTTTGCGCGACATCGGCCAGCACGCTCTCGTCCGAGAATGTCGCCAACACCTGGCCTTTCTTGACCGCTTCGCCGACCTGCACGTTGACCGCGCTCAGGCGCAGATCGCCTACCTCGGCGCCGATCACCGCTTCCTGCCAGGGTGCGATTGATCCGTTAGCCGTCAGGCTGACCGGAATATCGCGTATTTCCGGGCGAATCACGGAAACGCTGAGCGCCGGGTTGGCTGCGGGCGGTGGGGTTGACGGGGCCGGGTCGTTAACGCGGCCGATGGCTATCCCAACGCCTATCGTTAGTAGTAAGACGAGGATCAGTGCGCCTATTTTGCCTTTGCTCATGACTTTCCTCCGGTGAAAGTGTCGTTTTGATTCGAAAATAATTGGCGAGTGCTAGTCAGTAAACCGTCCCGCACCGCAGGACTTAAATCGAGAAATTTCAGCGGATTATTTTTCATCAGCACTCTCCTGCCCGGCGCGCGGCCTCGCCTTCGACCATGGCTACCGCATAACCGGCCAGACGCTCCGCCAATGCATCGATCGCGTTGGGCGCCGTTAAAATTTGCGGAGAAATGACTGACACGACTTCTTGCCCGACATAAAAATACACCGCCATACCTATCATCGCGAAGGCCAGTCTATGCAAATCCGCGTCTATATCGGGCAATCCCAAATGCGCTTGCAGCAGCGACACCAGCGCTGCGTGTTGCGGTTTGATTTCCGCGTCGATTTCTTGTTGCCAGGCGCCTGTCGGCTCAATCATCTCTCGAAAATGCAGCTTCATCACCAGCCCCAGTTCCGCACCTCTTTTAAAAGGTTCCAGAAATTCGCTGAAAAACCTGCCCAGCACATCGCGTAAAGGCAAGTCGGCGTATTCCGCCACATTGGAGCCGCACGGCAGATCGCCCATCGGTTCGGTAAACGCGGCACGGTACAGCCCGGCCTTATCGCCGAAGTAATAGCGGATGGCGGAAATATTCGCACCCGCCGCGTCGCAGATTTCTCGCGTGGAAGCGGCCTTGTAGCCCTTTTCCGCGAATAATCGCAATGCGGACATCACCAGTCGGCTGCGTGCGTCGTGAATGTCTGTTGCGGGGTTTTCAGTAGTGACCATGCTGCCTCGGTGGAGTACTCGCTAGAAATAAAATCAATCGATTGATTTGCAAAGTATCAATCAATCGATTGATTGTCAATCCGGAGTGAGCGCAGACCGTGAGTTTGAATGGCGAGCAAGATTATTCGGATTTGCCGGGCAAGATTTTGGAAATGGTTTGACTGAAGTACCGGTTGCTAATTTGAAGACTTGGGAGTTAAAACAGCCTCCCAAGGTGAACACCCTATAGTTGGACAATGAGATGCCGGTAAGGCATTGTCAGGCCTGCCAGCGGCAAGCCGCCGCCGGCTTGGGCCGAAAACCCAAGCCGACTAAACATCGCTTCCGAGCAACTTATACGCAAAACTTAAACATTTCCTGCCAATGCTGATTAAATGCCATATCGGATTTTAAAATGTGCTGGGTCCATTTATCGATAAAGCCCGTCACTTCCTCGGCATTCCAGTCGTCATGTTGAATTTTTTTATCCATTTCCAACAATTTTTCCAGCATCAGATTGTGTTCTTTGACATGGCTTTTATAGTGATGAAACCCAACCTGATTCATGAAGGCTTCTTCTTCCCCAAAATGGACTTTAACGTGCTGATACAAATCAAATAGCGCGTCATTCATCTCGTGTTTATTCACGGCAGCTATTAATCTTTCCGCCAACACAAAAAAGTCCTTATGTTGATCGTCAATTTTTTTGTCGCCCAAGGCATAGCTTTCTTGCCAGGCAAAATGCAGCAAACTGCCGGGTTGCGGTGCCTTTAACGGCTCCGCGCCCCTATGTTTGGCGATATTGTCCGGGGTTTTGGTCGGACATTTTTTGAACACAAAACATTGCCGCGCTTTTTCATAGGCATCGTTTCCGTAAAAATTGGCATACATTTGGGTTAATTCGAATTTTCGGTAGGCCGCCAGCGGCTTGGCAGCCTCGTCGGCACAGCGCCTTTCCGCTTTTTCATCCAACAAAACCTGCAACGCGCCAAGGTCGGCCAAATAGGATTTAACCGACTGTTTAACTTGCGCCGCAAAAATCGTGTGCTGCCGATCCAGCACTTTATCGACCAAGCCCATCCGCCAGGCTTTCTTGGCACTGATAGGCAAGCGCTGTTCGGTCAGTTGCGTCGCCATGGTCAACCCTACCCGTTTAGGCAATAAATAAGTCCAATACTCTGAGCCGTAAAGCTCTCCCATGTTTTTATAGTGCGGATTGAAAATAACCCCATCCCTAGCCAACACCTTATCCGGCGCTATCGCCAATATCGCGCCGCCGGCTCCGGCGCCGCCAGATAACGCGGCTATGGTCAATTTATCCAGCGTAGTGATGATTTGGTAAATCAGATCGTCGATGGCGTTGATGTTTTGCCAGGATTCGTCGGCCGGATTGGCGGCCGCTTCGATATGATTAAGATGTATGCCGTTGGACCAGCAATCCTCGCCGCCCATCAGCACGATGACTTTCACATCCAGGGTAGCGACATGCCGATACACCGACAATAGCAACTGGCATTGCGCCGTACTCATCCCGCCGTTATGAAAGGCAAAATGGATATAAGCCGCTTCGCCGTCGAGTTGATACCACACCTCCTGGCAAGGCAACTGCCGACCCGGTTTACTGTAATCGATGTCGATAAATTTCAAGGCTTTGCCGAAGAAACCATTCAAGCCGTTGGCCGGTTTGGGCAGCAAATCTTGCAGCGCCATCGCCGTCGGCAGTTTGATACCGTTCCCGCCAGGTAATTTGGTTTTCAAGTGACCGATCCATACCGCGCCATCGCACGTCGCCCGGCATACAGCTTGATTGGCAATGGCAATTATCTCGCCGGGTTTGCCGCTTAAATGATCTTCGCGGTGCGCATTGAACAGATAAAAGGCCTGGCCGTAAATCTCGTCCAACACTCCGGGTGTGCCGTCAGCCGCGCGTATTCGTCTTAAAATCTGCTCGGAGCCGTGTTTTTTCCAATCGATAGTCCGGTCCGTCTGCTTCATCTGCGGCCGCAATTGTCCCTTAACATCCGGACGAGCGTAATCCAACGGCTCCGGTTTGAAATCAGGCGCTTCCAGGTAACTCAGCGCTTCCCACAAGCATTCGACCGCGGCATGTGTCACTTCGCGGTTGAATAGACTACCTTTAGTCGCGGCGCGCAGCGGAAAGGTCTTACTGGCCCAAATAGCCCCACTATCCATCTCATCGTCGGCTTGCAGCAAAGTTACGCCCCATTCCTTAAGCCCGGCCTGAATCGCCCAATCCAAAGAAGAAGGGCCGCGATCACCCTTGATACCGGGATGGACGATCAAACATTTATAGTGTTGATGGATGGCCTTGGGTAGACGCCGGGTTAAATACGGACAGAGGATCAAATCCGGCTTAAATAGCTCAACCCCCTCTAACAACTTGGCTTCATCGCCCAGATGTAACTCCACGGACACCGTATAACCGGCATCTTCCAATTCGGTGTAATAACGCTGGGTTAACCCCGAGTATGCGGTTGAAATCAGTAAAATACGCATGTTGATCCCCTTATTCTATTTATTATCGGCAAGCCTTGGGCGACTGCCCTTGGCGGCAGCATCAAAAATCGATGTGTTAAGTGCTAACCGGCTATTGCTTTGCTGAAGCGCTGTCGGTAGTTCTGCGGATTGACGCCGAGCTGGCGAATAAACGCCCGCCGCATCCGCTCGGGATCTTTGAATCCCGCCTTCCCGGCTATCGCTTCCACGGCGATATCCGTTGTTTCCAGCCAATGCCTGGCTTGGTCGATACGCGCCATTTCCACGAATTTAGCCGGCGTCATACCGGTCTCAGCCAAAAACAAACGAGCGAAATTGCGCGGACTCATCGCCATGCGCTCGGCCAGCATTTCCACGTGCAAGTCTTCCTCGGTATGCGCCATGATCCAGGTTTGCAGCTCGCGCAGATCCGGGCGATGACTGGCCTCGCAGGTCAAATAGCTACTGAATTGCGATTGCCCGCCCGGCCGCTTCAAAAACACCACCAGAAAGCGCGCCACATACAACGCTAACTCCTGCCCCCAGTCCTCTTCCACCATAGCTAGGGCCAAATCGATTCCCGAGGTAATGCCGCCCGAGGTGAAGATATGGCCGTCCCTGACGAAAATATGGTCGGGCTCCAATCGTACGCGGGGATAATTCTTGGCCAATTGCTGGCAATAGTGCCAGTGGGTGGTGGCCTTACAGCCGTCCAGCAAGCCGGATTCCGCTAATAGAAATGCGCCCGTACATACCGAAGCGAGGCGATTAACCCTGGGTTCCATCGCCTTAATCCAATCCAGCAGTTTGGCGTTGGATAATTCCTCCGTAACAACGCCTCCCGCAATCAACAAGGTATCGAAGTCGCTATCCGGATCGCCGTAAGCCGCATCAGCAAAGATTTGTAGACCGGACATGGTCTTGACCGGTCCGGGCGCGTCAGCCAATATCTTGAGTGTGTAAATACTTTGCTCACAAATGCCTAACATTTTTAATGTGGCGTTGGCGAAACTAAATACTTCAAACGGGCCGGTAATATCCAGGCTCTGCGCATTGGGAAACGCTAGGATGCCGATTTGACGATGTTTAAAGATAAAGCTTTCGGGCTTGGTAAAACTGAATGTAGTCATGTCGATACCTCGGTAACGGCCAGCGTCTGCAGCATGACCGAGAATCGGGTTCTGCTCAAGGACAACTTTCCCTCGATTTCTGCCGAAGAAAGGTTTCTCCGAAAGTTCTTTCGGCAAGAAAAACCATGTCATATACCGAATTCGTATGCGGCATATGACATAGTTTTGCATGTAATCCCAACCCTACACCCCCCTCAAAAATCTTACGCCCAAGCATTCCGCGGACTGGACGACGGTCTACGTTAATTGGCACACAGCTTGCGGAGATTTCCGACTTCCGTTCACTAAAAATCCGGAGCTTGCCGCTTGTCCGTCATCGCCATACAGCACGATCAGATCGCCGAACTGTTTCTAAATCACAAGGAAGCCATCGTCGATTTTTTGATTCAAAAGGTAAAGTGCCCGGATACCGCGCAAGATTTAAGCCAGGAGACTTATTTGCGCCTGTTGCGCAAGGACAGTTTGGCGCATACCGAGAATTTGACCGGCTACCTGTTCCGCACCGCCGAACGACTGTCGATAGACTTTATCCGCCAGCACCAGCGCAGCGGCGCGAAGGCTCAAACACTGGACGACGAACTGGCATGCCCGCATATCCAACCGGAAGACTTCGCCATTCTTAGTCAGCAATGCGAACGCCTATTGTTGGCCATCGCCAGCCTGCCCCGGCAATGCCGGCATATTTTGCTGTTACGCAAGATCGACGAATTAAGCTATGCCCAAGTCGCCGAGCAATTGGGCATCTCCGAGAAAACCGTGCAACGCCAATTGGTCAAGGCCATGCTGCACTGCCATCAAATGCTAAACGATCCGCAGCACTAAACCGGCAAATCGATGAAGGCGCCAGACGTTCCACAACAACAGATCCTGAAACAAGCGGCGACCTGGTTTGTGGCGTTGCAGTCCGAACACTGCAACGACGAGCAGCGTCGAGCATTCGAGCAATGGCTTCTGCAAGATCATCAGGCGCATCAGCAGGCTTACGACGAAGTGGCAGGCCTTTGGGGACACCTGGATACCCTAAAAACCCGCAAAGTGGCGGGCTTGGATGCCGCACGCTCCGCGCGGCCCGGCCTCTGGCGAAACGGTAAAACCTTAATCGGCAGCCTGCTGCTTGCCGCAATGTTGACCGGCGCTTGGCTGGACTATAGCGCACCCGACACAATTTACCGAACCAGCATAGGCGAGCGGCAAACCGTGCGGCTAGCCGACGATTCGCAGCTGCAATTGAACACAGACACGCAACTGCGCGTGCGCCTATCCTGGTGGCGGCGCGAGATCGAATTGCAACACGGTGAGACCATGTTCAACGTTCGGCACGATACGCTCGGCACGGCCGTATCGGTGTTGGAAGGCGAAGTCACCTTGCACGCCAACCGCAGTTGGTTTGGTGAAAATTTACCCGCCGGCTTTAGCCGCAAAATTGACCAGACCGGCCACTGGCAAAAACCCGAAAAGACCAGTACCAAACAAGTGGCGGCGTGGACTAGCGGCCACCTGCTGTTCGACCACACCCCGCTAGCCGACGTCGTCGCGGAACTGGAACGCCACCATGCGGTGCGTTTTGCGTTTGCCGATCCTGCTTTGGCTAAACAAACTCTTAGCGGCAGTTTCGATACCACCGATTTGAAGCCGTTTCTGCAAGCCTTGGAAAAAATCCTGCCGATCCGTGTGCAACGCCAGAAGCAGACCATCGTGTTGTATAGCCGTTAACAAACAGGTGTTTGCCTTTGGACTCAAAAAAATATTCATCAAAATTGTCCAGTTTGACCAGGCTGCTTCGTTAATGGGGTATGGCGAATCAAAAAATCTTGCCACCCACGACTAACAGGAGACGATCATGGATTGCAAACCTAACACCGCACCGTCAAAAAGACCGCGTCGGCATTTACCGCTACTGGCTTTTGCACTGGCCGCCTCGATGGACACGATGACAGCCGATGCCGCCGCCGCAAGCATAGACATACCCGCGCAGCCGCTGGCGACGACCTTAGATACCTTGGCGAAATCCACCGGCACCAAATTGATCTATGCCGATTCCGTAGTGCAAGGTCTAAAGGCCCAAGCGCTGAAGGGCAGCTTCACCGTACAACAAGCTTTGGACAAAGTATTGAGCCAGAACGGCCTGCAATATGAACAAGTCGATGAGGGAGTCATTGCGGTTAAAAAAGCCCCCCCGGCACCAAAGCCACAAGCCGTTAAGGACGATTCGATCTTTGAGCTGGGCGCAGTGACAGTCAGCGACCAGGACGATAAACCCGGCAAATTGACCAGCCGTGATATCTCCACTTCGGTGGACGTGATGCATGGTGATAAAATTCAAGATCAAAACGTACTCACTGCTTTTGACCTGTTGCATCGCATGCCCGGTGTGCAAATTACCCAATTCGGTCAGGGCACCACGACGGGTAAGTTTTCATTTAGAGGATTCAACGGCGAAGGCCGAACCAATGCCGTGAAGCTTTTGATTGATGGCATCCCAAGTAACAGCAACGATGGCAACATGCCGTTTATCGACGCGCTGTTTCCGTTGGATATCCAATCCATTGAAGTCGTGCGCGGTACTAACGATCCGCGCTACGGCCTGCACAATATCGCCGGCAACGTGAACATGAACACAACGACGGGCGGTAATTACGTCAAGGGGCGGGTAAGTTACGGCAGCTTCGACACGCATGACATTCAATCCGGACTGGGCTACGAGAAAGACGGATTTTCGCAAAACTATCAAATCTCCTATCGCGCTACCGATGGCTATCGAGACCGAAGCGCATCGGACAAAAATAGTTTCTCCGGTAAATGGTTTTACGAACCGAGCGATAAATACAAAGTCGGTTTGATCGCCCGTTGGAGCGAAGCGGGTGCACAAGAACCCGGCTACTTAACGTATGCTCAACAGTTAGCCAGCGTTACACAAGCCACACCGCACGACCCACTGGATTACAGCAAACGTACCGTAGGCCAGGTCAGCGCCCATCTGGACGTTAATGTCAGCAAAACCCTGTTTTGGTCAACCAAGGCTTACAGCAATGTTTTCGACGACCAACGTTTAGTGATGTTTCATCCCGCTTTTGCCCAAGTCAAACGTGACAGGGATGAAGTGCAATACGGCGCTATCACTTCACTGACCTATCACCCGGTGATCAGTTGGCTAGATGATTTTTCTCTCGAAACTGGCTTCGATTTCCAGCAACAGGAAAATAAATACAGACAGTACCGACTCACAAATGGCATCCCCCGCACTCCAGCCAACAACACTAACATCCGCAATGACGACCATTGGTCATTCCTCAACTATGGTGGATATATTCAGGCGGTGATCAAACCGACTAAATGGCTGAAGCTAACACCGGGCTATCGAGCCGATATAATCGACGGGGACTTTTTCAGCTATAGGCCCAATTCGACGACACCGGGCGCCGCACCTTCATTTGGCGCTTTCCCGCTCAACGACTACGGCACAATTTCTCAACCCAAAATCGGCGCCGTGATTACCCCCATCGAAGGCTATAGCCTTTATGGTAACTGGGGGCGTACGTTTCAAGTCGGCTTGGGGCAAGCCACGTTTATCCTAAACCCCAACCAAAGGAATATTGGTCCTTCCCTGAATGACGGCTGGGAAGTCGGGGTAAAACTGAAACCAGTTGCTTGGGCAGAAGGCCGGATAGCCTATTGGATGCAAGATGCCAGCAACGAAATTAGCCGTAACCTGGCCAGTAACGACTCGACCATGATAGGCCCCACCAAACGCCAAGGCGTGGATGTTGAAGTCAAAGTTTACCCCACAGACCGCTTTGGCGTTTGGGCTGCATATTCATTGCAGGAAGCCAAAGTCACCAATCCATCCAGGGTGGTTGCCGATACGATGGAATATGTCAGAGATAATCAAGTAGTTAATACGCCAAACTATTTGTTTTCCGCCGGCATCGATTACCAATTCACGGAACAATTTCGTTCTTCGCTATGGACCACCGGCCAAGGCAATTATTTTGTCGACCAGGCCAACGCCGCAGGCAAACACGGCGAATACGCCTTGTTGAATCTGGATTTGGGCTATCAAATTACCAAAGAAGTTGACTTGCAATTTCAAGTCAAGAATCTTACCGATGCCCAGCGCGAGTACTTGTGGTACGACGAAAGCTACGGTGCCGGTCAGCGTTATCCATTCTATTCACCTGGCGATGGCCGCGCCTTCTACGGTGCTGTTAACGTCAAATTCGACTACTAAGCAGCGTAAAACATGAAACCAGCGGCCGGCAAAAAACAGGCACGACGCCAGTTTTGGCTGGCCGTGCATTTATACCTGGGTCTGTCGCTAGGCTTGCTTATCGCCATGGTCGGCCTGACTGGTAGCCTGTTGGTGTTTTATATCGACCTGGACGAGTGGCTCAATCCGCAGCTGATCATTTCCGAACCGACCGCACAGCGGCAAAACTACGAGGATATTTTCCAGGCCTTGCGCCATGCAGAACCGACACGGCAACACGGCTGGCGCTTGGAAATTCCCAAAGATCCGCAGCGCGCAATCACCGCCCGCTACTACAAACCGCAAGAAACCGAGCATCACGGTTTTGCCCCGCTGATGTTGTCGGTCGATCCTTATACCGGCACGGTCCTCGCCAACCGCTTCTGGGGCGAGTTTACAATGACCTGGCTCTACGATTTGCACTACAAGCTGCTGCTGGATAATCCAGGCAAAATTTTGATGGCTATCTTTGGCGGCTTGTTGTTGATTTCCCTGGCTACCGGTGTCTATCTGTGGTGGCCGCCGTTGCACAAATTAAAAAACGCGTTGAGCCTAAAACACCATGCCAGCCGCGAACGCTTGAATTACGATTTACATAAACTGGCGGGCATCTACAGCTTGATCGTGATGCTGGTGCTGGCGCTGACCGGAATTGCGCTGGAGATTCCGCAATACGTCAATCCGCTGCTAGGCTATTTCTCGCCTTTACAGGCAGCACCCACGCCACAATCCGCCCCACCCTCAACCCAGCAAGCACGCATCAGCCTGGATCAAGCCGTGGCAGTCGGCCAAGCCCGGTTTCCGCAGGCGCGCTTGTGCTGGATCGAAACGCCGCACAACGCCACCGGCAGCTATCGCATCAATCTGCGTCAATCCGGCGAGCCTAGCCAGCGCTTTCCCAAAACCAATGTCTGGGTGGATCAATATTCCGGCCAAGTATTGGCGGTCAGCAATCCCGATGAGCTTGGCGCCTCGGACACTGTCATCAACTGGCTGCATCCGCTGCATACCGGTGAAGCCTTTGGCTTGACGGGCCAGTTACTGGTCTTAGTTTCGGGCTTACTCTGCCCGATGCTGTTCATCACCGGCGTAATCCGTTGGCTGCAAAAACGTCGCGGCCGGCAAATACGTCATCGGCAGCAACGCCAAACCGCTAAAAATCAGCGGCTATGTGTTGACGGCTAAGTATTTGCGGCAAATCCGCTCGACTAATCTAAAATTTGCATAATTACTCGATGCGTTTGCGGTAGCGTTTGCCGCAAACGATCGTTGCCTTATTCTTAATTTATTCGACCCATAGTCATGTCTCATAGCAATTCCACCTCAGCCATTGTTTATGCATTCGCCGCCAATCTGGGCATCGCCTTGACCAAAACCGGCGCGGCAGTCTGGACCGGCTCCGGCTCGCTCCTGGCGGAAGCCATTCATTCCTTTGCCGATTGCGGTAATCAGGTCTTGTTGTATATCGGTATGAAACGTTCGGCGCGGGCGGCAACGCAGCGCCACCCGATGGGTTATGGCCGGGAAGCGTATATCTGGTCGATGATGGTGGCGATTACCCTGTTCTCGGTTGGTGGATTGTTTTCGATCCACGAGGGTTGGTTGCGTTATCACGAACCGCAAGCCGTGGAAAACGCCGGCATCGCTTTGGCGATATTGGCTATAGCAGTGGTTTTGGAGGGGTTTTCGTTACGCGCGGCGTTGGGAGCGATGGAAAACGAGCGTGGCGAACGCGGCATTTGGCAATGGTTTAAAGAAACCCAATCCAGCGAATTGATGGTGGTGATCGGCGAGGATCTGGCCGCGCTGCTTGGCCTGGTGATAGCTGCGGCGATGCTGGGTTTGACCATGGTCACCGGCAATTCGCTTTACGACGCGATTGGCTCGATGTTAATCGGCGCATTATTGGTGGTAGTCGCGGTGTTAATCGGCCGGGAAGTGCATTCCTTGCTGCTCGGCGAAGCCGATGAGCTGATTCGCGATGCGGTTCACAGTTACCTGGAAAAACAAGCTTGTGTCAGTCGCGTACTGAATATTTGGGCTGTTAGCCACGGCAACCAAGTAATGGTGGCGATTAAAGCCGAATTGCCGGCGGATTTGAGCGTTGGGGAAGCCGTTGAATTAATTAACGGAATGGAAAAACAGATCAAAATCGACCATCCCCGCATCAATTGGGTCTTTTTCGAAATCGATAATTCTGATTAAATAATACAGTCAAATGTTTAGGCCACATATCTGGAGCAAAGTAATAACTTGAGCACCCTACCGAAAACCCGTTTAGCGCTACTTTCTCTAGCTTGCCTACTGTTGCAAAGCGCTCCTGCGGCCGCCAGATACGCGGCAATCGTGATCGACGCCGACACCGGCCGCGTGGTTCACGAAACCGAATCGACCCAACGCTGGTATCCCGCATCGTTGACCAAGGTCATGACTATCTATTTGACGCTTTCCGCATTGGAACATGGTCGTTTGAGACTGACGGATACCGTGTTCGCGTCGAAACACGCCGCCTCGCAACCGCCGTCCAAACTGGGTTTGCGCACCGGCCAAAGCCTGACGGTGGAACAAGCCATCATGGCGGTTACCACCCGTTCCGCTAACGACGCGGCGGTAGTACTGGCGGAAAAACTGGGCGGTTCGGAAAGCAATTTTGCGACGATGATGACCCAGCAAGCGCGTACCCTGGGTATGTATAACAGTTCGTTCGAGAACGCCAGCGGCTTGCCGAACGACGGTCAAATCAGCAGTGCCCGCGACCTGGCTTTATTATCGGCGGCGCTGATTCGCGACTTTCCGCAACACTATCATTATTTTTCGGCGACGGAATTTAACTACAAAGGCCGGGTAATGCCCAACACCAACCGCATCCTGAAAAGCTATCCGGATGCCGACGGTCTGAAAACCGGTTTTACCTGCGGCTCCGGCTACAACCTGATCGCCTCCGCCAAACGCAACGGCCATCGCCTGATCGGCGTGTTGCTAGGTGCCCACAGCAGCGGCGAACGTTTCGAACAAATGGGCAATCTGTTGGATATGGGTTTTGCCAATAGCGAAAAAGGCCTGTTCGGCGAACATATTTCGCAGTTGAAAGACTACAGCGCCCTGCCGCCGCCGTTTCAATTATCATCCAACCGTTGTGCCGGCAGCGCCGAGCAAATGGGTGCCGACTCCGGCAGCAGCCGTTATGAGCCGATTCGCATCAATGCGCCGTACAACAGTCGCCGCGAAAAACTGACCCAATTAGCCCAAGCCAAACCGCAAAGTCGCAGTAGCATTTGGACGGTCAGCATGGGCAGCTATCCACGAAAAATCGATGCCGACGTCAATCTGCAGCGCGCCCGCAACGCCCTCGGCACGTTAGCCAAAACCGGGCATGCCGGCATCGTCAAAACCAAATCTAAAGGCGGCACGGCCTGGCGCGCGCAATGGACCGGTTTACAGCAAGACGATAGTCAGGATTTTTGTCGGCGATTACGCGCCAAACATATGGATTGCAGCGCCTCGCCGCAACCCCGGCAAACATTGGCAGCGGCTACCAGTCCGGCAAAACCGATACGCCGCATCAGCCATCGTAGGTCCTGAGGTTAAAATCAGTAATGGGGCGGACGTTCGTCGACCGCCCCGGCCTGACGATCATCCAGCGCCAGGCTTTTGATCTTGTCGTGCAGTAACTTGCAGGTTTCTTCCAGCTTACCGATCTGCTTTTGCTGGTCGGCCACCACCTGATTCAAGGCTTGAATCAAATCCTCCTGATACGCTTGTTTGATCTCCAATTCGATGAATCTGTCTTCGCTCATTGCCCCGGCCGGTTAATATCCAAATTTGCCATTCTAATCGAAAATTCCGATAGTTTTGCCCCATGTACTCGCACAGCTTCTATAAACTCGCTATCATTGCCAAGTACATCAACATAGCGAGGATGCAACCATGACAACTATTGCAGATCCGGTCATAGGCCGTTGGTATAAAGACCTGGAAAGTAATCTCACCTTCAAGGTCGTAGCGATTGAAGGCAACGACGAATCGGTGGAAGTTCAGTTCGCCAACGGCGATTTGGGCGAGTACGACAACGAATCCTGGTATGGCTCGACTATCGATTACATAGAAGATCCGGAAGACTGGAGCGCACCGTTCGACGAGCTGGAAGCCGACGATCTCGGCTACACGGACCCTGATCGCCATGCCCGCCCGGATGCGGAAGATTTGGACATTAGCGATTTGTTGGATTGAGATAATTTATGAGAATGACCCCGCAACAATTTCTGGACTGGGAATCCAAAAGCATCACCCTGTTGGCCATGTCCGGCGCCGGCAAGACCACTCTGTCGGCCAAACTGCCCAGGGACAAATGGTTTCATTATTCCGGCGATTACCGCATCGGCACCAAATACCTGGAAGAACCGATTCTGGACAACATCAAGCAGCAAGCCATGGGCGTACCGTTTTTGCGCGATTTACTCAAATCCGATTCCATCTACATTTGCAGCAATATCACCGTGGAAAATCTGGCGCCGGTGTCCAGCTTTCTGGGCAAAATCGGCGATCCGGCCAAGGGCGGATTATCGCAAGCCGAATTCAAACGCCGGCAAGCGCTGCATCATCAAGCCGAAATCGCGGCGATGAACGACGTACCGGACTTCATCCACAAAGCCGAAGACATATACGGCTACAAGCATTTCATTAACGACGCCGGCGGTAGCGTTTGCGAACTGGACTGCCCGGAAGTACTGGAAAACCTGGCCAAACACACGCTGATCGTCTACATCAAAATTCCACCCGCCTTGGAACAGACCATTATCGACCGCGCCAAGAAAGACCCGAAGCCCTTGTATTACCGGCCGGAATTCGTCGATGAAAAACTGACGCAGTTCATGCGTGAGCGCGGTTACAGCTCTACCGACCAAATTCCACCGGACGAGTTTGTCAGCTGGGTGTTTCCGGAATTGTTCAAAGCCAGGGTACCGCGCTACGAAGCGATTGCCGCCCAGTACGGCTACACCATCAGCGCCGACGAAACCGCCAAAGTTAATAATGAAGACGACTTTATGCGTCTGATTGCCGAGGCGATTGCCCGGCAACAATCTTGAGACCGTTCTTGCAATGCCGCTAGTTGCCCATACCGCTTTACCCACTTTTCAGCGCCTGCGCGAGGAGGGCGAAGAAATTCTCAGCCCGGACCGCGCCAGCCACCAATCGATTAGAGAATTGCACATCGGCTTGCTGAATATTATGCCGGACGCGGCGCTGGAAGCCACCGAACGCCAATTTTTCCGGCTGGTCGGCGCCTGTAACCAGATTGCGCAGTTTCACGTGCATCCATTCACGATAGAAGGCTTGGAACGGAGTCCGGAAGCCTGGGCGCATATTCATCAATATTACGAATCCTTCGAGCAAATCAAACAGGACGGTCTGGACGCATTGATTATCAGCGGCGCCAACGTCACCCACGATCATTTACAGGAGGAGGACTTTTGGAAGCCTCTGACCGAAGTGTTCGAATGGGCCACGCAAAACGTCACCTCTGTGCTCTGCTCCTGCCTGGCAACCCATGCATTCATTCAGCATTGTTACGGCGTGGAGCGCACCCGCTTGCCCGCAAAACGCTGGGGCGTTTTTTCGCACAAAGTGGTCGATAGACAGCATCCCCTGGTTGCGGAAATCAATACCCGCTTCGACGTACCGCATTCGCGCTTCAACGAAGTGTTTCAGCGCGACATGGAAAAACACGGCTTGAAGGTTTTGGTAGCCAGCGAAATCGCCGGCGTGCATCTGGCCGTCAGCCCGGACGGTTTTCGCATCGTTTTCTTCCAGGGCCATCCGGAATACGACGACATCAGCCTGCTCAAGGAATACAAGCGCGAAGTGCTTAGGTTTTACCATGGCGAGCGCGACGATTACCCACCCTACCCGGAACATTATTTCGATAGCGAAGTGCAACGTTTGCTCTCCGACTACGCGGTACACGTGAAAGCCGCCAAACACGGTGCCAGACCGCTTAAAGCCATGCCGGAAACGCAGATCATCGAGCATCTGGACATCACCTGGCGGGATTCGGCCAAGGCGGTATTTAATAACTGGCTGGGTAAGGTTTATCAGATCACCAACGAAGACCGGCGCCTGCCGTTTATGGACGGCATCGATCCTAATAATCCGCTGGATTTGTAATGCACCAAGGCTTTCTGAACCAAGCTATCGCGTTGGCTTGCGACAACATCGACAACGGCGGCGGGCCGTTCGGCGCCATTGTGGTTAGAGGCGGTGAAATTATTGCCGGCAGCGGGAATCGGGTTACGCCGGATCTGGACCCCACCGCGCACGCCGAAATCGTCGCCATTCGGCTGGCCTGCCAAAAACTGGGCGATTTTCAATTGAGCGATTGCACGCTCTACACTAGCTGCGAGCCTTGCCCGATGTGCTTGGGCGCTATCTATTGGGCAAGACTGAAAGCCGTGTATTACGCCTGCGACCGGTTCGACGCCGCTAAAGCCGGGTTCGACGACGGTTTTATTTATACCGAAATCGACAAACCCGCCCAGCAACGCCGGATCGCCATGCAACAACTAGCGCTCGATACCGCTAATCGTCCCTTCGAGCTCTGGCAAATCAAGAATGACAAAATTCGCTATTGAGCCGTAGCTGGCTGTTCGGCCGGTTTAGCAACTTCCTCGCCCTTGATTTTAAGCAACCAGCCATCCTGCCCCAGACAACCGCTTTCCAGTTTGCTTTCCGCTGATTTGGCGGTGACGTGGATACGGGCAAAACCGGGTGTCAATTGCGGTAACTTGGCAGTCACCAAATAAAAGGTTTTTTTATCCACCACGTTAACTTTCATTTTTTCACCGCGCGCTTCGGCGGTAACGGTGAAAGGATCGGCATTGTGGGAGACATGAAAAGCAATATCGACACCGGCATCGACCTCGGCTTTTTGCTCGGGCACAAAATCCCGGAATTTCGGCCTTTTACACTCTTTCAAGCGTTCTTCTTCATCCGGCGACAAGGCCAGCGCCGCACTTGAAAAAACCATGGCACTTAGTAATAGCGCACTTCTCCAGCGATTTGACGATTTCATGACTACCCTCTTGTTGTTATTGTAATGTTGGAAACACCGGTCAATGCGGCGCCTCCTTAAAATACCAGCACTTTGAACTTTAATCAGTTTTCTTGCTTTGTTCAATCTTTGCCCTTTTTACTCACCTTAGCTGGGGTTTTAAACTTCTACCCCATCGCCGTCGAGAACATGTAAAATCGCCGCCTTTCCCTTTTTCATTCACAGACATGACGAATTTCAGAGGCACCACCATTCTTTCCGTCAGACGCGGCGACAAAGTCGTGATCGGCGGCGATGGCCAAGTCACCCTGGGCAATACCGTGATGAAGGGCAATGCCCGTAAAGTCAGACGCCTGTATCACGACAAAGTGATCGCAGGATTCGCCGGCGCCACCGCCGATGCGTTTACCCTGTTCGAACATTTCGAGGGCAAGCTGGAAAAACATCGCGGCAATCTGACCCGCGCCGCGGTGGAAATGGCCAAAGACTGGCGTACCGACCGCGCCCTGCGCAAATTGGAAGCTTTATTGATCATCGCCGACAGCAAAACCTCGCTGGTCATTTCCGGCACCGGCGACGTGATCGAACCGGAATACGATTTTATCGCGATCGGCTCCGGCGGCGCGTTTGCGCAAAGCGCCGCTCGCGCCTTGCTGGAAAACACCGAACTGAGCGCCCGCGAAATCGTCGAAAAGTCCCTGGGAATTGCCGCCGATATTTGCATCTACACCAACCACAATCTGCGCATCGAAGAATTAGACGCCGAACCACAACCGGCACAAGAGTAAAACCATGAGTCAAATGACCCCCAGAGAAATCGTCAGCGAACTGGACAAGCACATTGTCGGCCAAGCCGCCGCCAAACGTTCCGTCGCGATAGCCCTGCGTAACCGCTGGCGCCGCAGCCAGGTTGCCGCGGAACTGCGCGACGAAATCACCCCAAAAAACATACTAATGATAGGCCCCACCGGCGTCGGTAAAACTGAAATCGCCCGCCGTCTGGCCCGCTTAGCCAATGCGCCGTTTATCAAAATTGAAGCCACCAAATTTACCGAGGTGGGTTATGTCGGCCGCGATGTGGAATCCATTATTCGCGACTTGATCGATACCGCCGTGAAAACCACCCGCATCTCGGCGATGGAACGCGTGCAAAACCGCGCCGCCGATGCCGCCGAAGAAAAAGTATTGGACATATTACTGCCACGCGCCGAAGGCGGCATGCTCTCGGAATCCGAGGAATCGACTCGGCAGAAAATGCGCAAAAAGTTGCGCGAAGGCGACTTGAACGACAAGGAAATTCAAATCGACGTCAGCGCGCCGGCGGTAGGCGTGGAAATCATGGCGCCGCCGGGCATGGAAGAAATGACCAGCCAGTTGCAAGGCATGTTTCAAAACCTCGGTAGCGGCCGCACGAAGACCCGCAAATTAAAAATCAAGGATGCCTTGAAGCAGTTGCAGGAAGAAGAAGCCGGCAAACTGGTCAACGAAGAAGAAATCAAGCAAACCGCGCTGGAAGCCGTCGAACAGCACGGCATCGTGTTTCTCGACGAAATCGACAAGATCTGCAAGCGTTCGGAAATGGGCGGCGGCGAAGTGTCCCGCGAAGGCGTGCAGCGCGATTTGTTACCGCTGGTGGAAGGCAGTACCGTCACCACCAAATACGGCATGATCAAGACCGATCATATTTTGTTTATCGCTTCCGGCGCGTTTCATTTGACCAAGCCATCCGATCTGATTCCGGAACTGCAAGGCCGCTTCCCGATTCGGGTGGAATTGAATGCCTTGAGCGCCGACGACTTCGTGCGGATTCTGACCGAACCGGACGCGTCGCTGACCGAGCAATATCAGGCACTGCTGAAAACCGAAGGCGTCGATGTGCAATTCAGCGCCGACGGCATCAATCGTATCGCCGAGCTGGGTTGGCAAGTCAACGAAAAAACCGAAAACATCGGCGCCCGCAGACTGCACACCATCCTGGAAAAGCTGCTGGAAGACATTTCCTTCGATGCGCCGGACCTGGCCGAAAAGTCCATTAACATCGACGCCGCCTACGTGGATGCGCATCTGATGGAACTGGCCGACGACGAAGACCTTAGCCGTTACATTCTATAAAATGCGTGTAAAAATCACCCCCACTCACCGAGTCCCGACCGAAATCAAGCTGCACAAGGTCTCGGCGATTCTGGAAATTCATTTCGACGACGAGAGCATTTACGAGCTACCCAGCGAATATCTGCGCGTGTTCACCCAGTCGGCGGAAGCGGTTGGGCATGGCCCCGGCCAGGAAACCCTGCAAATTGGCAAGGAAGACGTGACGATTACCGACATCCAGCCGGTGGGTAATTACGCGATCAAACTGGTGTTCAGCGACGGTCACGACACCGGCATTTATAGCTGGGACTTGCTGTACAAGCTGGGCTCGGATTTCCCGCTGCTATGGTCGAATTATCTGGAAGAACTGAAAGCCGCCGGCCTGAGCCGCCGCTCGTCCCTACACAATTAAAGAACATCATGACAAACGACAATACCACCCATTTTGGTTTCAAACAGGTTCCCAAACAGGAAAAAGTAGCGCTGGTGCGCGGCGTGTTCGACTCGGTCGCCAGCCAGTACGACGTAATGAACGATCTGATGTCCATGGGCATCCACCGCATCTGGAAACGGGTGGCAGTGCAACTGGCCAATGTTCGTGAAGGCGACAGCGTACTCGACCTCGCCGGCGGTACCGGCGACTTGACCAAACTCTACGAAAAACGCGTCGGCAAATCCGGCCAAGTGGTATTGGCCGACATCAACGCCGCGATGCTGCGTACCGGTCGCGATCGATTGATCGACCACGGTTTGAGCGGAAATATCCGCTACGCCCAAGTCAATGCCGAATGCCTGCCGTTTGCCGACAACACCTTCGACTGCGTGACCATCGGTTTTGGCCTGCGCAACGTCACCGATAAGGACGCGGCCTTGCGCTCCATGTACCGGGTATTGAAACCGGGCGGCCGCGTGATCGTGCTGGAGTTTTCGCATCCCATCGACCCGATTACCGCAAAAGTTTACGACTTTTACTCCTTCAATCTGCTGCCAAAAATCGGCGCGATTGTGGCCAAGGACGAAGACAGCTACCGCTATCTGGCCGAATCGATACGCATGCATCCCAAGCAGGATGAACTCAAGCAAATGATGGAAAACGCCGGTCTGGAACGTTGCGAGTATTTCAACATGACGCAAGGCATCGTTGCTGTTCACCGCGGCTATAAGTTTTAATCTATACCCAATGATTAAGCCGCTTTTTATTGCCACATTGGAAGGCGCGCTGAATCGTTATTTAGCGCTGGATGATAATCTGGAGCAGTACTTGGCACCGATGGCCGGCAAGGTTATCGCCGTACACATTTCCTCTTTCGATAGCAGCCTCTATCTCTGCCCCAGCGCACAAGGCATGCAAATTCTGGAAAGCTATCCGGGAAACGTCGATGCCACGCTGAGCGGCTCGCTGTCGGCGCTGGGTTTGATGGGATTGAGCGCCACGCCAATGCGTTCCTTATTCAAAGGCGAAGTACGCATCGAAGGCGATACCCAACTGGCACGCCGTCTGCAACGTCTGTTCGAAAAACTGGACATCAAGCTGGAAAGCAAAATCGCCCGCTACACCGGCGATGCCTTTGCCCAGCGCCTGGGTAAGTTATTTCGCGGCAGCCGTGACTGGACTCAGCACACGCTAACGACCTTTCGCTTAAACCTGGAAGAATTCCTGCAGGAAGAAACCCGCGAACTGCCAGCCAAGTCGGAAGCCGAGTTATTTTTCCGAGAAATCGACACTTGCCGTAGTGATTGCGACCGCCTCGGCGCCCGCCTCGACCGCCTGGAAGCCTCGACCCACCCAACATCCGAGCCTCAATAACAAGGACCTGCACCGTGATTCGCCCGAAAATTCTGATGCGCCTCATCCACATCAACTGGGTGATGATGTTCCATGGCTTGGATGAAATTGTTTTAAAAACCCATTTATTTCGGCCCATCCGTTATATCGCTTTTTTGTCGCCTAACTATTGGACCAGCAAAGCCCGCGAACCGCGCGGCGTGCGGATCCGCAAAACCCTGGAAGACCTGGGACCGATCTACGTAAAATTCGGCCAGACCCTGTCAACCCGCAAGGATTTATTGCCGGAAGACATCGCCGAAGAATTGGTCAAGCTGCAAGACAAGGTGCCGCCGTTTTCCGCCGAAACCGCCCGCAAAATCATCGAACAACAGCTGGGCCAATCGATAGAAGAAGCCTTTGCCGAATTCGATCCGCAACCGCTGGCATCCGCCTCGGTCGCGCAAGTGCATACTGCAACGTTGAACAGCGGCGAAAAAGTCATCGTTAAAGTATTGCGCCCGGACATCGAAGACAAGATTCATTCCGACGTCGGCTTGCTTTACGAATTGGCGCGCCTGGCCGAACGCTTCTGGAGTGACGCCCGCCGTCTAAGAGCGATGGAAATCGTCGCCGAATTCGAGAAAACCATTCTCGACGAGCTGGATCTAGTGCGGGAAGCCTCCAACGCCAGCGCGATTCGCGCCAATTTCAAGAATTCCGAGATGCTCTACATCCCGGAAATCCACTGGCCGCTGACCCGCCGCAAAGTGCTGGTGATGGAGCGCATCTACGGCGTGCCGGTCGGCGACATCGAAGCCCTGCGCAAAGGCAATGCGGATTTCAAAAAGCTGGCCGAGCGCGGCGTGGAGATTTTCTTTACCCAGGTGTTTCGCGACAATTTTTTCCACGCCGACATGCATCCGGGCAATATTTTCGTGCAATTGCCGGACAAATATCTGGCGGTGGACTTTGGCATCGTCGGCAGCCTGTCCAGCTCTGATCAACGTTATCTGGCCGAAAACTTCCTGGCGTTTTTCAACCACGACTACCGGAAAGTGGCGCAAATGCACATCGAATCCGGCTGGGTGCCGGCTTCGACGCGGGTGGAAGAATTCGAAGCCGCGATCCGTAGCGTCTGTGAGCCGATTTTCGAAAAACCGTTAAAAGACATTTCTTTTGGCTTGCTGCTACTGAGGCTGTTCCAGACCGCCCGCCGCTTCGACATGGTGGTACAGCCGCAACTGGTCTTGCTGCAAAAAACCCTGCTGAATATCGAAGGCTTGGGCCGCCAGCTTTATCCGGACCTGGATTTGTGGCAAACCGCCAAACCTTTCCTGGAGAACTGGTTTAAACAACGGCTTGGCCCTTCCGCCAAAATCAAGGAATTGCTAAGTAAATTCCCGGAAATTACCGAGCAGATCCCCGAAATGCCCGGCCTGGTTTTCCAAGCTTTGCAAAGTGCCGCGCACATGGAGCAGCAAATGCAACAGCATCAAAAGGAAATGCTTGAGTTGCGTAAACAGCTGAGACGTAACAACACCCGCACCTTGCGCGCCATCTTGGGTACCGGAGTGTTGATCGCGGCGGCGCTGATCTTGCAATCGCCATTGTTGAGGGGTTAGTCTTCGCAAGAATTTAGTCAGACAACATATCGCTAGCAGAATAGTTAGAGTTAACGATCTAATCGCTTGTCAGTTGGGTGAATACCAGAGAATGGAGAAGCGAATGGAACCAATTAGAATACAGTAGACACAGTTGCCATCCCTCCGCCTGATTTTCAATCACGATTGCCGAACCGTTAATGCCGTAGCAACGTAGAGACGCAAAATCTTGCGTCTCTACGCCACAACCGATAAACAGCTAGAAACTGTATTTCGCCGAAAATTGCACCCGCTGCAACACCCCATCCCGGCCATCGATCAACTCGCGCGTCGCATAGGTGTATTCCACACCCAACATGGCCTGACTGACCGGACTCCAGAGCAGATTGGCGTGCACGGACTGCACCTGACGGCTCAACACCGTATTTGCGTAAGCCGGATAATCGGCCTGCGAAAAGCCATAAGTTACGTTGGAACGCCATTGTTTATCCCACCAATGCTGATAAGACAACATGCCGCCGTATGCATCGACCAGCTCGATAGCGCCATGTTGATCGAGCGCCGCATCGGCGAAGGTGTTATTGGTGGACACATAACGCGAGTCGCCTTTACCGTAATGCGCCATGAAGCGGATATTATCCAAGCCAAAGGTATTGATCCGTCCCGCCAGGTTGACGCCGCCGCCCCAATCAGCCTGCCGATAGCCGGTCGTGTCATTGGTATAGCGTAATTGCCTGCCGACCGCAGCCAAGGATACATTGCCCCAATCCGGATTCAGATTGAGCCTTGCCATCAAATCCGGATAGCGATCCGCGTTGGGCGTGGTGAAATAAGCCGCATCCAGATTGGGATTGGCGCTTTTGCTAACAGACGCTTCCAGCGCACTATCGATCCACAAGCGGCTGCGCGGCGCCTCTAACGCTAATTGCCACTCCATAGGCACATCCAGCCAATTAAACGGCTCGCTCCAACGCACCAAAGGCTGACGCAGACTGCTGACAGCGCCAGCCGAACCACCCACATCCAAAGTATCGGGCAAAGCCGCGACATTAAGAAAGGTGGTCCAGGTTTGCCCGGCCAAAAAATGACCAATGGAGCCGTAGGCATGCCGTAAGCGCGGCGTATAAGTGTACGTTGCCGGATCGCCGTAAAAGTCAAGCTCCATATAGGTGTTGATGTCACCCCAGTCGCTAGTCGGAGTAAACGATTTAAACCACAAACGGCTTTCCTTGCCGTGAAACGTGATCTGACCACGCTCTCCGGCCGCCCCCACCGGAATTTGCGCCATCGCCAGTTGCTGATCGCCCAGCCTGTCTCGTCCGGCACTGACGCTATTGAATAAGGTATCCATTTTCACAAACCCGCCCAAACCCACCGAAGTATCCGTACCGGGAATCTTAAACGTACCTTTCACATCGCCGACCGTCACCGCCGGTTTTTCTTTGGCTTTATCGCTAGCCGAAGCGGGGCCGGCGGATACCGTCGCCATCGTTGTCGGCGATGCCGCCGTGGACTGCACGGTAATGCTATTCTCCGACTTGCTGGCCGCGACTTGCTCGGCGCGGTAATGTTGCAATTCCTGCTCCAACTGCTCTATCCGGGAATTGGAATGTTCAACCTGACTCTGTAACTGAGTGACCTGCTGACTCAAGGCTTTCAGCAAAGTCTTGATGTCTTCATCGGCAGCCTGCGCGGGACTGATCAGCCAGCAGTACAGCAACATGAGAAATAGTTGTAGAGATTTGCTCATCTTCTAACCCCCAAGCTTTCTGAACAAAGCATGACAAGAGGTACAGGTGGTATTGATTTCATGCAAACTATCCGGGATAGCATCGATATGATTTTGCTCAGCAAGCAGCTGCAACTGCTGAGCCTCTTCCCGCAATTTGCTGGCCAACGCCAAAAATGCGGTTTGTTCGCTGGCGTTTAGCTGTAAGCCGGGCATGCCGGCAATAATCGTCCCGACGTTATCCGACAAATTCCGCGCCGCCTCGCCGATTTGCCGAGAATACTTGCGGCGCTCGACGTCCAATTGCTGCTCGGTCATAAACCGCTCCTGCATCAAACTATCCATGCGCGCCATCAGCTCGCGCAATTGATTGTCACGCACCGCATGCAGGGCCGGCTGACCGGTCTGGCTGCGTCCGCCTTCCAAATGCGAATACTGGTTACCTGGACTGGAACAAGCGCTTAATATCAATACTATTGCCGACAGATATGGGGTTTTCATGCGTTGCGCTCCTGTTCGATCAATCTTGAAGACGAGGCGATTCGCCGCATCATGGTCTGGGTTAAGTGTACCCGATTACTGTAGGGATATTTTTTCAGCCCGCATCTAGGGTAGCGTTCGCAGTTTAGGTATCATGCTGCTTCCGTTCTCCCGTCAGGATACCGCCTATGTCACTTCTCGATTCGCTGTCCCAGCACACTGTGCTTTTGCCGGATGAACTGCGAGGGCTGACCGCCGACTTTTGCACACAGCTTGACGAAAAGCTTAATCCGGAACATCTGCAAATTTTCGACAACCAGGTATTTTCCGCATCGGTGCTAAAAGTCTGCGCTTGCAGCCAATTCATCAGCGAAAGCTGGCTGCGCAATCCCGATCTGATTCCGGACCTGGTGACATCCACCGATTTATTCGCCCCCTTGCGCCGCGACGATTACGCCGCCGCGCTGCAACGAAGCGGCAACACCGACGGCGAACCCGCCCTGGCCAAGCAATTGCGCTTGTTCCGCCGCCGCGAGATGATCAGAATCGCCTGGCGCGATCTGGCCGGCTGGTCCGACCTGGACGAAACCCTGGCCGACCTGACCGCATTGGCGGAAGTCTGCATTCAAACCGCGCTGGATTTTTTATACCGCCAAGCCTGCCAGCGCTGGGGTACGCCAACGCTGGCGGACGGCACGCCGTTTAACATCGTGGTGCTGGGCATGGGCAAGCTCGGCGCCTGGGAACTGAATTATTCCTCCGACATCGACCTGATTTTTGCTTACGCCGAAGACGGCACGCTGACCGAGAAAAAAGAAATCAGCTACGGCGAATTCTTCACCCGCATCTGCCGCTCGCTGGTAAAAATGCTGGACGAGATTACCGTGGACGGTTTTGTGTTCCGCACCGACGTGCGCCTGCGGCCGTTCGGCGACAGTGGACCGTTGATCATGAATTTCGACGGCATGGAGCATTACTACCTAACCCAAGCCAGGGAATGGGAACGCTATGCGATGATCAAGGCCCGGCAAGTGGCCGGCGATTTCAATACCGGCAAGCAGTTGGCAGCGCTGATCAAACCGTTTGTCTATCGCCGCTATCTGGACTATGGCGCCTTCGAGGAACTGCGCTCCTTAAAATTCCAGATTGCCCAGGAACTGAAACGCCGCGATCGCGCCGACAATGTCAAACTCGGCCCCGGCGGCATCCGCGAGGTGGAGTTCATCGGCCAAGCCTTTCAATTGATCCGCGGCGGCCAGGACGTCGCTTTGCAGCAACGCGAAATTCAGACCATCCTCGCCGTATTGGAAGAGCTACAACTGATGAGCATCGAAGACGTGGCCACCTTGCGGTTTGCCTACCGGTTTTTGCGGCGCGTGGAAAACCATATCCAGCAATACCAGGACAAACAAACTCACGACCTGCCCGGCAATCCACTGGCACAACGGATTTTGGCTTATTCGCTGGATTTCGAGGATTGGAGTACGTTCAAAGCCGAGCTGGACCAGGTGCGCGAGTCCGTGCAGGAAATTTTCGAGCAGGTATTTTCGCTCAGCGAACAGGACAACAAACAACAAAGCGCCCGCTTGATATGGTCCAGCCGCGCCGACAACGAACTGGCGTTGGAAGCCCTGGCGGACTATGGCTTTACCGATCCGCTGAGCATACAAAAAGCGCTCGTCGATTTTAAAGAATCGCACGCCGTGAAACGCATGACCAGCAAGGGCGCCGGCGTTCTGGACCGGTTGATGCCGCAATTGATAGAACAGGTGCCGAACAGCGAAAACGCCGATGCCACACTGCTGCGCATCCTGGATTTATTCGAAGCCGTGGCCGGCCGCAACGTGTATCTGGCCTTGCTCGCCGAAAATCCGGATGCGCTGAATCAGCTGATCAAACTGGCGGCAGCCAGTCCGTGGATTTGCGAATACCTGTCGCTGTATCCGATTCTGTTCGACGAATTGCTGGATACCCGTTCGCTCTACGACCCTCTGCAAAAACAAGCCCTGCGCGAGGACTTGCAACGCGCACTCGCCCGCGTCGATACCCAGGACAGCGAACAACTGATGATCGCATTGCGCCAGTTCAAACATCTGAACGTGTTGCGGGTGGCCGCCGCCGACATCATGGGCGTGATACCGGTGATGATCGTCAGCGATTATCTGACCTGGACCGCCGAAGCCATCCTGGAGCAGGTATTGCGATGCGCTTGGCAAATGCTGGTCAGCAAGCACGGCCACCCGCCCGGCACCGGTCCTAATCCGCAAAATTTTGCGATTATTGCCTTCGGCAAATTCGGCGGTATCGAACTGGGCTATGGCTCCGATCTGGACTTGGTGTTTTTATACGCATGCGCCGACGGCGATGCGCAAACCAACGGCGAAAAACCGATCAACTCCGGCCAGTTTTATTTACGTCTGGGCCAAAAAATCCGGCATATTCTGGATACCAAAATGCTGTCTGGCATCCTCTACGAAGCCGATTTGCGCTTGCGGCCCAACGGCGATTCCGGCTTGCTGGTCACGCATATCGACCATTACGAAGCGTATTTAAAAAACGAGGCCTGGACCTGGGAGCACCAAGCCCTGGTGCGCGGCCGTTTCGTGGCCGGCGACGAAAGCTTAAAACACAGCTACGAAGCGATACGCGGCCGGATTTTAGCCTTACCGCGAGACCGCGAAGAATTGAAAACCCAGGTACGGGAGATGCGCGAAAAAATGCGCGACAACCTGGCACCGAAAGACCCGGCAGTATTCGATCTGAAGCAAAGCCAGGGCGGCATCGCCGACATCGAGTTCATTGTGCAGTTCGGCGTACTGGCCGAAACCGCGCAGCAGCCGAGTCTGGCGACTTACACCGATAACGTCCGCCTGCTGGAAGGCTTGCAGCAGCACGGTTTTATCTCCCCCGCCGATGCCGCGCTGTTAAAACGCGCCTATTGCGCCTATCGCGATTACGGCCATCATCAGGTTTTGCAAGGCCTCAGCGCCACTGCACACGGCGACGAATTTCACGAACTGCGCGCGGAAGTGGAACGGATTTGGCAGCAGTTTATGCTCTGATAATGACTAGATGAAAATGTAGGGGCGAATTCATTCGCCCTATCGGCGGTTCCTTGGGCGACTTGATTTGCCTCACACCGTAATACCTGGAGCAATGTATGAAATATTGGTTACTGCTGTTTTTGACTATTTTCTCAACCTGTCTGGCCGCCAACGGCAAACCCGGCAAGTTCGACGCTTATGTACTGGCTTTGTCCTGGTCGCCGACCTATTGCGAAGAACAACCCAAAGACCGCGAGCAGTGCGGCAAGAAACTGGGCTTGGTGTTGCATGGTCTATGGCCGCAATACAATATCGGCTACCCTAGCTCTTGCACCAAGGAAGCCTATGCGCCTAGCCAAGCCCAAGCGTTTCCGGACTTGTATCCCTCCGAATTTTTGTTCGAACATGAATGGGAAAAACACGGCACCTGTTCCGGACTGACCCAAACCGGCTATTTTCAGTTATCGCAAGCACTGAAAGGCAAAGTCGCCATCCCGGAGGCCTATCAACGGCCGCAAAAACCTTTCAGAACTACGGCGGACGGATTGAAAAGCGCCTTTACCGAGGCCAACCCGTGGCTGAAGGAACAAGCCATTGCCCCGTTCTGCAGCGGCGCCGGACGGTTTTTCAAGGAGATATTCGTGTGTCTGGATAAACGCGGCGCGGCTGCCAGTTGCGGCGTCGAGGTGGTGAAAAGCGCAGCCAAGTCTTGCGGGCAAAAGGATTTTTTGGTGCGGAACATTAAATAGCCGCGTTGACCTTGCCGTTAATTTTTTCGGCACGGCAAGGCCACAATCTTAGGGATAAAAGACCTATACTCGCTATCCACTCTATCTATACGGAGACGGCCATGCGTAGCAAAATCGAAATCAGCCCCAACGGTTTGCAAGTCAGAGCGATCGCCGGCACTTACGTGGTGCTGTTGGCATTTACCTGCCCCAAAGCCTATTGCAGCGGCTTACTCGGCTTCGCTATCCGTCGCGAAGACCATGAAAACGGCGAAGTGACCTGGCTGCGCGGCTTAAAGCGCTTCGACCTGCCCGGTGACGATGGCTACAGCGTCAGCAGCCGCTATCACCCGATCCAGAAATTTCATTGGGGCGATTACACCGCCAAACCCGGCCGTAATTACACCTACACCATTCATGCGCTGACGGGCAAAGCGGGCGCATTAAAGACATTCGAGTCGGTTGCAGTGCAAGTCAATTGCGAACAACCAGCCGCCATCGGCACAAAGGGACACGCCGTGCATTTCAACCGCAGCGCCGCCGCCAGCCAGGCTTTTGCGTCGCGCTTTCCTAATTTACCGGCCGGCGAAATTGTCGATGAAAACGCGCGCCGCTGGCTATCGCGCGGCCTGGAAGAAGCCCTGATCGCCTATATCGACGCGGCCAAAGCCAAACAGGGTCTGCATTTATTTTTATACGAATTTGCCAAGGACGCGTTTTTCCAGGCTTTGAAACGCGCCAAGCTGCGCAAGGTTAAACTGGAAATTCTGTACGACGGCTTGCTGGACAGCAAGGGCGATGGCCCCTCGCTCGACGCGCTACCGCAGATCAAAAAATACGGATTAAAAAGCGTCTGCAAGGCCCGCACCGGCGCCGGCTTGAATATCTCGCATAACAAATTCATGGTGCTCAGCGACAGCAAGGGAAAACCGGTTTCGGTGTGGTCCGGCTCCACCAATTTCACCGATAGCGCGATTTACGGACAATCCAACGTCGGCCACGTGATAAGCGATGCCACAGCCGCCAAACAATATTTCGATTGGCATCAAACCGTCTGGAAAACCCCCAGCCTGCCGGGTGCCGACTCCCGGAAAGTAGTGATGGGTTTAACCCAACCGCCGGCGGATAAATCCGCGGGTTCGCATCTTGTGCTAAGCCCGCGCAAATCCACCGAAGCCATCAGCGAATGCGCGGAATGGGTGACGGCAAGCAAACGCTTGATTTGTTTTACCGCGCCGTTTGCGATGCATGACGAACTGGAAACGGCCCTGGCAGCAGCGCCTGCGCACGTATTGGGTTTGTTGAACACCAGCGGCGTGGTAGGTAAAGCCTTGCACGATGCGCCCAACACCCAGCTGGCGGCCAGCGCCGCCATCGACGACAAATCCATCCTGGAAGTTTGGCAAGGCCGACTGCTGGCCGAATCCAAGCATCATGCCGGCGTACACGTGCATACCAAAATCCTGCTGGTAGACCCGCTCTCGGAAAACCCATTGGTCGTCACCGGCTCGGCCAACTTCAGCACCAACTCCTGCAAGTTCAACGACGAAAACCAGCTATTCATTGTCGGCGATACAGCGGTCGCCGATGTTTATTTGGGCGAGTTCATGCGTATGTTCGACCATTACTATTTCCGCGACTATGTCAGTTGGATAGCCAAACAGCAAAAAACCGATCCCAAAGCCGGCTTTCTGGACGCCACCGACCAATGGGCTTTGCGCTTTTTCGACGGCGGCGAGCGGGAGGCGGCGCGGTTGGCATTCTTTGCCTAAAGGGACCTCTAAGAATTAAAGTAATAGCCTTCTCCCGGCGGGAGAAGGCTAGGATGAGGGAGTTATTAGAGATTTTTCCTAAAGCTTTCACATTAATCTGCATGTAGGCAAACACACGCTAATCAAACTTTACCAAGCTTTACCTTTCTGGAAGGCTTGCCGGCTTGCCAAGCAAAGTGGCAAATAATACACTGCCGGCTAATTCCAAATGCGGCGTTAACCCGGTGAATTTCGCCGGATTGAGGCCGCATAGCCCCCACATACCGCTGTCGAAGCCATCGCCACTACTGCTGGTCGGGAAACTATCCGCAACCCTAAAGTAGACATAGATTATTGCCATGCCGCAATCCCCCGCTTCATCGTCAAACCGCCAGCGTCTGCGCTGGCTTGCCCTGTTTTTACTGCTTATCGCGGTCGCCGTCGGTGCTTGGTATTTTGCAAAACAGCCAAAACGCGCCGATCAGGACAAAACCGATAGCATAGAAGTGACGCTGGGCGATCTGGAAGAAAACGTCACCGCCCAAGGCAAGCTGGAGCCCAAGGAATACGTGGATGTCGGTGCTCAAGTCACCGGCCAACTGCAAAAGATTTACGTCAAGATTGGCGATAACGTCCAAGCCGGCGAATTGCTGGCACAGATCGACCCGCGCATTTATGCGGCAAGAGTGGCAGCCGACGAAGCCAATATCAAAAACTTACAGGCGCAATTGACCGGCCAGCAAGCCCAAGTGGTATTCGCTCAGCAACAATACGACCGCAACCGCGAGTTGCTGCAAAGCAAGGGCATCAGCGTCCAGGACTTTCAGAACAGCGAGTTCACCTTAAAAAACGCCAAGGCCACCGCCGAATCGCTGCAAGCACAAATCGAACAAGTGCAATCGACCTTAAACGGCGACAAGACCAACCTGGGTTTTACCAAAATCTTTGCGTCGATGGACGGCACCATGGTCGATCAGAAAGCCCGCGAAGGCCAAACCTTAAACGCCAACCAAACCACCCCCACCATCCTGCAACTGGCCAAGCTGGATACGATGACGGTGCGCGCTCAGGTGGCTGAGGCCGATGTGATGCGCTTGCGTTCGGACATGCCGGTGTATTTCACCACGCTGGGTTCCGGCGAACGGCGCTGGCAAGGCACGGTCCGGCAGATTTTGCCGACACCGGAAGTGATCAATAACGTGGTGCTGTACAACGTGTTGGTCGATGTCGATAACCGCGACCGGCAATTGATGACAGGCATGAGCACGCAGATGTTTTTCGTGCTGGGCAAGGCCGAACAAGTGCCGCTGATTCCTGTGAACGCATTGGGGCCGCGCCAACGCAAGGCAGATAACGCCAGCGGCCACGCTTACCAAGTCAAAGTCCTTACCGAACAAGGCGTACAGGATAAAACCGTCCAAATCGGCTTGAGAACCCGGCGATTTGCACAAGTGTTGGAAGGCCTGGCGGTCGGCGACCGGCTGCAAGTCAACTCAGGCACGGACGACAAGGCTAAAAATCGCAGAAACAATCAGGGCTACCCCGGCGCCGGAGTGCCCAGACTATGAGCGCTCTGCCCCTGCTGGAACTGCAAAATATTCAGCGTTTTTACCCGAACGGCGACACCATTGTCCGCGCGCTGGACGACGTCTCGCTGACTATTTGGCCCGGTGAATTCGTCGCGATCATTGGTCAGTCCGGTTCCGGCAAATCGACGCTGATGAATCTGATCGGCTGTCTGGATAAAGCTGATGTCGGCAGCTACCGGGTGCTGGGCCGGGACGTCGCGGATTTGGACCCGGACCAACTCGCGGAACTGCGGCGGGAAAGCTTTGGTTTTGTGTTCCAACGTTACAACCTGTTGAATAACGCCAGCGCCGCCGAAAATATCGAAATTCCCGCCCTGTACGCAGGCCTGGGCAAAGCCGAGCGCCGGCAACGCGCATTGCAATTACTCGCCAAACTGGGCTTGACCGACCGCAGCGAACATAAACCGATGCAACTCTCCGGCGGCCAACAGCAACGGGTCGCGATCGCCCGCGCCCTGATGAACGATCCACCGGTGATTCTGGCCGACGAACCCACCGGCGCGCTGGACAGCCAGAGCGGCACGGAAGTGATGTCCCTGTTAAAAGCCCTGCATCAGGAAGGCCGCACCATTTTATTGATCACCCACGACGATAAAGTCGCCGCGCACGCCCAGCGAGTCATTCATATCGCCGACGGTAAAATCGTCAGCGACGGCATCGCTAATCGCAGCGGGCAACGGCTAGCACCGCCTACGCATCGCGGCATCGGCGCGGCCGGCTTGCTAGCTGAATTGGCCGAAGCCGCGAAAACCGCGCTACGCTCCCTGCGCGCCAACCTCTTCCGCACCGCGCTGACCCTTTTGGGCATCGTCATTGGTGTCGCCGCCGTGGTCACCATGTTGGCAGTCGGCCAAGGTAGCCAGGAAAAAGTGCTGGAGCAAATGCGGGCGATGGGCACCAACATCCTGTCAATCCGCCCCGGCATTCCAGGCTTTCGCGGCGGTGGCGATGTCGCCACCTTGGTGCCGGCCGATGCCGACGCGATTGCCGAACTGGACAACGTGGAATGGTCTTCGCCGGAACGCAGCAGCCGCTTGACGGTACGCTACGGCAGCATCGATTACTCGACTAGCGTGCAAGGCGTGGCTTCCAGCATGCCGCAAGTGCGCGATTGGCCGGTAGGCAGCGGCGACTTCTTCGACGAGCGTGACCAACGCCGCTATGCGCCGGTGATGGTGCTGGGCGAAACGGTACGCAAACTGTTGTTCGTCGAAGGCGAAGACCCGATCGGCCGCTATGTGATGATCGGCAATATCCCCTTCGAAGTGATCGGCGTGATGGCCGCCAAGGGTGCCGACGCCCAGGGTAGCGACCGCGACGATGCGGTGTTCGTGCCGATCAGCACCGGACTGATTCGGCTGTTCGGCCAGAAATATCTGGGCGGCATTACGGTGCGGGTGAAGGATGTATCGCAGATCGACGCCACGCAGCAAGCCATTACCGACCTACTGGTTTCACGCCACCAGAGCGAGGACTTTCGCATCCGCAACATGGCTTCTATCATCGAATCGGCCACCGAAACTCAGAACACTTTTACCTTAATGCTGGGCATCGTCGCGGCGATTTCCTTGCTGGTCGGCGGTATCGGTGTGATGAATATCATGCTGGTCAGCGTCACCGAACGCACCCGGGAGATCGGCATCCGCATCGCCACCGGCGCCCGCCGTCGCGACATTTTGCTACAATTCAATACCGAAGCCGCCGTGGTCTGCACCTTGGGCGGTTTGCTGGGTGTGCTGCTGGGCTTTGCGGCCGGCTATGTCCTGAAGTATTTTGAAATGGCGGTATTGTTTTCGCCGCTGCCGGCGATCCTGGCTTTTTCCTGCGCCTTCGGCACCGGCTTGCTGTTCGGCTATTTGCCGGCCCGAAAGGCGGCGCACCTGGACCCCGTCGTGGCCTTGGCGGCGGAATGATGATGCAGATTCCCTATCGCTTATTCGCCGCTGCCCTGCTGAGTTTCTCGACCGGCTGCAATTTGCTTACCGACTACCAGCGCCCCGTCGTCGAAACCCCAGCGCAATGGCACGAACCCGCGCAATCCGCCTCGGCTACCGTCGACCCGCAATGGTGGCAGGCCTTTGCCAGCAATCAGCTTAACCGCTTGATGCGCGAAGCCTTGACCTACAACAACGATCTGGCCGCCGCCCGTCAACGGGTCGAACAAGCCCGCGCCCAAGCGAAAATTGCCGGCGCCGGACTGTGGCCGGCGGCTTCCTTGAGCGGCGATTTCAGCGACAGCCGGAACAATAAAACCGATAGCCAACAAAGCAGCGGCCAAATCGACATCGCCTACGAAGTGGATTTATGGGGCGCCAACCGCGCCCGACGCGATGCCGGCACTGCGCTGATGCTCAGCCAAATCTTCGCCCGCGACGCCCTGCAACTGGTTGTAATGGCGGATGTCGGTCAGGCTTATTTCAACCTGTTGGCAATCCAGGAGCGTCGGCAAATCGCCAGCGATTTCCTGGACACCGTCAACGCGATTTTGACCATCATCGAAGCCCGGCAACGCTCCGGCGCGGCTTATGAACTGGAAGTGGCGCAACAGCGCACCGCGCAAGCCAATGCCCGCGCCAGCCTGGATTTATTGATGCAACAGCAAACGCTGGCGGAAAACAGCCTGGCGATACTGCTCGGTCATCCCCCGCAACATCTGGCCTTAGAACCGGTACTTTTCGCGGAACTTGCCGTACCCGGCATCGCCGCCGAGCAACCGGCCACGCTGCTGCAACGCCGGCCCGACATCGGTCAGGTGGAAATGCAATTAATCGCCGCCAATGCCGACATCGCCGTGGCCCGCGCCGCGTTTTACCCCAAACTGCAACTTAGCCTAGGCAGCGTATTAGCCAACCCGCAACCGGCTGGAGTCGCCGCGACGCTGGCCGCCGGCTTGACCCAACCCTTGTTTCAAGGCGGCCGTTTGGCAGGTGCGTTAAGCAATGCGCTGGCCGCGAACGCGGAGTTGGCGGAAATTTATCGGAAAACCGTACTGACCGCTTTCAAAGAAGTCGAAGACGCCGCCGCCATTTACAACAACTCCAGCCGCCGCCTAACGGCATTGGAAACCGCCGCCGCCCAAGCCCGCCTGGCTTACACCATCTCCCAAGAACGCTACCGGCTCGGTGCCATCGATTATCAAGCCTTGTTAAACACCCAGACCAGTTACCTCAGCACCGAAAACAGCCGGGTACAAGCCCGCTTGGATGTCCTGGTTGCCCAGGTGCAACTGTATAAAGCCTTGGGGGGCGGTTGGTCGTTGAGCGAGCAGAATACCGATTTGTCCGACTTGGCGCCGGGGCCTTAGCCACATAGAATACGGCGTGATGACCGTTGGTTATTGAGTTCTACGGGGCGGTAAAAAAGTATTAGGATACACAAGGCGTTTACTTGGTAAATCGGTATGGACAAATCGTAGGGCGTCAATAGGCGTAGCCGCATTGCGCCGCATGTTGGCCTTCAAACATTCGGCGCATTACGCTATCGCTAATGCGCCCTACGAAGTTGGTTATTGCGCCTTACGGCCTTGTACCGCCGAATTCTAGTTAGTTTTATGTGAGGAGAAAACTTGGAAACCTCAAAACCAGAAACGCCAGATCCAGGCGTATTTCTTGTCAAAGGTGATACGGTAAGCATCCCTAGCTTTTCAGTTTCCATTGATGAGGAAGGCAAAATGAATGCCGATCCTGTCATACTAAAAACGGGAATTGAGATGACTCCATATTGGCTAAATATTGCCTATAAGCACTTAATCTCCACTGAAGTTACCCACAAAAAACTCATGCTGGTCAAGGCGGAGGAGAACAACAGATTAATTGGTGAATGTTTAAAAAAAGAATACTCGTCAGGTATGCAAGCAATAATGGCCTCTGGTATAGCTATAGATGCTTACTACGCAAGCGTTAAGGAGCACGTAAAAATCCCGAAAGACCAAGTGGATGCTTGGCAAAAAAAGGCACCGCCAGGTATAAGCAGATTGCAGAAGTACTTCGAATTGGGTTCAATCTGTCTGCGCCCGACGTCAAAAGCCTGAGAGATGTATTAAAACAAAACTTAACGTTGAGACATAAAGCAGTTCATCCTAGCGCTGGAACAGATCAACCACTTTTACATGTTGAATTAAACAGGGTAACCGACTGGCGGTATGCGACCTTTCGATTTCATAATGCAAAAGCAATATATGGGTCAACATTAAGCGTAATATTTCAGACTGCATTTAATCCATCCATAAAAACTCCTAAAGGTTTGAGAGAATACAGCGATAGTCTGGTAGTCAAACTGAAGCCCGGTCTAAGAAACTGGGATCGAAAGTATGGAAAGCTATGCTGAGGTCTTAAGGCCGTAAGGCGCAATAACCAACGGGCATTGCGCCGCATTTTAAGCTATTGGGAAAAGTGGTCAGGTTACTTTATGGAAAGGCACGGGTACGAGGTCTTGCAATCTCGCATCTTGCCTAACATCGCGCTCAACCGGAGCGCGGTTATAATGCAGTTTTATTTTTCTGCTTTCCCTGCCGCGCTCGGTCAGCTTTACGTTTGCGACCAAACCAAGACAAGGGGGAACGCCAAGCGTAAAGTACCTTAGCCTCAGCCAAAGGAGTATTCACCATGTCCGCGTTGCTAGTCGAGTTAGAGAAACAAGCATGTTCACTTTTGCCTGAAGAGCGAGCACATCTTGCTGAGGTTCTTCTTGAGTCACTTCATGACTCCCCACTAGCCGAAATCGAAACAGAGTGGGAACGAGAAATTGAGAAGCGCACCGCCGCTTTCGACAGGGGGGAACTACAGACCTATCCGGCAGAGGATGTGTTTTCTGAAGCAAGGCGCATGACTAAGTGAAACGAGCACGTTTTGTCGCAGAAGCTCGCCAAGAATTTCTTGCTGAGGTCGCTTATTACAACGAGGCACAACCGGGCTTAGGAGACCGTTTTAACAAAGCAGTCGAAGAAGCAACTGTCCGAGCGTTGACTTTTCCGCTATCAGGGACACCATCCGCTTCAAATACAAGGCGCGTTTTTCTCAAAGGGTTTCCTTTCTCGCTTTTCTACCGACAAGATGCCGAAGGCATAGTCGTTTTTGCAACTTCACATAATTCCCGGAAACCCCGTTACTGGGTCGGTCGTACCATTAGCTTCTAACCCGGCGTTCAATTCGGATGCTCCGCCAACTCCCCGCCAAAAAGTGTGGCTCCGCGCCGGCTAACTTTACGTTATGCGCCAGGACCAACCATTGAAGGTACTTAAAATCAACCGACCAAAACTTGTCGCCAGGCGGCATGTTCCTGAATAGTTGCCAAGGCCGCTTCCAGCAGACTGGCGCCCGGCTCGGTGCGGTGCCAGGTGGAGGCGCCGGACGGATGCGGCAGCGGAATGACGTCGGTGTCGTGGCCTTGAAACTGCAAGCGATGCAGGCCGCCGATGACGTCGCTGAGTTTATCGACCGGCAGCATTTGCTGTATCGCCAGCTTACCGACCGGGATGATCAACTTGGGCTGTAACAGCTCTACTTCCGCTTGCAGCCAAGCCGCACACTGTTCGATTTCCTGCGCGTTGGGCACGCGGTCGCCGCCTTTGGGATTTTTGCCCGGAAAGCAGCGGCACACTGCCGCCATATACACCCGCTCCCGAAAACTGGCTTCGTCCAGCCCGATTTGCGCAAACCACTTAAACATCGTCTTACCCGCCGTCCAGGCAAACGGCCGGCCGAGCGCACCTTCCTTGTCGCCCGGCGCCTGACCGATCAGCAAGATGGGTGATAACACCGGCTGGCCGCTAACCACCGGGCGGATCATGGCCGGACATCGGCTACAGGCCAGCAGGGTTTGACGATGCTGCTCTAGCAGGTATTGGCGCTCGCTGCTGCTCAAAGCGCCAGCTCGATGCCGACCGGGCAATGATCGGAACCGGTCACAGCCGGCAAAATAAACGCATCCTTGATCTGGCCGGTTAAAGCCTGACTCGTCAACACGTAATCTATCCGCCAACCGATGTTTTTTTCACGGGCATTGGCGCGGTAGCTCCACCAGCTATAGGCTACGGTATCGGGATGCAGATGGCGGAAGCTGTCGATTAAACCCGCAGCCACAAAATTGCTGAAGCCGTCGATCTCGACTTGGGTGTACCCAGCCGACTTGTTGTAGTTGGCTTTAGGCCTGGCAATGTCGATAGCTTGATGGGCGACGTTGAAATCGCCGCAGGCAATCAACGGCTTTTGGCTTTGCAGTGTTTGCATGTAAGCCAAAAACTCTTTATCCCAGGTCTGCCGGTAATCCAGCCGCGCCAGGCCGTCGCCGGAATTGGGCACGTAGACATTCAGCAAATAAAACTTTTCAAATTCAGCGACGATGACACGGCCTTCTTGGTCGTGTTCGGCGACACCCATGTCGTGAACAACTTGAAGCGGCTGTTGCCGGCTCAAGATCGCCACGCCGGAATAACCCTTACGTTCCGCCGAGTTGGTGTACAGATGATAGCCGTGTATATTTTCCAGAGCCTTGCTGACTTGCTCGTCTTGGGCTTTGGTTTCTTGCAACAACACGCAGTCCGCGTCGAGTTGGCTCAGCGTGTCCGCAAAACCTTTGTCTTGCACGGCGCGGATACCGTTGACATTCCAGGAGATGATTTTCATAGTGGGTTCCATTGAAATAGAGCGAATTGGCTCGGTATTTTACCGGCTTGCAAGCCGCAAAGGGGATACAACGTGAACAATTGGCGCATGCGTAAACCATGGTCGGCCGCTGACAGCGTGCCGGCAGAACACCGGCTGCAGGCTACTTTAAGCTGGCCGCATCTGATGGCGCTGGGCGTGGGGGCGATTGTCGGCACTGGCATTTTGACCCTGATTGGCGTTGGCGCGGCCAAGGCTGGGCCGGCGGTGATCTTGGCGTTCTTGATCGCCGGAGCAATTTGCGCCTGCGCTGCCTTGGCTTACGCCGAAATGGCCACAATGATGCCTGCCGCCGGCGGCGCTTACACCTATGCGTATATCATCATCGGCGAATGGGCGGCCTGGTTTGTCGGCTGGAGCCTGATTCTAGAATATTCGCTGGTAGTCAGTGCCGTTGCGGTCGGCTGGTCCGGTTACGCCGCGCCACTGTTGCAGGACGGATTGGGCGTGCCGATGCAGTGGATGCAAGGGCCGGAACTGGGCGGGTTGATCAACCTACCGGCGATTTTCATCATCCTGGTCGTCATCGCGCTATTGCTGATCGGCACGAAAGAGAGCGCCAGCGTCAACGCTTTGTTGGTTGTGGTAAAGCTCGCCGCCTTATTGGTGTTTATCGTGGTGGTGTTGCCGCTGTTCAAAGCCGAACATTTCCAGCCCTTCATGCCGTTTGGCTTCATTAAAACCATGGGCGCGGACGGTGTGGAGCGCGGGGTGATGGCCTCGGCGGCCATCATCTTTTTTGCGTTCTACGGCTTCGATGCGATTGCCACTGCTGCGGAAGAAACCCGCAATCCGGACCGCGACTTGGCAATAGGCATCGTCGGTTCCATGTTGATTTGCGTGGCAATTTATATTGCCGTGGCGGTGGCGGCACTGGGCGCTCTGGATTTTCACCGCTTCGCCGACAGCCCGGAACCCTTGGCGCTGATCCTGCGCGAACTGGGCAGACCTAACGCGGCGCGCTGGTTGGCAGCTTCGGCGGTGATTGCTCTGCCGACCGTAGTGCTGGCGTTCTTTTACGGGCAAAGCCGGATTTTCTTTGCGATGGCTCGCGACGGCTTGCTGCCGCGCGGTTTGGCTAAGGTTTCGCGACGCGGCATGCCGGTTCGCACCAAGCTGTTCACCGCGGTGATCGTCAGTACCATCGCCGGCGTATTTCCTCTAGCCGACATCGCCGCGCTGGCCAATGCCGGCACCTTGCTGGCTTTTATCACCGTGTCGGTCTGCATGCTGCTATTGCGACATAGGCAACCGGAAATGGTGCGGAAGTTTTCTGCACCATTTGCCTGGGTCACCGGGCCGATGGCGATAGTCGGCTGCCTGTATCTATTCATCAGCCTGCCGAGTACTACCCAGCTGTATTTTTTGGTCTGGAATTTGATCGGGGTTGCGGTTTATTACGTGTATGGCTCACGGCAAACCGCGAAGACGGGCTGATACCTGTCTTTGAGTTGATGTGCTTATAAAAACATCACATCTTCAGCTTGCTGAATTGCGCTTCAAATTCTTCCAGTGACATCGCCCCGCTTTTACCCACCCGTTGATGGCCGGCATCGAAGAAATAAGTTCTGGGCAATTCGCCGTACCAGGCAGGATCGATTTCGTAACGCAGTTTTTCCGGGTTATCCGATGCGAACGCCCAGTTTTCCAACCCGCCCAGTTTATGGCTGTCGATGATACGTTTGATCTCCGGCAAGGCTTCCGCATCGTCGGTGGCTAACATCACGATTTTCAAAGCCGGATGTTTCTCGTGCAGTTTACCTAGTATGTCCATATCCTTCAGGCAAGACGGGCAATCCACCGACCAGATCGCCAGCATTAATGGCTGATTGGCGCTCGCCGCCAAAATTTGTTGGTAGCTGCCGGAGATAAAGGGTTTTATTTGGCCCTTATCAGCCAACACCGCGTTACTGCCGATCAGCACTAACGTCAGACCAGCCAGAATGTTTCTTATGTTCATCAAGTGTCCTTGTCAAATTGGTTGCATGCACAGGCCGATTGCCGGCATCTAAATCAGCAGGCACATTAACGCCTGTTACGACGACATTCAAGCCGAAACGCATAAGACGACAGCTGCGTTGCCAGCACCGAAATCCAATCGATGAAATAAAGCTATTTAACAAAGTTTTATTATTCGATTACTACTTGTCCGCTATTTACGATTAAGCATTGAAAAACTTCATTCCTCAAATTGTTTAATCCTTTCAAAACAGGCAGCTACATCAAATCCCCGAAATTTCTTGAACTATCCGGCATTTCTAAATCGTTTCGTCGGTTTAAAGATTTCATATCTCAAGCATAGTGTCTCGAAATAACCTGGCTTATCACCCAAACAAGTCTAATTAATCAGTCAAATAACACAGTTTATTAATGATGAGCCACCGCTAAAAAAAATTTATTAGCCAAATCAACGCTATTTAATCTTGGCCCCAATCTTGCCGGAAACTCGGAATGTTTTTTGTCCGGATAATCTGACGGCTATCAGCATGATCAAACTCTGAAGATAACTTAAAGCGACCGGAACAATGCCAGCCTTTAGGCTAAAACAAACTTAGCAATAATCGAGAAACAATAATTACAACCGAGATTACATGTGAAAAATCAATCCGAAGCTCTTGAGAACATCCCATCTTATCGATTACCTATTCGTTCTTTGTTGTCTGCCGCTATATTGCTGGCACTGACCAGTAATGTGGCCATTGCTGAAACACAGAAGAAAAATACAAGCAATACGAAAAACAAGGTCACGGAAGACGCGCCGGCTTCCAAGCCAGCCAACCAGGCCAATAGCGCTGACCTTAAAGCCCAATCCCAACAAGTTTTACCGGAAGGCGGAAGCACGGGAAGCAACACCAAAGACGAGGTTATGGAAGAAATGGTCATAACAGGCGAAGTGGCAAAAGACTCGCACTTCACCTCGCCATCAACCCGTTTATCGCGCGCCGAGATCGAAAGGCAAAACGCCCAAACCACCGAAGAAGCCGTCAAATATCAGCCAAGTTTACAAATTCGCCAACGTTATATCGGCGACCCTAACGGCGTACTGGGCATTCGTGGCGCCGATATGTTCTCGACCGCCAGAAACATGGTCTATGCCGACGGTTTGCCGCTACACAATCAATTGCAGGCTTCTTTTAACGGTGCGCCGCGCTGGTCCATGGTGGGTCCGAACGAAATCGACGCGGTTGACGTAGTTTACGGTCCATTTTCCGCGGAATACAGCGGCAACTCTATCGGCGGGGTAGTGAATCTCAAAACCCACATGCCGATGAAAGAAGAGTACTACGCAGAAACCAGCTACTTCGTGCAACCTTGGGAAAATATTGGCGCGGATAGCGGCACCTTTGACGGCAATCGGCAATATTTCTCGTACGGCAATCGCCTGGACAAGTGGTCGGCGCTGCTTTCCTATAACCGCTTGGAAGCGGAAAGCCAACCCATGAGTTACTTCATCGATAACACAGGCTTACGCAATCCCACAGGAACACAGACAGCCGTCACTGGCGCGGTGCCGACGCTGGACACCAGAGGCACTCCCAGTTATATCTACGGCGATACTGGCCCAGAATTAGTCAATACCGATTTGGTTAAGCTCAAAGTGGGTTACGACATCACCCCGGATTTGCAGGCGATATTTACCGGCGCATTCGAGGAACGCACCCGTAAATCTGAAAAACCACGCAACTACCTGACGTCCGCATCGGGCGCCTATTACGGAGATAACAATAACAACTCTCGCGATGCTGTTTACGCCGGCAGGTCATTCAATGTCCTGAACAGCGGCTTCGGGCCATCGGATGACGAAAGACAAACCATGCAAATCGGCATGCAGGTAAAAGGGGCTATCACCGACACCTGGGATATCGACACGACATTCAGTTATCTCGATGTAATCAAGGACGAGCGCAGGACAGCATTTTTCTCTCCCGACGATCCCCGCAACCAAAATACTGGTCAATTGCAAGTATTCGACGATTTCAATTGGAAAAACTACGACTTGAAACTCAGTACCCGGGAATTGTTCGGCTGGAAGCCGCTGGAGTTTTTAGCCGGCTACCACTTCGACAACTACAACATGAACTTCAAGCAGTTCTCCTATAACAGCTACTCGGCGGATCAGATAGGATCGGAAACCATAGGACGGCGTAATCAGGGTGAGGTAACAACCAATGCGATGTTCGGTCAGTTCGCTTATCACTTCGCGCCCGATTGGGATTTGACCTTGGGTGCACGTTACGAATGGTGGCTGGCCTCAAGCGGCGTGGGTTCGAACCGCGCATTATCGGATCGCAGCGACGACGCCATTTCCCCGAAAGCCTCTTTAGGATTTGAGCCTTCCAATTGGAAATTCCGCTACTCCTTTGGTCGCTCCTACCGCTTTCCGGTGATCGCGGAAATGTATCAAAATCTACAATCACCAACGAGCATAACGACCGCGAACGAAAACTTAAAAGCCGAGGACGGCTGGCATCATAACTTCATGATCGAATACGGGCTGGATAACGGCTACGTGCGGGTCAACGTGTTCCGCGACGATATTAGGAACACTATCCAGCAAGTTAGACGCGCTACCGGCATATTGACGGAAAATGCTTTCCAAAACATTCCCGCTACCAGCACCACCGGTGTGGAACTGGTATACGACCAAGCGCGGGTGCTCGATTCCGACTTCGATCTGAATTTTAACGCCACCTGGATGAACGCTATTGTGGAAGACGGCGGACCGGACATTAACTTCCAGGAAGCGGACGGTTCGCTTACCCGCTTTAACCTGACCGGCAAGCAACGTATTCGTTTACCCGAATGGCGTTTTAATGCTCTGGCGACCTATCATGTGAACGAAGCCTTGGACGTCTCGATGGCAGGCAGATACACGAACGATTCGTTTAATGACATCGACAATAAAGACTCGGTGAACAACGTCTTTGGCGCGCAAGACGGATTTTTCTTCCTGGACTTCAAAACCAGCTATCGCTTCAAATACGACTTGCTGGGCAAACCGGCGAAAAGTCGAGTCTCGTTTGGTATCAACAACCTGACGGATAAAACTGCGTATGTGTTCCATCCTTATCCGCAAAGAACTTTCTTTATTGAAGGGGCGATAAGTTTCTAACTTTAACGCCAATCGCTATCATGAGCCAAACCGTTTAATCTCAATGCTGGCCTATCATTCATATGGTAGGCCGGCAGCTTGGGAATGGCTTGGCGACTTTTATACAGCACCCTCGCCGCATCGGCACGCCAGCCAAACATGTCAGTCACTAAGACTTGAGTGTTGTGGACGAAACCAGATCAATCCTCAGGCCCAAAACACTGCGGATAATCCTTACAAACCTCGCAGGAGGGCGCGCGGCAGACGTATAAACCTTCCGCTTCGCACAGCTGTTTGTACAAAAACTTTTTCCATTTCATATCCTTACTGTTGCGGACCAGTAATTCCGGGAAGTTATAACCCAGCATGGCCGACAAATCGCTGCGCGACCACAAGCCCAAATCCTGCCAGAGATGATCGCTGCCCAAGCAGGCCGCCACGATCAGCGCGATCAGCCAATCGGTTTCCGTACCGGGATTCGCGGCGAATTGCGCGAGCAGGATTTCCAAATCCTGTTTTTCCAACATGCGACTGTAATCCAAACTGCTACCGGAACAGGCTTGCGACGCCAAGGGATAGCCGGGGAAATACCTGTCGATCAGTTGTTGAAATTGTGCCGGGCTCAAGCCCAGGCTGTCGGGAAGTACCCCATCGCCGACACTCCAACTGGCGATGATTTGCGCCAACCAGACGCTGTTGGGCGACTGGTCGGCACGGGCCATCAGATCCTGATAAATGTGTTGCCGCGACTTGATAACCGAGGGCTCTACCCTATCGTTCGGTGCCATGCTAAGTGTGCAACTCATACTCGATTCTCCGGCCTTTTTAACGACGACGCAGACGATTAATATTCGACGCGAATATCTTCATCCCTAACGATCATCTGACAAGCCAGACGCCATTCCGGCGGCAGGTCGTCGACGATCATTTGCTCCAGCTGTTCGGTAGTGACTTTACCGATTTGTTTGAGTAGGGATTTTTCCTTCTCGGTCATCGTGCCACCCATGCGTTCCATTTTTTTATCGATGCTGGTGACGCGGACCACGCAAGTGCCGCATTCGCCGTCTTCGCATTCGAAATTAATGGGGATCTTGTTTTCCAGAGCCAGCTTCAAAATAGTCTGGGTGTGACTGCCGGCAACGGCGTAAACGGTTTTGTCCCGATATTCGGGACTGGTAAATGTTACTAATGCCATGTGTTACTCCTTTTGCGTTACTTATACTGGTTTAAGGGAAATTTCGCCGCCCAATACTTGCGCTTGGCAAGCCAGACGGTTGTGTTTACCCGCCATGTTTTCCCGCAAAATTTTGTCTTCCAGTACTGACGGCTCTGTCAGGTTATTCCAACCAGCAGTCACTTTCATGATGCAGGTTCCGCAATCGCCTTCCCGGCAACCGTACGTAATGCCGGAACCTACTTTCTCGGAAACCTCGATAACCCGGGTGCCGGCGGGGACGGTAACAGTCACGTTTATATCTTCAAATGTAATGGTCGCTTTGGCCATTGTAAAAACTCCATAAGGTATTGAAAGTAATCTCGGCAGCCTCTAATCTGAGGACCGCCGGTTTGGAATCGAAACGATTCCTGATTTTCACCGGCCTTGCGGCCGATGAGGTCACCGACACGTCCTTGGATCGGTTTAGCCTACGAATACCGCTGTAGGCCCAATAGCAAGCGTCTGTTTAATCCGGTTTACAGGTCCGCAAAATTAATCACTCTCGACTCTCTAGCGCCGGTCAATTCCTGAGCCAGTTCCAAGCCGAAGGCCTTGCATTCGAGTATCTCGTCGTCGGTCGGAATCAGCTTCACGCGCAGACCCTGGATCGGCACGCGCAGCTTCAAGCCGCGCAAGCGGTCTTCCACCAGGCGCACGCCTTCGCCGGTCCAGCCGTAAGAGCCGAACACGCCGCCGAGTTTGTTTTTCAGATTGACCACGGTCAGCGAGGACAACAAATCCCAAATCGGCTTGACCGCGTCACCGTTGATGGTGGGCGTACCCAGCACCAGACCGTCGGCCTCTTCGATCAAATCGACAAACGGCGATACCTCGCCGCCTTCCAGGTCGTAAAGCGATACCCGTACATCCTCGACTTGCATCGCACCTTGATAAATCGCTTCCGCCATCCGCCGGGTGTTGCCATAAGAGCTGATGTAAAAAATCAGCAGGGTTTTTTGATTGGGCCTGAGTTCGTTATGCAGCGCCGGGCTGGATAATTGCCGGTAACGCTGGATGTAATGCTGCGGGCGGTCGCGCAATATCGGCCCGTGGGTGGGCGCGATCAATTTCAATGGCAGGGGTTCGATCAGTTCCAAAGCCCTGACCACATATTCCTTGAACGGCCGCATGATGTGGGCGTAGTAATATTCGAAGGAAAAACGGAAATCGCCGACCTTGTCGTTGTACAAACGGTTGTCGCAAAAGTGGCAACCGAATACGTCGCCGGAAAACAACATCGCCTCTTCCGGCGCATAGGTGCATTGCGTGTCCGGCCAATGCAAATAGGGGGTGTGCAAAAACTCCAGGCTGCGGTCGCCCAGCGACACCTTGTCGCCGGTCAGCACGGGGGTAAAGCTCAACTCGTCCTGCTTCAGCAGGCCTTTCAGCATGGACTGGGCTTTTTGGGAAATGAACAGCTGGGCTTGCGGGGCCCGTTTCATCAACTCCGGCAAGGCGCCGGTGTGATCGGGTTCCAAGTGATTGAGGACGATGACCTTGATTTCCGAGTAATCGGCGACGCTTTCCAGACGAGCGAAAAAGTCGTTGGCAAAGCCTTCCTTGACGGTGTCTATTACGGCGACGCCTTCGCTGCCGCGAATCACATAAGCGTTGTAACTCGTACCGTTGGCGGTCTTCAGGATGATGTCGAAGGTGCGCAGGTTCGGGTCCAGCGCGCCGACCCAATGCACGCGTTCGGACAAGGCCACCGCAAGCGGTACGCCGTCTTCGCTCTCCAATCTGACGCTGTTCATGGCTTGCAGGCCTCGGCGCGCGACTGCTTGGGACAGGTTTCCAAATCCTTTTGCGAAGCCAAGGCAGCCAAGCCCAACCAGGCATCGACCTGTTGTTGGTCGAAACCGCAGACGCGCTGTTCGTTGACCTCCATCAAAGGCCGCCGAATCAACAACGGCTGCGCCACCATCAGCGCTATAGCTTCGTCTTCGCTGACAGTATTTGGATCGACCAACCCTTGTTTGACAGCCGGCGCGCTGCGGTTAAACCAGTCCGCGACCGGCATGTCGCCGAAAAACGAGCGCAACTTGCCCGGTTCCCTGCCCCATGGCTGTTGCAGCAAATCGTAAACCACCAGCAAATGGCCGGCGGCACTCAGCAACTGCTTTTGCCGGGTATTGTTCAAGCAGCCCGGCTTTTCATAGAAATGCACGGTGGCCATGGCCGTCAATGTGCTTGTAGTTCCGCCATCGCTTCAGCCATTCTTTCCGGCGGAATACCGGTCAATGAGCCGGGCGGGTTAATCGGGACGCCTAGCGCGTCGAGAATGGCGCCTTCGATCGGACAGATACTGGCGCATTGCGTATCTTTAAAATCGCCTTCGCATTCGGTGCATTTTTTCGGGTTGATCCTGAAATGCCCGGTTTTTTCGGACATATAGATCGCCTTGCTGGGGCACAACGGCTCGCAGGCATAACAGTTGACGCAGGATTCGATAATTTGTAAGGCCATGACGTTACCTTTGGATTCGATGGTTAATCATTTCTAACAACCTCCCTCTCCTGATGGAGAGGGCTGGGGAGAGGAGAATTTAAAAAGCAGAAGCCTTTGTTTTGATCCGCCTCACCCCAACCCTCCCACGCAGGAGAGGAAATTCGGATTAGGCAGTCGCCCGTTCTTCGGTTGTCGCTTCGTCCAGCTTGCCGGCCGCCGCCATTTCCTTATAAACCGCCATCACGGCTTCCTCGATAGGCTCCATCGCATGCTCGCCGTTAGGCACGATGCCGGCCTTTTCCAGCAAGTCCCAAGGTTCGTAGCCGATTTTGGAGCACAACACCGCTTCACAGCCGGCCAGGGAGCGAATGGTTTGTTGCAATACGCTCTCGCCGTCGCCGCAGGTATCGTCGCCGCCGCAATACAAATCGGTCTTGCGGTGACTCATGAAGCGCACGCCGTTCGGGGATGCTTCGTAGATCAGGAATTCCTTGGCATGCCCGAAGTGCATGTTGATGACGCCTTGACCGCTGGTAGCGATGGCCATCAACACCGGACGGGTGTTCAGCTTGGGCTCTTCGGCATGGCTGGCGGCTTTTTCCACCTTCGCGGCGCGCTTGCTATGCATTTCCTCAGCGATCGCTTCGTGAATGACCTTGCGTTTTTCCATCGCCGATTGGTAGTCAATTTCCATGCTCTCGATTTTATCCATCGTGAACTCGTCGCCACGGTCTTCGCCCAACAGGCCGACCGCGTCGGCGCGGCATTGCCGGCAATGGCGCATCATATTCATGTCGCCGGAGCAGGAGTCTTGCAGTTCCATCAATTCATCTTGAGTCGGACCACGTTGACCCATCACACCGTAGAATGTGCCATGTTCAGCTTCCGCGATTAAAGGCATCACGTTGTGCAGGAAAGCGCCTTTGGCTTTGACGATTTTGCTGACTTCGGCCAAGTGCTTGTCATTGACGCCAGGGATCATCACCGAGTTGACCTTGACCAAAATGCCTTTGGCAGCCAGCATTTCCAGGCCTTTTTGTTGCTGCTCGATCAAAATCTTCGCGCCTTTCACACCCTTGATGCGCTTGTTTTCCCAGAAAATCCAAGGATAAATTTGCGCACCGATTTCAGGATCGACACAGTTGATCGTGATCGTGACGTGGTCGATATTGTGTTTGGACAATTCCTCGACCGATTCCGGCAAGGCCAGACCGTTGGTGGAAACGCACAGTTTGATATCCGGTGCTTCGGCGCTCAGACGGCGGAAAGTTTCGAAAGTCCGCTCCGGATTGGCCAATGGATCGCCAGGGCCGGCGATGCCCAGTACGGTCATTTGCGGAATGTTGGCCGCCACCGCCATGGTTTTTTTCACGGCTTGATCGGGCGTCAGCAACTCGGAAACAACACCTGGACGTGACTCGTTGGAGCAATCGTATTTGCGGTTACAGTAGTGGCATTGAATGTTACAAGCCGGCGCGACCGCGACGTGCATGCGGGCAAAGTAATGATGAGCGTCTTCCGAGTAACAAGGATGGTTTTCTACCTTGGAGCGAATCTCGTCGGATAAATGGCCGAGTTGATCATCACTTGTGCCGCAAGAATGGGAGGAGCAGCCGCCTGCGCTTGCTGCTGGAGTTTCGTTTATTACTGGCAGTTCCATATTCTTCACCTCACTTGATTGGTTATACAGTGAGAAAGCACAGGCCATGCCAGTTATGAAATCAATTTAAATTGCTGATATATAAATGTTTTTTTAATATTAACCACCAAACGCCCCAAAATGAGACCGCCTAATGTTTGTAACGACACAATCCCCGCCGGCCGATTGTAAGGATTTGGACAAAGCGCCGAAGGCCTAAAACCGGGCAATTCCACCGGCAACACAGACACCAGGCGTGGTTCAGTACATACGTTTGCGAAATAGCAAGCCGGCGCAACTCAAGCAGAACAAACCGATCAGCGCCAGCGGCCAGTATTGATCGACTAAATCGTCCACACCCAGACCTTCCAGAAACACGCCACGGATGATGATCAAAAAATAGCGGAGCGGGTTGATTAGCGTCAAATGCTGCACCAACTCCGGCATGTTCTCGATGGGCGTGGCGTAGCCGGAGAGAATCACACCCGGCACTATCAGTAAAAAGCCGCCCAGCAGGCCCTGCTGTTGCGTTACCGATAACGAGGAAATCATCAGGCCGGCGCCGATCACCGAGAATACATACAACACGATGCCGATATACAGCGCCGCCAGGCTGCCTAACAAGGGCACCTGAAACCAGAACACCACCATGAAGATACTGAACGATGCTTCGGCAATGCCGATGATCAAGCCGGGGATGGCTTTGCCGATCAGAATTTCCGTCGGCGTAAACGGCGTCACCAGCAGTTGATCGAAAGTGCCCTGCTCCCGCTCGCGAGCAACCGACAACGCAGCGACCGTCATCGTCACCACCAGGGTCAGCAAGCCGACGATGCCGGGCACGATGAACCAACGGCTTTCCAGATTGGGATTAAACCAGGCCCTGACGCGCAATTCCGCCGGCGGCCCGCTTTGGTTGTGCTGACGCACCCAATCGCTGTTGAACTGGCTGACCACGCTGCGGGCATAGCCCAACGCAATCTGGGCGGTATTGGAGTCGCGGCCGTCCAGTAAAATCTGCACCGCCGCCGGCTGCCGGCCGCTAAGCAAATCGCGGCTGAATTGCGGGCCGATATGCAGGACCATCAACACCTGCTTGCTGTCCAGGGCCTCGGCGATTTGCGCCTGACGCTCGATACGCAGCACTTCCCGAAATGCCGGCGCACCGTTGAAGCGGGCGATCAGGTCGCGGGCGGCATTACCTCTATCTTCGTTGTAAATCGCTATCGGCAGTTGGTTCAGATCGTAAGTGGCGGCGTAACTGAGCACAAACAATTGCACCAGTGGCGGCACGATCAATACAAAGCGGCTTTTTTTATCCTTGAGCAGACTCAGGAATTCCTTAATCAATAAAGCCTGGATGCGCCACCACATACTCGTCACTCCAGGCGGCGCGGCGCCCGCCACAAGGCCAGGACCAAAAACGCCAAGGCCATTAGCAACAAGGCCAACGCATTCGGCAAGATGACCTCCCAAATATCGCCGGCCAGGAATACGGTCTGCAAAATTGCCACGAAATAACGAGCCGTCACCAAGTGGGTAAACAGTTGCACCGGCCACGGCATGCTGTCGATATTGAAAATAAAACCGGACAAGATGAAGGCCGGTAGAAATGTCACGACGATGGCGATCTGCCCGGCCACAAACTGATTTTTGGCGGCTATCGAAATCAGCAAGCCCATGCCCAGCGCCGCTAATAGAAACAGGGTTCCGGCCAGCAGCAACACCCACAAGGAACCGACCAGCGGCACCTGGAATAAAAACACCGCCATGCCTATCGACAGCAACATGCCGCCCATGCCCAGCAAATAGTACGGAATCAATTTGCCGAGCAGCACTTCGCGGACGCTGACCGGCGTCGAAATCAACGCCTCCATCGTGCCGCGCTCCCATTCCCGGGCCATCACCAATGCAGTCAGCAACGCGCCGATCAGGGTCATGATCACCGCGATCAAGCCCGGCACCAGAAAATTGCGGCTGCGCAAACCGCTGTTGTACCAGACCCGCGCTTCCAACTGCACCGCCCGCATCGGCGTTAGACCTTGCGATTCTGCCCGGGCGTTGATCCAGGTCTCCCAAACGCCCTGCACATAGCCGCTGGTCAGGCGGGCGGTATTGGCATCGACGCCATTGACGATGACTTGAATCGGCGCCGGCTCGCTAGCGTTTAGCCGCCGCTCGAAATCGGCCTGCAAATGCACGATGGCATTGATTTTTCGGCTTAGTAAGGCCTGTCTGGCCTCGCGCAGGTCGCGGAAGTAATGCGCTTGAAAATAGTCCGAATAATCGAAGCCGGCGCTAAAACTACGCGATTCCGGCGAGACATGCTCCACGACCAAGCCAATCGGCACATGGCGGGCATCCAGCGACACCCCGTAGCCGAACAGCAATAACAAAAACACCGGCATCGCAAAGGCAATCGCCAGACTGCTGGGATCGCGCAGCACTTGTAAAAACTCCTTGCGGATCAAGCCCAACAGGCGTTGGCAGGCGGCGTTCATCCGTTTGCCTCTCCCGTGATTTCCAGCAGCCGGATAAAAGCCTCTTCCATCGTGTCGGCCGGTGCTTGGTCGGCGGAGTGACTACGGTTTCTGATCTGGGCCGGCGTGCCGGCGGCCAGGATGTCGCCCTCGCGCATGATCAACAGCCGGTCGCAATATTCGGCTTCTTCCATGAAATGCGTGGTGACCAATATCGTCACGCCTTGCGCCGCCAGACTGTTGATACGGGTCCAAAACTCGCGGCGCGCCAAGGGGTCGATGCCGGAGGTAGGCTCGTCGAGAAACAGAATCTCGGGCTCGTGCATTAGCGCGCAAGCCAGCGCCAGACGTTGTTTGTAACCCAGCGGCAGATCGACGCTGTTGGTGTCGGCAAAATCAGTCAGATCAAACTCTTGAAACGCCCAGGCTATGCGTTCCAGCCGGTGCCGATTACGCAAACCGTAGGCATGGCTGAAAAATTCCAGGTTTTGCTTGACCGACAATTGCCCGTACAACGAGAACTTCTGCGACATATAGCCCAGCCGGGCCCTGGCCTGGGCGGCGGCCTTACGCAAATCCAGGCCAGCCACCCGCAAGCGGCCGTTACTGGCGGGCAGCAAGCCGCACAACATTCTGAAAGTCGTGGTCTTGCCGGCGCCGTTAGCACCGAGCAAACCGAAAATCTCGCCATGCCGCACATCAAACGACAGCTTTTTAACCGCCTGAAAACTGCCGAACCAGCGATCGACTTGCTCGACTTCGATGACCGCCGGTTGCTCCGTCGCCAAAAACCGCGAACCATTGCCGGGTACAAAACAGGCGGTTTCCGCTGGCGACTTATCGTCGTGCCGGGCCAGCAGCAACATGATAAAAGCATCCTCCAAACGCGGCGGCACCGGTTTAATTTGCACTTGTTCGGCAAAGCGAAAGATAGCTTGCCAATCGGGCCGGCTACCCGGCCGGGCCACCGCCCGTACCGCATCACCCTGTACCACCGAGTCGATAAGGTCTGGTTGCCCCTGCAAGCGTTGCTGCAGCATGCGCTTACCCAGGACCGGACTGGACAGCTGGTAACTGCAAGCGTCGGCCAGGCGATGAAATCCGGCTGGCGCGTCTTGATGCAGAATTTGGCCCCGGTCCAGCAACACCACCTGCTGGCAGCGCTCCGCCTCATCCATGTAGGCGGTGCTGAGCAACACCGTGGTACCGAACTCCTGCACCAGCATGGCGATAATCTGCCACAGCTCGCGGCGCGACAAGGGATCGACACCGACCGACGGCTCGTCTAATACCAACAAGCGGGGCCGATTCAGCAAGGTGCAAGCCAGACCCAGTTTTTGCTTCATACCGCCGGACAGTTGGCCGGACAGACGTTGATTGAATTTTTGCAGATTGGTCATGCGCATCAGCTCGGCGAAGCGGTTTTGCCTGTCCTGCTGCGAAATGCCGTAAAGGTCGGCATAGAGATTGAGATTTTCCAGCACGCTCAAGTCTTCATAAAGACCGAAGCGCTGCGGCATATAGCCGATCAGGCGGTGCAGCTGCTCGCCGGCGGCGGCAGTATTCAAACCAAAACTCGCTATGCTGCCGCTGTCGGGCAACAACAGGCCGGCGGCCAAGCGCAACAAGGTAGTTTTGCCGGCGCCGTCCGGGCCGACCAGGGCCGTGACTTGCCCTAGCGACAGGCTCAGGGAAATATCCTGCAAAGCCGAAACGACGCGATTGCCGGCGGTAAAGCGTTTGCTTACCGACGTGAAGACTAAAGGCGTTTGAACTGCGGCGGGCAGTGTTGCATTCACGGTAGGTTTTCGCAGCCCGGCTGGTTCATCGGCGTCTTACTAGTGTCTATCGTTACCGTAACCGGCATCCCCAGCCTTAGCTGATCGCTGGGGTCGCAGGCATAGATCCGCACCTGATAGACCAGGCTGGTTCTGAGTTCGGTGGTTTCCACGGTCTTGGGCGTAAATTCCGCAGTCGGCGAAATATACGCCACCCAGCCCCGGTAGCTTTTGTCCGGAAAACTGTCGCTGGCCAGACTGGCGGGCAGGCCGTAACGTAGCCGGCCCAAATCAGATTCGGCCACATAGGTTCTCGCCCACAGCGGATCGCGCAAGGCCAGTGTCAATACCGGCTTTTGGGCGCTGGCCATATCGCCGGGCTCCAGGATGCGGTTTTGGACCACGCCGTCCTGCGGCGCATACAAACGCGCATCGGCCAAGACTTTATCGGCCAACTGCAAGGCGGCCTGATCGGCTTGCAGTTGCGCCTGGGCCGCCTGGATATCTTCGCGGCGCGGGCCGATTTGGGTCAGCGCATATTGTTGTTTCAAGGCTTGCAGATTCTCCCTGGCCCCATCGTATTGGGCTTGCGCCCGATCCAACGATTCGGTGGAGCTTAGTTTGCGCTTGACCAGCACCTGTAAACGAGCCAGCTCTTTTTTAGCCAACACAACTGCGGCTTCCGCCGCCTTGACATCGTTGCCGGCCTTGCCGATTTCCTGCGGCCGCGAGCCATGCAACAGTTTATCCAGCTGATGTTGTTGCACTTGGACTTTGGCCACGGCCTGATCGCGGCTGTATTGAAACCGCTCCAAGGCTTGCGCGGCCAACAACTGGCCGCGTTTGACCCGTTCCCCTTCCTGAACCAGGATCTGCTCCACGCGTTCGGGATCGTGAAAACTAAGTTCCACCTGGCGAATGTCGATGTTGCCGTATAAGGTCAAGGTATCGCTACGCTGGTTCCCGTCCCTGAGATAAAAACCCGTGGCGACAAGGACAACGACAGCCAATGCGCCGGTGGCAATCAGGCCTGGTTTACTGATCATCTATGACCTACCTAAAGCTAATGTGAACGTTTCTGGTCAGTATACTTAAAGCCAGCCCGACGGTGAATGGGACAACTTACCCCGACAGTTAATCGATACCGGCCTTGGCCTTTGCGCGGCTTCTTTAGTACACTGCCAGTAACCCTATTTTCAGGCACAGAGCGTATGACTTATTGTATTGCTGTCTCTCTAAAAGACGGACTGGTATTAACTTCGGATTCCAGAACCAACGCCGGCATCGACAATGTCAGCATTTACGGCAAGATGCACGCGTTTTGCACCGCCTCGGACCGAAAGATCGTGTTGCTCAGCGCCGGCAATCTGGCTACCACCCAGGCCGTGATCGATCAGCTGAAGCGCGATATGAAGGAAGAGACCGCAGTTAATCTGGACACGGTCAATTATCTGTCTGAAGCGGCCGAATATCTGGGGCGGATCAGCGTCGAAAAACAGCGCCGCCATGTGGATGCCGGCCAAAGCAGCTTCAATCCGTCCGCTACTTTTATCCTGGCGGGACAAATCGGCCAGGAGCCGCACGGCGCCTATTTGGTATATCCTGAAGGCAATTGCATCACCACCTCCCGGCAAACGCCCTATTTGCAGATCGGCGAGAACAAATACGGCAAACCGGTGCTGGACCGATTTTTAAAAATCGACACTTCACTGCACGAGGCCGGCCGCTGCTGTTTGATTTCGATGGATTCGACGATGCGCAGCAACGCCAGCGTTGGCGCGCCGGTGGAGTTATTGATTTACCACCGGGACAGCCTGGTTTTGGACGAATATTACTGCTTTCAGGAAGATAACGAGTATTTGAGCAAAATCCGCAAGATGTGGCACGAAAAACTGAAAGAAGCCTTCGCTACCTTGCCGCAGTTCAGTAAAGAGGATTCCCGTCCGCTACCGGGTTGTATATAAAAGCCCAGCCTCAGCCTATTCTCAACGGCTGGCGACTCGCGGAACAGGGTTAGCAGTGCAGTTGGATTTATCGTCAACGGCTCGTCAGCATGGCGAGCAACCGCTACAATTGCCGGCCTTTATCAAATTCCTGCTCGCCGACCGGACTATGTTGCAGTTCGACGAGCAGGTCCGCGGCTGGCAATGGTAAAAACACTGATAAAAAAACTCGACTTCGGCTGGCGCTTGCTGGCAACGGCCATCAGCTTTACCTGTTTCGGTATCGGCGGTGTTTTACTCTGGCTGCTGGTGTTTCCGCTGTTGGCGATATGGCCGGGCAACCGTACCGAAAAAGCCTGCCGCGCCCAATATACCGTCCATCTAAGCTTTTATGTCTTCATCGGCTTGATGCACAGACTGGGCGTGATGACGTACGAAGTGATCGGCCTGGAAAAACTCAACCGTCCCGGCCAGCTGATTGTCGCCAATCACCCGACGCTGGTGGACGTGGTCTTTCTACTCAGCCGGATCAAGCAAGCCAATTGCATCGTCAAGGCCAGCCTATGGCATAACCCGGCCATGCGCGGGCCAATCTTGAACGCCGGCTATATCAGCAACGCCGATTCCGAAACCATGATCAACTATTGCGCGACCTGGCTGCAAAACGGCGGCGCTATGCTGATTTTCCCGGAAGGCACCCGCTCGGTGCCGGGCCAGCCTTATCGCTTTCAACGCGGCGCGGCGGCCATTGCCTTACAAGCCGGTAGTATAATCACCCCGGTAACACTGACTTGCATGCCCAGCACCCTGACCAAAACCCAAGCCTGGTACCAAATTCCGCGGCGGCGTTTTCATTTGCGGATGATCGTCGGCGACGATGTCGAATTGCAGACTTTCCGGGAACTACAACCACGTTCGATAGCGGTGCGGCGTTTAACGCAGTATTTACAGGATTATTTTACCCAACAACGAGAACGCCATGAGCGAGATGGAAACTGAATTAAAACACCTGATTATCGACACGCTGGCGCTGGAAGATGTCGATGTGGCGGATATAGACAGCAATGCCGCGCTGTTCAATGACGGCTTGGGCCTGGACTCGATAGACGCCCTGGAGCTGGGGTTGGCGATACGCAAAAAGTATCAGGTAAAAATCGATGCCGAGCATGATGACGTGATAAAAATCTTCGCTTCGGTGGCGGCCTTGGCTGAATATATCGAATCCGTCCGCAATTGAGACCTTTCTTAAAATCCTGGTGACTGTTCACGAAGTACACCAACTCTTCTCCAGCCGCACCCGCAGGGCATAAATACCCAAAGGGCATAAAGGAGAAGGAATTTTTTATTGCGGCGAAAAGCTGCAGACTTTATTCCGGCCGCTATGTTTAGCTTGATACAAACCCTTATCGGCCAGATTCAGCAAATCGCCGATGTTACTGTTTTTATCCGTCAGGGTGGCCACACCAATTGACACGGTAAAGCAAAGCTCTTGCTCGGATTCCACAATAATGCTGCTGTTAGCCACCACGCTTCTCAGCCGTTCCGCCACTTCAATGGCTTTCAGCAAGCCGGTCTCCGGCAACAAAATCGCAAACTCTTCGCCGCCCATGCGCCCGGGGATGTCGATTTCCCGTAGCACCTCCACCAAAATGCAACCCAGTTTTTGCAAGGCCTGATCGCCCGCCGCGTGGCCGTAGTTGTCGTTGACGGCTTTAAAATAATCGATATCCAGCATCAAAACAGACAAGGGATTGCCGTAACGATCATTACGCGCCAACTCCGCTTCGCCCTGCTCCATGAAATAGCGGCGATTGGCGATGCCGGTCAGATAATCGATGCGAGCCTGGCGTTCCAGTTCCGCTTGCAGGGCTTTACGTTCGCTAATGTCGCGCACGAACGCGCAGTTATATTCCAGCCCTTCGAAGACCAAATAGTTCGCGGCCACTTCCACCGGAATTTCCCGGCCGTCCTTACAGCGATGCATGGTTTCCAGCTTCAGCGAACCCTTTTGTTTCAGTTCCTGCCAATGCTCGGGCCAATGTTTGGCGGGAAAATACGGGTCGATATCCGTGATCGAAAAATCGAGCAACTCCTCCCGACTGTAACCCAAAATTTGACAAGCGGTGTTATTGACGAACTGGACCCGACCATCGGCCGCCACCCAGTACAAACATTCGGTCGCCCTATCCACGGAAAACTGCGTCAAATGCAAGGCCTTTTCCGCCAGCTTGCGTTCGGTGACATCGTTGTAAATCGAGACAATTTCGCCGCCGGGCAATTTATACACATAATTTTCCCGCCAGCCTTGAATCCGTTCGTCGCGGTAAAACGCCGGCGGAAAAGCTTCCGGCTCGCCGGTTTTGGCTACTCGCCGCAGCACATCCAGCAAACCGAACTCGAATATACCCGGAAACATCTCGGTAAGCTTTTTACCGATTAACTGTTTGCGGGTGATTTTTTCGATCCGCTCCGCAGCCTTGTTGAAGCCGATAATAATGAAATCCCGACCATCATCGCTGGCTCGGTATACCGCCACACCGCTGCTCATATTCTTGAACAAGGCCGACAGGCGCGCTTCACTAGCGGCCAAGGCACGTTTTTCGGACAACAATTGCTGATTGTTTTGAATCAACTGCTCGGTACGCTCTTCGACGCGCCGATTCAGTTCGTTATTCAGTTCCGCCAATTCCGCCACGGCCTGCTTTTGCCTTAAACGGTCCGCGCCGTGCTTGGCAAAGGCTTGCGCGAGTTGCGCGTACATTTTGGTAATGGTTTCCAGCCGCTGCTTCGGAATGACCGGCACTTTGCTGATGCTTTGCAGATAGCTGTTTTCCTCGAACCCGCAATGCCGAGCCTGACCGCGAAAGAACTCCAGATCGGGCGGCTCAATAAAACATTGGCCGGTAAAAATATTGGCGACATGCTGGCCGTCGACGATAATCGGCATGGCCGAATCCACCAGACCGTTCAGGCATTTGTAAATCGCAAATGTCTCGCCTTGCAGCATTTTTTCGGCCAAAGCGGTGTCGCTTTCTATGCAATTGCTGCAAGTATCGTGATTGACGCGATGAAATTTCACGCAGGCATCCTGCCAACCTGCGTTGGTGATGACGATGCCGTCGGTGTCGATAATGGCGTTTGATATGCCGATCACCCGATGCAAGTCGTCCATCAGCGTTTGCAGACTGACAAGATCGACAAGTTCGGCGTACTTGATGGTTTTTTCGGACATCGGCTGGTCTGGAGTCGAACAGTTAAATTAACAGTCTGTCGTTTAAGATTGATAATAGCAGCATTCCGATGAAGCGAAACTGAAATGCGCTGGATATTGGCTGGCATCAAAATACCGCCAAACGCTATTGGTATGACCTCAACAGGCATAACGGATTAACAAGTTTCCTATGGCGCCGTACTTAACTAGAGTTAAACGCTTAGATTTTTACCTGATTGCACAGCCGGCAACCCTGGCTTTGGCACCAAGTGTACGGCCTCGGCTTTTTATCTGGTTCCCACGCGGCGCGTGGGAACCAGAAAATGGTGCTGTACTTAACTAGAGTTAAACGCTTGGATTTTTACCTCGTTGCAGTCCCCGACCTAGGTTTGAGGAACAGTATCGATATTCGGTTATCGGACTTCGAAGCGGGTGATAGTTTCGCCGGGTTCGCCTATTAGGTCACTGTATTCGTTAAGGCCGGTTAGGCCTGCATTCCGCAAAGTGGTAAGCACTCGCTCGCTCATATAAACCACAGACTCATTCAAGCGATGCCGCCACAACGGCAATTGCGCCACTTTTTCCATCAGCTCGGGGTGGTTCTGTAGGACGGGCAAGTAATCCTCTTCATATGCATCTGCGGAAAACGGTATAAGGCTCTTATTGAGTTTTTCACCCAGTTCGTCGATTCTTAAATAACGTCTGACACTCAACAAGTAATAGGGTTGTTCATTGATCCGCTGCCGATTTTCGTCCTGAATTTCCGTTTCGACGTATTCGTGCTCGAAATCGTCGCAGGTCTCCAGCACCGCCCGCGCCCTTTCGGACACCAGTAGACGTTCGCCGGGACCGTAAAAGTCCGGTATGGCCGTACCGGGCTTCAGCTTGAACATGTGGTATCTCTGCTCGTAACCTGCCGGAACCGACGGTGCACGCAACACCTTGCAATGCGGCCAGGGCGGGTCTTGGGGGATTTCTTCCATGGCCTTAGTCCACTCGATGGGTAGCATGCCCTCCTTGCCCGACGGGCGATAAGCCTCCTTCAAACAAAAATCGCCTGATGAGATAACATCGAATACTTGGCGAAAGCGATAAAAATGGGCCATGGTAAAGTTCCTCGACTTTGGCCTATGTTTTCTGGTTCCCACGGTCCTCCGTGAGAACGAGGAATCATCCCGCCACGCATAAAGCTTGCGGCAGCACCACAACCTCTGCCTTTTTCAACGACTTACTCAACAGCATGTAAGTGTCCCGATCAAACGCCGGAACGCCGGCCTGCAATAACTCCGCGATTTCCGCCTCGTTTTTCGCGGTGCCCAAGTAACACCAGCGATCGATCACATGCAGCTCCTCGCCTTCACTGATGCCGATCGCACCCGGATAAGGCCAGACGGCGAGTTTGAGTTTTTGCATGGCGATCAACACCCGCGCAGCGTGCGCCAGCGGTGCTTCGGTGCCGACGCAGGCGCCGCGGCATTTTTTGATCTGGTAACCGAAACATGGCCGACCGGCAGCGGTTTTCTCCAAGCCCAATACGCTCAGGCATAAACCATGTTGTTCAGCGACGCCGCGCAAGGCTTTTTGGGCATCGCGCAGGCTGTGGTATAAGCCGTAGAGATTGTCCTGGGCGCCGAAATCCAATTCGCCGGCCCAGCTTAATACCGGTTTGAGCTGTTCGCCCTGTTGTTGCAATTGCCAGGCACACAGGGCGCTTTTGCGGCGCAGGCGCTGGTTATGGACCGGGGTTTTTTCTTTGATCAAGCGCGCTTCCAGCAACAAAGCACCCAACTCGCCGGCGGTTTCGATCCAGTCGATGCGCCGCAGTTGCTGGGCCAGACTCATTTCCTTGTTGTTCTTATGATCGGCACCGAAATGCGCCAATACTCGGTTACGAATATTCACGCTTTTGCCAATGTACAACGGTAAGTCGTTTTCACCGTAAAACAGGTACACGCCAGGCGCTTCCGGCAAATCGTGGATCAATAACGGATCGATATTGGACGGCAGGCTGGAGCGACCTACCAAGCGCTGCACGGCAACATCGACCGTTTCCTCGGAAAACTGTTCGTAGGCCTGGGTCCAAAATTGATGAATCAATTGCGCGTCGGCCAGGGCCCGGTGCCGGTCTTTGGCCTGCAAACCGTGGCGTTCGATCAGGCTGTCTAGGTTATGTCGGTGAAAATGCGGATACAAGGCCCGCGACAGTTTGACGGTACACAACACTTGCGGCCGAAACGTCATGCCCACCCGACTGAACTCGTTCTTCAAAAACCCGTAATCGAAACGGGCGTTATGGGCGATAAATAAGCGTCCTTCCAGTAATTCCGCCACTTCGCCGGCTACTTGCGCAAAACTGGGCATCTCGGCGACCATCTCGTTGCTGATGCCGGTCAATTGTTCGATGAACAGCGGGATACGGGTTTGCGGATGCACCAACTGGTTCCATTCGCGCACCCCGTCTTCATCGACCAGCACGATGCCGATTTCGGTAATACGGTCCTTGGTAGCCGAGGCGCCGGTGGTTTCCAGATCGACGAAGGCCAGGGCCTGCGTGGCGTTACTCAGCAGAACCTCCCAACGGTTCGGCCCAATCGGTCGGGCAACTGCACATCACGTTACGGTCGCCGTAGACGTTATCGATGCGGCCGACCGGCGGCCAGTATTTATCATCATGCTGATGGCTGTCCGGGAAGAAGGCTTTTTGCCGGGAATACGGCAGCGTCCATTCTTCCAACAGCAAGCGATGGGTATGCGGCGCATTGTGCAGCACGTTGTTATGGCTATCGGCCAGGCCGTCTTCGATCTCTTGAATCTCCTGCCGGATCGCGATCAAGGCCGCGCAGAAACGGTCGATCTCGGTTTTATTCTCGCTTTCAGTGGGTTCTATCATCAAGGTATCTGCCACTGGGAACGACACGGTCGGCGCGTGGAAACCGTAATCGACCAAGCGCTTGGCGATGTCCTCGACGGTGACGTTGGCGGTTTTACGGAATTGATGGCAATCGATGATACATTCGTGCGCCACCCAGCCGTTGGCATCGGTGTACAGAATCGGGTAATGCGGCGCCAAGCGGCGGGCGATGTAGTTGGCATTCATGATGGCCGCCAAGGTAGCGCGGCGCAGACCGGTCGCGCCCATCATCGCAATATAGGCCCAGGAAATCGTCAGGATGCTGGCCGAGCCCCACGGAGCCGCCGATACGGTGCCGACCGTGCCGTGTTCACCCTTGGCTGGGTTGACGCCCTCCACCAGAGGATGGTCCGGCAAATACGGCGCCAGATGCGCGCCCACGCCTATTGGCCCGACGCCGGGACCGCCGCCGCCGTGCGGGATGCAAAAGGTCTTGTGCAGATTCAAATGCGCGACGTCCGCACCGATCTTGCCGGGCCGGCTGAGACCGACCAAGGCGTTGAAATTGGCACCGTCCATATACACCTGGCCGCCGTGTTGATGAACGATGTCGCAGATCTCGCGAAACGCTTGTTCGTAAACGCCGTGGGTGGACGGATAAGTAATCATCAGCGCCGCCAGGGTATCCTGATACAGCTCTGCTTTAGCCCGTAAATCGTCGACACTAACATTGCCTTGCGCGTCGCAAGCTACCACCACGACGGTCAATCCGGCCAAGCTGGCACTGGCTGGGTTGGTGCCGTGCGCGGAAGCCGGGATCAGGCAAATATTGCGTTGCCCTTGTCCGTTGACCTGATGGTATTTGCGTATCACCAGTAAGCCAGTGTATTCGCCTTGCGAACCGGCATTGGGTTGCAAGGAAAACGCATCGAAGCCGGTCAAATCGCAGAGCATGTCTTCCAGCTCCGCGAACAATTGCTGATAACCTTGCGCCTGATACAGCGGCACAAACGGATGCATCGCGTTGAATTCGTAGAACGAGATCGCCTGCATCTCAGTGGCGGCGTTCAGTTTCATCGTACACGAGCCTAGCGGAATCATCGCCCGATCCAGCGCAATATCGCGCCGCGCCAATCGGCGCATGTAGCGCATCATCTCGGTTTCCGAGTGATACAAACTAAACACTGGGTTTTGCAGAATCGCATCGTCGCGCAACAGCATATCCGATATGCACTCGTTTAACGTGGCATCCAGCGCACCAATATCCGGCAACTCGGCGATGGGCGAAGCGAACACCTTCCAAAGGGTCCGTAAATGCTCGCGGGTGGTGGTTTCATCCAGGGAAATACCCAGGGTGTCGGCATCGATAATCCGCAGATTGATATTCACATCAGCCGCCTGCGCGGCGATGCGGCGGGCGCGATTCGGCACGCTGACCAGCACGGTATCGAAATAACACTGGCTAAGTACTTGATGGCCGCTTTGCACCAAACCGGCAGCCAGAATCTGCGCATAGCGATGCACCCGGCCGGCGATCATCCGCAGCCCTTCCGCACCGTGATAAATCGCATAAAAACCGGCAATCACCGCCAGCAACACCTGCGACGTACAAATATTGCTGGTGGCCTTGTCGCGGCGAATATGCTGTTCGCGGGTCTGCAGGGCCATCCGCAACGCGATCTGGCCGTGACTATCCTTGGAAACGCCGATCAAACGGCCCGGCATCGAGCGCTTGAACTCGTCGCGGGTCGCAAAAAACGCCGCATGCGGGCCGCCGTAACCCATCGGCATGCCGAAGCGTTGGGCGCTGCCGACGGCGATGTCGGCATCGAAAGCGGCCGGCGGTTTTAGCAATACCAGGCTCAGCAAGTCGGCCGCTACCGTGACCAGCGCTTGTTTGCCGTGCGCAATCGCAGTCGCCTCGGTCAGATCGCGGATTTCGCCGCTGGAACCGGGGTATTGCAAAATCAACGCAAAGAAATCGTGCTGCGCCAAATTGTCGAACGGATCGGCGACGACGACTTCGTAGCCCAGCGAACCCGCCCGAGTCTGCACCACCGCTATGGTTTGCGGGTGGCAGTCTTTGTCGATCAACACCGTGTTGGACGGGCTTTTGGCCAGGCGCCGGGACATGGTCATCGCTTCCGCCGCCGCAGTCGCTTCGTCCAACAGGGAGGCGTTGGCGATGTCCATGCCGGTCAAATCGATGATCATTTGCTGAAAATTCAGCAAAGCCTCCAACCGCCCCTGCCCTACTTCGGCCTGATAAGGCGTGTAGGCGGTGTACCAGCCGGGATTTTCCAACACGTTACGCTTGATCACCGCCGGCATGATGGTGTCGTAATAGCCCATGCCGATCATCGACACCAGCACCTTGTTACGCTCGCGCATCTTGCGCAGATATTTAATGACGGCCCGCTCGCTGATGGTGCCGGTAAGTTTCAGCGGCTCATGATTGAGGATATTGGCCGGAATGACTTGACCGACAATGTCTTCCAGATCCTGCAAACCCAGCTCGGCCAGCATTTCCTGAGTTTGCCGAGAATTGGGACCGATATGCCGCTGAATGAAATTACCGCGCATTTCCAGCTGGTCGAGACGGGGGCGTTTTGCAGGCATGGGCTTATTTTCTCAAGTAGCGGTGAGGAACGAAAGGTAGCGAACTGACCGTGACCGGCACAGGTGAGTTCCGCACCAGCGCGGTTAATCCGGTGCCGAGCCCGGCAAACCGGCGGTCCAGCAATGCCATCGCCACCGGCCTATTCAGACTGGGCGAGAAACTGCCACTGGTCACAGTGCCGACTTGTTGATCTTGATGAACTATCTCGCAGCCGTCCCGTACCGGAATTCGGCCATCCACCAGTAAGCCGACGCGGACTCGCCCTGCGCCGTTTTGCCGTTGCGCCAGAATCTTTTCCGCGCCGGGAAAATCGCTGTGGCCTTTTTTGAATATCCATTGCAAGCCCGCCTCTATCGGCGTAATCGTCTCGTTGAGTTCATGGCCATACAGGCACAGGCCTGCTTCCAGCCGCAAAGTATCGCGGGCCCCCAGGCCAATCGGTTCGACACCGTCTTCCGCCAACAGCAAACGCGCAATCCGTTCCGCATCGGCTTGCGGCAAGGAAATCTCGAAACCGTCTTCGCCGCTGTAGCCGCTGCGACTGATATGGCATGCAGTCCCGGCAATCTCGGCCGCGCAAGCCTGCATAAATTTCAGCCCGACAGCCTCCGCCGCAAACTTGGCCATCACCGCCGCAGCACCCGGTCCTTGTAAGGCAAACAAGGCTAATTCGTTTAACTCCTCGAATTGGCAATCCAGCGATAACTGGCTGCGCAGATAAGCAAAATCCTTGTCCTTGCAACCGGCATTGACGATGATGGATAAGCCGGCTTCAATGCGGGTAACGATGATGTCGTCGATTACGCCGCCCTCAGCATTGGTCAACACCGTGTATTTCTGCGCACCCTGCTTTAAATCGGCGATGCCCCCGGGCGTGAGTTTTTCCAGCGCTTCCGCCGCGCGTTCGCCCGATACCCGGCACTGACCCATGTGCGAAATATCGAAGAACCCGGCCTTATTGCGGCAGTGTAAATGCTCGTGAATGATGCCGTTTTTATATTGCACCGGCATTTGGTAACCGGCAAACGTGGTCATCTTGGCACCCAATTGCAGATGTAAATCATGCAAGGGCGTTTGCTTTGAACTAGTCACCATGACCATCCTATACTGTTTAGCAATTTTATAAGTCTAGCGCCGGGACGAAGTCCGACCAAGTGAATTTACAAAAAGATCATTTGTTAAGGCGTTGAACGGACACTAGCAAGTTGCAAAAACCAGGCACCTGCTCAAAACTGTTGCATTATTAGCCACCGCACTCACAATTATTAACCTGGCGCTAAATCGTCATTTCCGCGCATGCGGCAGTCATAAGACGGCGCGGCACTTCGAGTTTTCTGATTTCACTGGGCTCGCACTTTCGCGGGAACGACGACTGTATATTATTAGAATTTTCATTAGTTCCTATATAAGCAATAAATATTAAAAAATGATAAACATAGCAAGCTGGATACGTAATACCTTCGAAATATCCCACGTCGGCCACAACGCCATTCGCTCGATGGAAGGCATACGTGGCTTTGCGGTGTTCCTGGTATTCCTGGTTCACTATGTTACGTTAATAGAACCGTGGCTATTGACAAGTTCGACCACTCACGAAATTGCGAAAAATATTCATACCATAGGCAATACTGGCGTCGATTTGTTTTTTGTATTAAGCGGGTATTTGATTTACGGCATGCTGATAAAAAAGCCTACCGAATTCAAAAAATATTTATACCGAAGAATACAGCGAATTTATCCGACCTTTACCGTGGTATTTATTATTTATCTGGCACTTTCGTTCGCATTTCCGTCCGAATCGAAAATCCCTTTCGGCTGGAAAAGCGGCTTTGTTTTCGTGATGCAAAATTATTTGCTGATGCCCGGTTTATTCGATATTACTCCTATCATCACCGTGGCCTGGTCGTTGAGCTATGAGTTTTTTTATTACCTGTTGATTCCGCTGCTAATAACGACACTTAAGCTGCGCTCTTGGCCGAGACGATATAGGATATTATTGTTCTTATCGGCATCGCTTATATTGTTTAGCTATTTTTATAATCATAATGGCCCGATTCGTTTATTAATGTTTGTTGCCGGAATAGTTTTATACGAAACCGTCGAAAGAGGTTATTTAAAACAAGTGCCGCCAATAGGCTTGTTGTCTTTAATATTAGCTATTGCATCATTCGGGCTATCCAGCTATTACCCTATCAATATTTCGTTTAAATATTTATTACTTTACACGCTGTTTTTTATTTTCTGCCTGGAATGTTTTTGCACATCAGGATTTACCAATAATTTATTTACCTTACCCTACCTTAGATGGCTGGGAAACATGAGTTATTCTTATTATTTAATTCATGGCCTGTCATTAAAAGCCATTTTCATGGTGTCAGCCAAATTACTCCCTCCTCATCAAGACAGCGAACTGATATTTTGGATTGGTTTATTGCCGATCTTCCTTATTACCTTATTGCCATCGGCCGCACTATTTTGCTGGATAGAAAAGCCGTTTTCCTTGCAAAGGCGGCATAAATAACTCAGGTTTTAATCGCGAAGCAAATTTAGATAATCAGCGCGCGGCAACAGATACACGGGACTGGATGAGATGGAAACACTGGCCTTGCCCGCGCTATCGACCGCCAAGTCTAGAACTTGCCCGACGACATCTACTGCCACCCAGGCTTTTTGGGCACCCAATTGCAGCGGCCATTCGCCCTCGCCTTGTTCGCGCCAGATCATCAAGGTCTCGCCAAAATAGCCTGCTTGGACGTTGGCGTCGTGAGTGTCCACAGGCCGATACGGCAGGCCGTCAATCAACGCACTAGCTGTGTACAGCGCCGCTTCGCCGGGTTTGTGGCCCAACGAATAATCCCATATCCGACCATAAGCCAGGTCGTATTCGTGCGCGATGCAAAACGCCACACCCAGATAATCCTGGCGGCTGTTCACCCAAGCGATGATTTTTGCCACCTGTTCCGCCTGCCAGCGCCGGCCGCTAAAGCCGTGCATAGCCTTGGCGCCGGTCTCTCCCAGCCAGAACGGTAATTTGTTGGTTTTGCCCAAGCTGAAATAAGCCGCCAGTACGCCGCGCTCGTCCTCATTAGCGCCATTACCGATCGGCCCACCGAAACGCGGTGCTTGTTGCGGGTAGGCATGTACGTCCCAGGCATCCTGGTAATTATCCAAACCGAGTTGCAATACCTGTTTAAACCAATCGCCCTCGCCCGGCCGGACCAGACTGCCACCGACATAATGCGCATTGTTGCGGGCTTGATGGACTTGTTGGTATTCCCATTTGGCCCGTTCCACCCAGTGCGCCGGCTCGCGCAGCTTTTGCCAGTCGGCCTCGTGGCGAATGTCTATTTCATTCGTGGCCTTGAAATAGCGAGTGTATGCTGCCGCCGCATTGACAAAGTTTTTCCCATCGCCGGGTTTGTCGTTAAGCCAGTTGCTATCGCCGGAGGAATCGGCAAAAAACTCAATACCACGCTGCTTGGCTTGCTCCCACAATGGCCGATATTTCGACTCAAAGCCCGGATAACTGCCAAGGCTTCGAAACAACCCCATTCGCTCCAGCCAGACAAAATAGCCACCGGACTGTTTGAAGCTTTTGTCGCCGTCGGCCAAGGCATAGTAATCGTTGTTCCAGACTTTCTTGTGCGCCAGCCGCTGCTTTTGAGCCGCGTTGCCGGCGACGACGCTGAAGCCGTCGGCCGGGTAATCCATGATCACTCGGCCGTCTTCGGCGAACAACGACGGATAAATCGCGTAATAGCCGGGCTGGTCGAGCTTGCCGAAATCGGCTTCGACCTGGCCGGGGAAGCGGGCGCGGATTTCTCGCTCGGCGATTTGTTTGCCGTTGTAATCGACCAACCACAGGCGCAGTTTGGCCGGGAATTGCGGCAGCGGCGTGTCCAGTTTGGCTTCCTCCAGAATCGGCTGCCAGCGCAGATCGACGCTGATTTTGATCGGCTCGCCGGGATGCGGCAGATTGGCCGGGGCAGTATTGGAAATCACCGGCCTGAGTTTGGCGGCGATTTTGTTCAAGGCCAGATCGGCATTGGGATCTGCGGTTTGGGTGTGCAAACCATCGAGCGGTTTGCCGCCGACATCGGTGAACAGCCCGGAAAAATAAAAGCGCTGGCCCTGGTCGTGCTGCATCACCAGCTTCACCAGCAGACTATGCCAGCCGGGCGCCAGGTTCAAGGCGGCCACTTGCGGCACTTGTGGCCGCTCGGCGTTGGCGGTGGCCAGCAAGCCTTCGGTGGTCAAGCCGTGCAGCAAGGCTTGGGACTGAGCCTCCTGCGAAGGCTTGAAGCCAGCCGGCAGTTGCGCATCGTCCGCCAAAATCAAAGCCTGCCCATCCAGCCAGGCCGCCGTTTTGATACCGGACTGGCGCAAATGCAATTGCGCATGCACAAGACGGTCGGCGCGCAGATACAACTGTGCATAGCCCGTACCGCGCGACCAACCGTAGGCGTGTTCGGTACTGGCCGCAAGCGTTGTTTCGGCGTTGGCTTCGGTGGCCGCCACCCGCCAGTTGCGAATTTTGCCGCCCATCATTTCCAGACTCAGATAGGGCTGATCGGGATTCGGCCTCAATACAGTTTCAGTGTCCAAGCCAAACACCGACAGGCCGGCTTGCCCGTCCTGCAAGCCGCCGATCAACCAAGCCTCAGGGATGCCATTTTTTAACGGCGCCGGCGTTGGCGCCGCGACTACCAGAGGTTGCGGCATCCAGTCGTGCCGGTCAGGATCGGCCAGAAATTTTGCCACGCTCCCTTCGTCTGCCAGTTCAGTCAACACGCCCAGCACGGTGTGATGATCGTCGGTGAGCACTACTGCCGGCAAGCTCGGCAGATTCAGGTCGTGCGCCATGGTCTCGGCCGCTTGACCGATCATGTAACTCACCGGCATGTTTTGGTAATGCGTTCGCGCCGCATCGGCGGCCAGGCCGCGAAACAATCGCTCACCGTGCGCGCCGCTGCCGTCCAGTACCAGCAAGCGCTGCGGGCCTTTGGCGTCAGGGCGGGTTAGCGCCAGAAACCGGTTGCGCAGTTGCGCCTGCTCGCTGGTCATTGCAGAGGCCAACGGCTGCTGCATTTGCAGCAAAAAGGCGTCGAACACCTTGGCGCCGTCGGCTTTGCCGCTGTTTTCCAAGGTCAGCCAGCGGTCGCCGGGCAACAAAGTCACCGTCTCGGCGGCTGGCAGCCATTGGTATTCCCAGGGCGTGGCGTTGGTCAAGGCAAATTCGCCGCGCATCGCCAACTCATCGGGCTGGGCGCCGGCCTTGACGATGAAGTTTTGTTTGACCTGCGATACCTCGCCGCCGCTTTTATAGCGCGCCCATAGCCGGTATTGGCCGGGTTTACTGTCCGCCGGCAACGGAAAGCGGAAGCTGCCGCTCCAATCGCCAAATCCGGAATGGAATAACAAAGCCTCGTCCTGTTCAATCGCCAACGCGCCGGTATTGGCGCCGGCCTCGGCCGTGCCCTGCACCGCCGTCAGATGATTAGGTTTCGGCAGTGCAAACAAAACCGCCGCCTTGCCCAGTTCCAGCAGCAGCGCCGGTTGCTCGACGGTCGCCGTAACCGGCAACTCTGCCCACGGCGAAGCCAACAAAAACGCATCGAACACCTTGGCATCGTGGCCGGCGCCGCTGTTACGCACTTCGATGACCCGGTCGCCGGCTTTGAATTGAATGGGTTCCGGACTGCTCAGCCAGGCGTATTCCCAGCCTTTGGGCATCAGCTGCACGCTGCCGCGTTGCTGCAGATGGTTCACATCCGGTCCTGCCCAAATCGCAAAAGTCTGCCGGCACACCGTCGGATCGCCGCCCTGCCGCCAGCGCGCCCAGAATCGGAAACTAGCGGTGATAGGCTGGTTTACGTTGAAACGGAATGTGGCTTGCCATTCGCCAAAGCCCGGATACAGCACGTTGACCGCTTCTGGCTCGACTTGCCAACTAACACCGGCTTGCGGGTCTTGCAAGACTTGGCCTTGAATGGCTTGCACACCGGGCAACAATCGGGAAGTAGTAACTGATGCGCTGCCCAGCTCCAGCAATAGCGCCGGTTGCTCAGAATTGGGATGAATGGGTAAATCGTTGGCGTCCGTTGCGGCAGCACAGACAGGATTGGAAAAAACCAATGCCAGCAAACAGATAAAAAATAAATGGAAAACGGCCGGAAACAGCCGAATGAACACAGCACAGGAAGGCATCGCAAATCCTTGTCGGTTTTAAACGCCCGAGACCAGCCCGGGAGCGAACACATCCTTGTCGGTACCATGATAAAACAGCCCAGCAAAAATTTCCGCTTTCGTCTGCCTCTGCGTTGTTAAGGCTTGCTGCCCAACCGAAATAGACTCGCGCGTTCATTCGGCTTGCTTGTATTTTTTTTGGGGGGATACTATTTAAAACTTCCAAACCGCCTCTTCGTTAAAAATTCAGTCGATGTCAGATTCAGAAAACATTCTCAAGCGGCGCCGTTTTCTGCGTGGCAAATTCGCAAGCACTCATACGCCAATTCGGCCGCCGTGGGCTTACGATGAAGCTGTTTTTATCGAGCGTTGCAGCCGTTGTAATGCATGTATCGATCATTGCGAAACCGGTATTCTGTTTAAAGGCGACGGTGGTTTTCCCGAAGTCGATTTCGCCAGAGGCGAATGCACTTTTTGCCAAGCGTGCGTGAGTCATTGCCAGCCTGGCGCCTTGTCGTTAAGCATCGCGTCGCCTTGGAACCTAGTCGCGTGGATCAACGAAAGCTGCCTGGCCCAAAATGGCGTTATCTGCATGACGTGCCGCGAGCAATGCCCCGAGCAAGCTATTGAAATACAGCCTAGACTTGGTAGTGCCGCTTTGCCTGTGATCGATTCCGAACGCTGTAACGGTTGCGGCGCTTGTTTTGCGCCTTGCCCAACTCAATCCATTCAAATCAGCGAGGCTAAGGTTTTATGAATATTGTCGGCATTTTGGTGCAATTTCGGCCCGAGCGCGAAGCCTTTGTTCGGCAGCAAATCATTACCCAAGGCTGTGAAGTCCATCTGGCGACGCCGGCGGGCAAAATGGTCGTTACGTTTGAACATAAGGATGATGAAGTGATTGCCGGCACCCTGGTGGCTTTACAAAACATCGATGGCGTAGTGACTGCCACGCTTGTTTACCACCACACCGACTACCAACCCGAGGAAACCGTATTATGAAATTGAACCGGCGTGAATTTATCAAAATCAACGCGGTTGCAGCCACTGCCGCTGCTGCCGGCATTTCCTTAAGCACCGCCGCCGAAGCCCAACAGCGCGACATGATCCGGTGGGACAAGGCCCCTTGCCGTTTTTGCGGTACGGGTTGCAGCGTGTTGGTCGGCACGCAAAACGGCCGGGTGGTAGCAACCCAAGGCGATGTGGCGTCGCCGGTCAATCGCGGTTTGAACTGCGTGAAAGGCTATTTTTTGTCCAAGATCATGTATGGCGAGGACCGGCTGACCAAACCGCTGTTGCGCATGACCGATGGCCAGTACGACAAAAACGGCGAGTTCACCGAAATTTCCTGGGAGCAGGCTTTTCAAATCATGGCCGATAAGTGGAAGCAAGCTTTGAAGAGCAAAGGCCCCACCAGCGTCGGCATGTTCGGTTCCGGCCAATGGACGGTCTGGGAGGGTTACGCGGCCAGCAAATTGATGAAAGCCGGCTTTCGCAGCAATAATCTCGATCCCAATGCCCGCCACTGCATGGCCTCGGCGGTTGCCGGCTTTATGCGCACTTTCGGTATCGACGAGCCCATGGGCTGTTACGATGACATCGAACATGCCGATGCCTTCGTGTTATGGGGCGCCAACATGGCGGAGATGCATCCGATTTTGTGGTCGCGCATCGCCGACCGGCGCCTGACTGACGAGCATGTCAAAGTGGCGGTGTTGTCCACCTTTACCAATCGCAACTTCGATCTGGCCGATCTCGGTTTGGTGTTTATCCCGCAAACCGATCTGGCGATTTTGAATTTCATCGCCAATTACATCATCCAGCAAAACAAGGTTAATCGCGACTTCGTCGATAAACACACCACTTTCCAACTCGGCAATGCCGACATCGGCTACGGCTTGCGGCCGGAACACGACAAAGAAAAAGCCGCCAAGAATGCCGACAAAGTCGGCGGCGGTCAGCCGATGAGTTTCGACGAATATAAAAAATTCGTCGCCGAATACAGCGTGGAAAAAACCGCCGCGCTGTCCGGCGTGCCGGAAAAAGATTTGATCGCGTTGGCTGAACTGTACGCTAATCCCAACATCAAGGTGACCTCGTTCTGGACCATGGGCTTTAATCAGCATAGCCGCGGCACTTGGGCCAACAACCTGATCTACAACATCCATTTGCTGACCGGCAAGATCGCCGAGCCCGGCAATAGTCCGTTTTCGTTGACCGGCCAGCCCTCGGCCTGCGGCACCGCCCGCGAAGTCGGCACCTTTTCGCATCGCTTGCCGGCCGACATGGTGGTCGATAAAAAAGAACATCGCGACATCGCCGAAAAACATTGGCAACTGCCGGAAGGCACCATCCCCGATAAACCGGGCTTTCATGCCGTGCAGCAAAACCGCATGTTGAAAGACGGCAAGCTGAATGCCTACTGGGTTATGTGCAACAACAACATGCAGGCCGCCGCCAATTTGAACGAAGAAACCTGGCCCGGCTACCGTAATCCGGACAATTTCATCGTCGTCTCCGATCCTTACCCCACGGTGACCGCCAGCGCCGCCGACTTGATTCTGCCGACCGCGATGTGGGTGGAAAAAGAAGGTGCATATGGCAACGCCGAGCGTCGTACCCAATTTTGGCGCCAGCAAGTCAAAGCGCCGGGCGAAGCCAAATCGGACTTATGGCAATTGGTGGAGTTTGCCAAATATTTCAAAACCGAAGAGGTCTGGCCGGAGGAATTGCTGGCCGCCAAGCCGGAATATCGCGGCAAAACCTTATATGACGTGTTGTACGCCAACGGCAAGGTCAATCAATATCCCGTAAGCGATATGCAAAAAGGTTTCGACAACGACGAATCCCAGCATTTCGGCTTTTATCTGCAAAAAGGTTTGTTCGAGGAATACGCCGAATTCGGGCGCGGTCACGGCCACGATCTGGCACCATTCGATGCCTATCATGAAGCACACGGCCTGCGCTGGCCGGTGGTTGCCGGCCACGAAACCTTGTGGCGTTTCCGTGAAGGCTACGACCCCTATGTCAAAACCGGCGAAGGCCTGCGCTTTTACGGCAAACCGGACGGCAAGGCGGTGATTTTTGCCTTGCCTTATGAGCCGCCGGCGGAAGTGCCAGATGCGGAATATGATCTATGGTTCAGCACTGGCAGGGTGCTGGAGCATTGGCATTCCGGCTCGATGACGCAACGGGTGCCGGAACTGCACAAAGCCATGCCGGAAGCCTTGGTGTACATGCATCCGGATGACGCCAAGGACCGGGGCTTGAGCCGCGGTATGCCGGCCAAGATTAAATCCCGCCGGGGCGAGATGCTGGCGCAAGTCGAAACCCGCGGTCGTAACCGTCCACCACGCGGTTTGATTTTCATTCCGTGGTTCGACGCCAAGCGCCTGGTCAACAAGCTGACCCTGGATGCGACCTGTCCGATTTCGAAAGAAACCGACTACAAAAAATGCGCGGTCAAAGTGGAGAAAGTGTGATGATGCGTATCGCTGCTATAGCTTTGCTAATGACTCTGGCATTCATGGTCAATGCCCAAGAACCATCGACGTTCAGTTCCGAACGAGGCCGCAATCCGATTCCCAATCTTTCCGAACCGCCGCAAATCCATCAATGGCAGGATACCGAACCGCAACCCCGGCAATTTACCCAACAACCGCCCGTGATACCGCATGCCATCGACGGCTACGTAATCAACCAAAAATTCAATAAATGTCTAACCTGCCATAGCTGGGCCAACTATAAGGAATCCGGCGCCACCAAAATCAGCCTGACTCACTTTTCCGACCGCGAAGGCCAGGATTTGGCCAATGTCGCCGCCCGCCGCTATTTTTGCGTGCAATGCCATGTGCCGCAAACCAATGCCAGCCCAGTGGTAAACAACCGCTTCAAACCCGCCTGGGCAAAACCCGAAGCCAATCCGGCGGTGCCCCGTGATTAAGGGGCTCAAAGCGTTTTGGCTCTGGCTGGCGACGCCATCCGCGCGCTATTCCTTAGGCAGTATCGCCGCCATCGGCTTTGTCGGCGGCGTCTTGTTCTGGGGTGGCTTCAATACCGCCTTGGAACTCAGCAATACCGAAACCTTCTGCATCTCCTGCCACGAGATGGAGGAAAACGTCTACCAGGAATACAAAAACACCATTCATTACAACAATCATAGCGGTGTCAGAGCGACCTGCCCGGACTGTCACGTGCCTAAGCAATGGCATCACAAACTGGTCAGAAAAATCCAAGCCACCAACGAGCTTTATCACAAGATCCTGGGCTCGGTCGCTACCCCGGAAAAATTCGAGGCTAAGCGCCTTGAACTGGCGCGGCACGTCTGGAAGGCGATGAAAAACACCGATTCGCGCGAGTGCCGCAACTGCCACGATTATCAATCGATGGATTACACCAAACAGCGCCGCCGCTCGGTACCGCAGCATATCAAAGGCTTTGCTGAAGGAAAAACCTGTATCGATTGCCACAAAGGCATCGCTCACTCCTTGCCGGCCATGTACGAAGAAGACCCTAGTGCGGCTATTGATCCCCAGCATTGACCAAGAAGCGGGTGTTTGGTTTTGATGGTGAGGATTACTGTCACATGACGATACAAAGATGGACGGTTTTTGACTGCGCTGCGGCACGTTCCAGCTCGGACTTAAAATCGGTCAGATCTTCGATCACGTCTTCTTGCTTCCAGCCGTCTGTGGTTGTTAACGCTTCGGGATTGGTTTGCAGGTGGTCCAATATGACCGATACCGAAGACAAGACGGCTTCGGCCGGGAACCAATTCGCGGCGGATGCCGGCCAGCCTTCTTCAGCGTCATCGAACTCGCCGGTTTCGTCCATGTTGTAACGCACGTCAGTATCGTCATAAAACGCGCTGAGCGGGGTGACATTCAGTTTGTCAGCCAGCGCATCCAGAGGCTCTTGCAGGTAGAAGACGGCGGAATGATCTTCGCCGTTGCTCTCGTAGGTTTCGTCGTCGCGGATGTTCAACCAAAGCGTCATACTCATCGTTGTTTCCTGTTGGTGGTGGGTAAAATTGAATGGGTGGTGTCGGCTGAGTCTTGGGCCTCAGCGGCTAGCCGCAGTAACCAGCATTTTCGTGCATTCCACCTCCCGGAGGACGTTGGGCGTGGCAATGCTCGATTGCGCCTTATCCATCTGAATATCCAGGTAAGCAAGGTTCTGCATCAGCTCCGCGAACGAGCGGTAGCGGGATGCGCCTGATTTGAACGACAGCAGCCAAGCCTCCATTTCGCCATCGGCACTGATTACCTTGGGATTTAGTAGTATCGCGCCGCCTTGATCGAGATCGCCGACCTTGATCAGGCTGTCGAGTTGATCGATTCTGAAGTAAGCGCTGTCTTGTCGCAGCAATGGCTCGGTGTGATAGCCGTAGCGTAGATACTTCCGGGCCTCAAGGATTAACGTATCCGGTCCCGTGCTCGACCAATAGCCAAAGTTCTTCGGGTCTGCAAGCGGATAGACATCGATTGCGGAAACGTTGCTGAGCTTTCCATCTCCGTCAAGCGTTCCGAAGGATTCGATGAACCATTCAGCATTGCCGCTGGCAAGCACAAAGTGTCTGTATGACGCTGGAAGTTTAACGTTCAGTCGACGCTCTGCATCGGCAACCGCGAGTTCCGACGTTGATGTCGTTGCCGATACCTGGTTTAGAGAAGGCGGCAGGCTTTTCAGTGACGTGTAACTTTCGCCGCGCGCCAACCGGGCTTGTACCGCCGTTCTCCAGCAAGTGAGAAAGCTTCGCCAATCTTGCTCCCCGCTTGCGTACCCTGAATCAATGGAGATGGTGTTTGCTGAATCTGATCTGTCTTTTGAGTTTGTTGCTGGTTCTCGATCCGTGCAGCCGATACTCGTCGCCAAGAGCAATGCTGAGAGAAATATTTTTAACGCGCTGAACACCCCTCCCGACGGCCTTTTAGGACGAGACAAAGCGTTAAGCCTGTGTGCTGGCAACATGGCCGGCATTGTCCCTGAGTTCTCTGATCCACCATTGCACCATCGGGTCGCCCTCAATGAACCGCATGTGAGAGGCAATATCGACCAGTTTGATACCATCGGGCTTCAGGAGTTTTTCCACGTATTCGACGATGTCCGCCGCTTCGTCAGTGAATTCGTAGCCATCATGGTCAAACTCAAACACTCGCCCGGCTGTCGGTCCTTCGGTTGCAACCAGAATATAGTTTCCGGAGCGCGGTGTTTCGCCGATAACCAGACAGGTGTCGATCCAATCCGGCAGAATCTCGAGACGTTCGTCTTCGTCCAACGGCTCAAGCCAATCGCTGAAGTCTGCATGTAATTCGGCCCATTCCGAACTGGGTGCTATGCGCTTCGCCGCATCCCCGCTTTTTTTATCGTAGTAAAACAGAATGCCGCCAAAGGTTTCGTAAAAGTCACGGAGCCTGCCCACCGTCGGCAAATCGTTTGAGTCCTCAGGTGCATCGACAACATGCGTGAAACTGACGGTTTTTGTTTTGTCTTCGTCGTTGATACGTTCGCACAAAAATTCACCGGCATGCTCACGAACGGCTTTTTCAAGGTCATTAAGTTTCAATGGAACATCTCCTGTTGCGATGGATTTGAGAATGGAAAGTCACTATGAGCACTTGCCGCTAACTTGAAGCAACTGTCGCCTGGCCAGTGATGACTACCGAAATGTCTTGCCTACTTTCGTAGTCCGAGCACTTGGCGACAATTTCGAGCGGTAGTAAATCGTCTTGAGGCATACCGAAGCGTAATTGCAGGGACGAAATCTCCAAGGTCTCCTGGTCCGGCTGCCAGAACACGCTTTCACTAAGTTCGGCGCCATCAGTCTCGTCCGTATGATCATAGGAAAAGGTGCGTTCGTAGATGCCGTCTAAGGTGGGAATGTCGCCGATATCCAAGCAATTGATGGCGAGACCGGCAAGACTATCATCTTTGGAGTCGGAATGAATATTCAACCAGGCATGCGGCGGGCCATCGTCGAGGAAATACTGAAAATGCAGGTTGATGGCACCAACAGCGCAGAGAGCTCCATCGATTTTCATGGTTGATTTCATAGCCAGCGCCAATGGTAGTGTCGGTAAGAGGCTTAAACAAGTGATTGTCTTGAGTCGCTTTTCTGGTCGAAAATCGCCAATCAATGCTAACGATTCGGTGCTTAATGATAGACGATTTCCAATTTTGCTTGGCTTGGACGCTCGAGCTAACGGCCAGACAGCGGCGGGCATCGGTTCGGGATCAAAAAAGATTGTTTCTAACCCATGACCGCTGGTGGCTCCAGGGCAGTTCCCCCTCCTTATTTACCTTTTTTTAAACTCAGGGCCTTCGGTTTTTATCGCCCGATTTTCAATCGCCAGCGCATAAGCACCTGGACAACGCCGTTTGTGACTGATTTATGGACAATTTTAAGAATGCCGTTTCATCTATACTATGGAGTGATTTATTGCTTCTCGCACACGGATGAAATTTAAAAATTTTTTATCGTTAAAGTCCCTGATCGTTCTGGGCTTTGTCATTGCTGTGATTCCGCTGTTTCTGGCCGTGATGTACGCTGCTTTCGGCATGCGCGAAACCTCCGCGCTGGGCCGGACGGTGAACACCCATGTCTTCGAACAAACCAAAACCATCCGCCTTGTTTTACAAAAAGCGTCCGACATAGAGCGTAAGGCCAAGCTATTCGTATTGCTATCCGACCCGACGCTACGCCAGCCCTACGAGCGGCAGTCCTACGAAACGGTGCGGGCCTCGTTTAAACAGGCTTTGAGCGATTTACTGAAACTGCATGTGGATAACAAAATCGCGCTGCTGGTTAACGAATTGTCGGAAAAAGAAAACCTGATTTACGAACAAATCATCGGTTCGGATGACGAAAACAATCTGGAGCTGCCGATAGACGAGGCTTTTCAGGGCTTGCGCGAATCCGCCGCCACGCTATCGCGAGAGTTTGAAAACCATGTCGATCACGAATTCAACGAGCTACATCAATTGTCGGAATCGCTGGAGCACGGCTTGCTGGTCAAAGGCGCGGTATTGCTGGCGATTTCGTTCAGCGTGATCGCGATCCTGTTGATCGTGCTGTCGCGTTCGATGCGGCAGCTCGACGTATCGATACGCCGTCTGGGCGCGGGCGAGCTAGCCGAACCGATTCTGGTGAACGGCCCGTCGGATTTACGTTATCTGGGCAACCGTCTGGAATGGCTGCGCACCCATTTGCTGGAACTGGAAGTATCCAAACAACAATTTATGCAAAACGTCGCCCGCGAGATTGAGCTGCCGTTGGCAAGCCTGCGCCAGGACGCCGAGCTGCTGGCCAGCGAAACCGACTACGACCCGCACAGCAAGCGGGAAAATACCGCGCTGCATTTATGCGCGAATATTGAAAAGTTAAACACGGTATCCGAGGAACTGCTGCGCTACAGCCAGATCAACTCCCTGCCCGATATGAAACGCAAGGAAAGCGTAAACATCAAGGATTTGCTGGAAACCGTGGTCGAAGATTTCCAACCCGTGTTAAGCAGCAAAGCCATCGCCATCCGCATGCTGGCCCGGCCGGTGGAAATTTCCGGCATTCCGGAGCAATTGCGCGCGATTATCGAGCAGCTACTAACCAACGCCGTGAAATATTCGCCGGAGGAAGGCGAAATTCGCATTATCCTGCGCGACGCCGGCACGCTGATGGAACTGGAAGTGGAAGACGAGGGTCCCGGTATCGCCGCCGACGAACGCGACCATGTCTTCGAACCCTTTTATCGCGGCAAGGCCGGCGAAACAGGCGATAATGACGGCCCAGGTCTGGGCTTGGCCATCGTCAAGGAATACGTCGCCAACCATCAAGGCAAAGTGGAAGTTATCGATGCCCGTCAAGACCAACAAGGAGCCCGCATCCGGGTTCAAATTCCGTTAAACGGGGAGAATTAAGCAACATGCAGTTACTATTTATGCGCGTATCGGCGCTGATCGCAGCATTGTTGGCGATCGCCGGCTGCGCCGAAGTGGATTCCAGCGTCAGGGAACATTTTCCAACCGTTTACAACACCCCCGTGGTGCATTCCGACATAGACGAGTTGCTGGATTTTGGCAACAATCTGGCCAACATGAACACAGCGAGTCGCACCGAGACTTGCAGGTCATTAGTAAAACGGCAAAAAGACGAACCCGAAATCGGAGTATTGCTGCATTTGCTGGTGGGCCGCCTGCTGTCCGACGCTTGCGGGGACATTCCTAGAATTCTGGATGAAATTGCCGGCATCCCGCCCTCCAGCTTGGGCGACGAACGAATGCGCCATCTGGTTGCCATTCATAGCGAAGCATTGAAACGCGTCAACAGCACCTCTAAAAAGCTCGGCTCGTTGGAACGCAAACAAAAAACCGTGCAAAACGTGCTGGAGACCAAAGACGCCGCCGGCTCCAAGAAAGAAGAATCAAGATTGCTGCGAGAAAAACTGGAAGCCATCCGTTCGATGGAAAAACAACTGGACGAAACTAGCGAAGGCAAATAACGCCAATGTTTCGGTTTCGGTTGGCGATAGTTATTGTTGTCTCCTTCTGCTTTGTATTGAGCTTGGGCATTGCCCTGTATTGGGGAGCCAACGAAGTTGCCCGCTATTTTCAGCATAGTCAAACCGCGTACGAAACCTTCGACGATTACGAGCAACTGTCGCAGGAAGCCTATCGCCATTTCAAGCAGCGCATGGACCGGCTGATAACGGCCAATCCCAATTCGGAAACCGGCGTGGAATCCTCCAAGCGCCGCCTGTACGAGGCCATGCAAACGCTGCGTGATACCGCAGTCAAAACGCCGGGCAAAGACAGCGCCAGCGAAGACTGGACCAATAAACCCGCCGAATTGGAAAAAGTCGCCCATCTCACCGCTTTCCTGGAAGCCAGCGAATATCGCTTCGAAGAAGTGGAGCGGCTGCGCTTGCAGGGCAAGCTGACCACTGCCGTGCAGGTGCTGGCCAAGTTCACCGAAGAAGAAATCGACGGCAAATTTCAGCCCTTGATCGATGCCGCAATTAACGCCGAACGGGAAAAGGCCAAGAAAGCCAAGCGGGAGCTGGAAATTCTGGTCGAGAAATCACGTTGGACCGCAATTTTGGCCTCGTTAACCGCAGCGCTGTTCAGCCTGGTAGCCGGCATACTGTTGCTCCGTGCATTTAAAACGCCGATCGAAGCACTGATGAAAGGTACGGACGAAATCGCCTCCGGCAATCTGGATTACCGGATTTCCCTGGATAGCCGCGACGAATTTGCCTATCTGGCCAGCCACTTCAATCAAATGGCCAAGGAGTTGGAAGTTCAGCAGGATAAACTCCGGGAAGGTCGCGCGGTGCTGGAAGAGCGGGTAACCGAGCGGACGTTTGAACTTAATCTGTTGAATGAGGAATTAAAGCGTATGGATAATGCCCGCCGTGAGTTTTTGGCGGACATCAGCCATGAACTGCGCACACCCATTACGGTGATTCGCGGCGAGGCGGAAGTGACGTTGCGCGGCCAGGACCGCGACGCCGAAGAATACAAAGACGCGTTGCAACGCATCGTCGAGCTGTCGATGCAATTGGGTAAATACGTCAACGATTTACTGTTTCTGGCCCGCGCGGACACGGCCAATCTGCAATTCGAATGGAACAAAGTGGATCTGGCGGATTTGGTCGGCAGCAGCGTCGAGGATTTTCAGGTGATGGCGCAAGAGTATTCGATTTCGGTCAGCCTGGACGCCCCGACCGGACCGCTATTGGTGCGCGGCGATAAACAGCGGTTAAGGCAAGTGTTGTTCATACTGGGCGAGAATGCCTGCCGCTATTCCAAACCGCTGGGTCATATCGCCGTGGCCTTATGGCGCGACGGCAAACAGGCCTGCTTCAGTCTGACCGATCAGGGTATCGGCATACCGAGCGAGGATCTGGAACGGATTTTCGAACGCCACTTCCGCAGCAGCAACGCCCAACATTCACGGGACGACGGCTCCGGCCTGGGTTTGCCTATGGCCAAATCCATTCTGCAAGCCCATGGCGGCCAGATCGCGGTGCGTAGTGTCGAGAACGCCGGATCGACATTTACGGTTACACTACCGCTGCTTACGGTAGCATAGGGAGATTTTCATATGAATGAGAAGTACATGACATCCAATACTCTGACGGGGATAGGCTATATGCGGGTGCTGATGGTTGAAGACGACGAGCGCATCATCGATTTCGTACAACGCGGCTTGAAAGCCGAGGGCTATGCCGTGGAGGTGGCCCGCAGCGGGCAAGAGGCCATTGCCTTGGGTACCGAAGGCAGTTTTCAGGTGATCATTCTGGATCTGGGCCTGCCGGACATGAACGGCCGGCAGATTTGCGAGCGCTTGCGCAGCAACGGCATCGACACGCCGGTATTGATGCTGACGGCCCGCGATACCGTGCAAGACAAAGTGTCCGGCCTGCGCTCCGGCGCCGACGACTATATGACCAAACCCTTCGCCTTCGAGGAATTGCTGGCCCGTATCGAAGTGTTACTGCGGCGGCGCGGCGGCGAAGTGAAACAGGACGATAAGGAATTGCGCATCGAAGACCTGGTACTCAACGGCGAAACCCACGAGGTGCGACGCGGCGATACCGTCATCGAGCTGACGCCCAAGGAGTTTGCCTTGCTGGAATGTTTTATGCGCATGCCGGGCAAGGTATTGAGCCGCACTCGAATTCTGGAACAAGTCTGGGGCTATAGCGCCGATCCGCTCACCAATGTGGTGGACGTTTATATCCGCCAGCTGCGGCGCAAGATCGATGACGATTACGAGCTGAAGCTGCTGAAAACCGTGCGCGGCTTTGGTTACAAAATGGATGCGTCTTGAGTTTGCGACGCAAAATCTTGCGTTTCTAAGCCGTGAACAAAACCAAGCCGGCCATCGCCCTCGAATATTTGCAGGCTAAGTCACTCCACAAACCAGCGCCCAGCTAGAGATTACGCGCCGCTTATGCAACTCACCCTGCTCGATCCGGACCATCCCCATCAAGCCTTCCCGCCTCTGCATAAGGCCTTGAAGCAACCCAACGGTTTACTGGCCTTTGGCGGTTGCCTGTCGCCGCAGCGCATCGTCAACGCCTACCGGCACGGGGTATTTCCCTGGTTCAATCCCGGCGAGCCCATCTTATGGTGGTCGCCAGATCCGCGCTTGGTGTTGTTTCCGGAACATTTGAACATTTCCCGCAGCCTGGCTAAAACCCTGCGCAAACAACTGTTCGAGATTCGTTACGATACCGCTTTTCGCCAGGTGATTGATGCCTGTGCGGCCCCGCGTAGCGAAGACGGCGGCACCTGGATTACCGACGACATTCGCCAAGCCTATGTCGCTCTGCACCACCTGGGTATAGCGCATAGCTGTGAAGCCTGGCAGGACGGACAACTGGTAGGCGGCCTTTACGGCATCGTGATAGGCCAGGTGTTTTTCGGCGAATCGATGTTCCATCGCAAAACCGATGCGTCCAAAGTCGTGTTTGTACATCTGGTGCGGCAGCTTAGCGCTTGGGGTTATCAACTCATCGATTGCCAGGTCAGCAGCGAGCATCTACTAAGCCTCGGCGCGGCGGAAATTCCCCGCAGCCGCTTCGTAGAACTGCTGGACAGGCTCTGCGAGCAAACCCCGAGTACCGACGCTTGGCAAGCATGAGCTCCATCCCCATTTGGCTGGACAGCGGCCATGCCTGCGGCTATCTGGACGACCGCATCGCGCGTTCCGGCTTCGTGCATCCGTCGCTGGAAATGGACACGCCGCTGTATTCGCAATTGATAGCTCAGGGCTTCCGGCGTAGCGGCGACCATGTCTATAAGCCATATTGCGAATCTTGCCAAGCCTGCGTGCCGACGCGTTTGCCGGTGTCGGCATTCCGTCCCGACCGTAAACAAAAACGCTGCGCCAAGCGCAATACGCAAACCCGGGTAGTCGTTAAAGACGCCGAGTTCGACCCACGCCATTTCCGGCTTTATCAACGTTATCTAAACGCCCGTCACGACAAGCCCGGCGAAGAACCGACCAGCCCGGACGACTACATCAAATTCTTGGGTAGCAGTTGGTGCGACACGCTGTTCGTGGAATTTTTGATCGGCGGCCAATTGGCGGCGGTGGCGGTGGTCGATGTGGTAAGCGACGGGCTATCGGCGGTGTATACCTTTTTTGACCCGGACTTTGCCGACTACAGCCCCGGCGTTTACGCGGTGTTATGGCAAATCGAAACCGCCAAACAATTGGGACTGGAATATCTTTATCTGGGCTACTGGATCAAAGACTGTCGTAAAATGCGCTACAAAATCGATTATCAACCGCTGACCGGCCTGTTGGACGGCCAGTGGCAAGCCATTTCAAATCATACATTTACAGAGGATTAAGCCGTGCCAAAAGCCAACGAACTGAAACAGGGAACCGCCATCGAAATCAACGGCGAACCGTATGTGGTGAAACACATCGACGTGCGCAACCCCACTTCGCGCGGCGCGACCACGCTGTACAAAGTCCGTTTCACGCACATGAAAACCCGGCAAAAATTGGATGAAACCTTCAAAAGCGACGACATGCTGAAAGCCGCCGACTGTTCGCGCTGCAACGTGCAGTTTTCCTACCAAGACGGCGACACCTACTACTTCATGAACAGCGAGACTTACGATCAGTATGCGCTGGCGGCGGACGACCTGGAAGGCCAGACCCTGTATCTGACCGACGGCCTGGAAGGCATCATCATGTTGTTGATGGACGACGCGCCGCTGGGCATCCAGCTGCCGACCACCGTCAATTTGCAAATCGTCGAAACGCCGCCGTCCATGAAGGGTTCAAGCGCGACCAAGCGCACCAAAACCGCGAAATTGACCACCGGTCTGGAAGTGCAGATCCCGGAATACATCGAATCCGGCGAAATCATCAAGGTCAATACCGAAACCGGCGATTTTACTTCGCGGGCTTGAGTTTTAATTGCCGCCTGCCGACAAGACCGCAGGCGGTTAAATCCATGCCTCATGGTGAGCGGTGTGCATCCACTGCTTCGGCATCAACTTATCCGGACAGGGACGTCTTATGAATTCAAGCGATTAGCGCAATCTAGCGTTAAACTACCGATAGCCCAGGAGGCGACGGAAAGCCATTTGCACTAGCCGTCGTCAGTCGATCACTCTTGCAAACTCTTATCCCCTATGAACGCCGCCATCCCCGTTTTAACCGCACAAAACCTGGTTGTCGAATACCGGCAGCATCGCGCGGTCGATAACTTAAACCTACAAATCCCCAAGGGCTGCGTCTATGCGCTGCTTGGCGGCAACGGTGCCGGCAAGTCCACGACCATCAGCACCTTTTTGACTTTCAATCGCCCCAGTAGCGGCCAGGTGCTGATCGAAGGCGAATCGCCGCACGCCAATGCCGAGCTGGTGCGCGCGAAACTGGCCTATCTGCCGGAAAACGTCGCACTATACGACGTGATGAGCGGCCTGGAGAATCTGACCTATTTTTGCACCCTGGCCAATATCCGTCTGAGCAACGACCAAGCCCACGCCTTGTTGCTGGACAGCGGTTTGCAAGCCGACGCCCACCAAAAACGGGTGGCCGCTTATTCCAAAGGCATGCGCCAAAAAGTCGGTTTGGCCATCGCCTCGGCGAAACAGGCCAAAGCCATGTTGCTGGACGAACCCACCTCGGGCCTGGACCCGAGCGCCGCCAACGATTTCGCCCAACGCATCCGCGCCGCCGCCGATCGAGGCATGGCGGTGCTGATGGCGACCCACGATTTGTTCAACGCCAAGCAGGTCGCCGACCGCATCGGCATCATGAAAAACGGCCGCCTGGTGGAAGAATTCGACGCCCACACCGTGCAGCACGACGAACTGGAACAAAAATATCTGGCTCACGCCCGGGGGCTGGCATGATCAAGACCATCGTCCGCAAAGAATTTCTCGCCACACTCCGCGACGGTCGCTTGCTGACCTTGGGCATGGCCTTGCTGGTGTTATTTGCCGGCTTTTTCCTGGCTTCCGCGTACGAACTGCAACAGCTGCGTGCGGAAAAACACAGCGTCGGCACCACCGCCAAGGAGCAATGGAATACCCAGAGCGTCAAGAATCCGCATGCCGCCGCGCATTACGGCATCTATGTGTTTAAACAGGACACGCCGGTGGCGGCGCTGGATCCGGGCTTGCGTCCGTATACCGGCCAATCTTTATGGATGGAACCGCATAAGCGCAACCTGACCCGTTTCAGCCCGGCGGCGGACCAAGTATTGGCTGGCCGCTTCGGCGAAGCCAGCACCAGTTTTGTGTTGACCGCGTTGCTGCCATTAATGATTGTGGCCTTGACCTTTAACTCGGTCAGCCAGGAACGCGAGTCCGGTACCTTACGCATGCTCCATAGTTTAGGCGTGGACGCCGGGCAATTGTTGTTCGGTAAATTGCTGGGCTTGATGGCCGCATTTTTCGTGGTGTTGGCGCCAGCGCTGTTACTGGCCGCCGTCATCTTGTTGGGTAATTTCGCGTTTACGCTGGACGATGCGCTGCGCTTGCTGGTGTTAATGCTGTTGTTAAATCTGTACTACGGCATCTTCGCCGCGTTGGCGATTGCCGCTTCCGCGTATTTCAGCACCAGCCGCACCACACTGTTTTGTCTGTTAGCCTTTTGGTTGGTCAGCGTATTTATCGCTCCGCGCCTGGGCGCCGTGGGTGCCGAAATGCTGGCGCCCAATCCCAGTGCCAGCGAATTTTGGCGTGAGATCAAGGACGATATAGAGCATGGACTGGAGCACGACGGCGACCATGAGCAACGCGCCAAGGCCTTCGAAGCGCAATTGCTGGCGCAGTACGGCGTATCTCGCAAGGAAGATTTGCCGGTCGGTTTCGTGTCCTTAAGCCGTCAGCATAACGACGCCTATTCCGTTAAGGTTCACGCGCTGCATTTCGACGCCTTGCGCGACAACTTTATCAGGCAACAACACCTCAGCCACCTCGGCTCCTGGCTGGGTCCAAGTCTTGCGTTGCGCTCCTTGTCCATGACCCTGGCCGGCATGGATTTGGCGCATCAACGGCATTTTGAAGACGCCGCCGAGCAGTACCGGCAATATTTCATCAATCTAACCGAAGATTGGGACCGCGAACGCAGCCGTGGCACGGAGCGCAAGGCCATCGGTGAGGAAGCCGATTGGCGCAGCGTGGCGGACTTTAGTTATCAAGCACCGGGTATCGGTTTTGCGTTGCGGACAGCCGAACTGGATTTACTGGTGCTGTTGCTATGGCTGAGCTTATCGATTGGCATGCTGAGCTTTTCCGCGCGGAGACTGGCACCATGATGCAACTGATCGCCATCGAATGGCTGCGTTTCAAACGCAACCCCTTAAACCTTTGGGTCACGGGGCTGTTTCTGTTAGTGATGCTGGGTAGCGCCGCCTGGTCGGGTTTGGCTGCGCGCAAATTTCGCCTACACGGCAACGCATCGCCGCACGCGGTCAATGCCACGGCGAATCAAGCGGAGATGCACGACGCGCCGAAAGCGGTGGACAATGCAGCTAAAGCCAGTACTTTTTCCGCCAGCGCCGCCGCGCCGCCCTTGCGGCTGCCCGCCCTCGGCGGTTTGGCCTTAAGCGTGCGGCAATTGGATTTTTTAAGTACCGGCATCAAAATCTCCACCCGCAGCCGCCACACCGACGGCCGTAACAGCGATCAGTTGTTCAATCCGATGCTGCATGAGCTGGGCATGCTGGATTTTGCCACCGTGTTTGCCTTACTCACGCCGTTGATGGTCATTGCGTTGAGCTACGGCCTGGTGCAGGAAGACCGGGAAAGCGGGGTCTGGCGTTTGGTCTGCACACAAATGCCCACGCCATGGCGCTTGGTGTGCGCCGCGCTGAGCGTGCGCTATAGCGTGGTAGTGCTGGTGATTTTCGGCAGCTCGCTATTGGCGCTATTGCTCGATCCGGGAATTAGCCCGGATACCCTGGCTTATTGGCTGGGATTCGGCGGACTTTACGCGCTGGTCTGGTTCGGCATTGCCGGCCTGTTCCTACTGCTGCCCTTCTCTTCTGGCGCGGCGGCCATCGGCATGCTGGGCGTCTGGTTGATCCTAACCTTTGCCGGCCCGGCGTTACTGGCTTGGGCCGCCGACCGGCATGCGCCGATGCCGTCCAGGCTAGATAGCATCATCGCCATCCGCCAGTTTCAGGAACAAAACAATCGACAACGCGATACGCTGTTGGCTGACTGGTATGCCGCCCATCCCGATATCAAGGCGCAGGCATCAGGCAAGGAGTTACCGCGCGAAATCGCCGGTTTGCCGGCAGGTTTGGTTCTGGATCGACAGATCCGGCCCTTGATGTCCCGCTTCGACAGCACGCGCAAGGCGCAATTCGAATTTTTGGAAACGTGGTCTTGGCTATCGCCGACCATGGCCGCGCTGCAAATGGCCGATAGACTGGCTGGCATCGATGCTCCGCGCTACGCCGAGTACATTCAAGCGGTTAACGACTTCGAAGATCAATGGCGCGGCTATTTTGTGCCTAAAATCATCACGAATACCGCCTGGACCGATGAAATGCGTCGCGATCAGCCCCGCTTTGCATTTGCCCAGCCGGCAAATCCGGCGGCTTGTCAAAACTTGATAGCCGGACAAGCGGCGCTGGCCGCGCTGTTGTTAGTTGTACTATTCGGCTCACGCCGGCGTTTTGCCAAAGCCTGACGAACCATAGCATCCAAAGGCGTTCCGTGCGGTTCAGGCCCAGGACCGCCTTGCCAAACTTAAGCCACTACATTCCTGACGCATTGCCGGGCAAACACATTGATGGGTACGCTGCTGTTCAGATAGCGGTTGAACAGCTCGTTAATAGTGACCGGGTTGAGATACACATAAATGCCGCAGCCGGTGATGGCGATAAACTGCCGGCTTAAGGTTTCGATAAACACGATACGCAGCTTGCTGATTTCGTTGACTTCATTGAATGTTTCCATGACGCTCTCCTGAATATGCCGATTTGACTGATTTAATCTTGAGCATAAGTGACGCCAATTATCCAAAGCCTTTAAAAATCATAGCCATAAGATTTTCATATATCTCTAACATCAGGCTGTAGCTAAAAATTGACGTTGAGTTTAATTTATCCCAAACAGTGCATGCTGTCGGTGGCCTATGCCACGAAGAATCAGTGAATTATTTCACGCTTGCACACAACGCATCTTAGGTCCCGCCAGAGATTGGAGACAATTCGATAGACCTGTGGCTAGATTCAATACCGCCCCATACCGAAGACTTCTGCGCGGCCTGTATTGCCGGACACCGCTTTATAGTACAATTTCCGCCACTTTTAAGCCGACGCGGCGCAGCAACAATCATTAAACAAAACAGGTTCAGACGATGACAACGATGGATGATAGAGACGGGTTTATATGGCTAGACGGAAAATGGGTTGATTGGCGCGATGCGAAAGTCCATGTCTTGACTCATACTCTGCATTACGGCTGCGGCGTCTTCGAAGGTCTGCGCGCTTATAAAACCGACAATGGCACCGCGATTTTCAAACTGGCCGAGCACACCGACCGTCTGTACCGTTCCGCGCATATCATGAACATGAAAATGCCGTTTTCCAAAGAGGAAATCAACCAAGCGCATCGCGACGCAGTCGCCAAAAACAATCTGGACAGCGCCTACATCCGCAGCATGGTGTTCTTCGGTTCCGAAGGCATGGGCCTGCGCGCCGATAACCTGAAGGTCCACGTGATGGTCGCCGCCTGGACCTGGGGCGCGTATTTGGGCGCGGAAAACATGGAAAAAGGCATCCGCATCCGCACCTCGTCTTACACCCGTAACCACGTCAACAGCACGATGTGCAAAGCCAAGGCCAACGGCAACTACATCAACTCGATTCTGGCCCTGCAGGAAGCACTGTCCACCGGTTACGACGAAGCTTTGTTGCTGGACCATGAAGGCTACTGCGCGGAAGGCAGCGGCGAGAACCTGTTCATCGTTCGCAACGGCAAAATCTACACGCCGGAGACCACCTCGGCACTGGAAGGCATCACCCGCGATACCTTGATCACCATCGCCCGTGAACAAGGCTATGAAGTGGTCGAAAAACGCATCACCCGCGACGAAGTGTACGTGGCCGACGAGGCTTTCTTCACCGGTTCCGCCGCCGAAGTTACGCCGATTCGGCAATACGACAACCGCGACATCGGTTCCGGCAGCCGGGGACCTGTCACCGAAAAACTGCAAGCCCTGTATTTCGACTACGTCCAAGGCCGCCGCACCGACCATAAGGAATGGTTGACGCTCGTTTCTTAAGTGTCAGCGCAGCCTTATAAAATCCTGGTCGTCGGCCCCTCCTGGGTCGGCGACATGATGATGGCGCAAAGCCTGTTCATCACCCTCAAGCAACAACATCCCGATTGCCTGATTGATGTCCTGGCTCCGGCTTGGTCACTGCCGCTATTGGAGCGCATGCCGGAAGTTCATAGTGGTGTTGCGATGCCGCTGGGTCATGGGCAGTTCGATTTGCGCGGGCGTATCCGTATCGGCCGGCAATTGCAAAGTCATCATTACGATCAGGCGATTGTGCTGCCCAACTCCTGGAAGTCGGCGCTGATTCCATTTTTTGCGCACATTCCTAAACGGACCGGTTATCTCGGCGAACTGCGCCGGGGTTTGTTGAACGATTTACGCACGCTCAATAAGACAGTGTTGACCATGACGGTGCAGCGCTTCGTGGCACTGGGTTTACCTGTCGACGCCGATCAACCACCAGCCTACGAGTTTCCGAGGCTGACGATCACGACCGAGCAACAATTAAACGTCTGCCGGAAATTCGAAATTACCGGCGCGGATTTAATCGAAATCCCCCACCCCAGCGCGCTGCTTGAGAATTCGGAGGAACTACGCCCTGTTGTCAGCAAAATCCTGGCGCTTTGTCCCGGCGCGGAATACGGTCCGGCCAAGCGCTGGCCGAGCGAACATTACGCTGCGGTCGCCCGGCAAAAGGAAGAACAAGGCTGGCAAGTCTGGTTATTCGGTTCCGATAAGGACAAAGCCGTTGCGGAGCAAATCAACGATTTATCGGGCGGCATTTGCCGCAATTTCGCCGGCATCACCTCGCTGGCCGAAGCCGTGGATTTGCTGTCTTTGGTGGACGCAGTCGTCAGCAACGATTCCGGCCTAATGCACGTTGCGGCCGCACTGGATAAAAAACTGATCGCGGTCTACGGCTCTTCCGACCCCGGCTTTACCCCGCCGCTGCACCCCGCGGCCGAGATTATTGATTTACATCTGGATTGCTCACCATGCTTTAAACGCGAGTGTCCGCTGGGGCATACCCGCTGCTTAACAGAGATCAGGCCGGGACAGGTTCTGGCGGCGCTGGACGCCTGAGGGATGAAAATCGCCATCGTCAAGTTGTCGGCGTTGGGCGACATCGTACACGCGATGGCAGCCTTGCAATTCATCAAGGCCGCATTGCCGTTGGCGCAAATCGACTGGATCGTCGAAGAACGCTTCGCCGGCGTTCTGGCCGACAATCCGCACCTGGACAATGTTTTAGGTGTGAATTTAAAGGCCCTGAAAACCGACAAATGGCGTATCTTTGCCGAAATAAACAAGGTACGCGGCTATGCCGAGCAGGGGTACGACTTAGTCATCGATGCGCAAGGTTTGATTAAATCCGCGCTCGTCGCGCGTTTGCTGTCTGCAAACTGCGTGGGTTTCGATCAAGACTCGATCCGGGAAAAATGGGCCGCGCTATTTTACAACCGGCATGTGACCTACCCTTACGACGCCAATACCATCGATCGTAATGTCGCCGTGCTAACCCAACCGCTGGGTCTGAATGTGACACCGGCGCAAATTCAGGCAAAGCAGCCATTTTTGTATTTTCAGCCGCCGCAAACGCCGTTGGATGAATATTTCCCAACCGGTCAACCCAACATCATCCTGGTGATAGGCTCGACCTGGCTCAGCCGCAATTACCCTTTAGAAAAATTTCTGCAGGTAATCTTTGGCCTGGAAGCCAATTTTCTGATCTGCTGGGGCAACGAGAAAGAACATTGGATGGCGCAATGGCTGGCCGAACGCAGCTTGGCACGGGTATTACCGCAATTAAGCCTCAACGATTTGAAAGCGGCGCTTGCCAGGGCCGATTTAGTAATCGGTAACGATACCGGCCCCACCCACATGGCGTGGGGTTTGAATAGGCCCTCGATTACCTTGTTCGGGCCGACGCCGATCAGCCGGGTTTATCAAACCGACATCAATAAAGTGTTGAAGTCGCCGTCGCATGTCAATCCGTTCAAACTGGACAAAAACGATTTTTCCATTGCCGAAATCGATCCGCGCGCCGCCATTGCGCTAAGCAACGAGCTATTCGGCAAGACTTATCAGCAAGCCTGAGCTTTTGACCCGTTGGCTCGCTAAACTTTTTCCAGTTCGACAAACATTTTCAGTAGTTCGATAATCGGTTCGTCGCTAGCCAACACTCTGACTATCTTGATCTGATTTTGCTGTTCATCGGCCAGATCGAGCGAACGCTCTTGAAAAAGCAATTGTTTATGCGGATTGGTGATCACTTTCAATAACGGACGCTGTGGACAGCGTAAATTTTCCTTGACCACTATCGCCAGCTCGTCAGTCTGCAATTCGACGATGCAATTAACAGAGTAAGCGGAATCATTTTCCTCGGCGCGGCAGCGCATCTCCGTAGCCGCAGAACCGCTGGAATCGACTATGTCGGTTTCGGCGGGCTTATCCACGTCGATACCTTTGCCGGTATCGATAGAAACAGTTTGGCAATACTCTTTTAAGGTATTAATTTGTTTGTCGGATGAAATCAGAAATTTAGTACGGAAAAAAGGTGTATCTATCCATTTTCGGTCAGTGCCGCAAACAAACATACCTTTTCTTAGCTGGTTAATATTAATTTTTTTAACCATTGTTAAAAACAATATCCAGGGAGTTTTATTTACAACATTTAAGCTTTAGCCTACTACCGCATATTCTTTAGTAAACTTGCCGTCTTGATAATACTTGGTTAAATCGATACCGCAATCCTGCGGCCTTATTACTTGCTTAACACCATAGCGTTTACCGCTTACATCGGCAAGATTCAGCGACAAGTCGAGTATTTTCTCTTCAATAGGATTTTTACTGCCATCTTGAATCAACAAAATCTTTGGCTTAAGCCTATCGACTTTATTCTGCTCGACTATTAAGCCTATCTCGCCACTACTTAATTCGACTAAATTACCTTGCGGATAAAATCCGATACAGTTGATAAACTGAGTGACATAATTGGCTTCATATTGAAGATTCATCCCTTTAACTAAAATCCCCAAAGCCATAAGATGCGGCTTGCCTCGTTGATAAACCCGGTCGCTGGTGATGGCATCGTAGGTATCGACAACCGCTACCAGTTTGGTAAATATCGATAGCGTCGTTTTGTTCAAACCTCTCGGATAACCGGTACCGGCCAAATGCTCATGATGGTCGTAGGCAACATCGACAGCCCCAGGATAGACATTACGGGCCGACATTAATACGTTGCGTCCGTAAAGCGTATGCTTACGCATGATGTCCATCTCGTAGTCTTCTAAAGAGCCGGGTTTATTGAGTATTTCCAACGGCACTTTCATTTTACCGACATCGTGCATTAAGCCGCAAAAACCCACTTTATTCAGGTCTTCCATCGAAAAATTCAACTCACGCCCCAGCAGAATGGACAATATACAAACATTCATACTATGTTGTGCGGTGTATTGATCCTGATCTTTAATTTGGGTTAGCAACAGCATCGTATCGGGGTTTTCCAATACTTTATCGACGCACTCGGAAACGGCTTGTTTAACCGCGCTGACACTAAATTGATTACCGAAACGAATATCGTCCATCACCGTTTTAATCAAATTACCGGTGCGTTGAAAGGTATTAGCGGTTTGATTAAATGATCTTGCGAAACTCAAATATTTCCGCGCGTCGGTGTTTCTGGTCGGAATTGTGCCGGAGAAGGATTTTTGGTATTTGACATCGATATAGACATAATCGCAAATCGCCTGAATAGCCTGAATATCCGCATGACTTTCGATAACGATTCTATCCAATAAAAAAGGCGACTCTTCCGTCGGCGCTTCCAGACGGCTTACGCACATACCAATTCTCAGTTCATACACATGAATTCTGAGTATTCCGTCCTCTTTATCTGCCATACGAGTCCAATCTGGGATTTGTGAAAATCCAAAAATTTGAAAAACTGCCGCCAAAACAGCACCTGGAAAATTGTGTCCGCCTAACCTCGGACGTCAGTTAGCCAGCATACCTAGGTAACTCAGTCTTGTCCGAACAAAAAGTCCGCAAACCGGCTACGGATCACAAATCCAGTTGGAGTTTTAGTATAGGCGAAGCATATTTTATCGTGGCGTAATATATTGGATTTGAAAGCTGCTCCCACAACCGCCCCGCCAATCCTTTTTCGGCTCACAACATAATGGGACTGATGACAACCCGTTAAAGCCGTTAGCAAATTTAGAATTGCTAGATTTTTGGATTGGTTTAAACTGGCGGCTCGGCGATATTTACTGTTTCCGCACCAAAGTAGGCCCGCCAGCGCGAATATTGCACTTTAAGGCCTTGGAAAAGGCTTTAAAGACGTTTTGAACAATCACGATCTGCTCTCTCGCCTCGGAGGTTAGCAGTCAATATCGACAACACTAAACCCGACATTCGTTTAAGTGCCGTTATCGAAGCAGGCTTTCGCAAACTTCGCATCGGCATTAAAGATTTTCTCGGCATGGATAGCTTAGTAGAATTTTTTGAAATTCCGCCAAGCGGACCATAACAAAAACTATAACCTTCGGACTTAGCGCCAGGGAGAAAATCGTGATGTTTCCATTTCGCCATGATTTCCGCGTCGTCGGAGACGATTTTTACCATTCGAACCCAATGCCTTGGTCACACCGATTAAGGCGCCGGACCTTATTTTTGCTGGTGCTGTTGCCGTTGTTGCTGATTAGCGAAACCTATGTATTTCTGCAACCAGCAATTTTTGAAAGCCAAGCCTTGGTCCTAACCACCGCCGCAACCGATGTAGATCAAACTCATGCGGAAGCGGATCTGGAACACGTCAATATTCAAAAGCAGGTTTTGCTGGGACAACCGGTATTGGAAAAAACAGCCGATACGCTAAAGCAGCAGAAAGACATCGAGCATCCCACTGTCAACCAATTGAAAGCGCTCTTCCAGGTAAAACCGGTAGCGGAAACCAATCTGGTGCAATTGGCAGCGGAAGGCTCGCATCCACAATTTCTGCAGATGGCCTTGAATACCTGGATAAAATCCTACCAGCAAATTCGCGCGGAATACATCGCCGAAATCACCGACAAAGCCAGCACCACGATTAATGCCGAATTGACTCGCATCGAACAGCAGGTGCGCGACAAACGCCAGGAAATCGAATTGTTCAGATTGCAGCATGACATCGTTTCTCTGGAAAGCACCGATAACGAGGCCCACGCCCGTTTACAAGGTTTAAATAATTCCCTGAATGCCGCTCTGGAAGAAGAAGCCAAAGCCAAGGCCAAACTCGACGCCATTCGCGCCGCCATCGCGGAAGGTAAAGCCGTGGTGCCGGAAGCTGATTCGCAAAGTCTGGCGGTATTAACCGAGAAAGCCGAGCGTCTGCGTGAGCGCCTGGAAGCGCAAAGAGGCCAATACACCGACGAATACATCGAATTTCATCCCACCTTACGCAACTTAAAAACCCAGCTGGCCGAGCTGGAGGAAAAAATCGCCAGCAAGGAACAAGTGGGCAGCACCTATGCTGTGCAAGAAGCCGAAAACGCCTACGGCGCCGCGCATCGCACCGTACTGACCATTCAAAAACAAATGGCCGAGCACAAACAAAAAGCCTCTGAATACACCAATCAGTTCGCCAAGCACAAAGCCATGCAGGAAGAACTGGTTAAACTGGAGGAATTATTACAGCAAACCAAACAGCGGCTGGTGGAGATCGACGTAAAACAACGCCAAAGCAACCCGCAACTGGATGTAGTGGATTGGGCGTCTCTGCCGGACAAGCCGGTAAAACCCGACTACGGCCAAGACGCCAGCATCGCCTGCGTCGCCAGCCTGGCAATCGCGCTAATCGTGGTCTGGCTTAACGATTATCTGAACAAGGAACCGACGCTGACCACTATCAATTCCGTTACCGAATTTCAGCTCTACCATCAAAGCGAGCCAAAACTGGAAAACGAAGCGCATAACGAACCATTGGGATTTGAACGGGTAAACAGGCTGCGCCGCGCGGACGATCCCAAGCAATTGCCGGACGAAACGACCGATACATAGCTGCGACGCGGCAACAATGCTAAAATTCGCCGCTCGATAAACTTTATTCAAACAGGAAACCCATGAGCCAAATTACCGTTGAACACAACCCTAGCGAGGAACGTTTACAGGAGCTGGGCGTATCAAGCTGGCCGATCTGGGAAAAAGAAATTTCCACGTTCACCATCGATTTCGACGAAACCGAAACCGCCTATGTGCTGGAAGGCGAAATCATCGTCACTCCTGTCGGCGGCGAGCCGGTGCGGATTTTGCCAGGCGATCTGGTGATGTTTCACGAAGGTCTGGATAGTCATTGGGAAGTGGTTAAGCCGTTGCGCAAACACTACCATTACGATTGATCGTCGCTACATCGGTCGACAATCCGCAAAAAGGCATCTTCAGGATGCCTTTTTTAGTTGTGCCGGTAGACTCCGCTGACCGGCATGACGCCAGAACCCACTTATTGATATTCGCATGGCTATGAACAAGGACCAGGATTATTCCGCACTAAAGCCGGGGTCACGCTGGCGCTGGGCAACAGTGCTCGCGTTGCTTGCCGTGGCAGGCGGGTATTATTTTTATCAAGCCGGACGACAAAATCAGGAGAACGCGGACGCCCGCGCCAACCAATACGAAAACGCTCCAGTCAGCGTTGCAATTGCGTTAACCAGGCAAGGCGACCTGCCGATTTATCTGAGCGGCCTGGGAACGGTCACCCCGCTACACACCGTCACGGTACGTTCGCGCGTCGACGGCGAACTGATCCGGGTGGCCTTTACCGAGGGGCAGGCGGTCCGCCAAGGCGAACTGCTGGCCGAAATCGACCCCCGCCCCTATCAAGTGGCGGTGCAACAAGCCGAGGGCCAATTGCTGCGCGACGAGGCCCTGCTGAAAAACGCCAAGATCGACCAGGCCCGCTACCAAACCCTGCTGGAACAGGATTCCATCGCCGCCCAGCAAACCGCCACCCAGGCCGCGCTGGTCAAACAATATCGCGGCACCGTCGAAATTGACCGCGCCCAGCTCGACAACACCAAACTGCAACTCAGTTACGCCCGCATCACCGCGCCGGTAACCGGCCGCATCGGGCTGCGCCTGGTCGATCAGGGCAATATGATCCGCGCCGGCGACGTGAATGGCCTAGCGGTCATCACCCAAATTCAGCCTATCTCGGTAGTATTCACCTTGCCGGAAGACCAAATACCCGCGGTGATGCGGCGCTGGCGCTCCGGCGACGCAATAGTTATAGACGCTTACGACCGGGCCGGCCAGCAAAAACTGGCCAGCGGCAAACTGCTGGCGGTGGACAACCAGATCGACGCCAGCACCGGCACACTAAAGTTAAAAGCCCAGTTCGATAACGAAGACCGCACGCTATTCGCCAATCAGTTCGTCAACGTCAAAATGCATCTGGACACCTTGCTCGCGGCTACCTTGGCACCCAGCGCGGCGATCCAGCATGGCGCCAACGGTGCTTTCGTGTATTTGGTAAAGGACGATAACAGCATCACGGTACGGCATGTAAAAACCGGACCGACAGACGGCGAAACCGTCGCGATTCTGGAAGGCTTGGCGCCGAACGAAAAACTGGTGATCGACGGTGCCGACAAGCTGCGGGAAGGCAGCCAAGTTAATGTAATCGATAAAGCCAAACCGGCCGTTCCCAGCCCCGGAAAACCGGCCAACTAACATGGCCGCGCAAAATCCGCTACCCGGCTTTAACCCCTCGCGACACTTTATCCTGCGCCCGGTCGCCACCTCCCTGCTGATGGTGGCGCTGTTGCTGGCCGGGATTTTGACTTACCGGCTATTGCCGATTTCGGCATTGCCGCAAGTCGATTATCCGACCATCCAGGTCACCACGCTCTACCCCGGCGCCAGCCCGGAAGTGATGACCTCGGCGATCACCGCGCCCTTGGAACGCCAGTTCGGGCAAATGCCAGGCCTGCGGCAGATGTCCTCGACCAGTTCCGGCGGCGCTTCGGTGGTGACACTGCAATTCGATCTTGAATTGGATCTGGATGTGGCCGAACAAACCGTGCAAGCCGCGATCAACGCCGCCAACAATTTCCTGCCCAACGATCTGCCGCTGCCGCCAATCTACAACAAGGTCAACCCGGCGGACGCGCCGATTTTGACGCTTGCAATCACGTCGTCCAGCCTGCCCTTGCCCAAAGTGCAGGACTTGGTCGATACCCGCCTGGCGCAAAAAATCGCCCAGCTGCCCGGCGTCGGCTTGGTCAGCATCAGCGGCGGCCAACGGCCGGCCGTCAGGATACAAGCCAACCACCAGGCCCTGGCCGCTTACGGTCTGAGCCTGGAAGACCTGCGCGGCGCGATCGCCGCCGCCAACGTCAATCAGCCCAAGGGCATGTTCGACGGCCCGCAACGCTCGGCAATCATCGACAACAACGATCAATTGCATTCGGCCGCAGAATATCGAGAACTGGTGGTGGCTTACCGCAACGGCGCGCCGGTGCGTCTTTCAGAAGTGGCCGATGCCATCGACGCGGCCGAAAACGTCAAGCTGGCGGCCTGGGCCAACAACAGCGCTGCGGTCATCGTCAATATACAGCGCCAACCCGGCGCCAACGTGATCGAGGTGGTGGATCGCATCAACAAACTGCTGCCGCAACTCCGGGCGACATTACCAAGTGCGGTCGAAGTGCTGCCCTTGACCGACCGCACCGTGACCATCCGCGCCTCGGTACACGATGTGCAGTTCGAGTTGCTGCTGGCCGTGGCCTTGGTGGTGATGGTGATTTTTCTATTCCTGCGCAACCTGCCGGCCACGCTGATCCCCGCAGTCGCGGTGCCGCTGTCGCTGGTCGGCACCTTTGCGGTGATGCATCTGGCCGGATTCAGCATCAACAATCTGACCTTGATGGCGCTGACCATCGCCAGTGGTTTCGTGGTGGACGACGCCATCGTCGTGATCGAAAACATCTCCCGCTATCTGGAACGCGGCGAATCGTCCTTGCAGGCGGCTTTGAAAGGCTCGGAGCAAATCGGCTTCACCATCATCTCCTTGACCGTCTCGCTGGTAGCGGTGCTGATTCCGCTGCTGTTCATGGGCGACGTGGTCGGCCGCTTGTTCCGCGAATTCGCGATCACCCTGGCCGTGGCGATCCTGATCTCTGCGGTGGTCTCGCTGACCTTGACGCCGATGATGTGTGCGAAGATGCTGCGACCACTCGGGACCGAGCATGAAAAACGCGATGGCTTCATCGCCAAAGTCATCGCCGGCTACGGCCGCAGCCTGGAATGGGTGCTAAAGCGGCAAAGCCTGACGCTGCTGGTCGCCATCGCCACGTTAGTCCTGACCGTGTTGCTATACATCGCCATGCCTAAAGGCCTGTTCCCGATACAGGACACCGGCTTGATTCAAGGCATCTCCGAGGCGCCGCCCAGCATTTCCTTCGCGGCCATGGCCGAACGCCAGCAAGCCATGGCCAAGCAGATATTGGCCGATCCGGCAGTAGCCAGTCTGTCGTCTTTCATCGGCGTCGACGGCAGCAATCCGACGCTAAATAGCGGCCGCTTCCTGATCAACCTCAAGCCGCAAGCCCAACGCGACAACGCCACGGCGGTGATCGCGCGCTTGCGGCCGCGCCTCGCCGACGTTTCAGGCATCTCGGTCTATCTGCAACCGGTACAGGACATGACCTTGGAAAACCGGGTCAGCCGCACTCAGTTTCAATTTACCTTGCAGACCGTCGATCTGGCGGAACTGAACCGCTGGACCCAACGCCTGGTCGAGCGCATCCGCCAAGTTCCCGGCATCGTCGATGCCGCCAGCGACGTGCAGGATCAGGGCCTGCAAACTTATATCGAAATCGACCGCGCCAGCGCCAGCCGCTTGGGCGTCAGCACCACCGACATCGATAACGCTTTATATAACGCCTTTGGCCAGCGCCTGGTCTCGACCATCTTCACCCAGTCCAATCAATACCGCGTGGTGCTGGAAGTGGACCCAAAGCAGCAGAGCGGCCCGGAAGCCTTACAGCAACTGCGCATCCCGTCCAGCAACGGCACTCAAGTACCGCTGTCGGCCTTGGCAACCATTTCCGAACGGCAAACCGCGCTGGCGATCAACCATCTGGATCAGTTTCCATCCGCGACCATTTCCTTTAATCTGGCGCCGGGCGCCGCCTTGGGCGATGCGATCAAAGCCATCGAAGCCGCCAAGCAGGACATTGGTTTACCGCTGGCCGTGCAAAGCGATTATCAGGGCGCAGCCTTGGCGTTTAATGCCTCGCTGAGCGGCACGCTCTGGTTGATCCTGGCCGCCATCGTCACGGTGTATATCGTACTGGGCGTGTTATACGAGAGCTATATTCATCCCATCACCATTCTGTCCACGCTGCCTTCGGCCGGGGTCGGCGCGCTGTTGGCTTTGCAACTGTCCGGCAACGATTTGGGCATCATCGCGGTGATCGGCATCGTGCTATTGATTGGCATTGTGAAGAAGAACGCGATCATGATGATAGACTTTGCCTTGGACGCTGAGCGCAAACAAGGCCTGCCACCGCGGGAAGCCATTTTCCAGGCCTGTCTGCTGCGCTTTCGGCCGATACTTATGACCACGCTGGCGGCCTTGCTAGGCGCCCTGCCCTTGATGTTGGGCAGCGGCGTTGGCTCCGAATTGCGCCATCCCTTGGGGATTAGCATGGTCGGCGGCCTGTTGCTCAGCCAATTGCTGACGCTTTACACCACGCCGGTGATCTACTTAAGTCTGGATCGGCTGGCCCGTAAGTTGCGCGGCGAATCAGAAGCGACTTTAGCCGATAGCGGCGACGGCCAGCCGTGAACTTCTCGGCGCTGTTCATCTATCGGCCGGTCGCCACTACGCTACTGACGCTGGGCCTGGCGCTGGCGGGTATCATCGCCTTTCTGCAACTGCCGGTCGCACCCTTGCCGCAAGTGGATTTTCCGACTATCTCGGTATCCGCCAACCTGCCCGGCGCCAGCCCGGAAACCATGGCCGCCACGGTCGCCACACCGCTGGAACGGGCGCTGGGCCGCATTGCCGGTATCACCGAAATGACTTCGGCCAGTTCCTTGGGTTCGACCCGAATTACCTTGCAGTTCGATTTAAATCGCGACATAGATGGCGCGGCGCGCGACGTACAAGCCGCGATCAATGCCGCCAGCAGTTTGCTACCTAGCAATCTGCCCAACCGGCCCAATTACCGCAAGGTCAATCCCGCCGATTCGCCGATTCTGATTCTGGCACTGAGCTCCACCACTCTCAGCCGCGGCCAGATGTACGACGCCGCCTCGACGATACTGGCGCAAAAAATCGCCCAGCTACCCGGCATCGGCCAGGTTAGTGTGGGCGGCAGCTCCTTACCGGCTGTGCGTGTGGAACTGAATCCCACGGCATTGGCGCAATACGGCATAGGCCTGGACCAAGTCGCCAAGGCCATCAATTCCAGCAACGCCAACCGCCCGAAAGGCACGCTGGAGCGCGGCGAACGGCATTGGCAAATTCACGCCAACGATCAGGCCGAACATGCCGCCGATTACCTGCCGCTGATTGTGGCTTACCGCAATAGCGCCCCGGTACGCATCGCCGACTTGGGCACTGCGGTCGATTCGGTGGAAGATTTGCGCAGCACCGGCCTGAAAAACGGCCAACCGGCGGTGTTGCTGATCCTGAACAAACAACCCGGCGCCAACATTATCGAAACGGTGGAGCAGGTAAAAGCGCTGCTACCGCAGCTGCGCGCGCTGTTGCCGGCGGCCATCGAATTGTCGGTAGCGGTGGATCGTTCATTAACTATCCGCGCCTCGGTCGACGAAGTGGAGCGCAGTCTGTTGATCGCGGTCGCGCTGGTGATCATGGTGGTCTTGCTGTTTCTGCGCCGCTGGCAGTCCACGCTGATCCCGCTGATCGCAGTGCCGGTATCGCTACTCGGCGCCTGCGCGGTGATGTATCTGTGCGATTACAGCCTGGATAATCTGTCGCTGATGGCGCTGACCATCGCCACCGGCTTCGTGGTGGATGACGCGACCGTGGTACTGGAAAACACCAGCCGGCACATCGAAAACGGCGTGCCGCCGTTCCAGGCGGCGTTGCGCGGTGCCGGCGAGGTCGGCTTCACCGTGTTAGCGATGAGTTTGTCTCTGATCGCGGTGTTCACGCCGATTTTGTTGATGGGCGGCATCGTCGGCCGGCTGTTTCGGGAGTTTGCCGTGACGCTGTCGGCGGCGGTGCTAGTGTCGCTGGTAGTGTCGTTGACCGTCACGCCGATGCTGTGCGCGCGTTGGCTGGAACCGGAAGCAGAACGCCAGCCCAATCGGCTATCGGCCTGGATCGAAAGCCAATTCCAGCGCCTTCACAACGGCTATCACCGCAGTTTAGGCTGGGCCCTGCACCATCCCAAAGTGATGCTGACCGTGCTGCTGGCTTGCATCGGCTTGAATGTCTATCTGTATATCATCGTCCCGAAAGGCTTTTTCCCGGTGCAGGACAACGGCCGGCTTAGCGGCACGATCCAGGCCGATCAAAGCATTTCCTTTCAGGCCATGCAGACCAAGCTGCATGATTTTGTCGACATCTTGCGGCAAGACCCGGCGGTAACCAATGTAGTGGGCTTTGCCGGTGGCATGCAAAACACCAATTCCGGCTTGATGTTTGCGGTGCTGAAACCGCCCGAGCAACGCGACGCGCCGATAGCCGAAATTAGCCGCCGGCTGCGGGAAAAACTGGCCGACGAACCCGGCGCCAGCCTGTTTTTGCAGCCGGTGCAGGACTTACGCATCGGCGGCCGCGGCTCTGCGGCGATGTACGAATTTGCCTTGCAATCGGAAGATTTGAATCTGCTGCGCGAATGGACGCCCAAGATCGTCGCGGCGCTACGCAAGCGGCCGGAACTGACCGACGTCAACACCAATCAGCAGGACAAGGGCCGGCAAATATCGCTGGTGGTGGACCGGGATAAAGCCTCCAGTTTGGGCGTCAGTCAGGCGGCCATCGATACGGCGTTGAACAACGCCTTCGGCCAACGCCAAGTCTCGGTGATTTACAAGCCGCTGAACCAATACCGGGTGGTGATGGAACTGGCGCCGGAATACTGGCAAAACCCGCGCAGCCTGCAACAGCTTTACGTCAGTGCCAGCAGCGGCACGCAAATTCCGCTGGCCACCTTGGCCAGCTTCCAGACCAGCAACGCGCCGCTGACCATCAATCATCAAGGCCAGTTTGCCGCCGCTACCGTGTCGTTTAATTTAATGCCCGGCGCCTCGCTGTCCGCCGCCACGCAACTGATAGAGCAAACCCTGCGCGACCTCGGCACCCCGGCGGCGGTGCGTGGCAGCTTCCAGGGCTCGGCCAAGGCTTTTCAGGAATCGCTGCGTAACCAACCCTGGCTGGTCGCGGCGGCGCTGTTGAGCATTTACATCGTACTGGGCATGCTCTACGAAAGCTATATTCATCCGCTGACGATATTGTCCACCCTGCCCTCGGCCGGGGTCGGCGCCTTGCTGGCGTTGCTGGCCTGCGATACCGAATTCAGCATTATCGCGTTGATTGGGGTGATTTTGCTGATCGGCATCGTCAAGAAGAATGCGATCATGATGATCGATTTTGCGCTGGACGCCGAACGCCGTCATGGCCTGAGCGCCGAGGAAGCCATCTTCCAAGCTTGTTTATTGCGCTTCCGGCCGATCATGATGACCACGCTGGCGGCGATGCTGGGTGCGCTGCCTTTGGCTTTGAGCTCCGGTTACGGCGCGGAACTGCGCCAACCCTTGGGGATTTCCATCGTCGGGGGCCTGATTTTCAGCCAATTGCTGACGCTGTATACCACGCCGGTGGTTTATCTGTACCTGGATGGATTAAGTGCTTGGGGCCGCCGCTTTTTTAGCTCGAACTAATAGCCGGCAGTTCCGCGCCGCGCCTAAGCGCGTCGGCCTGCAACAAACTTAAAAATTCGTCGGTAGGCACGGGCCGGCTGAATAAATAACCCTGGAATAAACCGCAGTGATGTCGTTTCAATAGCTCAAGTTGCGCGGCGGTTTCCACGCCCTCGGCGATGGTTTCCATGCCCAAGCCGTCGGCAAGTGCCAGAATGGCGCGGACGATAGCCGCGCTGCTGTCGTCGCTTTCTAGGTGCCGGACAAACGATTGATCGATTTTCAACACATCCAGCGGCAATTCCTTGAGATAGGAGAGCGACGAGAAGCCGGTGCCGAAGTCGTCCATGGACAGCGTAAGCCCTAGCGCTTTTAGATGATGCATACGTTCGACGCAAGCCTTGATATTGCCGATAGCTACCGATTCGGTGAGTTCCAATTCGATAAATTTTGGATCCACGCCGGTTTTGGTCAACACTGCGGCAATTTTCTCGACTAATTCCGGATGCTTAAAATCGACAGCGGAAAGATTCACGGAAATCCGTAGCGGCCCCAAGCCTTGCGCATGGCAAGCATTTACCCACAGACAAGTCTGCTCCAAAACCCAATCGCTAATCTCCACAATCAAACTGGTCTGCTCGGCCAAGGGAATGAATTTGGCCGGCGAAATCATGCCCAGCTCGGTGTGCCGCCAGCGGATCAAGGCTTCGGCACCGACAATGCGGCCATCCCAATCGACCTTGGGTTGATAGAACACCAGCAGCTCGTTTCTACCGATTGCGCCGCGCAGTTCTTGTTCTAGCTTGATATTTTCCAACGCCGCCGCATTCAATTCCGGCGAATAAAACCGGAAATTGGCGCGCCCCTCGCTCTTGGCGTAGTACATGGCGGCGTCGGCATTTTTCAGTAAATCCTGTACGTTGTCGGCATCCTCGGGAAACAATGCAATACCGACACTTGTCGTCACGGTCATGGGCAGTCCGGCTACCGTCACGGGCTGATTCAGCGCAGCGAGAATTTTCTCGGCTACAGTGCTCACGAACGATACCGGGTTATGGTGATTATGCAATTCACCGATCACGATCACGAACTCGTCGCCGCCCAGCCTGACAACCAGGTCGGTCGCTCTGACGCAATTAAGGAAAATCCGCGCCACTTGGCGCAGTAATTCGTCGCCGGCCGCGTGCCCCAGCGAATCGTTGACATTTTTGAAGCGATCCAAATCCATAAAAAACACGGCAAGCTGCGCGTCGTCGCGTCTGGCCCGCGCCAATTCTTGCCCCAACCTGTCATGCAACACCAAACGATTGGGCAAGCCGGTCAAGGAGTCATAATGAGCATGCTGGTACAGCTTCTCTTCCCAGGCGGCGTTGGACAGCGCGACGGCGATGCGGTCGCCGAAACTAATTGCCGCGTTGCGCGATTCCGGTGGAATTTGCTTTGGAGCCTGATAACCCAAGCAAATAATCGACGCCAGTACGCCGTTAACATGAACGGGGACAACCAAATACCGCCAGGCGCCGGAAACGCCGAGCACATGCAAATACTCGGACATCCGCTGGTCATCGATGTCAATCTCGATGGCGGTGTTTTGCATATCGAGCAAATCCGCCACATCCAGCTGACTCAAAATCACCGGCTCCGACAATGTTTCGCTATTTTGCCCACGGCGCCGCATCCGAATATCGTTGGCGATACCGGTATCGGGATTGACGGCCGCGATGGAAATCAAATCGCAAAATAATATGCTGGGCAGGCGATTCAGCGCGGTGTCGACAATATCCTCGGCGTTTAACGCCGAAAGGATATTTCGGTCGATTTCCGCCATGGTGGCGAGAATATCGAATTGGCTGCGCAGGCGACGGGTCATTTCGTTGAACGAATCGGCCAACTCTTCAAATTCGTCATGACTATCGATATCTACCCGACATTCCAGATTGCCTTCGGCAACCCTATGGGTTCCTTCTTTTAGGCGTTCGAGCGGGGTCAAATATTTGGCAATCAGCCGGCTGCTCAAATACACGACAATCAGCACGGCCAGCAGGATCACGGGCGGGTAAATCGCGCTGAATTGCCGAATTGCCGCGAAAGCCAGCGTTTCCGGCTGACTCTGCGTAATGATCAGGTCCGGACCGAAAAACAGGGTCGCGACCGGCAGTTTCCAGTACCCGCTGAGATACGCTTCTTCGCCCTGTTGCCACGTGAAGCGTCCGCTATTGGCTTGCGAGACTTGCGCTCTGAGATCGAGGGGCGGATCGAAATCTTGCTCGAGCGCGAACAAAATCTCCATCGAATCGGCCGCCATCACCCACAGCAGGTTATTGGGATCGATAGTCTCGGAATTCCATAATAACTCGGGTTTCAACTCGGCCATCAAGACACCGGCTTTGGGCGAGTGCTCGACCAGGTTGATGGCCATCCATAAGCGACTATCCTGAAGCCGCTGACCACTAACCGGTTTTAACAAGGTCTTGCCGGCAACAACCTGACCGAGCTCCTGTTCCGTCAGTGCCGGTATGGCCATGTTATCTCGAGACCATGCGGATGGTTTTCCATTGGCAGCGATTACCACTAAACCATCGAACTGCCCTTGCAGCCATTGTTCGCCATCCAAGGCGATAGACTCGTCGCCCTTTTTGGATTTGTCGATTTTCAACGCCGCCAGTCGCAGAGAGCTTTCGGCAAATAGCAAACGGCTAACCAATCCGTAGGCGTATTCCTTACAACCTCTCTGCAACGCCTTGGCGGTCTGCTCTTGGAGCTGCTGTTTGACTTGTTGAAAAGAAAGAACGCCCAGAATACCGATAGGGATCAGCGCCGCCAGTACGAAGGAAAATAAGATGCGGCGGGCAACCTTACTGCCTCTAAAAGATAGCTTGCGATCCATTGCTAATGGCTTACTCAGAAATCCGCAGCCAAACCGACGAAACCACCGTCGCGGGCCAGGATAATATCGTCCAGACTGTCCTTCTGGCTGATCTGCTTCTTGGTAACGCCATCTTTACCCAGGCTGTACAAATCGAATTTGGTGTTGATCGGGTTAAGCGCATGATCCTTGCGTACATCCCCGTGGGTACCCGGGCCGCCTTCTACAATATTCAGATAGGCATAATCTCTACCCCAAGGATCCTTGCCGTTGTTTGGAAGAACAGAGGTAATATCGCTAAGCGCACTCGGGTAATGAAATTCTCGGGTGTAATACCGTTCGATTTCCGTTTGTATGGCTAACAGATAGCTAACGGCAAGGTCGTTTTTGGTCTTGTCTATGTAGCCGTTGTAGGCAGGTACGGCAATTGCCGTCAATACCCCCACAATAGCAACCGCCAAAAGCATCTCCATCAGTGTAAATCCGTGTCCCACCATGTTTTTTCTATACATCAAATGCAAGACGCCTCAAGAAAAGTTTGTATTGATGACTTAGCAAGTCTGACAAAAATCATAGGTCTAAGTCCATGAACATACATTTCATGGCAATCATCGTATTCCTCATTCTAGCAGGAGTACGAGAGATTTTCGGTCTCGTGGCCTAACGTTTGTCGTTAGCAAACCCTTTTTGTAACACGCCCTGTTGATAATATTTTTTGATATCGATGTCGTAATCTTGCGCTTTGACTATGCCTTTAATAGTCAACACCTTTCCGTGTTCGTCTAATAACATGTCGGCAAGATTGACAATTCTCTCCGGGATGCGCCGCTTTTGAGCATCTAGCAACATGATGACTTTGGGCCGCAGTTTCTGCAATTCGTTCACTTCCACCACAATCGCTATGTAGCCGTTGGTCATCATGACGATGCTGCCGGGCGGATAAACCCCCAGACATTCTATAAATTTGATCACTAAGCGTTCGTCCAGCTGAGAGCCGGCCATATTTGCCAGAATATTGGTCGCCTCCAGATGGGTTCGACCTTTTTGATACACCCGGTCGCTGGTAATGGCGTCGTACATGTCTACTATAGTGACCATCCTGGTAAACAGCGAAATACCTCTTTCACCGATTTTACGAGGATAGCCCTTACCGTCCAGGGTTTCATGATGAGAATACGCGGTATCTATGGCACCTGGATACATTTGGTCACTCGACTTCAGTAGTTCGTAGCCCAGCGATGCATGCGAGCGCATGATAAGCATTTCATCAGGATCCAAGTTACCAGGCTTGTTCAGGATGTCCAATGGCACTAACATTTTTCCCATGTCATGCATCATCCCACACAAGCCGACGTTGTTCAGATTGGCGACGGAAAAGTTCAGGTATCTGCCCAAAACAATAGCCAGAGCGCAAACATTCAAACTATGCTGTGCGGTGTATTTGTCTTTGTTTTTTAACTGATTCAGCCACAAAAAAGCATCCGGCGAATGCAAAATACTATTTACGCATTGCGCTACCGCTTCCTTGGCGGCCTTGGTGTCAATACCTTCACCATTGGCGATGCGTTCCATAAAGTTGGATACTAATAGCCCCACTTCTTTATGGACGCTTTCGGCGCGGGCAAACTCTTTCTCAAAAACGCTTAGCTTTGGCGGCGGCGGCGCGCCAAAATCGATATTACTCTCGCTCAGCAAGCTGTCTTGTGCGGTTTTAGTTTGGACCGGACGTTTTCTTTTTCGGGTGGCGTCGATATATACATACTGACAGACGTCTTTTACCGCGCGGATATCGGCTTCGGTTTCCAGTTCAAACCCTTGAAATAAAAACGGACTCTCCAACCAAGGTCTATCCAATTCGATGACATACATGCCAATGCTCAACTGGTTGACCGGGGTATAGACCCGTTGATTGACGTCAAAAGAATCGTCTTTCTTAGTCTGATTTTTCAGCTTGCGACGGAAAGGCCACCAATTCTTAAAGAACATACAAATTAAATATCGCTAAAAATGAGAGAAACCAACATTGATAACCGCTCCTTGGTTAAGAATGTGACGATAACTGGACATCCATGATGCCCACAACAAAACCGCGTCCGCTTCCCCAAAGCTCTACGCGCCGGATCAGCGTTAATTATAGAGCTTATAGCCAGTTATTTTTCTGCCCATCCGCGCAGAACGCCAAATTACTCCTATCGAATGCAAACAAACGTACCCAGAATAGGCCCTGAATCCTTGAACACGGATACGATGCGCTTAAGTGCAAGGTGCAAGGTGCAAGGTGCAAGGTGCAAATATGCTCACACACCCAGCCACACCACAAAAACCCCGCGTTTTATGTTGGTTAGATAACATGCCTTACAAAGAATGTTGCTAATCCGACCATCCAAAAAACAGCAAATATTATTTTTAATTGTTTATTTTCAACGACTTAAAAACAATAAAAACTTTGGCACGGCCATTGCTCCTATCAGCTTGTTATTAACAACATCCACTCAAGAGGAGAAGATCATGGCGAGATTACGTCAATGTGCTATTTACGGTAAAGGTGGTATTGGTAAATCTACCACCACGCAAAACCTGGTTGCCGGCTTGGCCGAGCTTGGCAAAAAAGTAATGATCGTCGGCTGCGACCCTAAAGCCGATTCTACTCGTTTGATCCTGCATGCGAAAGCGCAAAACTCTATCATGCAAATGGCGGCTGACGCTGGCAGCGTGGAAGATTTGGAACTGGAAGACGTATTGAAAGTCGGTTACCGCGACATTAAATGCGTTGAATCCGGCGGCCCAGAGCCAGGCGTTGGTTGCGCAGGCCGTGGTGTTATCACCGCGATCAACTTCTTGGAAGAAGAAGGCGCTTACACCGAAGACCTCGACTTCGTATTTTACGATGTATTGGGTGACGTTGTTTGCGGCGGTTTCGCGATGCCAATTCGTGAAAACAAAGCGCAAGAAATTTATATCGTTTGCTCAGGCGAGATGATGGCTATGTATGCTGCCAACAACATCGCTAAAGGTATCGTGAAATACGCCAATTCAGGCGGCGTACGTTTAGCCGGCTTGATCTGCAACTCGCGTCAAACAGCTCGTGAAGACGAACTGATTATGCAATTGGCAGAAAAAATGGGCACTCACATGATCCATTTCGTACCACGCGACAACGTCGTACAACGTGCGGAAATCCGCCGTATGACTGTTATCGAGTACGAACCACAAGCCAAACAAGCGCAAGAATACCGCGACCTGGCTACCAAAATCATCAACAACACCAATCTGGTCATCCCAACTCCAATCACTATGGACGAACTGGAAGACCTGTTGATGGAATTTGGCGTCATGGAAGAAGTTGACGAAAGCGTTGTCGGTATCACCGCAGCGGCAGAAGCTACAGCTTAATCAAGACGTAGGTTGGGTCGACTGTTAGTCAGCCCAACCTGCTTTCGCATTGTTCCTAACAGGTCTGTGGGGGATTACCCACGACTACCAGGAGGATTTCATCATGGCAGCCATGACAAGAGAAGAGACCGAAGCACTTATTCAAGAAGTGCTGGAAGTCTATCCCGAAAAAGCCAAAGCCGATCGCGCCAAACATTTGGCCATCAATGATCAAAGCTTGGAAAAATCAAACAAATGTATTACGTCCAACCGTAAATCCCTACCAGGTGTAATGACCATTCGTGGTTGTGCTTACGCCGGTTCCAAAGGGGTGGTTTGGGGTCCGATTAAGGACATGATCCATATTTCTCACGGCCCGGTTGGCTGCGGACAATATTCCCGCGCCGGCCGCCGTAACTATTACGTAGGTACCACAGGCGTCAACACCTTCGGTACGATGAACTTCACCTCGGACTTTACCGAGAAAGACATCGTGTTCGGCGGCGACAAAAAACTGGCTAAATGTATCGACGAAATCGAAACCTTGTTCCCACTGAACAAAGGCATCTCGATTCAATCCGAGTGCCCGATCGGTCTGATCGGCGACGACATCGAAGCGGTCTCCAAAGTTAAAAACAAAGAGTACAACAAAACCATCGTGCCGGTACGTTGCGAAGGTTTCCGCGGTGTTTCTCAATCCTTGGGTCACCATATCGCTAACGACGCAATCCGCGACTGGGTTTTGGAAAACCGCGACGGCGACGAAAGCTTCCCGACCACGCCTTACGACGTAGCCGTGATCGGCGACTACAACATCGGCGGCGATGCTTGGGCATCTCGTACCTTGTTGGAAGAAATGGGTTTGCGCGTGGTTGCCCAATGGTCCGGCGACGGCACCATTGCCGAGATCGAAAAAACCCCGAAAGTGAAATTGAACCTGATTCACTGCTACCGTTCGATGAACTACATCGCCCGGCACATGGAAGAAAAGTACAACATCCCTTGGATCGAGTACAACTTCTTCGGCCCGACCAAAATCGCCGAGTCCTTGCGCAGAATCGCCTCGCACTTCGACGATAGCATCAAAGAAGGCGCGGAACGCGTTATTGCCCGCTACGAGTCTGAATACAACGCGGTAATCGCCAAGTACAAACCACGCCTGGAAGGCAAACGCGTGATGTTGTACATCGGCGGTTTGCGTCCTCGCCACGTGATCGGTGCCTACGAAGATTTGGGCATGGAAGTGGTCGGTACCGGTTACGAGTTCGGTCACAACGACGACTACGACCGTACCATCAAGGAAATGGGCAACGCTACCCTGCTGTATGACGACGTTACCGGCTACGAATTCGAAGAGTTCGTGAAAAGAGTCCAACCTGACTTGGTCGGTTCCGGCATCAAGGAAAAATACATTTTCCAAAAAATGGGCGTGCCTTTCCGCCAAATGCACTCCTGGGATTACTCAGGCCCCTACCACGGCTACGACGGTTTTGCCATCTTCGCCCGCGATATGGACATGACCATCAACAATCCTTGCTGGAAAAGCTTTAAAGCACCTTGGAAAACCGAGGCTACCGAAAGCGAACCCGTCAAAGCGGTTGCGTAATCCGTAGGGTGGGCTTTGCCCATCTTAACTCCCGGAAAGGTGGGCAAACCGCCCACCCTACCAGGTGCCAAAATATCGGTCGGGATTTCGTTCCCGGCAAAATCCAATCAACGCCGGACCACAGATTAGTGGCGCGTTAGGAGATTATCATGAGCCAAAACGTCGACAATATTCAACCTAGTTATCCTTTATTCAGAACCGACGAATACAAGGAAAATCTGGCCAACAAACGTGCGGAATACGAAGAACGTCATCCGCAAGAAACGATAGACGAAGTATTCCAATGGACTACTACCAAGGAATACCAAGAACTGAACTTTAACCGGGAAGCCATTACCGTCAACCCAGCTAAAGCTTGCCAACCTTTGGGCGCGGTACTTTGCGCACTGGGCTTCGAAAAAACCATGCCTTATGTGCATGGTTCGCAAGGTTGCGTGGCTTACTTCCGTACTTACTTCAACCGTCATTTCAAAGAGCCTATCTCTTGCGTTTCCGACTCGATGACTGAAGATGCGGCGGTATTCGGCGGCCAGAAAAACATGTTCGCAGGTTTGGAAAACGCCAAAGCGTTGTACAAACCGACCATGATTGCGGTATCGACCACTTGTATGGCGGAAGTTATCGGCGACGACTTGAATGCGTTTATCAACAACGCGAAAAAAGAAGGCCACGTCGATCAAGACTACCCTGTACCATTCGCGCATACCCCTAGCTTCGTCGGTAGCCACACCACCGGTTGGGACAATATGTTCGAAGGGATTGCCCGTTATTTCACGCTGAACTACATGGAAGGCAAGGAAGTAGGTTCCAACGGCAAAATCAACTTGGTACCCGGCTTCGAAACCTATTTGGGCAACTTCCGGGTGATTCACCGGATGTTGAACGAAATGGGCGTCGACCACACTTTGTTGAGCGATCCTACCGAAGTACTGGATACGCCTGCTGACGGTCACTTCAACATGTATGCCGGCGGCACCACTATCGACGAAGTTAAGGATGCACCGAATGCGATTACCACCGTATTGTTGCAACCTTGGCAGCTGGAAAAAACCAAAAAATTCGTCGAAACCACTTGGAAACACGACGCGCCTAAGCTGAACATTCCGATGGGCCTGGAATGGACCGACCAGTTCCTGATGAAAATCTCCGAACTGACCGGCAAACCGATTCCAAAATCGCTGGAAGTGGAACGCGGCCGTTACGTTGACATGATGACCGACTCACACGCTTGGTTACACGGCAAAAAGTTTGCTTTGTACGGCGACGCAGACTTTGCTTTGGGTATGACCAAATTCCTGTTGGAAATGGGCGCCGAAGTGACCGATGTGTTAGTCAACCACGCGAACAAACGTTACAAAAAAGCAGTTGAAGAAGTGTTGAAAGCCTCTCCTTACGGTCAAACCGCGACTGTACACATCGGTAAAGACTTGTGGCACTTCCGTTCATTGATGTTCACCAACAAACCGGACTTCATGATCGGCAACTCCTACGGCAAATTTATCCAACGCGACACCTTCTACAAAGGCGAAGAGTTCGAAGTACCGTTGATCCGTATCGGCTTCCCAATCTTCGATCGTCACCATCTGCACCGGATGACGACACTGGGTTACGAAGGCGGTATGTATCTGCTGACCACCATCGTCAACGCCTTGTTGGAACAGCTGGATAAAGAAACCAAAGGTATGGGAACCACCGACTACAACTACGACTTGATCCGCTAATCGTAGGGTGGACGCCGACTACGGCGCCCACCGCTTTTAAGCTAGTCAACCACATCGTGTCGGGTTACAGCGAATGCCTAACCCGACCTACACTTGTCTGGAGAATCCCAATGCCTAGCGTCATGCTCAGGAAACGCGAAGACGGCAAATTGCTGTTCTACATCGCCAAAAAAGACCTGGAAGAAACCATCGAATCCCTGGAGTTCGACACCCCCGATAGATGGGGCGGCGAAGTCGTGTTAGGCGACGGTTCAAAATATTACTTTGAGCCTATGGATACTCCCCCTAAAATCCCGATGACCTTACAAGCAAAACGTTTATCGGAATGAGGTAGTTATGACTTTATACATTGTTGCTGAAGAATGCATCTCCTGCGGCGATTGCTTACCGGTCTGCCCAACCGACTCCATTAAGGAAGGCGCGATCGTCTTTGAAATCAACAAAAAGACCTGCACGGAATGCAATGGCGATTACGACGAACCGCAATGCGTGAAGGTTTGTCCGATCGACAACTGCATTCTGCCTTTAGTGGCGTGACGCCATGAGCCAGTCTACCTTAACCCGGGAACTGGCGCTGCGCATCGGGCTAGCGGCTCGCGCCCTGCCCGATACCCCTCCCAAACTTTTTATCTCCGTGTTGCGCGCCTGTACCGGGACAGTCTTAAATGACCAGAGCCTGGCCGAACTCGGCAAAGCACAGTTCCAACAAGCGCTGAACAATTTCGGCATCGTCGCCGACGCCGATAGCATCCGCGACTCGTTAAATATCCTGCGGAATGCCGAAGCAAATTCGCCAAAAGCCGATACCTCTCAGGTAATTGAATCGGCCAGCTCGATCCGGATTGCCATCGGTAGCGACGATCCGCAGTTAATCAGCGGGCATTTTGGTTCGTGCCGGCAGTTTTTGGTTTATCAGATTGCCGCGGACGACGCCCGTTTAATCGATGTGCGCAGCATCGATAGCGACGCGCAACGGCAACATGACGACAAAAATGTTTACCGCGCGGAACTGATAGCCGATTGCCGAGTGCTGTATATTGCCTCTATCGGCGGCCCGGCGGCGGCGAAAATTATCAAATACGGCATTCATCCGGTCAAAGCCGACCAGGGCGAAGCCATAACCCAAATTATCAAGCAGCTGCAAATCGTTTTAGCGCACGCCCCGCCACCGTGGCTGGCCAAATCGATGGGCATTCAGCCCGTGCAACGCGTTTGTTTCGAACAGGAATCCTAGCGATGATTAGTCCAGAGCAACTGCAAACCATAGCCGGCAAAATTGACGGCCAAGTCTTGAACGAAACCGTGGTGAGTGGACTGCGCGGCGAGTACCCCGGCGTGCATTTTACTTATTGCATGGATGACGACCTGCCCAACAATGTACCTTTGTTCGAAGGCGCGGGCTTCAATCTTTACCTGGTAGACGGCCGGGAACACTGCCTGCGTATTACCGATAATTACGAGAATGCCTCAGGCATTGTGATAGCAGAAGTTATCGGCGAATAAGGCGATAACATGGCGGAACAAGACAGCCCTGTTACTCTGCCCGTCGCCGACTGCAGCCTCTGCCCATTCCGCGGGAAAACCCTGCTGATGGGCCGCTGCATGCCTGGCGATACCTGCGTATTCATCAATAGCGGCCGGCAGATAGACCGCTTTTTTCGGGTCAATCCGGCCTATGCCACGCATTACCTGCAAGATCCGTTCTGGGAACGCCGGGCCATCGCGGTACGCTACGCTCCGCTAAAAGCCTTGTCAGCACTGATTACCGACGAAGACGAAGTGGTGCGCCGCGCCGTGGCTTTTCGGCTACCGGCCCAACAGCTCCAGGCCTTGATCGACGACCCGGACCGCGAAGTTCGGATGACGGTAGCGGACCGCATCGATCTGGAGCACCTGGAACTGCTGGCCAACGATCCCGACTACATCGTGCGCTTGATGGTAGCCAAACGCTTGGCGCCAGGCCGCTTGTTTCGCTTTATCAAAGACGACGACTTACAAGTACGCAAACGCGTTGCCGAAAGGCTGCCGGAAGTCAGCCTGGGGCTGATGGCCACCGACCGTTCGCCGGATGTACGCCGCATCGTCGCGGAACGCATGTCGCCGGAAGATGCGACCATGTTGTTAAACGACAGCGATTGGGTAGTACGCTACACGGCGGCGTTAAAGGTCGATCCCGCGCATTTGGCCGGGCTAGCCGACGATCCAGAACCGGATATCCGCGAACTGGTGCGGCAGCGCTTAAATTCAAACTCCACTCCTGAAGCCGATCATGACTGAATCACGACTCAATCTTGCCGGACAAGACATTACCGATCGCTGTAAAAAAATCATCCCCGGCCAAACCGACGATTTGCTGCTCAGCAAACTACAGGCGTTGATTCCCGACCACCCTATCCGTCTGGCCTTAACCGGCGACGAATGGTACCGGCTGGGCGGCGTGGTGGACATGGACGGCAAGCGCATCGCCAACGATTTAATCGAATGGGTGGAGCGCACCTATCTGGAATGCGGCCAAAACCTGCAAACCCTGATCGATTACACGCTGGAACAAAAACTGATCGCCACCAAGCAAACCGGCAAAACCCTGTATTTTGTGGTGCAGACCGGCACTAAGGCCGAAGATTTCACCCTGATCGAAATCGATAAAACCCACGAAGTGTCAGATCGGATGCTGGTGGACGAGAACAATCCGCCCGACGACCTGGAAGAATTCATCGACCCGCTGCAACCCTTTTGCATCGAGAGCTTCGGCTTTGGGCATTCGCGGTATACCTACCGGCGCAAGACCGATGTCAAGCTGTTCATGGAAGTGATTAACGAGCGTCATCCGGGCGAACATCCGGTACAACGCTTCATGGAAGACTGGAACCGCAGCAGCGCCGGCCAGAAACACAGCATGTCCGAAGACTGGATCATCCGCCCCTACCGGCACACCGGCCGCTTCGGCGAACAAATCGTCAACGTGGAAATCGTCAACACCCACAAAAACAACTTGCCGCATTTGGAAGATTTTTCCGGCAAAAAAGGTAGCGCCTTAAGCAATGTGTTGAGCCGATTTGATCGCCAGGCCGGTTATCCGTTTGCATGGTTTTTCTACATGGTCAAGGGTAAGTTGGTTTCCACCCATAGCGCCGACGCGGTCTACAAGGATATTTCCGGGGATTTTGCTTATTTGCCGGAGCGGGATGAGGCGGTGTTGAGGGATTGGATTTCTACGCCGTATAACGTCTGATTCTTGTTTGACGTAGGGTGGGCAGGGGTTTTTGTGCCCACGCGGTAATGGGCTTAATGTGTCGCTAACGCGACGGTTTTTTAGAAATCGGGTCTCGGCCCGACAGCCGAGATACTTTCTTTTGCTTGGCCAAAAGAAAGTATCCAAAGAAAAGGCCACCCGGATACCGCTTGTTTCCTGCGCTCCTCGCTTTTGAACGGGGTTGCCGAAAGGGGCTTCCTGCCCCTTCGGCAACGTGCGGCATCCCTGCCGCCCCCCTAACGGGCTAATCCGTTCAAAAGCTCCGGTGCTCGGCGCGGCATACGGGACAAAACCCTTCCTATCAGAGAATCAACGAGCTTTTTGATCTAGCTATTGCCAGATCAAAAACGTAAGCGACGGCGTTACAAACGCCGTCGCACAAAATCCAAAAGGTTGAGGGAGTGATGGTGTTGAATAACTCGAACGATGCACCTCCTGGAGACGGCACATCCTACGGAGGCTACTTCATCCAAGCCATACCTTGCGGAATGAGCCAAGATTTACAAGGTGTCTTGCCTTCCATCAGAACGACAGGTTGATTGTCAGCAACAACCTGCCCAGAAGTTTGAATCATCCATTTGCCTAGAATCTGGCGGTTTTGTTCAACGCACACTGGGATGGCGGCAACTTCACCCTCTATTGAGTCAGGTGAAAATGTAATCGTGCGCGGTCGATCCAGCGGTTGCTTCAGTGCAGCCTCAAGGTCACTCCCTGCACCCCGAGCTAATACCGTGCCATCGTTACCAATGACATTGGAGATTGCTTGGGACAGATTACCCATATAAACCGTTGCACCTGTCGTGTAATCCAATAACGGATGAGCAAACTGTGGTGTTTCAGCCTGCGCATTAAAAGTAGCAGAGCTAACGAGTCGATCTTGAATAAAT
>LUUF01000069.1 GCA_001644045.1 Methylomonas methanica | reverse complement strand
ATTCGTGGCGGGGATCAGTCGGACAGAGACTGTCTACTCCTCAGATTCATCGCCCGAAAGCTGTCATTGAATTCTGATTCCCGAAAGCGGCCGGTCGCCACCGAGTACAGACGACCCCAAGGCGACATTCACCTTAGTTTATGTAGGGCAAGTAACTAACGAAAAGCTGACGATCGTATTGAGTGAATAAGGACACAAAGAAAATCAAACGAATAAGTAAAATATAAAAAAATTTAACTCCCCTTGTAAGTTATGTCTTTTTAGAAGTTGACAAAAACACTCAGTAGAAATGTTAGTTTTTCCGTGCTAAAAGTTAACTAATACTAAACCTATCGCAAGCTAGGGTCAGAAAGCCACGGGTCCTCTCTTCAGGAAAGCCGGGCTACCGAAAGTAACCATCGTTATGGTCACAATGGTAGCTCGGCTTTTTTTTGCGATCTTTCCGATTCACAATATTGGCGGCCATTGGTGAACGCTTTTTATTCTGAATTTATTTGATTGACAATTGAAACCAAATCGGTACCAGCTCTTGCCTTCTAATCGGGATTTAAGTCAGAAAAACGGGTAAAAAACTTTTTTTCAATAGTTTGGTGTTTGTTTTTTCCACTTGTCTGGAGCTTGAAATGTTTAAAGTATTGTGTACGGCAGCTTACATTGGAGTAGGTCTTTTCTTGCTTGCAGCACTTCCTACGGAAGCGCAGGATAGGTCATATTCGTTACGGCAACTAAATGCTATGCGATATGATGCTGACTTACCCCCTCTCACAGGAAACCGAAGGATCGACCTTCCGCAACTTGCTCGCGAGTGCAATGCAGGCATAGAGTTTGCGTGTACGCTTTTACCTCAACAACCTCGGTATCAGCCAAAATATCAACGAGATCAAATAATTCCACTACCACGTCTTGACGAACGCAATGAGCCTCCTGCCTATACAAGGCCAAGCGAAATGATAATAAATTTACCCCCTATTGATTCAAGTCCTGAAGAATGGGAAAAATATGAGCGAAATTCCCAAAGGCAAAAAGATTTCCATGATAGCGAAGAAAGAAGACAAGACCTGCAGCGCGAGAGACAAAGCCAGCAGGATGAGATAGAACATCAAAATCAATTGAATAGAATAGATCGGATGTTCCGTTAATCACCAGCCTTTCGATAACGTTTAAGCGGAGCTTTACATTGAGCGACTGCTAACTGCTTTGCAGTCGCCATACGTTGAAAAACTTGAATGTCGCAAAATGGCCGTTATGACACAGTGATAATTTCAATTTGCTCGCCGAATTCCGGACATTCGAATGGATTACAGGATGTATTAATCGTTGAAATTGAATGGCCATCCCGACCGACAGGTAATCGCCATCGGCGTCTATTTTTCTAGCAAGCCCATTGGAACAATGCTCGTAATCGTGCAATCTCAACCGATGAATTTGTTATTGGCTTCGGCTTCAATTACCCTGCAATAACGTTGCACCGCATCTCGAATTTTTCCCAATCGATCGAGCTGTTGCCGGATATGGGCAAACTCGGTTTCCAGTTCTTCGATTAATTCTGCCTCCCAGGTGGGTTCGCCTTTCAGTAGGTTGCCGAGCGGATAACGATAGCCACGGCCTTTCTTAACGTACTGCGCAATGGGCCTGGTCTGACCGTTTTGCCGCAACGTGGCCATGCGGTACCACTCAATGCTGAATGCGCGTTGGTTTTCGCGGCAGCGGATGCGGACGCCGATTCGGCCCAATTCGCTTTTGCTGTGTTTCTGGCGCTGGCTTTTCATTTGGCGCCAATAATCATCGACCAATATTTTGGCTTGCGCCTGGAGATGATCGCACCGGGTTTCGACCCAATGCAGTATGTCTTGTTCGGTGAGCTTGGACTGAGCTTTGACAGATTCTTCGCTGGACATGAATTTTCCTATTACTTAACTGTAGGGATAGGCATGAACAATGCCTAAGGGGATTTTCTGTTTATTGCGAGCCTTGGAAAGCGCCTTAGTGCGTAGGTTTTGCACCTTTAAATGCCTACCGCAGTAGGCATTTCACTGTCATTTTCTGGCTGGTTCATTTAGGCATTGCCTTGGCAAAACGGCGTGATTCATGCCTACCCAGGAAATTGCTTCGGATTTCGGGCCGATTACCGTTGCCACGTTTCCCTACTAGCGTAGGCAAATCGAAAGTCGATTTCCTATTGGGATTTACGGATCATCGCCCGTTCGCAATAACGCCTGCATTTTAGGCAACCGGTATGGGGTAACGATTGCAGCTGACGCCGAATTTGCGATCGTCTGCCGTTACTGTCGGATTCTGCGATAGCTTTTCGAACCATCTTGCAGCTGATGGCGTTTTCGTCGTCAGCTGCAAAAGTCGCTAGGAAGATCTGACGGACAATGGCGCGATGAACCGAAACGCCATTTCTTTACCGATCATCATGAGTTTGTGTCTCAGAGCCTCTCTGGCGATGGGTAAGGACGACACGTCCGAAGTTTCCTATTTCGTCGACAAACAGCGCGGCTGGTTTTGGTATGAGGTGTTGCCGGAGCCGGTTAAAAAAACCCAACCCGAAATTCAAGCTGATCAGGAAAAGCCCAAGCCTGACAGCAAACCACCAAGCGTCGTTCAAGCTGAAATTGAACCCAAAACTCAAGTCAAGCCTTCTGCAGAGCCCGAGCCACTGTCCTCGGCCTGGTTGAAGCAAAACCTCGAGCATTACCTGAACCAGGCCATCGACGATCCGAGTCCCGAGAATGTGGCCGCGTTTTATTACCTGCAGCGGGTGATGATGGATAAAGCCGAGCGCTTTACCAACGCCGCGCGCTACGTGGTCATGTCCGATCCGCAACTCGACGAAACGGTGCGCCGCCCAGTGGCTACCTATGCCGCCAATGAAGCCAATCATCAGGCCAGCGTGGTGGCCGAACGCGCCTTGAAAGCGATTGCTGCGCAAGCCGGTATTTTGTTTTTCTTTCGGTCCGATTGCCCTTATTGCCATGTGCAGGCGCCGATTCTGGCGATGCTGGAAAACGCCTACGGTTTCAAAATCTATCCAGTGTCGCTGGATGGTTTACCAATGCCGAACGGTTTTTTCAGTCAGTTCAAACGTGATACCGGTCAGGCTGCAATGTTGGGCGTTGAACAGACACCAGCGCTGTTTCTGATGAAACCGCCCAAGCAGATTATGCCTTTGGCGCAAGGCGCCTTGTCGTTGGAGGAAGTTACTGGACGGATTCTGCTGGCCGCCAAGGAAACCGGTTGGATCGATGCCACCCAATACCAAACCACCCAGGGCATTCGTAACACGCCGATGCTATTGCCGACTGCCGGCAGCATAAGCCCTGCGGTCACTCAAGATCCACTGTCACTGATCCAGGCATTGCAACGCAGTGCGCAAAGGGGGAGCTCACCATGATTTCACTTTCATTGTCTCTGCGCTATCGCCAGGTGCTGGTGTTGATTCTGTTGGTCGAGAGCGCTGTTCCAGCCTATGCCGACCTGCAACAGGAAATGGACAGCATGTTCGGCACCATGACCAACTTCACGGCGCCGACCGCGCATTTGGGACAGCGCCGTGGCGTGATTACCGGCGGCAGTCTGGTGGCGCGCAATGGCATCACCAATACCAACCTGGTCTCGTTCGTGCCGCCGTCGTTCAGCGCCGGCTGCGGCGGCATCGATTTGTTCGCCGGCAGCTTCAGTTTCATCAACTTCAACCAGTTCGTGCAATTGCTGCGCAATGTCGCCGCCAATGCCTCAGGCTATGCATTCCAACTCGCCGTCGGCGCGATGTGTCCCTGGTGTGCTTCGGTGATGACCGACCTGCAAAAGAAAATCCAGGAGATGAACCAAATGTTCAGCAACTCCTGCCGTTTGGCTCAAGGTTTGGTCAACGACACGGTCAAAGCCTTCGATCTGCAAAGCAAGACCAATCTCTCCAATGCCTCATTTACCCAAGGCATTTCGGATGTCTTTTCCAGCTGGACCAATACCAGCACGCTGGGTGATCCGGTACAGCAGATCAAGCAGAACGACCCGGCCGACATGACCAAGATCATTCAAGGCAACCTGGTCTGGCGGGCTTTGGTCAATCAAAATGCCGGCGGTTGGTTCCGCTTTGGCGGCAACAGTTTGCTGGAAGCGGCGATGAGTATTTCCGGTACGGTGATCGTCGATGCGCCTCAAGCCGCGCCCGACGGCAAAGGCGAAAACAATGCCATCAGCGCGCCGCCGCCGGTGCTGCGGATCAAGGATCTGATGTACGGCAATGACGCCGGCAATAGTTATCAAACCGTCAGGATGTACACCTGTTCGGATGGACACGATGCCGATCAGTGCCTCAAACCCATCGTCCAGAACGTCAATCTGGTGGGCTTGAAGCAACGGGTGATGGAAATCCTGCTGGGATCGGCTAATAGCGGCAATGGCTTGATTTACAAATTCTCGACCAACAGCGGCCAGATCACCGACAGCGAGAAAGCCTTCATGCAAACCGTGCCGGATGCCATCGGCGGCATGATCCATAACCTGGCTAGGGAGGATGCCGGCATTGCCAAACTCTGGGCCGAAGAAGCGGCACCGGTGATTGCCTTGGAATTGGCGCAGCTGATCGTCAACGATTTGCTCAACGCTGTGCAGACTGCGGCACATATGAATGACCACGCCTATGCCAAGTTGTTGATGGACGCCTTGAAGGATGCAAGGGAGCAAATCCAGGACGAATACGTCACCATCGCCGGTCGCTACGGTAATCCGCAAACCCTGATGGCGTTTTACCAACAATTGATGACCACCGTGAAGCCTAAACACTACGGCACCGTGGCGCAGTTGCCGGCTACAGGGATGGCTTGGCCAAGTCCTTAAACGCTCATTCCTTGAGTCTCCCCGCTATGTGTTTCTTCCACGTTGTATAAAAGGCAGGTTTCCCATGTTTGAAATCTTCTCCGTGGGCGATTCCGCCTATCTACAAGCCGTCCTCAATGCCATCGCGATGATCTCCGGCACCGGCGATTACCGTACCGCGGCGGCCGTCGGCGGTTTGATCGGTGTCATCATCGTCATGCTGCGGGCGTTGTTGCAATGGGATGGCAGGGGCATTCGTTATCAGGATTTATTGTTAGCCTATGTGTTGTGGTTGATGCTGTATGCGCCGTCGGTGCGGGTGTCGATCGAGGATGCCTATACCGGCAGCGTGGTGGTGGTCGACAATGTGCCGTTGGGGCCGGCGGTGGTGGGCAGTGTGATGTCGAACATGGGCTATCGCACCACTCGGCTATTCGAACAAGGCTTTGGCACTCCGTCGATGACCGGCAATGGCTTTGCCGACAGTTTGCAGACCTTGACGGCGGTGCGGAAGAATTTGTTGTCCAGAATCAATTTGGGCGCGGCCAACGTGCCGAATGCCGGCAGCGATATGGAAACTTCGTTTGCGAATTATGTGCGCGAATGCACGTTGACCGGTGTCGACCTGAACCAGAAATCGGTGGATGCCATTTTGCGTGATGCCGATCCGTTGAATGCGATCAGGTTTGATTCCGACATCTACATGACCCAAATCTATGTCGGCGGCCAACCGCAAACCAAAACCTGCACGGATGCCTGGGCCGATTTGAGTGTGGTGGCCAATGGCAATTTTGCGACAGCGCTGGAAGGGTTGTTGCAGCCGACCTTGGGTGTGCCGGCGGCGGCCGATACCGTGCCGAAAATTCAGGATGCCTTCGATGCGTTGGCCGGCCCCGGTGTGGTCGATGCCGCCGATTACATGCTGATGTCGGCCATCATGCCCATGTTCGAGAAAGGCGTGATCGGTCGGCATGAAGACGGCTTACATTGGAACAAAGCGGCTATGGTCGAGCAAGCCATCCAGCAACGCAATACCCAATGGGCCGCAGAGCAAACCCTGTTTGCCAAGATCGTCCGGCCGATGATGGCGTTTATCGAAGGCTTGAGTTACGCCATTGCGCCGATCATGGCCTTTGTGGTGATGCTGGGCAATGTTGGTATTCGGATGAATATCGGCTACTTCTCGATGTTGTTGTGGATCCAATTGTGGATGCCGATTTTGGCGGTGATCAACCTGTTCATCCAGATGTCGGCCGCCGGCAAAATGGCGGCACTGACTACGGCGACCTACAACTTGCCGTCGATGATGGGCATTTACCAACTGGATATGGAGTTGCAGCAATGGCTGTCGATCGGCGGCATGCTGGCTGCTTCAACGCCGGCTATTACCTTGATGCTGATCTACCGCGGTGCAGTGACTGCCACCCATTTCCTGGGACGGATGGACAGCGGCGATTACGTCAACGAGAAAATCGCCACGCCCGATGTGATCAGCCCGGCGCCGGTATTGAATGCGCAAGCGCAACATCAATACAGTCCGTTGTCGGCGGTCACCCAAACCGGCGTCGACAAAGTGCTGCCGACCTTTACCGCCGGCAAGGACATGAGTGCGGCAGTGTTGTCCGCTTACAGCACATCCGAACAAGCCACCAGCAGTTTCATGCACAGTGTGTCGTCGACGGCTTCGAAGTCGGCGAGTATCAGCAGCGATGCTTTTGATAGTCGCTCGCTGGGCCATCAAATCGCCAGCAGCTCCAGTTATACCGATGCTTATAACCGTCAGTTCGGTGAAGCCTTCGCCAAGAAACATGCTGATACCGGTATTTCAGCGGATCAGTTCTCGGCACTGGTCGCCGGCAGTGCCAATGCCGGCGCCAAGCTCGGCAACGACCAATTAAGCGGCGCGATCTCCGGTCGTCTGCAAAACGACTTCAAAGTCAGTCAAGACAAGTCCGACGCCATTGCCGCCGACATCAGTCAGACCGTCAATGACAGTCAGGGCTATCAAGCCGGTTTAGCCAAAAGCCTGGCGCTGGATGCGCAAACTGGAACTCGAAACGTCGCGTCGATGGGGCTACAAAATCAATCGTTGTCCTCGTTGCAACACAGCGCAACCGACGCGGTATCCGCCAGCGAATCCTATCAACAAACCCTATCGGCCCAACAACGCTTCGGAACACAAGCCAGTTTCGGCGCGGCGGAAACGGGATACAAAATCGCTCATGATCCCGGCTTGATGGAGCGTCTTGATCGCACGCTGGATCAATACGGCTTGCGAGGCGATACGCAACGGCTGGCGTCACAATGGAAAGCCGCCGGTTGGATCAGCGATGCCGATCAAGCCTATGCCGCCGCTGGGATGTCGTTATTGACCGGTTTTTCGTCACCCAGTTACCGTACCCTAGATGATCAACAATCGCACCTGGCGCAAATCTCGGGCTATCAACTGCTGGGCGATACGTTCAATGCACCGCAAGCCGATCAATCCTGGGATGCCAGTCGGAATGAATCACTGAAGGCCAATGCACCGGAAACTGGCAAGGTTCAGACATCAGTCGAACAGGCTCAGCTTAAAGACCCACGCGCTGAAACCGAATCGCTAAACCAACGGGCACGGGCACAGATTCGCTCAGCGACAGGAAAAATTGCCGGTGGCGAAGCCCGTGTCGAAGCGCAACACGATCGTAATCTGGCTGAGCGTGAGCAAAATTCAAGAGAAGGCTTTGGGCAATTGGCGAACATCAAAGCGGAGCATTTTAGGCAATCGATTGCGGCCGCGGCCAATGACACGCCTTCGGTAGCTGAGGCGTCATTTGATTATTTGGGCGGAGGCCTTTACAACTCAGCGAAGAATCTGGAAGCTGTGGGCTCCGTTAGCAATCAACATATCCGAGAGTTTGCTGAGTTTGTACAACAGGGTCAGGCAAAAGGGATGAGTATTTGGGATTCGATAAAGTATGCGTCAAACCAGTCGTATTCCGGTTTTAAAGACGCTTCGGAAGTATGGGCAGATCAGAGAGTAAACGAAGTTGCAGATAGGTTGACTCCAGGTCAGCAGGCTTATTATCGAGCTGCCATGTTTGAAGCGTTTGCAGGAATTGCCGTTGCTGGCGAATATGGCGGCACCCTTGGTATTGCAAGAAGCCAGTTAATAGAAGAGGAAGGCAGTGTCGAAGGTAATGATATCGCTAAGCTACTTAAAAGTGCGGCTGGTCAAGGCCGCATGGATCTGATTGACCAGATTGGGAATTACAATCGGGCGCGTGGCCGCATAAATTATTAACTTTCACTGAGAGTGACTTCTCGCGACTGCAAAACCAGCCAGTATCCATCTAACTATCATAAGAAAAGAAGCCATCACAACGTAACGGGTGAGATCATCTCTAACATACAGAATCAGAATTGCGATCAAAGTTGTAGCCGACCAATAATAGCTACTGTTGTGCGATAACTGTTTCGCAATGAATTCGATCGTTTGATAAAAAAATTCAGCTAGGCCGAAAGCGCTGAAAATGATGCTACCGAATATCCCAAGGGCTTCCATCTCGCTAGGCAATATTTCCATCGTTGCAAGGAGCCAAATCAAACCAAAGCCAACGGTTACCAAAGCTATTCGTTTAAAAGCATCGAATGAAACGGACTTTTGTGAAAAACGCTGTAAAAATTGTCTAACTTCGCTCGGAAACCTGGCAAAGGTCGCCCCACAAAAAGGACAAATCGATTTTGTTGGTTGCCCGTAATAGGTAATGACGCGCGGCACCATGATTCGATGGCATTCGGGACAATCGACAGTTGCATGATGGCCATTGAACATTGAGTGATTTGGTCGAGTTTGAATCGATTGGCTGGGCTGTTTGAACCGGTCTGAGAGTGATGACTGTGAAGACATTGTATTCTCCATGCTTAAGCGGTTGGGCAATCCTACCGCGATTGAGCTAACGTTCCAAGTCGGTTTTTTAAATCAAAACTATTTCAACAAGGTAAAGAAAGATGACCTTCATATCGAACGGTTTACTCGCCGACACTTGCCAGAATTTTGTTGATCACGGTAGCCGAAATCCGAAAATCCGATCGGTGCAAAATTTCAAAAGCGGCTCGAGCAGACGAAATCAAACCTTGCTTTTTGGCCTGTCCGATGACAGAGGCAGTACCTGCGACATGTAATTGATATTCTTTGGCCACAGCCCGGCCGGCACGTTCATCCATGATCAGCAAATAGTTTTGGGGTGACGACAGCGCAATGTTGATGCAATCCGTTTCTCCGGTGTCCAGATCAATGTCCAAATGTGGTGTTATGGATTCATGCCATACCGTTAGCCAACCTGAATCGAATGCGTGATCCAGCGCTTGTTCACCTGGCGCCGATTTGCCCGGTAACACTTCTTGTTTCACCGATTCGGGTACGAAAACCTGACCAAATAACTGGGGCAGCCAGATTAAACCCTCCACCAACGCCAGTCCGATCAATGGACTGGCATCGACAATTACTTTTTTGATCATCCGCGATCAGGCTTTGTTGAGCCACTGGTCCAGAGTGTCCAAATCATCCTCGACTTCATCAGCCGTTTGCTCGATGACGGAAATACCCAGGCGCGAGACGTGCGCAATAAAGTTTGCCAACGGCATATCGGCCAGTTTAGCGGAGCGGGCAAGGGATAAGTTTCCGTCTTTGAATAAGGCTGTCGCCAAGGCTTTGCGCACTCCCGGCATACCAATGATTTTGGCGGATTTGAGGCCGACCATCACGGCGTCCGGTTGATTTCGATTCATGACCAGGACCATGTCCTCATGTGCCATGCGCAACGCTTCGCTAGGATTGTTCTTTAAACCGCTCACATTCACTGTTTTCATAGACTTATTACATAGGAAGGTTGAATGGGTGGATTATAGTCCTCTGAACTGAAATGAGAGCATAAAGTTATTTCCCAGGATGATGTCTGCCCGGACAATGAATTGCCCCCAATGCGGCCAAGACGTCGCTATCTTTAGGCGCATTTGTTAGGTAATCATTCTAGTTTTAGGGATTTGGTTTAGCACGCACATTTGACAGACCTGCTGATATTTGCAGCCATGAATAACTAAATATGGCGTATGGCAGGTCGTACAGTAAGGTAATTCTGCGAGTCCGTCTCTCAGTGCTTCGGTGATAATCCAGGCTTCATCGAAATTTGCTGGCCGTATGCGGCCAAACGGTCGGCGTTCTTGGATATGGCTTGGATAGAAGGCACAAAATGTATCCCAGGCAAACACTAGGGCGTTTAGGTCCATTTCGGCGGAGATAGCACTTGAGCAAGCGCTTCGATAGATTGATGCAAATAGCGCCATGTAAAGAAACGACTCACGTGACTGTGGCATTGCTAGGATGCTAGGGACTAGGCCAGCGACCGGACTTTCTCCGTGTAGGGAAAAGTAGAGATTACATAAGTCCTTCTGTCGAAGGGTTTTGATGACCCGGCCGGCAAATTTTGTGCGTAATCTTCGTTTCAGCAATTGATAAGCCCAATACTGATCTTTAAGCCGAGTAGCAAATGGGCAATGGTTGCTCATGACTCAGGTGGGTGGGCAGACAGGAGCATCAGAAGGTCGATGGTTCGTGCGTCGAGTGCATTAGGATCTTCATCTTTTTCGACGGTTAGAAATTTGCTCCATTTATGGGGATTGAAACGAGGGACAAAGGTCAGGCAATCACTTCTGGCCAAACTTTTTAATTGTGCGAGTGGCATCTTTCGGAGCAACGACACCGCTTCGGTCGTGAGACCTAAGCAGAACATGGCTTTCTGTTCGCTGCCGGAAAAAATTAAGGATTGAGCGACAATGAGGTAGTCGAGATTGAGTTTGTAGAGATTCTCATCCATTCTGCAATCCTCGATTGGCTAAAGAATTGCGCGAATTTGATTTGCCAGGGCAATAACTTTCCGTCCGTACTGGATGGCGGCCGGCTCATTTTTCCAACTGTAATATCGGCCTATGCCATGTGCAAGATTGCCAGGCACCGATTGGATGGCCTCGGAGAGTACACTTGCACCGATTTCGAGATTGGTGCTTGGTATCAAGAGTTGCTCTGGTTTCGCAACACGGTGGCCATGCCACCGAAGATTGACTTGCATCATGCCAACGTCGATATTGCGTTTACCTTGATCCATCAATTGATTGAGCAATGCTTCGGCTTCCTGCTGGCTACCAGGAATATAGGTGTTGCCAGCGTTATTGATGGCCCAGGGCGAGGGTATGACTTTATTCTGGTCATCGTTTTTTCGCGATTCGGTGAGCGCAACGGCATAGAGAATGTAGGGGTCAATGCCATGTCTCCGAGCAACTTGGTCCCACAGCGTGTTCCGTAATGTGGATTTTGAACCTGGAGACTGTTGGTTGCTGCTGATTATTTGAATGGCTCCATCAGCCATTGATTCCATGGGTTGGCTGATGATACAAAAGCCGCCAATCATGCCAATCGGAAGATGCTTAATAACGTTTTGAAATGGAATCTGAAGCTTAAGATTTTTTGAAGGAATATTACACATCGCAAGCTCGCCGTAATGGTCTTGATGCGAGTTTACGACGTTGCCAAAAAATCTATACGCTCGAAAAACCGCTCTTTTTGCGGTTTTTCGCTGGTCCTCTGAATTTGGCCTTGCTTGATCTTGCGGTCGGTACGGAGCGTGATGACTGGAGCGGGCTGAAGTTGGATTAATTTTAAACGTGCAACCAAGAAGTTTTTATGGCGCGATTTTTGGTTTAATGACATATTAAGTGGCGCATTAAAACTAATCGCGACACCAAAAATCAAATCATGCCAAAAATAGTCCCATCAGAAGAGCTGGAGAGAATCGAAAAGCTGATTGCTCAATATCCCGAAGGTATTGGCGCGAAAGACATTGCGCAATGGCTAGATTTCGAAATTAAGGGCCGCACTTTACAACGTCGATTGGCCACATTGGTGGCAGAGCGTCGCATTGTTAGCGAAGGCGATGGACGAGCACTGAAGTATAAAGTCGTAAAGCTTGGCACGGGTATCGCCGTAGCTAATGGTGTGGATGACTCAAACTGGCATGGCGTTGACGAAGTTTACATTCCCATTTCGCCAGAAGGCGAAGAGATCAAGTTCTTTATTCGTCAACCACGAACTCAACGGTCTCCCGTCAGCTATCAGCCGGATTTCCTGGGGAAGTATTATCCAAACCACACCTATTACTTATCAGCTGGTTTACGCGAACAATTACATACCCTGGGCAGGTCGCCGTCTGAGCAAACCCCGGCAGGAACGTTTGCCCGTGACATTCTGAATCGCCTGCTCATCGACCTTTCTTGGGCTTCTTCCCGTTTGGAAGGCAATACCTACAGTCGACTGGATACCGAACGCTTGATTGAGTTCGGTCAGGCGGCTGAAGGCAAGGATGTCATGGAAACCCAGATGATCCTCAATCACAAATCGGCCATTGAATATTTGGTACGCGATACCGAGCATGCCGGCGTTACGGCCGAAACCATCGTTGCCTTACATGCTTTTTTATCGGATGGTTTGTTGGCAGATCCGATGAGTTGTGGTCGCCTGCGCAATCGGGCGGTCGATATCGGCGGCAGTGTCTATTTGCCAATTGCGATGCCGCAACGGATTGAGGAGTTGTTTGGGATTGTCATGACCATGGCTGCTGAAATCAACGATCCGTTTGAACAATCGTTTTTCCTGATGGTGCATTTGCCTTACTTGCAACCCTTCGAAGACGTTAACAAACGGGTTTCGCGGTTGGCGGCCAATATCCCGCTGATTCAACACAATCTCTGTCCACTGTCCTTTATCGATGTGCCTCAACAGGCTTACGTGGACGCGGTCCTCGGTGTCTATGAGCTGAATCGAATTGAATTGTTGAGAGATGTCTATATTTGGGCTTACGAGCGTTCCTGTCAGCAATACGTCGCCGTGCAACAGCAGCTCGTGCCGCCGGACATCATTAGATTACGTTACCGAAACGAACTGGCCGAGGTTATAAGAGCCATTGTCCGGGATGGACTGGCGACAGATGCAGCATCAATCTTGGCAGGCATTCCAAATTCTGTGTCCCAGGAAGACAAGCAGAAATTCATTATTTTGATACAAAACGAACTCAAAACGTTACATGCAGGAAATGCTATCCGTTTCGGCTTGCGTCCTCTGGAGTTTTCGGTATGGCAGGAAAAAGGAATAAAACTCATTGATTGAATTACTGCTCTTAAAATAAGTTAAGCCATATTCATGGGATAATATCCCCATGAAATGTAAACGAGATTCAGACGGCCGAGAAATTGATCACCATACGCTGCAAGTGATGCGGCAGCAGGCGGTCAAAGCGGTGAAAAATGGGCAGACGGCGACCAGCGTGGCGGCGGCGATGGGTGTCAACATCCGCACGGTGTTTCGCTGGCTCGCCGATTTTGCAACCGGTGGCCAAAATGCGTTGCTGGCTAAAAAGATTACGGGCCGCCCACCCCTGGTGACGCCCGACGAAATGCGCTGGATCGCCGAGACCGTCCGCGACAAAACACCCTGGCAGATGAAGTTGGAGTTCGGTTTGTGGACGCTGTCGCTGATCGGCGAAGTCATCTACCGCCAGTTTGGCAAGCGTCTCACGGCACCGAGCGTGGGACGCATCATGCGACTTCTGGGCTTTACGCCACAGAAGCCCTTGTATCGGGCTTGGCAACAGGACCCGGTCTTGGTGGAAAAGTGGCAAGCGGCAGAGTTTCCGGCGTTGAAGGCTGAAGCCAAACGCACCGGCGCGGTGATTTATTTTGCCGATGAAGCCGGCGTGCGTTCTGACTTTCATGCCGGCACCACCTGGGCGCCGGTCGGTCGGCCGCCGACCGTGAAGACGACCGGGCGACGATATGGCTTGAACCTGATCTCCGCCGTCAGTGCGCGGGGCGATTTTCGCTTCATGGTTCAGGAAGGCAACGTCACCGCCGAGGTGTTTATCGAATTCTTGAAGCGTCTGCTGCGCGGCGCCGAACAGCCGATCATACTGGTCGTTGATGGCCATCCGATTCATAAGGCTAAGAGCGTTAAAACCTTTGTGGAGCAGCAGCAAGGCCAGTTGCAATTGGTTTTTCTGCCACCGTACGCACCGCAATTGAATCCGGATGAACAGGTGTGGGGCTATATCAAGCCGCGCGCCGCCAAGCAAATGCCGGAAAATAAAATCGAATTAAAGAAACTCGTCCAATCCGCCATGCATCGATTACAGAAACTCCCGCATGTCGTGAAATCTTTCTTCAGACACCCAGATTGTTTATATGCTGGCGAGTGACAATACTTTCTTTATGAGCAGTAAATCAAAAAATAATGAATGGCTAATTTATTGTCGATCTAATAAAAATCAACTGAACGTATTTTTATGAGCATTCAACTCGATTAAATGTTTTTCCCATTTTAATAAGGCGCTTCGTTTTTCCTGTAAATAATCATATCTATCATAATGTTTTGAGCTTACGTCATTTAGAGCATGATTTTGTATCCTATCTCTGATGCTTTTTTCTATTCCAATTTCTCCCATACGAGTTTTTACTGTTCTTCTTAAATCTCTCGGGGTAAATGTATCGATGCTGCTTATTCGAGTAATTGCATGCGCCAAAGATGTTTTATGTATCGGTTTTTCTTCGTTATATCTACTTGGAAAAAGATAGTTAGAGTTTCCAGAATATGGCCATAATTCAGCAAGTAATTTTTTTGCTAATGGAGTAATAGGCAATATCAGCCAGCGTTCGTTTTTCACTCGTTCTGGTGGGGCGCTCCAAATCATGGCTTCAAAATCAAACTCATGTTTCATTGCGCCGCAGAGCTCCCAAGAACGGCAGCCATATAGTAGCAGTAGTTTTGTGGCTAGATGGAATTGCTCATGAAGGCATGTTTCGTTCCAAAGCACTTTGATTTCTGAAAATGATAATGCTCTTTCTCCGGCGACTTCGGCACTGGTATCCTTTGGAATTGCATCAACCGGGTTAGCTTGTATTTGAAAGGTAAAATCATTTGATAGGTTTTTGGGGTCGTTATCATGATAAACCCCTAATTCAAATGCTCTTCTTAAGTAAGATCGAATTCGATTAGCCTGAACATTCGAGCCTCGCGAAATAATTGTGTAAAGTATTTTCCTTATATTAGCTGGCGTTACGTCCTTGGCTTGTAAGTCTAAAATGTCTTTACAGTTGTAATGAAGATCGGCCTCGACTTTTTCAAAAGTTCGTTTTCCTGAATCAACCATGTGCTTGATGTAGTAATCAAACAAATCAGCTACGCTGCCAAGTCTCAGTTCAATGCGAGATTGTGGGTCAATTCCTCGTTCGATCTCCCGCCTCAGTTCACGACACTTATCTCTTGCCTCAGATAAGCTAATCGATGGATACCGTCCCAGACTTGCGAATTTTTGTTTGCCATCCGGACCTGCATATTGAATAAAAAAGGCTACGCTTCCAGCTGGCGTCACTTTGACGCCAAAGCCTTTATCAGGCCCTTTTTCATAGAGTCTATATGCCGACGGTTTTGCCTTAAGCCCTTTGATTGATTTGTCAGTAAACATGATTTCGTGGTCACTTTGTGGTCACTTGAATTCCGCAACATAAGGTCACAGAATGAAACAACCATGAACGGATGATGTTATAAAGTTCAATATAATCGGGTATTTAGGAAAATTCTGCAACATACGGAAATGCGTGGTAGCATAAGCCTTAGCGACTGTTAATCACTAGGTCGGCGGTTCGAGCCCGTCCGGGGGAGCCAAATAAATCAAGGCTTTAGGTTAAGACCTAAAGCCTTTTTTTTGGCCTATAGAAAATTTGTAGGCATTATGTAGGCGTTTCGAATACCAAGTTATAAACAAAGATGAACACCGCCAAAATTAAGCAGGTCTAAGATAAACGAGTGCCCCCAAAGCCAGTGTAAAAGTAATTGCGTATGGTGAGAGTCTCTTGGTTGATTGTCTTCAGGGCCTATGTGTGGATTTTGATGCTTTTTTCTTAAGTTGTTTTAACCCGTCAACTGTGGCCTTAAATCTACCAAGCTCTCGTTCGACGCGATCCATGTCAATATCGCAATAATGCTTAGCAAACTCATCAGGTGAGGCATGATACTGATGTGCAAGGTTTGGATTAGGTGTATCGCCTTCGACAGCGCGACGTACATTCCAATAATAGGATTCTAATTCTTTCAAATACGGGTCGACATGATCTTTGCGATAAATAGCCATTTGGTTTAGTTTCCATGATTGATGAAGTCCTAGTGTAAATATGGTTGCTAACTAAGAGCAACCGGAAACCGCCACACTAAGCCATTTCTCCCCCGAAATACTTACTATTGCGTTCAATGACGATTGATCGCAGCCGGGAAAATGGGAGATAACCCAACAGGCCGCCGACTTAATTGATCTGCTTGAGTCTGAGAAGTCAATAACTGGAATTCCAGGAATTATTTCAAAACAAGGGCTTGGTGCGTTCGTTTGCAAAGAAATGGTCTACGCCTACGCCATGTGGATCAGTGCCAAATACCATCTGCATGTTATTCGAGCGTATGACGAAATGGTTATAGGCAGCGCAAAATTTGCGTTACTGAAGAAGTGGCTCTGCGCATTACGCAAACCCTTGATGTCGGCATTACCGACGTCATCACGGTTTTTGCCTGAAACCCAGTAAATTTGCGGGCCGACATGTTGTAAAAGCGAACTCCTGTGGTTCGCTTTTGGATGAGCTCAGCTAAGTGCGGGATGGCATTCCAAAACAGCTCAGCCCGGTAAATTAGCGAAGCGAGCGGTGTTTGATGGACTGGCAAAACGGAACTTCTGGTTCCGATTTGGCCGATGATGAGGAACGAAACCTTACCCCACAACTGCTACCTTTTGTTCCTTGGCCTTGGCCAACTACGCAAGGAAATAGGCGTCGTAATTCCAGCCCGGTCGAGGCGGCGGCGGTGTGCGGGGCTTGGGCATGGCCATCATTGCGATATTTCGAGTTTCAAAGCCGACAGTTTATGCCTTGGATTGGCGGTCACTGGAGCAATGTTCCTGTCGTGATCAAGCGACCAGTTTCAGGCTCAAATCTGATGGGTGAATGTGTACACGAGCCGATCCAATAAACCACAAGCAGGGGTTGAATGATCCTGTTCGGCCATTGCCCTTCCGTCGGGCTCACTATCCAATTTCAATAGTTCAGGTGTTGGTAACTCAACCGAATGTCAGGTATTCGGCAAGCAAATTAACATTATGACCGCGTCACTACGGCCACTTTGAGCCATTCAAGTATCTGAAAAAGTTCAGTCACAAATGGCGGATTTTAACTTGGAAGCTGCCGGTTACTGTGGGAATCAGCATAAACGCTCACGCTTGGATAGCAATGATAAACAAGGCTTAATTTGTTTGTACTTTGCAGAATTTTCCCTTTGGGTTTGATGCTTTTTAAAGTTTTAAACTTCGAAAAACGGGTTTGAGCGGGATGTTTATCGGCAATATCCGCTAATAGTGCCACACTATCCAAGCTCATCTCTAAGAAAGATACGGTTCACGTCTTAATAAGACAATATGGTTGGACTTTTCAAATTTGATGGTTTTTTACATGAAACGTATTGTTATTTCGCCCCTTGGTCAATCCAGGTTGAGATACGAGATACTTCTGATTCAGAAAGCTTATGTCTTTCAGCCATCGCCATAATAGTTCTCGTACCCGAAATGATAGGAATAAGAGTGCTTTGGCTACTCTGTCCTGGCATAACTAAAGATGGGTGAACGTCATTTTTGAAAAAATTATCTAAACGGTCGACTCGAAACCCCGCGTATTGCTTCCGTGGACCGTGGCAATCTAGACAGTTAGTTGCAAAAATTGGGTATATATCGTCCCAAACCAAGGTTTTAGCTTGAGGTGTGATTGACTCAGCTGTATGTAAATCAGGATTCTGTGTTTCGACTTGATCATTACTAGACACAGATGAACAGATGGGCTGAGGTAATGCTTTAACATCCCGCTGGGCAAGCCAGCCGAACGCGACACACAGCATTATAAGTACGCCAAGGGTCCAGATCGCGCTATGAACTAACGAAGGCTGCAATGTTTTTAGAAGGTGGCAACGCTTACCGATAACCGTAACAATCCAATTCCAGTGGAGTGCCAGATGGATCATGAGGATAGCTAAAAGCCCCAAGCTGATCCAAAAATGGATATTGCCCCATTGATGCCGGCTCAAACCCCATAAAGTCAGGGTCTTGTTACTACCTGGCGGCAAGGGAAAACGTAACAAATAGCCTGTGGCAATCATTCCTAAAAACAGCAGAGCCGCAACCAAATCGATGATTACATTAACGAGGGTACGATTCATGTTCGGTCGTTGTATTAGTCAAAGGTGTATGCGTTTAATGAAGAGAATGCCATCACATCAATGCCACACACTACCTTAATTCACCAAATACGAAATTACTCCGCTTTGTTATTAACCTTATACCACCAAAGACCTACCACCACTGCTATACCTGCCATAGCGACAAACAATTGGGTTGGGTTTTGATATAACGCTTCAATAAAAGCACCGACGAATTTTGGCATGCCGCGATAACAAGCAATATCCATGAGCTACTCCTGAGTATTTTCAAAACCCTCAGCTTATTTCTAAAAATCAGGATTGTCTAGCTCAACGGCTCTAGCTAGTTCATTGAAATATGGCTAATTTGGTGAAACTGATGGGCCGATACGGATTGGAAACAACGGGAGTTTTCCGAATGCTCAGGCTCTTTGCTCCTCTTTGTCAGTCGTCATTTCGAGGAGCTTTATGCAAGATTCAGCTATCTGAATTGGCCTGAGTTAATGCCGTATCTTTTCAGCTTGCCGTATACTGCTCTAGGCGTCAGGCCCATGGCATCCGCGACTTGTTTGACGTCACCGCGATGGCTTTGCATCGCTTGCTTCAGGAATGCTTGTTCCGCCTGAGTTAGTATGTTTTGCTTGTGCGTGTTCCAGTCGTTGACCTTATCGGCAACTGGTTGTTGATCCAATTCTAGGCTAGTCAATTCATTACCTTTGCAGAATAACACACCTCTCTCCAAGGCATTTTCCAGCTCGCGAATATTGCCGGGCCAGGTGTAAGCGCGGATTTTTCCCATCACCTCGCGATTGACCGACTGCACATTTTTCGAATATTTTTCATTCAGACGCTTCAGAATCAACTGCACCAGATGCGGCAGGTCTTCCGGGCGCTGCGCCAACGGCGGTATCCATAACCGCACCACGTTCAGACGATAAAATAAATCCTGCCGAAACAAACCCTGCTCGACGTGTTGCTCCAAGGAGCGATTACTGGCGGATACGATACGCACATCGACATGCAAGGTGTGTTTGCCGCCGACCCTTTCCATCTCGCCCTCCTGAATCACCCGCAACAGACGCGTTTGCGCTGCCGGCGATAAGGCATCCACTTCGTCCAGAAACAAGGTGCCGCCCTCGGCGCGTTCGAAAAAGCCTTGATGCACTTCGATAGCGCCGGTAAAGGCCCCTTTCTCGTGGCCGAACAGCGCACTTTCGATCAGACTTTCCGGAATGGCACCGCAATTGATTGCCACGAACGGCTTGTGGCCACGGTCGCTCATCGCGTGTATGGCCCGGGCAATCAATTCTTTACCGACGCCGGTTTCGCCGTTGATCAACACCGTGGCCTTGGTCGGGGCAATGACTTCCACTTGCTGCAGCACTTTTTGCATCGCCGGCGATTTGGCGATGATGGCCGGGGCCGGTTTGGCCGCATGTTGTTTGGGCAAACTCCACCAGACGTTTCGCATTCGTTCTTCTATGCGCGAATGCAGCGCCGCCATTTCTTGCTTTTCTTCCGGTTGATCTTCACGCCGATATTCCAAACCCGGCTTATCAACGGCGCTATCGCGCTGGGTGTGAATACACACTTCACAACCGCCGTTTTGCTTGGCGATGCTCTGCCGAATTTCGACTTTGGCGTATCCAAAGTTGCGGGCGGCAATTCCGCCGAACACGCTGGAGGTCATCCGGCACAACTCCGGAAAATTAGTCACACCGTCGCCGAACGGACATCGGCTATTCACCACAGTAATGGTGCCGGCCTCGACCGAGGCCAAGGAAAAGTTACCGCCGATATGATTTTTAAGGGCCAGAATCAAATCGATATACTCTTCATTGCCCAATTCGCCTTGGCGTTGATATTCATCCCGATAGGTCTGCTCGAAGTACAGTCCGGCACTCTTGGCAATCCGTTCGATCAGCAATTCGCAATAATCGCCACCCTCCTGCTCGCAGGCATGCATCAGCTCCAGGATGAAGGTTTGCAGGAAAAACACCGGCGAAATCTGGGAAAAATCGTGTCCGCTCATAAAGTCTTTGAAAAATGAAATTTAATTTCACATATTGAAGCATAATTTCACTACGCCACCCATTGTGATTTTCTAAGCATCTGATTTTTATAGGATCTAGCCTATAAAAATATTGGCCCATGGATTGCTCTACTACAAACGGAAAGCGCCATAGAAGGCTTTCACAGCCAGCCATTGAACTTGGCTGAACACTAAAACTATAAAACATCTTTCGAGGAGATCATCATGAGTGACAACAAACCGCCATTGAACCCGCACCCGCTGAGCGAATATGTAGCCTGGGCCGGCAATCGCAACCGCGAACCGATCTTGGGCGTGTTAAAAGAAAAACTCCCCAAGGACAAAGGCCGGGTGTTGGAAATGGCCACAGGCAGCGGCATGCATATCAATTTTTTCGCACCGCATTTCGATCACTTACACTTCCATCCGACCGACAAGGATCAGGAAGTATTTGATAACATCAAGAAATTGACCGGCGACCACGGCAACGACAACATCGCCGACCCGGTGCATTTGGATTTGACCGATCCCGACACCTGGTTCAACCCCGGCGAAAAAGGCAGTTTCGACGCCATTTTCTGTATCAATATTTTTCAAGTGGCGCCGATTTCAATTGCCGACGGCATGATGGAATGCGCCTCGCATCTGCTTAACGAAGATGGAATTTTATTGATTTACGGACCTTTCAAAGTGGAAGGCAGTTTCACTACCGATTCCAACGCCGAATTTCATAGCACCCTGTCCTCATACGACGTACCGGAATGGGGTTTGAAAGACGTTGCCGATCTAAAAAAAGCCGCCGCCAGCCATGGCATGGTATTGAAGGAAATCATCGACATGCCGGCCAATAACTTTTCCTTGGTTTTCGGCCGCGGGTAACAGGAATAGATCAGCAAGAGCCTGAAAACCGCCCGTGTCGATGCGACAGACTGGCACGATAGCTGTGAAGGTCCGGGTTGTCGAGAATGCAAACATATTAATTGGTTAACCATCAACAATCAGACGGAGAGTGTTTTGGAAGATGTGGCACGTATCAAATCTCATCCATTGGTACCGGCAGATATTCCGGTGTACCGCTTTATTTACGACGTTAAATCCGGGCGCTTGCTGGAAATACCCGCCGCTGCCGAGGCCGGACGGGCAAGCTGATGACGACGAACAGAATGGCGCTGGTGCTGGGTGTTGGTCCGATACAGGGCTTGGGAGCGGCGTTGGCCCGGCGTTTTGCGGCGGAAGGCTTGCCAGTAGTTATCGCAGGGCGCAGTTCGGCGAAACTGGCCCTGGTGGCGGACGCCATCGCCGACGCGGGTGGCATGGCTATCCCGGTAGTGGCTGATGCCACCAACGAAAGCGACGTAAAACGCTTGTTCGAGACCGCCAGCGCTGGCGGCAGGATTTTGGACATCGCGGCTTACAATGTCGATAGTAATTTGGCCGCGCCGCTGCTGGAAACCGACCTGGCCATGTTCACCACCTTGTGGCAACAAAACAGTCTCGGCGCTTTTCTGTTCGGCCGCGAGGCCGTCAAACACATGTTGCCGCAACAACAAGGCAGCTTGTTTTTTACTGGCGCCACTGCGTCGTTACGTGCGAAACCGCCGTTTACCGCGTTTGCCGCCGCCAAAGCCGCTGTGCGGGCCTTGGCACAAGGCATGGCACGCGAATTTGGCCCGCAAGGTATCCATGTGGTGCATGCCATCATCGATGGCGTGATTAACGGCGAGCGCGCACACCGGCAGTTTTCCAGATTCGTCGCCGCCAAAGGTGCGGATGGCTTGTTAAACCTGGAGGCGATTGCCCAAACCTATTGGGCGGTACACCAACAACATCCCAGCGCGTGGACGCATGAACTGGATTTAAGACCTTTTAAAGAGCCATTCTGAGCATTTAACCGGCTATAACTCAATTACTTACCGAGACTGACTGATGAAAATATTTTTATACGCGGAATTCCAGGTTGCCATTCCTTTCGAGCAAATCGATTGGCAAGCTATCAATGTCGAGATGAAGAAATTTCCGGGTTTGAAATCGAAAACCTGGCTAAGCGGCGTTAACAATAAAACCGTCGGCGGCTTTTACGAATTCGATTCGATCGAGAATGCGCAAAACTATATCGACGGTTTGTTGCTTCCCTTTACCAAACAGGTCAACGGTAATCTGTCGGTGAAATTGTTTGACGGTGACATTACCCAAGATGCCAATATCGGTATGCTTTCCCCGTTTTATCCGGTGAAATAAGCTGTTATCAAGAACCAGCGTCATGTAATCGGCTTAGGAATGATCCTGTTATGCAACTTTTTATTCCCTACTAAAAAAGACCATCAATTCTTGTAACTTGCTAAATCGACATGACATGCATAAGCGCTTAGCAACAAGTCGGCAGGCATGTGATCTTTTCGAAGCCGCATAGTCATAGAGCTTGGCAATACTGAATACATGCGAATTTTTTGATAGGTGCTCAGCAGGCGTTTTGTTGCTAAGAAGAGTTAACCTGATGGCCGCTAAAAATAGAATTTCATACGATTGTGACTTTGTCACTGATAAATCTGACATTACAACTTATATTGGAATCGCCTTGTAAAGACTCTGACGTTGTTTATCACAGAAGAATACTTAGGCCTCTTTTATATATTTCAATAATAAGGTAGGAATCCAATGATAGATTTAATGTTAATGTTTGCATCGAGTGTCTTACAAATGAATCTTAGAGATCATCACGACATCCCATTTGCGTTACCGCTGGTATTCGCTGCCGTATTGGGATTTGTAATTGGATTTATTATTTTAAAGTTTATCGGCAATGAGCAAAAAGAAGATGCTAAACAGGATAGCTAATACTGACGATTACCAGAATCCAATATCTTATTTAATGCTTCAAAATTAATGTTCTGAATAGAACCTCTGCTCAATATTAACCAACCGTAACTTTCAAAGCGTTTCAGATGGCGGGATACCACTTCACGAGCTGTGCCTAATTCCAAGGCCAGCTCGTTATGGGTTTTATACAGGCTTTTTTCACCACTTGCCAACAGTAACTTTGCCAGCTTCTGGTCGACTGTACCTGTCGAAATGCTCTCCATGCGTTTGATGACATCGGCTAATCGTTTCGAAAAGTTGCGGAATACAAATTCACGAAAAAACGTGGATTGCTCCAAACAGCGATGAAAAATATGGGCAGGGACGGCAAATGCACTGACTTCGGTTTCTGTATATCCTTCGGCAGGATAATTGTTGTCACCAAGTAAACAGGAAGTCGTCAGCACGCAAGAATCACCTGCCAGCACATGATAGAGTAGTATTTCTCGGCCATCCTCTGCAATAATCTGTGCTTTAATACTGCCTGATAACATCAATAGATAATGATCGCAAACCTTCCCAGGATAAAAGACTTGTTGACGAGCAGGTAGATTGACCAAAACCGCTGAGTCCATTAATTGCTTTATCACTTTATCCGCGCTACCGATAAAGGCTGGAAAATGTAATTTCCACAATTTCTCGTTCATATTAAGCCGCCTTCAGCGAAACTATCTTATAGGCTGTTAATGGGCAGCTGTCTTAGCGGGGGCCATCTCGAATATTATGATTTCGGCTTCGCCTTTTCCTACATTCTCTACCGTCATTTCAGCACCGGTTTCCCAAAATACGTTACCTGGGCCGAAGACGTTGCTTTGGCCGCCATCTTCAACTTTTAATTTACCTTTGAGTACATAACGCGGTCCTGGACCTTCATGTGTATGTAATGGTGTTTTGTAGCCTTTGGGAAATCGCACACGAATAACGTTCGTATCGACTTCTTTCGCAGCCAGCGTTACGTGTTTTTTCAACAATAGCTCGCGTGTAAACTTTGCAGAGGATTGCTCGGCGTTGGCGGCGAGACTGGTAGCCAAGAATAATCCTAGTGCAGCAGCCAGATAAAAAATACGACCTAGATATTTCATGTTTTTTGTCTCTTGAATGATTACAGGATGGAGAGGCTGATCGGATCTGTAAGACCTAATCAGCACCTTTTGCGGCGGGAGTAAGCTAATTCGCTTGACCCGCTTTTGTGGCTTCCGGCACTTCAATCAATCGACCTGATTTGACATCGTAGATGTAGCCATACACAGGAATGTCGGAAGGTACCAGACTGTGATTGCGGATTCTCAGTACGTCTTCCAGGACGCTTTGTTCCTGATTTTTGATCGTCAACCAATTGATGTATTTGCCATCGGTGCAACCAGGACCTTCACAGCAATCATGCCAACCCGACGCATCCACTGAGGCCGTTTTTAAACTGCTGGAAAGTAGATCGCTCATGATGTCATTCGTGAAGGTTTCCATTCCGCAGTCAGTGTGATGAATCACGAACCATTCACGCGTGCCCAATAATTTATAGGAAATCACCAGCGAACGAATCGCATCGTCGCTGGCTCTTCCACCTGCATTGCGAATTACATGAGCGTCACCTTCGCTGAGGCCGGCGTATTTGGCTGGATCAAGACGAGCATCCATGCAAGTCAGAATCGCAAAGCGGCGACCCGGGGGCATTGGCAAGTCGCCTTTGTTAAAGTCGGATGCGTAGTCTTGATTGGCCGCGAGAACTTCATCGAGAATTTGGGACATGAATACCTCTATTTGTGTTGTTGTAATGTAGTTATGGTTAGTTTGAGTGCTACTTAAATAAATCAGCTCGGCTGATATACCAAATTTCTGCCATTTCAGACGAACAATTCGACATCCTTGTTATCAGTCTAGGAGCCCACACTCAAGGCAACTAGACTGTCATGATCATAAACCGCAGCAGAAGTCCGTTTGATCAACTCAATGTTGCTGCTACGCTCCATCATGCCGCCGACAGCCAGCGTGACGATCATGGCCTCAAACGCATAGGAAAGATGCGCGCGATAACGTTGATACAGATTTTTATCGTCAATCTCTTCCACCCCATGCTTGGTCAATGATTCTCGATAAAGATTCAATAGTTCTGCTTCGTGGGCACGGCGGCAATCTGGTTTTAACGAGGTGGCTAAAAAATAAGCGACATCACCTATACCTTCTCCCATTCGTACCAGTTGCCAATCCAGAAAACCCGGCTGCTCGTCTTGCCAAAACAGGTTGCCGGGGTGGCAATCGTGGTGGACAAGTGTTTGAGGACCTGTCGCAAGCGATTGGGTAATGCGGTGGCGATTAGCCGCATAGTGAAGCGCAGGCTTATGGAGATTGATGGGTACCAGATTGACGGCGAGTTTAAGACCTTGTTTCATTAAAGGTACTGCAAGCAAATTCCCCATGTAATGTTCAGCACGATTATTGAAGCCGCTAAGCCACCGATGGGTTTGGAGTAACTGGCGATTATTCCAATAGTGCGCATGAAACCGGGCGAGTTGCTTAATCACTTGTCGAGCCTGATGAATCGATAAGGCATCGTCTGGTTGACCCGGTGTAAAACCGGATTCGGCCAGATCGGTCATCACCAACGTAGAGCCATGGCAACATCGAGTTTGTGCTGCCAATATGTGTGGAAGTTTCACGGGTGAGGCCTTTGAAAGTGACTGATAAAAGTGCACTTCCTTATGTAATAGACGCGGCAACGCCGTGATGATGCGCGATTTTATGGCCAGGGATGGTGTTTTTACAAACCATCGCAATGGCACTATGTGGGGAGCATCATGGTTGACCAACACCCGCAGGCGAGTCGAGGTACCGACACTGACAGACTGGATACTGATGTCCGAGACTTTCGCATCAGCGGCATAATGATTAACAATGCCTTGCGCCCATCGCCGTGACAAATCCGTCGGGCGATGTACCAAAATATTCTGCTTCATGATTCCCTGCTATTCATCGGAAATGACTTCCTTAGGCATGTGGCGATTGATCAGGAAATACACGACCGGAATCACCACCAGCGAAAACAAAGTCGAGGCGATAATGCCGAAGATAAAGCTCCAGGCCAAACCAGAGAATATCGGGTCGAGAACGATCATCACTGAACCCAACACCGCCGATGCAGCGGTCAAGAATATCGGGTTCAAGCGGGTGGCGCCGGCTTCGACGATGGCATCAGCCAAGGAGATATACGGATTGCCGCGATAGATGTTCTCGATGAAATCGATCAGGATGATCGAGTTACGCACCACGATGCCGGCCAGCGCGATCATACCGATCATCGCCGTAGCGGTGAAATAGATAGGATCGGCATATTGGCCTACGTCCGACGCGAACAGGTTGATGAACCAGAAACCGGGCATGATGCCGATCACGGTCAGTGGGATCGCAATCATCATGATCAGCGGCACGCCGAGCGAGCCGGTCTGGCCGACCAACAGAATGTAGATCATCACCATCGCCGCAGCAAAAGCCAAACCGAGGTCACGAAACACATCCACGGTAATTTTCCATTCGCCTTCGCCGGCCATTTCGGTGCGGTAGCCGGGTGGCAATGGCTGTTGTTCGAGTTTGTCGCCCAAGTCCCACACTGCTTCCACCGGACTACGACCGGCCATTTCGCCAAGCACGTAAGACACCCGCTGCAGGTTTTTGTGGTAGATGGTCTGGTCGCCGTTTTCCTGGGCGAAGTGACCGATTTCACTCAGTCGTACCAAGTCACCGTTGATGGATTTGACCGACAAGTTTAGTAAATCCGCTGCCGAGGAGCGTGCGGCTCTGGGTAATTGCAACTTGATCAACAATGGCTGACGTTCGCTGGCGATATGCAAAGTACCGGCCATACCGCCTTCGACCGCCAGTTTCAGACTGGTGGCAACTTGCTGATTAGTAATTCCCAACAAGGCTGCTTTATCCTGATCAAGCATAAAATGAAACTGGTCCTGTGGTGCTTGGACGTAATCGTCGACATCCACCACGCCTTCGGTTTTTTCAAGTTCAGCTCTTACCCGATTCGACACTTTGATGATGTCGCCGTAACTGGCTTCCGGCGGACCATAAATTTCCGCAACCACGCTGGATAATACCGGTGGCCCCGGCGGCATTTCGACGATTTTGATGTTGGCGCTGTATTGTTTGCCGATGCGTTCTATATCGGGCCGCATTCTCAGTGCAATGGCATGGGATTGTTGCTCACGGTGCGTTTTATCGATCAACACCATACGGATATCGCCGACGTAGGCGCCCTGGCGCAGATAGTAATGCCGGACCAGGCCATTGAAGTCCATGGGCGAAGCCAGACCGACATAGGTTTGATAACTGCTGACTTCATTGACGGTGGATAGATATTGACCTAAAGCCGTGGCTACTTCATTAGTGGCTTCTAGCGATGAGCCACGCGGCATGTCGACCACCAGTTGCAGCTCATTTTTGTTATCGAACGGCAGCAGTTTCAATGGCACGACCCGCGTCACGGCCATCAACGTCGACAACACAAAAGCGATAAACACGGCCAGCAAAAACCACAAAGCCTTAGCTTTGCTGTTCAACAGCGGAGCCATGATGGCGTGATAGACCTTGAAGCCACGCGTTTGCTGTAACACGAATTCCGGGCCATGATCCTTACCGTAATCGCCCTTTAGCAACTTATAGCTAGCCCACGGCGTGACGGTAAAGGCGATCAGCAACGACATCAGCATGGCAATCGGCACGTTAAAGGCCATCGGCGCCATATAGGGCCCCATCATGCCGGTAATAAAAAACATCGGCACGAAAGACATGATGACGGCAAAGGTGGCCAGAATCGTCGGTGGACGGATTTCATTGACCGCCGTGAGCAGAGCTTGCAACGGTGGTTCCTTACGCATCTTGTAATGGCGGTGAATGTTTTCGACATCGACGATGGGGTCGTCCACCAACAAGCCGAGCGACAGGATCAACGCGAACAGCGTCACCCGGTTGATGGTGTAACCGAAGATCAAATCCAACATCAAAGTCACCGCAAAAGTCATCGGCACCGCCAATGACACAATCAGCGATTCCTTGAACCCCAGCGACAGGGCCAGCAGTACGATGATGGTCAATATCGCAATGCTTAAATGCATTACCAGTTCGTTGACCTTATGGTCGGCGGTTTCTCCGTAGTTGCGGGTAACGGTCACCAGCACGTCATCGGGAATTAGCGTGCCGTGCAATTGTTCAGTGAGTTCCAATACCTGCTCGGCGACACCGACCGCGTTGCTGCCGCGACGTTTGGCAATGGCGATGGTGGCCATTTGCCGCTCTTCACCGGCGACTGGTAATGCATTGCCTGCATGCCCGACGGTTTTCATCTGCGCCACACCCGGCCCGAAACCGATGCGAGTGTAGTAATCGGTGTCCTGTGGGCCATCGATGATTTCGGCGACGTCACGCAAATACACCAGTCGCCCGTCAACGCTTTTCACGACCGTTGCGCCCAATTGCTCAACCGATTGGTAGTTCGGGCCTGCTTCTAAAAGGATTTCGCGGTTGTTTTGATTGAGCAGGCCGGCTTGCAAGTTGACGTTACTTTGCGCCAAGGCTTGTTGAAGCTCGAGAAGGCTTACACCAGTCGCCTGCAGCTTAGCAGGATCAGGATGCACTGAAATCTGCCGTGGTGCGGCACCGAGCACCGAGCTTTCACCCACATCGTCAATCGCGCGCAAACGCTCGATCAGTTCTTCAGCAATACGACGGATAGCCATGATGTCTTCACGGCCTTTGGGCATCGATAAGCTCAGCAGCAATATCGGTACGTCGTCGATTTCTACAGGCTTAACCACCCAGTCGCTGACGCCGGCCGGAATGATGTCCAAATTGGCCTGCAGTTTGTCACGGGTTTTGATCAAACTGTTTTCAATACTTTCGCCCACCCGATAGCGCACTGTCACCAGTGACTGGCCCGGACTGGACGCCGAGTAGACATATTCCACTCCTTGAATCTGCTTGAGCAGCACTTCCAACGGCGTCGTCACGCGTTTCTCGACTTCCTCGGCTGTCGCTCCGGGATAGTGCACAAATACGTCCATCACCGGCACGATGATTTGCGGATCTTCCTCACGCGGTGTCAACATCAATGCCGCAGCACCGGCCAGCAATGAGATCAGCAAAAATAATAACGATAGGTGCGAGGTAGTGAACAGCCTGACGATGGCGACCGTCAGGCTGTCTTTTGGAGTTCCAACCGGTTTCATGGCATCTTTCATGGTAACTGCCCGCCATTACTTAGGATAGTTTCACCTTCATGCAGGCCGGACAGCACTTCGACTTGCTCGCCATAGGTTTTGCCTGTGCGAATGTGGCGCGTCGAGAGCCTTTCACCGTCGATGACTTTAACGGCTTCTAGCTGGCCATAATGCAAAATAGCCGCCGCAGGAATCATTAAAGCTTGTTGCGCAGTTTCACAACCCAATTCCAACCAACCGAACTGACCGTGCTGCAAACCTTCGATTTTCGGTAATTTGACTTTAATGTCTTGGGTACGGGTTTGCGGGTCGATTTCCGGGGCCATTTCGTCAATCGTTCCCGTCGCACTTTGCTGTAATGTATCGAAGCGCACTTTGACTGACATGCCTAGTTTGACCGACGCGGCACAATGGCTCGCAATCGAAGCTTCAAGCCGCAAGTCATCAGGTTTATGCAAGGTCACTATAGGTTGATTGGGTAAACCCATATCCCCAGGCTCTTGCAAGCGTTCGCCGACAATAGCGTCAAACGGCGCGTACAACACGTTCTCACCCAACATCACCTGGCTTTGTTGGGCCCCACTGGCAGCCTGGTTGGCCATGGCTCGCGCCGCTTTGGCTTGTGCTAATGCGGCATCGTAATTTTGCCGGGTCGCCGCCTGTTTTTCGTACAGTTCAACCATGCGTTTCTCATCGGCACCGGCTTGAGCCGCCTGGGCCTGAGCTGCCGCCTGCGCCGCGCTGGCCGCCTGATAGGCGGCACGTAAATCCCTATCGTCCAGACGGGCAATGACATCGCCTTTTTTCACCTTGTCGCCCGGGTGTACGGTGATTTCAAGAATACGGGCATTCAATTTTGGCGCTATCTTTGCCGCTACCCGCGATCTGACCACACCTTGCCAGGACAAGCCATTATCGGCCGTTTGTTTGCCTACTTTTAAAGTTTGCGCGCCGCTGGGTAAGGCCTCTCCAATCCCGGCAGTGGTGCCGGCTTCGGTTTTTTCATCGCCGCCTAAAATCCCCAGCGCAAATAAAATCACCAGCAGCAACGCAGTGATCGCTGCTGCGGGAATTAGCCACTTCGGCGTGTTTGATTCAGATAAATGTTCGGTCATCGTAACTCCTTTATTGCCAGAAACCGGTGGCTTGTTTGAGTTCTGCTTCGGCGCGCAGGGCATCGAAACGAGCGGTGATTTGGCGAGTGTGCGCCTTGTCCCGTGCGACTTCCGCTTCAATATATCGGGTCACTGTCACGACACCTGCTTGGCGCTGCTCATTGACCAGACGTAAAGCTTCCTCCGCGGACTGCACTGCAACGCGGCTAACCTGTGCACGGCTGAGTGCTTCCTGTAATTTAAGCTGCGCGGATTTGAGCTGGTTTTCAATCCGTAAACGGGTTTGCCTGGCGGTTTCCTGGGCAGCCGTTAATTCATGTTCGGCTTTCTTGATGCGCTCTTGAGTGGCGAAGCCGGAAAACACATCGACTTCCACCATCACACCGGCGCTGACATTGTCGCGATTGCTGCTGAAGGCCAAATCTTTGCTGTCCGAACCATAACTGACAAAGGCGTCGGCTCTGGGCAGATGAGCCGCCTGGGCGACATTGAGTTGCTGTTCGGCGATAGCGACCCGTTTTTCGGCCGCCTTGAGCTCGGGATGGCTGCTGAGCGCTTGATTGAGCAATTCGTCAAAGACCGCGGGTGCCGCCGGTAATGCGGCTTGCTGCGTGTAATTAATCGCAAATGCTTCGTTAGTCGATAAGCCCAACAAGGTTTTCAGCATGCTCTGAGCCAGTTCAATGGCGTTGGCCGTTTGAATTTCCGCATCCTTGGCTTCGGCCAGTTGCACTTCCAGCGACAAGACATCGGATTTCAATAAGGTACCGGCATCAAAGCGAATGCGCGATTGATCGAGTTCGCTTTGCACCGCTGCAATCGATCGTTGACTGATCTCGTGCGCTTCCATCGCCGCCAACTCGCCGTAATAGGCTGCGGTGACGTTATTGACCAACTGGTTACGGGTCGCGGCTTTTTCCAGTTCAGAGGTCTCGATACCCAGTTCCGCGGCCTGTTTGCGGTAATAATCCTGACCACCGCGAAACAACGAGTACGTCGCTGTCACTTGCGGTCGATAGTTATCAACACCGCCGGGATGATTGAAGTCGCTGCCCGTAAAGCTGAGACGGCGTTGCGCGATAATCATCGCAAAGGCTTGAGCCGGGTTATCGCTGTGCTGATAGGACAAGCTGGCTTTTATCTGCGGATAAAAATTCGCTAACGATTCACCCAATTGGGCATTGGCCTGTTCGATACGGGCTTGCATGATGCCGAGTTCGGGATTATTTGCTAAAGCCGTATCAATGGCCTGCTCAAGACTGTAGTGACTGCGGTCTGAGTCGGCAAAGACTGGATTCAACACCAGCATCAGCGCGGACGATACCCACCAAAAATGTCTATGTCTCATTGAGTAATCTGCATTCAGTTAGTACGGATGGGACGGTATATAACGAACAGAAACAGAAATCCATTCATCGACCAAAGAAACAGCGGCGAGTCAGGTTCAACAACGCCGCTGTTTGTGCCTGCTTAGCCTTTCAGACGCATGATGCCAAACATTTTCAAGGTCAGTTTTTCATAGTAAGGCTCGCTGATACCTTTGCGGACTTTGCGCATGAAGTATTTTTCATACCCAATTTTGGCTAAATGCACCCATTTACCGCTGGATGCCCATTGGACGTTGCGGGGTGGAATTTGCGGCATGGCCAGGAACGCCACACCCGAGTCACCGAAGTCCGCCAGGCACAGTGCATTCCAGGTGCCTTTTTCCTTGGGTTGCTTGCCGTCGAGTTCAGAGCGAATGTTGTGCGCGGTTGCGGTAACCATCGATTCAATCATGTAACCGGTTTTCGGTGTACCGGTTGGCACCGGCGTTTGTTCCAATGGGGGAATGGCAATGCAGACGCCGATCGAATAGATGTTTTTAAAGGTCGGGTTACGCTGATGCTCATCGACGATGACAAAACCACGTGGATTTACCAGTTTATCGATACCGGTCAATGCATCCACACCTTTAAAGGCTGGCAAAATCATGCTGTGTTTGAACGGCAATTCGTGTTTCTTTTTCTCGTGACCGTTCTCGTCCACTTCGGTGACGTACATCATGCCGGCTTCGATTTTGTCGATCTTGGCATTGCAGATCCAGTTGATGTGCTTGTTACGCATCTCAGCTTCGAGCATGCCTTTAGTATCGCCGACGCCGCCCAAACCCAAATGACCTATATAAGGTTCGGAAGTGACATAGGTCATTTTGACTTTGTCGCGAATTTTGCGTTGGCGCAGATCAGTTTCAGCGATGAACATGTATTCATACGCTGGCCCAAAGCACGAGGCACCTTGTGCAGCACCGATGATGATCGGACCTGGATCTTCCACAAAGTTGTTCCAGAATTCACCGGATTCACCGGCATGATCGACATGGCAAACCGATTGGGTATGGCCATTGGGACCTAAGCCCGGGACCTCATCAAACGCCAATTTAGGACCGGTGGCAATGATCAGGAAATCGTAATCGACCATGGCGCCGTCGGCTAATTCGACTTGATTGTTTTCCGGATGAAAACGAGTCACTTTTTGTTGGATAAAGCCAATTTTCTTTTTCTTGAACATCGGCGCCAACTCGACCTTGATGTCTTCCGGTTTGCGCCAGTTGACGGCGACCCAAGGGTTGGAAGGTACAAAGTGAAAGGTCGGCGTATCGGCAATCACCACCACCTCGTCTTCTTTACGCGCGTTTTCCTTCATTTCCAGTGCCATCGGGATACCGCCGATGCCCGCGCCTACGATTACTATTTTTGCCATGAGACTACTCCTAATTGATAGATAATTATTTTTTTGCCCGTGTTAATGGCAAGTTTGTTGTATGCCCAATTTTTTCAGGATCATTTCCAGCGGGCAGAATCGGGTAAAACCGCTTTGAAACAAATTGGCCCCGACAAAGACGGTAAACCAAAGCCAGTTGCTGGATTGAAACAAGGGACTTGCTTCAACGCCCAGGCTCAGAGACAGCAGAATGAAAAAGCCGGCGACAATCCGGACGATACGTTCGGTGGTCATGACAGCCTCTCTTGACTGCGCTTCGACAGACTTTCACAGGATTGATCGATGCCATGGGTATCGATGTCGCACACCGATTCCAGCCACATGGCGTTAATGATGGCAAAGGATGCCGCGAAACCAACGCCGAGTATCCAAGCGAAATACCACATGATGTTTCTCCTTAATAAAGTGTGTGACTGTCTTTCAAAACAGTCTCTTCGGTGACGCTGCCCCAAATCACCCGATAAACGAAGCGGGTGTACAGCAACACGATAGGTAGGAATACGACGGTGATCCAGAACGCTAACAGCATCGTGTTATGGCTGGAACTGCCATCCCACAGAGTTAAACTGGAACGTGGGTCAGTCGCGGAAATCAATAAGAATGGAAACAGGCCAAAACCAACGGTCAAGGCAATGCCAACAATACCTAGGCTGCTCGACACAAAGGCACCCATTCGCGAATCACCTTTGCCTAATAGCCAAGCCAGTGCAATACCGATAAAGCCAATGATGGGAGCCAACCACATCCAGGGGTAAGCCATGAAATGTTGTAGCCAAGTGGCGCCCTGAGCAATCACGGTTTTATTCAAGGGATTGGATGGTGCATCGGTAGCCACCATTTGCGTGATTTCGGGGCGATCGATGCCGACGAACACCCACAGTGTGGTAGCGGCCAAGGCAAGTAAGAGCATGGGCCCAAGTCCGTTAATAGTGGACACCGCGCGCAAATGAATGACACCTTCACTACGCCATTTCAGAAATAAAGCGCCATGAAAGGTGGTCAGCAACAGTCCAGTCACGCCACAGAGCAAGGCGAACGGACTCAACAAGGCCCAGAAAGAACCGTCATAAAATGAACGCAGATCGTTGTCGAAATGAAATGGCAGCCCCAAAATCAAGTTACCGACCAGCACACCGAACAGTATCGGTGGCAAGCTGCTGCCAATAAACAAAGCCCAGTCCCAGCTATTACGCCAGCGTGGATCCTCGATCTTGCTGCGGTAATCAAACGCTGACGGGCGAAAAAACAGCGAGAACAACACCAAAAGCATCGCTACGTACAAGCCGGAAAACAACGTGGCATACACGGCCGGCCAGATGGCGAAAATCGCGCCGCCCAAGAGTACCAACCAGACTTGGTTGCCTTCCCAGGTCGCACCCACCGTGTTAATGATCACGCGACGCTCGACATCGTTTTTACCAATAAACGGCAGCAAAGTACCCACGCCAAAATCAAAACCTTCGGTTAGCGCAAAGGCGATACCGACGACACCGATAAATACCCACCAGATCAGGCGGATGGTTTCATAATCAAACATGATGAACTCCTTATGACAGTGGATTAGGCGTGTTGCTGTTCGAAACAATAACGGCCGGTATGCAAGCTGCTAGGTCCAAGCCGGACGTACTTCAGCATCAGATACATCTCGATGGTCAGCAGTACGGTGTAAAAGATCGCAAAGCCGGCGATACTGAACCAGAGCTGGTCGGCACTGAGGCTGGAAACACTCATATGGGTCGGCAAGATGCCGGAGATGGTCCAGGGCTGGCGACCGACTTCGGCCACGAACCAGCCGGTTTCGGCAGCTATCCAAGGCAGCGGGATGCACCACACCGCCATCCGCAGTAACCAGCGTTTCTGGTCGGCGACGCGGGTGGCACAGTAGTAAAAAGTCATTGCAAAGATGAACAACATGGTAAAGCCGCAGGCCACCATGATGCGGAAAGTCCAGAATAGCGGTGCGACTTTGGGGATCGTATCGTTGGCGGCTTTTTGGATGGTCGCGGCATCGGCATCGACCACTTTTTCAGTATATTTCTTCAGTAATAAGCCATAACCGAGATCGGCTTTGTGTTGTTCGAAAGCTTGCATAACTGTCGGCGTTTTATTGCCCGAACGCAGTTTTTGCAGATTGTCGTAAGCCACCATGCCGCTTTTAATCCGCACCACGCTGTCCTCGCGCAAATCTTTCAAGCCTTTAACATCTTCGTCTATGGAGCGGGTGGCAATCAGGCCCAACACGTACGGGATTTTGATGGCGTAGTCGGTTTTTTCATTAGCTTGATCCGGAAAGCCGAATACGGTGAAACTGGCCGGTGCCGGATGGGTTTCCCACTCAGATTCAATGGCCGCCAGTTTTAACTTTTGAGTTTCGCCGGAGGTGTAACCGCTTTCGTCACCCAGTACGATCACCGATAAGACCGAGGCCAAGCCAAAGGCTGAAGCGATCGAGAACGAGCGGCGGGCAAAGCCGATGTCGCGCTTGTTTAGCAAATACCAGGAACTGATACCCAGCACGAACATCGAGCCAGTGACGTACCCTGCCGCGACGGTATGCACGAATTTAACCTGGGCGACGGGATTGAAGAATACATCCGCGAAGCTGGTCATTTCCATGCGCAAAGTTTCATAGTTAAACGCAGCGCCGACCGGGTGCTGCATCCAGCCGTTAGCAATCAGAATCCATAATGCCGATAGACTGGTTCCAACCGCTAGCAGCCAAGTAACGGTAAGGTGCTGGACCTTGCTGAGCCGATCCCAACCGAAAAAGAACAAACCCACAAAGGTCGATTCCAGAAAAAACGCCATCCAACCTTCTGCGGCCAGCAAAGGCCCGAAGATATCGCCGACGTAATGCGAGTAGTAAGCCCAGTTAGTGCCAAACTGAAACTCCAGCGTCAAACCAGTGGTGACGCCCATGGCAAAGTTAATCCCAAACAACTTGCCCCAGAATTTGACCATGTCCTTGTACACCTCTTTGCCGGTCATTACGTAGACTGACTCCATGATGCCAAGGATAAAGGTCATGCCTAATGTGAGCGGCACGAATAGAAAGTGATACAGCGCGGTTAGCCCGAACTGCATGCGAGATAGCATGACAATATCATCACCGAACATGGCGAGACTCCTGGTTGAGTTGCGAAGAAAAATCGGGGTTACCGGATTGCTGTGCGGCAGGCAAGGCAAAATGCTCAGCGATATCCGGTTTGGTGGCTGGTTTATCCATCCAGCGAAATATCAAAAACCACAGGCCTATCAACAACAGGATTTTGAATAGCAAGGCAAAACCAATCTCCCACCGCAGCTGGCTGGGTTTAGGTATGACTGGCTCTAAAGGCGTTTGATGCATGGTCGAATCTCCCTTTGCAATAATAGAAACGGGTTTAACGGGGTTGCTGCATGGTTTGAGGGGGCGTCGCTGGCATATGGCCACCGTTGAGCATCATCATGCCGCGTTGCGCCATCATGACCCCCATGGCAATCACCAAAATGCCTGATACGTGAACCATTTGTCGCATGGCGGTATGGGATAACAAGCTGGCGAACACACCGAAACCCAAGAGCGGCAACAACGTACCCAAACCAAACATCATCAGAATCATGCCACCCTGGAACGGATCACCACTGCCAGCCGCCATCACATACATGGCTTGCAGAGGGCCACAACCCAACAGTAATCCGGTCAATAATCCGGTGCGCAAAGCGCTGCGCTGTGGTTTGCGCAATTCGTCGGCAACCGCGCGATTAACAGACCTGGGCATACGCAAGGTAAATCGCCGCAGAAACGCAAACACATTGAGCATTTTCAGGCCGTAAATCAGTAAAAATACGCTTGCGGCCAAGGCCACGGCACCGCGAATTTGCGGGGTAATGGCGATGGTTGCGCCCAGTAAACCAAAGCCCGCGCCGAGCACGGTATATGACAGGGTTTTGCCAAAGGCATAACTCAAATGTGCCAGTAACTGTCGAGCCTTAGACTTAGTGGGATCGGTATAGGCGACCACAAAGCCCCCGCACATGCCAATGCAGTGAAAGCCCGTCAGAAAACCAATACCCAACAGTACGACAACACTCATCTGAGGCTGGATTTGTTGCATCACAGCCGGCATTTGGCTTTTGCCCCAAAAAGCAACACCGCCCACGACAAGCAATAACAGCAAAAACAAAGCAAAGTGTTTTATCCGCCGCCAAGCATCAGCCGATGCATGGGCTTTTTTAATGCCATAGCCTTTGGCGACAATCACCTGTTCAATAGCCGCACGCTGGGTTTTGGCATTGTCGTACGCCACTTCCACCGTTTGTGCGCTGTAACTGGCATCCACTCGCTCGACACCCGCTATCCCGGCGACCGCCTGCTTGAGAATGTCCTCGCACCCCAGACAATGCATGCCTTCAATTTCAATTTTTTCCATTTTAGTCGGCATCACTTTCCTCCTAAGTGGTTGATCCGGAGAGGCGCTTTTAAAACAATCCTGCCCTTGGGGAGATCAGTTTGTCTGTTGTCGCCAATCCGGATCGATTCTGTTCTAAGGTTTATTCCACCGAAAAATCACGCATCATGCCCATGTCTTCATGCTCGAGATTGTGGCAGTGGTACATGAACAAGCCTTTAAAGTCCTGAAACGGTTTGATGATCTTGACGCTTTCACCGGGCATCACCAGAACGGTATCTTTCCAGCCCCCTTCGATGAATCCGTCTTTAACCGTGGCGTAATCGTCGCCTGCACCCATGCCGATGGTACGGCTGAGAATTTGGAAATATTGGCCGTGAAGGTGAATCGGGTGGGCCATCGACATCATCATGCCCATACCGCCGCCGCCCATACCACCCATTTTGTGGTCACCCTCGCCACTGTCGTTGCCATGGCGCATACCCATTCCCATACGGTGACCACCTTCGCCTTGGGCTTTGTCGTCGCCATCGTGTTTCATACCCCCCATCATGCCCATGCCGCCCATTTTAGGGCCGCCGGATTCGGACGCTTTATCGCCGCCATGCGGCATACCTTGCATGGATTGCGCTTTAGTCTGGTTGCCACCGTGTCCGCCACTACCTCCATGCGCATGAAAAATCTCCATCAGTTGCACAGTGTTGAACGGGATGCGTTCGCTGGGTAGGATGTCGTTGTAGGCATAAGGCCGGCCGTTCAAGACCATTTTCATCGGCCCTTCGGATATGCCGATAGGCACCGGTTTGTTGGGATTGGCGGTATCGCCGAGCGTGTAGTGTTTAATCGTAGACAGTTTATTGGGCAGCGTCGGACTGTCGCTAACACTTTTAGTCACGCGCACTGTCAATATCGGATAATCGCTACCGACCGGCAAGGCGCTACCGTGCATGCCACCCATGCCCATGCGATGGCCACCGCCGCCGTGTTGTTGATCGTCTCCACCGTGTCTGCCCGTCATCATCCGTTCAGCCATTCCTGGCAATACGCCGGAAAAAGAACGGCTACGCAATACCAGCTGTGAGCCGACTTTTCGCCCGCTGAAATCCGCCCACACATCCAGACGTTCGCCGGGGGCCAGCATCACGTAGGGTTTGTTGACGGGTGTTTCCAGCAAACCACCATCGGTACCGATTACGGTAACGGGTGAGTTGTCGTCCCAGGCCAGCTTGTAAATGCGCGCCGTTGAGCCGTTGAGGATACGGAAGCGATAAGCCCGGCTGGCTACGTCGAGCTGAAAATTGGGGCGACCATTGACCAAAATACGGTCGCCGTAAAAGCCCATCATGCGGTCGTGCATCTGACGGACATATTGCAATTGGTTATTGGTGTCGAACAGTCGGTCTTGGATCACGATCGGCACTTCATATTCACCGCCCGGTAATTCCAAACGACGCTCTTCGTCGTCGTTCACCAATATCGCCCCGGCCAGACCGTGATAGACCTGTTTGGCGGTAGTGTTATGTGGATGCGGGTGATAAATATTCATACTGGCGCGATTGAGCATTTCAAACTCGTAGACAAAGGTTTGCCCCTTATCGATCGCATATAAGGGATGGCCGTCCATTTCGGCCGGCACATGCAGGCCATGCCAGTGGGTAATGGTTGGTTCGTCCAATTCGCTGCGCAGATTGATCCTGATTTTCTGACCTTTTTCGAAGCGTATGATCGGTCCGAGGTAGGAACCGGGAATTTCGGTCAGCGTATGGGCCGGGCCCTTGATCAGTTTGGCAAAATACTGTTGAACGCGGGTCGGTTGACCGGGCAATATGGACACCGACGACGGTTTACAAATCAAATCGAGTTCGACATCCGGGTGAAAATTGGCCGATGCTTTTTTCGGTGTCATTTTCGGCATCTCGCCCATCCCTTCCATGGCATGTAACCAAGCCGGCATCCCTGCGTAGGCCAATAATCCGACGCCGGTTTGCGCAAAAAAGCGACGGCGGGAAGGGTTGATGGTGTGTTTCATAATGTCTCCTCGACCTTGGTAGGTTCTTTTTGTAATCATTTTGAAAATCCCGTCTGTGCGGCATTTTCATCCCCCAACACTAAAGCTCCTTGATAAAGGCCAGACTTGTTAGCCCGGTGCGGACCGCCGCATCCCTGCGACGGCTAAAACGGTTCGTTTTGGTTCAGTGGTATTCCGATTCCGACGGCGGTTTCCGGATGACCCGCGTGGCAATCGCCAGCAGCAAAATCGCAGCTGATACCCATAACATGCCCATGCCTGCCTCATGATGCGCCTGGACATCGGCGATCACCAAACGGGCCAGGGCGGTGATGGCGATGTAAATCAGACAACGTACCGGCATCGCATTGGTCTTGAAATAAATCCCTACCATGGCTCCCAATTCTAGATATATGAATAACAACAAAATGTCGCCGATCGTGGCATGGCCTTGTAGCATCATGCCGCCGTAGGCAATCACGCCGGACCAGACTACACTGGCGCCAATCACGAATAAGGCCAGGTAATGAAAAATTTCGATCAACAAGTTGCCGATGGTATCGACACGGCTTTTCCAACGCTGATGCACTTGTTCAAAATGTTCACTGTCCATCTTGTCTCCCTATTTGAGATTTAATGCAAGGTGAACAAAACGGCATCTACCTTGTGAATCCAGCGGCCGATGCGTAACACCAATAACATCAGTAATAAGCCGACCACTACTCGTCCTGCGTCTTTAGCATCGCTTAGCCACAGTTCTACCGAGCTGAGCATCTCTACGCTCACCGCTTGTGACAACACATAGCCTGCGACCCCTACCACCATAATTCCAAATGCTTTGCGTAACGCCGCCGGTTTAATGTAGGCCGAGAGCCAAGCACCAACAGCGCTGCCAAAAATGGCACCGGCAGTGACCAGCCCAGTCAACTCCCAATCCAGCGCGACGTGCTGGCTATAGCCACTCAATCCGGCCAATGCGTTCATCGCGATGATCAATAATGAGGTGCCGACCGCCCCCTGCATCGGTAAGCCGACCAGCAGAGTCAAAGCTGGTACGATCAAAAAGCCACCACCCACACCGACCATGCCAGTCAAACCTCCGACAAAAAATCCGTCGAACAACACCCTGAAAAACGGTACCCGCAAAGGACAAATCGAAGTTGGCTGACCGACTGCGTTGGGTTTGGCATTGCCACGTTTACCGCGTAACATCAAAAAACCGGTTGATAGGCTGACTAATCCAAATAACGTCATCAGCAAATCGCCTGAAAAATGTGCCGCCAGACGACCGCCGCCGAATGCACCGGCCATGCCGGCCAGTCCAAAGAACACACCGCTTTTCCAGCACACCGAACCTCGACGGGCATGAGAAATTAATGCCATCAGGCTGGAAATGCCGACGACCACGAATGAAGTAACGATGGCGAGCTTCGGCTCGACGTGCAATACATACACCAACATCGGCACCGTCAGTATCGATCCGCCGCCACCGAGCAAGCCCAGCAGCAAACCGATGATCACCGCTAAACTTAGGGTTAATAACATGATCGAGTCCTCGCTTATTCCACAGCCAGTCCGCAGGACCGGTTAGCCGGCAAAGCTTTGTCGATAAAGCGTGGATAGGCCAGTTTGAGATCCTGCATGATGGCGATGAAGTCTTCACGCGACTTGCCACTACCCAGACGGGCGTTTTTAGCCATTTCCTGTTTGATGGTCGAAACGGTGTAACCTTGATAATCATGGCCGGGATAAACCAAGGTGTCCGGCGGCAGGCTGAATAGTTTGTTGATGATGCTGTCGTACAACTGACCCGCATCGCCTTGCTGAAAATCGGTGCGGCCACTGCCGCCGATCAATAAGGCATCACCGGTAAACACTCGATCAGACATTACATAACTGACGCAGCCACTGGTATGACCCGGGGTATGGCGTACTTCGAATTCCAGATCGCCAACTTGCAATAGCACACTATCGGTGACTAGCAAGTCTGCGCACAGTGCGCCGGCATCGCGGTGGACCACGCTCTTGCTGCCGGTTTTTTCGCGCAGTAAGCCAGAAGCGGTGATGTGATCGGCGTGGACATGAGTCTCCAGGGTGTAAATCAACTCTAGATTCAATGCTTGCAACAATTGGATATAGTCATCCATTTCCGAAGCGACCGGATCAATCAACACAGCCCGGCGGGTGCGTTCACAGCCTATTAAATAGGTGTAGGTTGAGGTTTCGGTCTCAAACAATTGACGAAAAATCATAACGACACTCCAAAAAGGATATTATTTAGTATAGCCTAATAAACTTATATCAATTATCGTGCCAACTTGCTGATCCTCTGTAAGACACCAAATTCAAGGGATAACAGCAGAACAAATGGTTAAGACTGTTTCAATTTGAAACATTGATACACTTATGCTACAAATGCAACATATTTGAAACGAACCTGCCTATCCCATGAGTCAATCATCCCCATTTTTTAATCGCTGGCTCAGTCAGATGGGTCCCGATCAAGTCATAGCAATACTCACCGATTTAGTGGACGCCGGCGCTGTCTTTGCGGTTGATGCCAGCGGTAAAGTACTTTTCTGGAGCAAGGGGGCAGAGAAACTGTTTGGGCTACCGGCAGAATCGGTTCTGGGTAACCCGTGTGCTCGAACGCTGGGTTGCGAGGAAGGCCAAGATCCCTGTGGCCTTGCAGAGCTAGGCTCAATCAAGGCGCAAATCGTGAAACCTAAACGTGCTAATGGTGAACGCGTCACTTGCTACCGCACTGCCCGGGCATTCTTCGACGCCGAGGGCCAATTTGCCGGTGCACTGGAATTTCTCCAGCCTCAAGCTTCAGCTGAAACAATGATCGGCCAACAGAGCAATAGCGAAAGTTTTCACGGCATTTTGTCCCGCGATCCCGCCATGTTGGAAGCAATCAAAATTATCCGTAACGTCGCGGAAACCGAAGCCACTGTGTTAATTCGAGGGGAATCGGGTACTGGCAAGGAATTGGTGGCTCGCGCCCTACATCAGGAAAGTCCGCGTCATGATCAACCCTTTCTGGCCATCAACTGTGCCGCCCTCACACCCAGTTTGTTGGAGAGTGAGTTATTTGGGCATGTCAAAGGTGCTTTTACGGGAGCAGTGAGAACGCATGCCGGTTTGTTTCAACGTGCGCATGGTGGCACTTTATTTCTCGACGAAGTCGCCGAATTACCCTTGGAATTACAGGCCAAACTACTTCGGGTCTTGCAAGAACAAAGCTTCATCCCGGTTGGGGGCGATGCGGCAGTGAGTGTCGATGTCCGCATTATCGCTGCCACTCATCGCTCACTACGCGAAGAAGTAAAAGCCGGACGGTTCCGAGAGGACTTGATGTATCGACTACGCGTGGTGCCCGTATTTCTGCCACCCTTAAGAGAGCGACGACTCGACGTCAACTTATTACTCTGGAACAGCATCAATCTGCATAATCTTCATGGTCGGCGGCATGTCGACAGCATCGCCCCGGAAGCCATGCGGCGTTTACTCGATTACCGTTGGCCAGGCAATGTCAGAGAACTGATTAATGTTGTCGAATACGCATTCGCGGTAGGACGGGGCAACGAATTGGGTCTTGATGATTTACCACCGGAATTTCGTGAATCCAAGACAGTGGCTATTAGCGAACAGGTATCACCGCCCAAACATAAAAAATATCAAAATGAAGCAGATATAGTCCGGGAAGCATTACAAGTGACTGGTGGCAATTTAGAGGCAGCTGCGAGCTATGCGGGCATGAGCCGTGCAACATTTTGGCGCAAGCGAAAAAAATATGAAATTGATTCGTAATTGATCAGGTAGTTAGCTAAACAACGATTAACAAGCATTTGATTCATATTCAAAACATTCGGCGTATAGCGGTTGTTATTAGATAAATGCCCAACATAACCACAAACACACCGAATGCCAGCCTTAATTGAATTTCCGGTACATGATCTGCAATCACAGCCCCGATCCAACCACCAAGAAAGAGCGCCACTGCAACTATCAAGGCGGCTTTGATATCGACATTCCCATGACGGTAATATTCAATTACTGCAGCCAGCCCTACAGGGGGAAGCAAAATTGCCAAGCTGGTACCGATAGCTGCATGCTGCGAGAATCCTGCCAAGTAAACCAATGCAGGAACAATCAAAACACCTCCGCCAATACCAAACAAGCCAGATGCCACACCAGAGATAAGCCCGATGACCAAAAGCTGAATAATTAACGATGGATTCATGCTTATCTCCCAATCGACTTTCTAAACGAAGTCAAAAATAAATTCTTGCTTAATCAAGCGGTCTTACTATGTGGGGCTTCTAATTGAGTTGAAAAGTTAACGTACTACGAGTCGATAGGTTTGCTCCGCCATTCTGGTTAAGCCACGGTCTTTAAAATGAGCTTCGTTCTCTAACGCGTTTTCGCTATTTAACAACTCAATATCGCACCAATGTGCATACAAACTCTCAACTTCTTCTCGTTGCACACTGAAGGGTGGCCCTGGCATTTCATGTTGCGGATAGTCAAAAGCTATCAACAAAATTTGCACATTCGTTGACAGCATGGCGTACAAGCTTGATACATACTCAATGCGCATGTCGGCGGGCAACGCTACCAATGATCCTCGGTCATAAACCGCGTCAATCTCGCCGAGATCAGTAGGCCGCAAAGCAAAAAAATCCCCGCAAAATATTTGCAGTCCATCAATTTCGTTAACTAAGAAGTCACCCTGTCGCCGTACACTTGGCTGTAAGCCGTTGTCGGCGAAAAACGATTCAATAGCCAGCGGACTTAATTCAATCCCCACGACTTGGAACCCCATGGCCAGTAGCCACAGCATGTCGTTGCTTTTGCCGCATAAAGGTATGAACACCCGTGCACCAGGATTGACAGACAACTTGGGCCAATAACGCTCTAAAAGAGGATTAATTTCTTGTTTATGGAAACCGATCTGATTTTGTTGCCAGCGTTGATGCCAGAATTCATGATGCATAGCTTACCCCGCATTCAAATTTTAATGATCCTCCATTCTAGTCGCCTCGTCTATTCGAAGCTCGAGGGCTTTGAAAAAGTAAAGCAAGATGCTTAAGTTTGTGCTGAATAGTTCAAGCAAGCCTGACGTGTTTCAGAAGATGCTGATTCATTGCTGTTTCGACTTAATCCACAGCAGCACGAATCAACATCAATACAATCCAAACAGTGCGATATGGTCTAGCAACTCGTTTGATAAAGTACCGCACATAAAAAAGCCCACATGAAGTGGGCTTCGTCCGGTGTTATTTTTATGTTTTTTGGACGCCTACCGTCAGTGACAATAGGTTAATAGCTCGCGCTCTTATTATTGTTGTACCGCAGTCACGGTCGCTTTCCTTCCTCCCCTTAAAAGATACGAAGCATTCAGCTCGTATTGACCTAAGTCAAAGCGCTCGCAGTTTAGTGAACCATAGACGTATTGTCCAGAAAAACTGTGACAAATTGTCGCGGTTGAATTTTAAGGCGTACGCCACTCCTACCATAACAACGGCGGCTTGACCGCCAACTCAAACAGCTTGACGTGGTCGGGCGTCTCGTCCTCAAGAATAGCTGCCACGATGTCTGGCGACAGGTACGTGAAATTGACCATTCGACTGACGTAACTGTTATCGATGTTTCACGTTCGGCGATTTCATTAAGTGATTTGAGCTTGCCCGACTCCAGCGTTGCCAGTCATCGGTAGCCACGGGCCAAGGCCAACTGCAGCGGTGTGGCCCTGGTATTCCAGGTTGTGGGTTTTGCCGTTTCACCGTTAGGCAATAGGATCTTCGTGCAACCACTACGCCATTTGCATTGAATGGTTAAAGATAAACAACAATGTGGAATGGCCGCTAATTGGAATACTGCAGACATAGACTTCTGACATCGATGAAGGTCCGCTTAGGGTCGTCTGTACTCGGTGGCGACCGGCCGCTTTCGGGAATCAGAATTCAATGGCAGCTTTCCGGCGATGAATCTGACGAGGGGACGGTCGCCAGGTGCCCCCTAAGCCTCCTTTGATAAAAGTTGTTCGATAGTCTGGTTAAAAGCAAACAATGGGCGCATCGTTAAACTTTATATCACTCCTAATAGGGGTGTGTCGTAAAAGCCTCCTCACTTTTCGCGGCGTGATGGAGCTAAGAATGCAAATATCTGATTTATATGCCCCATCCTAAACTTTTCCCAGTAAAAGAAGGAGCGGATTTACCTTTTACGAAAGCCTCCTCTGGGTTGAGGGATAAACAGGGAAATTATTTTTTAATCATATCCATAGCGATCTGTTGTATTCGGTCCACCACATTTGGCTTGCCGACTTGACCAACCAGGCCTGCACGGCGCATTTTTTCGAAGACATTCGGTCTTGCGCCGCACAGGATTAGTCGGGTTTTGTGCCGTTTGCAGTTATCCAGCAAATCCCACAGCGCTTGCAGGCCGGTTGCGTCGATGAAAGGCACTTTTTCTAGGCGCAAGACCAGAATTTCTGTATGGCCGTGAATCACTTCCAGTGCAGACTCCAGTCTTGCCGCCGCCCCAAAAAAGAAAGGCCCTTCCATGGCAAAAACCACGGTATTGGCTGGTAGCGTGAAATCAGCGTCATCGAGTTCTTCCACGACGGCGTCGTGTGTTTGCTGCTCTATGCCCACGGCTTCCGACATGCGTTTCATGAATAGCAGCGCCGCCAGCATTACGCCGATATTGACGGCGATGACCAAATCCCCGAATACGGTGAGTAAAAAAGTGATGAGCAGCACCGCCACATCCGGTTTCGGCGCGGTCCTGAGCATGTGCCCGAAACGATGCAACTCGCTCATGTTGTAGGCCACGACAAACAAGATGGCGGCTAACGCGCTCAGCGGAATCAACGACGCATAAGGGGCCAGCAACATGACGATGCCGATCAAGGTCAAGGTATGCACAATTCCCGCTAGTGGACTGTTGGCGCCATTGCGCACATTGGTCGCCGTGCGGGCAATCGCACCGGTAGAGGCAAAGCCGCCGAACAGCGGGGAGCATATGTTCGCAATCCCTTGACCGATCAATTCCTGATTGGAGTCATGTTTAGTGCCGGCCATGCTGTCGGCGACAACGGCGGACAGCAGCGACTCAATCGCGCCCAGCAAGGCAATCGTAAAGGCCGGTCCGATTAATTGAATCGCCTCGGATACCGACATTGTCGGCAGCTGGAATTGCGGCAACTTCTGCGGAATGCCGCCAAACGCGCTGCCTATCGTCGCCACGCCATCCCATTGGAATTGCCACTGCACGCAAGTGCCAATCAGCATGGCGACCAGCGGGGCGGGAATGCGTTTCAGAATCCGGCCGGAAATCAACAACACCGCCAAGGTCAAGCCGCCAAGTAAGGTGGTTTCAACGTGCAATGTAGGAAACGCCTGTGCCAGTTCCCAAAATTTTTCATGAAAATGCTCGGCGCCGGCTGCGGGGCTCAAGCCAAAAAAGTCTTTCCATTGGCCCACAAAAATGATGACCCCAATACCGCTGGTAAAGCCGACGATGACCGGATCGGGAATGTATTTGATGACGCCACCCAGCTTGGTAAGCCCCATCAGTAATAACATGATACCGGCCATCAGGGTGGCTATTTGCAAGCCTCCGATGCCGTATTTGCCGGTAATGCCGGCTAGAATCACGATAAAGGCTCCGGTTGGCCCTCCGATCTGCACGCGGCTGCCGCCAAACAATGATGTCAGCCCACCAGCCACGATGGCCGTGTATAGTCCCTGCTCGGGTTTGGCGCCGGAGGCTATCGCAAAGGCCATGGCCAGAGGCAGCGCCACTACGCCGACAATCACACCGGCCAACAGGTTATTCAGCCAATGCGCTCTGGACAATAAGCCAGCGCGTCTGGCTTCAAGAATTGCAATCATTGGAAAGGTTTTAGATGTTTATCGAGGGGGCCCATGATAGCACCCGGGTCGTAGCGATTGCCGCGTGCTTCGCGTATAAATCCTTAGGCTGTCGTAAAAGCTGCCATACGCAAGATGCGATAAAATACCCGCACGCCAAACCGCATGAAACAAGTCGTGACAGCCGAATCGATCAGTACCATGTTGACCTTCTATAGGCTTGTGAGCGTACCCTAGATCTACAACTAGACTTTGAGACAAGCCAAATCATTGTCGGAATACAGCCGGTTTGATGCCATTGGTCGGCGCCTACTCAATGACTCAAATAGGCCGACTGCCCGAAACCACGAAAGGCTGCTTCGTAGAAGCGAAACCAGCTTGTAGCGCCAGAAATGAGCTGCGTCTGGAAGCCGAGCAGGTTTTCAGCTCAGATCAGCCGCTTCGAAGAGTGGTCGGATTTCGATTTCGCTCGGCCCCGGCATGGGATTTGGGCAGCGCTGTACCCAGGCAACCGCCTCGTCCATGTCCTTGACTTCCCAGAGCCAGAAACCGGCGACCAGTTCCCGTGTTTCGGAAAAAGGCCCGTCGATGACAGTGCGACCGGTACCATCGAACGCAATACGCTTTCCGTACGCCGAAGGCTTGAGGCCGTCGGCAGCGAGCAAGATGCCGGCATTGCGCAACTCATCGTTGAATCTACCCATCGCCTCAAGCATCTCGGATGCCCAGGCCGTTGGGAGAAAGCCCTTTTCGCTGTCTTCGGTCGCCTTCACGAGCACTATTACACGCACTGTCTGTCTCCTTGCTAAGTCCAGCCTCGTCTTGCTGTCATTGAATCAGATGGCGTGGTTGATCACAAGGGATCGATGCCACCAGCTAGCCACAAAAAAAGCCGATAATCCAAAGGACTATCGGCTGTTTAGTGTGTATCAACTGCTCACTGCCTTGTAAGATTAAGTCTATGCATAGATTGAAAGCAGTCGGGAATTTCTGCGCGCTATAAAGACGGCGTGTTGACGGAAGCAAATTTGCTTCCGTCCAGAAGATCAACGCATCCGTGCGCGGGAAGCACGGGGGATAGGTGCTAATTTCTCGAAGCGGAAAATCTCCGTTAGAGGATTTGGCGTGCAAATCCACAAATGGAAAACCGCGCAAACACACAAAAAACCGAGTTACAAAATAAAGACCTTTATTACTGTGAGTAAAGGCCATGAACAAAATTGAAGATTTACAAAGAGAGGTTGCGAGCAACGAAGAAGCCGCCGCTTACCTTGGTGTCAAAGTAAGCACACTCTATAACTGGTCAAGCACTGGCAACGGGCCTATCAAGCCGGTGAAGATTGGCGGAAAGCTGCGATGGAGAATTGCCGACCTGAAAGCACTGGTTGCCGGGAGTGCGGAATGAGCACCAAGTACGAGATTATCGAAATAGACAGTATTGAGATTTCGGTTGATGTTTCGTTGTTGCCAAAAGCCGATGAAATGCACTTTAACGCAACATCAATTGCAGGGCAATTTGGGAAAAAGCCTAGTGATTGGCTAAAGACCGATCAGGCCAAGCAGTATATGGAGCTAATTTCTCGTAGGGAAAATATTCCCTACGAGAATATTGTTAGAACTGTTCAGGGCGGAAAATATCAGGGAACTTGGCTTCACCACAAGCTAACCCTACCTTTCGCCAGATGGTGCTCGGTCGAATTTGAGTACAACCTGGACAAGTGGATTGATCGACGCATCAGCGAAGAACACCAGCGCCGACAACACAGCCTAGAAGCCAGAACCGGCTTTTTGCCACTGACAAACGCCATCCAAGCGGCGCACCCTGAGTTAAAACCGTACCACTTCTCGAACGAGTGCAACATGCTAAACAAGATCGTCACTGGCATGACCGCCAAGAAGTTCAAAGCGGCGCGGGGAGTCGATAGCGTGCGTGACGCTTTGTCAGCGGCCCAGTTGCAGTTGTTGGACAAGTTGCAACGCCAGAACGCCACGCTGATTGAGCTTGGCTTAGGGTACGAAGAGCGAAAACGTATGCTGGAACAAGGAGTCGTGGCGTTGGTTGCGGCATGACCTGACTAAATGCTTCCGGACACAAAAAAAGCCGGGGGTTTCCCGGCTCTTGATATGTGAACCCAGCTTAATTAAGTCAAAGTCGTTAGGTTCAGCAAAGACTATGGGCTTAAAAGTCCTAGGCGCTCAGCAGCCTTAGCATGGGACTTGAAGCGCTGGGCCGCATTGATTTGAGAGAGACATTATTCGCATAGTCGCTAAGATGATCCGGTGCCAGGTGGGCATATCTGAGCACCATATCGTAGCTTGACCAGCCACCAAGTTCCTGCAAGACATTTAACGGCGTCCCGGCTTGAACGTGCCAACTGGCCCACGTATGTCTCAGACCGTGCCAGGTAAAGTTTTCAATATCGGCTCGTTTGAGTGCTTCTCGCCAATAATGAGTGCCTACCTTATCAACCGGTCGACCACAGTAAGTGAACACCCGCGTTTGGTGCTTCCCTATCTGTCCAACTAGAATATCAATGGCGTCCTGATTAAGCGGAACGCGGATCACTTTTCCGGCCTTGGCCTGGTCAGCATGTATCCACGCTATCTTGCGCTGCATATCCACTTGCGTCCATTCCAGGTGAGTCACATTGGATTCACGCAGTCCGGTTGCCAGCGTAAATAACGCCATCGCCTTGGTATGCTCGGGTAACTCTTCGATCAGCCTTGCCGCCTCTTCTTGTGTCAGCCATCGCAAACGATGATTGCCTTCCTTAAATCGGCGGATGTGCGGCGTTGCATCGATCCACTTCCATTCCTTCATAGCCTTATTCAGTATCGACCGGATCAACTCTGTGGTTCGGTTTACCCTGGTCTTGCCGGCTACCTTGAGTTTGGCCTTGATGATTTTCTCGATCAAATCTTCGTTGATGTCATCAAGGTAAACACCATCAAGGTACGTTCTCAGCCACTTCAGGTGATACTTGTCGGTATCGATAGACCGTTTTTCTGAATCTGATACCCACTTTAAAACGGCATCTTGCCAAAGATACCGTTGTTTATTGCCCAGCTTGATGACATCGTGAGTCGCGGCTTTTGTCTTGTCGGCTATTTCCTGCGCTTTTTCTTTGTCGCTGGTTCCAGTGCTTCGGTATACAACTTTTCCTTTAACGGTGAATTTATAATACCAATAACTGCTTGTTGGTCTTTTAAAGAGCATAGTGATTCTCCTGTTTGATTGTCGACTGATTCCCGAGGCCTGTATGTGTACTGCGACCGCAGCCAATCTAGCAAATCGACATCAATAAAAACCCAGCATTTCCCCGGTTTGGCGCCAGGTATTTCGCCGGCTTTCGCTTTTACCAGTAAGGTTGTTGGGTGGATCATTAGCAGTTCCGCTGCGTCTTGAAGATTAAGTGTTTTCATGGCGCTTATGTTTACAATTGATTGAGAAAAACAAGCCAGCAATCGGTGAAAACTACCGGCATTGAATTGAAGGAACTGAGCTGCCTATCAGTCTTGCAATTTTATCCAGATCGAGAAGTCCTTGATGGTCGGGACGCCTCCTCGGTTTCGGCTTCAAGGACAGCGGCAGAACCATTGACTACCGCTGCGGCCCGGTATTTCTTCAAATCGGTGCCGATGCCCACAGCTTCTTCGGTGACGATCTCGGCAAAACGAAACAATTTGTGGAACAAGTCAGATTGGCCTGCGTGTGGCTCCTCGCGCACCGCCTGCTTCTCCGCACTGCCATCCGGAACGGTGGCGACTTCCATATCATCGCCCCAATTCAAGACTTCAACGATGCGCAAAACTTCATAAATCTCTTGCTGAACCGAGTACAGAGCCTGCTGAACATCTTTTCTGGGGATGCTGCCTATAAACCCCTCAAAGATCAGAGACAATATGCCATTCGCCCGTTGAGCGGCGTCAAAGGCGTTTTGTAGGTTATTGACGTTAGGGATACTCATGCTACGCCTACCTTTGCCGCATCGGCTTCCGCTTGGCGCTTAGCCTTGCGATCATTAAGCAAAAATTCAGCTTCGCCCGTAATACTCATTAACTCCACGACAGCATTGGCTCGATTTGACAGGCCCCAAAGCGTTCCGATTAAATCATCCGTGCAGGGCGCCGTCGCCTTGTCATGGTGCGCCATAGCCAAAGCCGCCAAGGTATGCCCAATGTTTCTAACTTCCTCCTCCGTGTGCTCATCAAGATGGGTCAGAAATTCAAGGTCAGCGTCAGGCAAAGTGTCGCGAGCATGCTCAAATAATTTACCAAGCACATTTTCGGTATTGGCGATCATGCTACACCTCTGGTAGCGCTGATGGCTTCGCTGGTAGTGCTGGCAGTCGAAAAAGTATGGAGTTCGGGGTTAATCAGAAGATCAGCCGCACTGGCGCCGATGCTAGACATGCCGGCAATAGAGTATGCTTGGTGAGCAAGAGACAGCAATACCTCTCGCGTATTATCTAGGCTGTTTTCGTCGGCGTTGCAATAAAGCTGAAGCAATGCATCGGCAAGATCACACGCTTCTTGTTCAGCTTTTTCGCCAAAACCAGCGAACCATTTCAATTGGTCATTACTAAGCTGATTTTTTGCTTTACTCCAAAGGAAAAACAGCGCTCTGTCTACTCTTGGTGCGCCAAAATCAGTTGCTCTGGTTTTTATTTGTAGGGATTCGGTTTGCATAGCGGTATTCCTAGAAAGATGAATAACCGCCGCCGATGTTTTCCACAACACGGGCGACGGGATTGAGTGGGGTGGAAATACCGCATCTAGGCGCGGCCAGCCTTTCGGCTGCCCAAACAATCCCGCCATAAAAGAGGCACAGCAAAGCCATGCAAAAATGACGCGCATAAAAAAACCACTAAGGTCAGTGGCGTTTTTTACGCCTAGATAAACGGGTTTCCACGCCCGGCGCCGAATGTGTCGGCACGGTTAAAGCTTATGCTGGGTGTTGGGATGGTGTCAAGAAAATTTTTGATATAGCAAGGGAATGAGGATATTGCCTAGATAGTCAAGGTGGGCGATGATATGCGAAAACGCGCAATAATTAAAAACATCACCGACTCGCACTGGATAAAGTGCAAGGCTTAAAGGCGGAAATATGGAATACCCAGAGTTGATATTCGATTGGTGTATCTATCGCGAGCTTGCCGACAACATATGGCATGCACAAATGGCTGGTCACCCGAAAGTACTGACTTACAACGGTCCGGACATGATGCTTCGTAAGGAGCAACGGAAAGCCGCGATGCATTATCAGGTCGATGGCGATAATTATGAGATCCCGCATATTCTCAGCCGTGACGAATATCCATTTGCATGCACAGTTGAGGGTGGTAAAGCATGGGTTGGGCATATTCCCGGTAGGGAGAATAGCGCCCAAGGCGGTCTGATTGCCGCCTTTTTGAAACGCCATCGCATAATTGCCGGCCTGGGGGAACGGTCAAGGTTCCTAGTGAAGGTAATCAATCATCCTCGTGGACCGGTTACCAAGTAATTTAAAATCCGCAGTTGGTGTTATCCCCAATCCCTGTGGAAAACCCTGTGACAAAGCCGTGACAACACAACCTAAGTAGCCGCCAGGCAACAAGGAAGGTTAAATTGGCTAAAAATTGGACAAGCATTTCGCTGGATCGATCGGAACAACGCCTAATTTCAACAAAGCCTCTGACTTGACCCTGGTGGCCTCGTCCTTTTCAACCGATGATGCGGAGTCGCTCGCAATGACTTGGTTTTGCTGAATGATCAGGTGCTGGAGTTCGCGTTTCTCTTGAAATGATAGCGTTGCATTGAGTTGGTTGTTCAACTTTACCCCCTCAGAACGGCCAAAAATCCGCTTTGGATAGCATCAGGCGGCTTTTTTCCAGCCGGCGGCATCGTCTTTGAATAATTTGCGCTCTTGTTTGCGCTCGTCAATGTCGCGAATGCGGGCAATCAGCTCTCGAACGCCGGTTTTCTCGCCATAGAACTCAATTACGCAAACCCGCAACAACCGGTCAGCCCATTTTGGCACCTTGCCGGATTTTTCCCACCGAGCCACGGCTTGCTCATCATTGCCCAGCAGATCGGATAACGCTTTTTGCGACAAATCTAACTCCTTGCGCAAAAATCTGAACTCTTTACCGGTCAGAGATGGTTTGTTGAAAACTAGGTCGTGAGCAATGGCTTTATGTAGCCCCCTGGTGTCGGCAATTGACACACATTCGCCGAACTCTTCGTCGTCGAGAGTGGAGTAGCCGTTCACGAGCCAAATATTATCCAGTCCGCAGTCTTTGTAGTGATACATAATTAATTGCCTCCAGCTTAAAACACAGTGACTATCACTGTGCGCTCACCGTTATTATTGTGCTTTATGGCCACAGCAACGGTAACAATGCTGCCAGCCGTGTAATGTTCAATGGTGCAGCGCCAATCGCCTTTTGGGTCGCGACAAGGGGATTCCGTGATTTTCCCTTTTTCCAAACACAAAAGTACTTGCGGTCGCGTAATTTTTCGTTGAATCATGCGTTCAATCGCATGCTTAGAAAAAAACACTCTACCGTCATCCGCGACGCATTCCCTCAGAATTTTAAGAGCGTCGGAATCGGTCATGTTGAGATATTTTATCACTGCCATACCTATCATTTTAATAGGTATTGTTGGGAATGCAAGGGCGTTGATGGGAATAGATTGGTAATAGTGCCAGTGTCATCTGTGGCAGCAAAAAGCCGCGACGGCGCGCGGTCTTTCCAGAATTGCCACCAGCAAGGAGTTAATGCCACTCGCCCGTTACAGGGTCTTGGATGAATAGATTGAGGACAAAGGGCTCATCTTGCTCAAAGCGCCCAGATTCAACGTAGTCGAAGGCCATATCAACGGTATAGTCACCCTCCCAGCTTTCAATCCATTGACATTCCTTGTCGGAGGAGCCTTCGGGCGGAAGGATCAAAAAACGATCTGTTGCATTCGCATGCCAAGCCATCCAATAACCATTGTTGGTTTTAGCGAAAGTGGCGGTACTCAACCATCTGGATAATTGTTTATCGTCACTGGCCATTTGCCTGGCGACACGGGGGCGGTAGCCTTTGAAAATTGTTGCCATGGACACAGCACCTCAGATCAATATTTAAAACGTGCCAGATCAACTAAGCGGGGTGGGTTGAATTTGACCAGATTCAGCACGAGGACAGACACTGCTGATATTGCCGGAGAAGGTGACACAGCTCGCTTCTCTTCTGATCGGCTGCGAAATATAACTCAATCTAGTTGTTTTGTACAAAAAGCACTAGCTCGCTAAGCTGGGAGGATAATCTATCATCGTCGCATGAAGTAGCGGTAAAGGATGGGCTGGAGAAATCTGGCCCATTTTTTATGGGGATTGCTTCAATCACGCCGCCAGCGCCGCTCGAGGGTGCTTAGCCCGATACTCGGCAACAAAAACTTCCATCAACTTTTTGCGGTTGGCCTGCTTCGGGTGCCGCGTCATCAAGCGCATGTTGTGCTTTCGGATTTCAGCAAGGAGGCGAGCATCGTAAACGTCAAGCCGTGTTTCGTCGATAGCCTCCCAGTTACCGGTTAAGGCTCGATTACAAAACATATGTTCGCTGATGAAGTGCTTTGCGGCGGTCTGTTTACCAGCGGACTCTCGGACGAATTTAAGCATGTCGGCCATTTCCGTGCCGGTATTGCGCTTGGCGATCAGTTCGGCTTTTCGGCCCGGGTCGTTGATGATCTTTTTCAACCGCATGAATTCGTCGACCAATGCAATTTGCCCATCAACTGACTTATTGCCGCCGATAAAGGGCATAGCGACCAAAAACGCGCGTTCGTCGAGCTGATACATTTTTTGTTCGCGTCCGTAGGAATCGCCATAGGAGATTGGCACAAATTTGAGCCGATCTTTCAAACTGTCCAAACTTCGCAATACGCTTTTATGTGGTCGTCCAAACAGTTCCGCTATCACCAAACTGGTGGTGGTCAGTTTCTGCCCGTGAACTTCGACCAGCTTCAATCTTGCATTGGCACTCATGCTGCCTCCACCTCGACAGCTAAGTCGAAGCTTTCAAGCAGAGCCAAAATGTCAGATTTTCGCCAGGCGGTTGTCCGCTTACCAAGCTTGACCGGCTGTGGGTATTCGCCCGAGGCTACACGGGCCAGGAACGTTGATCTACCAATCGGCAGCAAGGGATCAATGCCGCGCTTTTCGTCGCCGGTGATATGCCATACGCGGTAAAAGCCGGGGGATTGCGCCGCTATTCGGTTTGGACTTGGTTGGTACGCCATCGTGGCCTCCTGCGGCCTAAAAAGTGATGGCTGTATTGTGTTGGACGATTTTTAGGCGGATTCGCGCGTTTTCCAGTTTGAACACAGCGACGCCAGGAACGTGTAATAAGGACGTGGGATTTGCTGTCAGCAAGCCTGATTCGCTGATGATAGATACATCGCCTTGGCGCCCTATGTTAAACATAGACTAGTTAAAAAATTATGTGCGTTATCGCACAGACCACGCCCCTTTATATTCAGTACGCTTCAGCATGTTAGCCACATTGAAACCTAATTTATTAGATTGGTCAGGTGGTACTAATCGTAGCGATTGAATTGGAGTAGCTGCGGCAGTTTTCAAAACTTTAACCTTCCTTGATCCTGGATATAAGCATGAATCCTCAAGATATTTTAAAAACCTTCGTAACAGAACTGAAACGCTGCGGCATTAGCTTGATTTTTATCGCAATAGGCGTATTCCTGGCAACTGCAAATGCACCGGCGGCGTCTGCCACCACACCTGCTAAAAGCCAATACATCCCAGTTCAGTCTTTAAGACCCATTGTAGTTTTGCAGCCTTTGCTACCGACGAAGTAGCCTCTAATACATGCGTGAGCAAAGATTGAAGGCTTTAACTGCTCAATTGTTCTCTACCGCACAGAACAAGCCTGCTATCACTGTTATTTTTATTCCCAGGGACTCAGACCGGCAATTGACTTGCACAAACCATACTAGGCGGCATTATGAATGATAAAAAAAATGAAAACTTTAGCAAACGTGGTAAAGCGCCTTGCAGTCACCCCTCACTAATAAGGGAATTCGTATATGGAGCGCCAACCGGAGATTATATTTGCGCGCAATGTGAATGTTTACTGTCTTCTATAGTTGATACCTATAAAAAAACCACTGGCTAAGTTGACCTTTAGCACCTATTCGAAATGGTTTGCAAATCCCGCCCTACTGCTGCAAAACACCCAAGCAACAAATCCCCCATCAAGTTTGTTGTAATAATTCAATATGTGCGTTAACGAACGGACACAATGCTAACGAACATCTACCATGCCATTTATGGATACAGCGTAATGGACAATGCTGACAAGGATGTACTTAACTACCGAATTTGAATATTAGAACTTCGCCATTCACAGGAGCGCTTTAAATGAAAAAAATTATTTTAATACTCAGTGCTGTATTGTTTTTTAGTTTTTCGGTGCTTGCAGAAGAACATGCCGATGCTGCACTTGAACATGCCAATGCTGCTTTAGCAGAAGGAAAGCGCGGGAATGATGCGACACTTGCCGAGCATGCGATTCAAGCCGTCAAACACGCTGAACAAGCCGCTCAGGTAGCAAATGGACCAGCCAAGGCTCATATTGAGTCAGGCGTCAAACATTTGCATGAAGCGATTAAACATGCAAAAGCCGGACACGGTGTTAAAGCTGACCAACATCTTGTGACTGCTATAGAACACATCAACTCAGGCAATAAAATTTAAATTATAAAACTACAGGTCTGGCGGGTATCCCGTCAGACCAATAAATCCAGCACAGCTTAACCGTGATCACAGTTCCAAAACTGCAATATGTTACGCATGGTGTTTGATCTGCAACAATTGTAAATTACCGTTTTGCGTTCCATCTAAACAGATTGTAAACGCCATATTCATTGCCATAAAGTGGCCGGCCAGTAACAAGGCTTCAGTAAGCGTTTGCGGAACTTGGAATTGCGTCTGCGCTGGTTGCAATTCGTATCGACCTGTTTTGCGGATCGATGGCAGAACGTCTTCAAATACCCACTTCTCGAACTTTTCAGCATCCGGCAGTTTGCTGCCAACAACAAGCCTAAGAACATCTGGCTCGGATAAAACCCGAACATTCTGCATTCCGCCTTGTGTTTGAAGGGGGTGGCGTTTCACCATCCCCTTGCAATGCTGCTTGATTGCATTGATATGATCAGCATACCCAAGATTCTCGCAGACATCTTTACCAACAAACCAAAGGTCGCCATTATTGTCGGTAATAACGCGAACCGAGTTTCCATTAAACTCGAACGGAATTAACTGACTCATTCCACACTCCCAGCATCCGCATTCAGCTCACGCTCATCAATCAAGCCGCGCTCGGCCAGCACAGATAACTGCCTGCTGCGCACCATTGCCATCCGTTCAACAAATTCGGTCTTAATGCGATCCATCATTTCAGGATTCAATTTGTGGGTATTTTCGACTTCGATCTTGTCGCGCCAGAGCGTTGGCTGTCGATTTTTCAACCAGATGAACGCCGCCTTTGTATCTGGCGGGTAATGCTTGGTCAGCTCAGTCAAGACGACTTCGTTGTTGATGACCGATACATGAACATCCGGATGCGAGTAACCCATGCCTCGCTCATATAGCTTTTTTGCCATGCAGGCGTCTGCATACATCTTGCCGGCCCTTAAGGACTCCGAAAATTCAGAGTGGCGTAGCTTCCAAAGGTTTATCGTCGATGCCGACACGCCAAAAAAATCAGCAATTTCGCTGTCTACGGCTCCCAGCAAACACAGTCGATAGGCCTGTTGATTAAATGCTTGTTTGTATTTGGAATTTCCGTGCTGATGGTCTTCGACTTCTTCCCATTCGGGTTCCGGTACCGCTTCGGGCTTTGGCTTTTGAGCCGGCTTTTTGAATGCTTGTTTTTCCAAGCTTGGTTTTTCTGTTCCAAGCTTGGGTTTCTGCTTTTCCAAGCTTGGTTTTTCTTCGCCCCTTGACCATCTCTCTTGCTTTGACCGTTGGCGCACCGCTTCCTCGCCAACCGGAAGACTCAGCTCGTTGACAAGCCAAGCAAAGCCCTTCCGTGTATCGCCCTCCCACGCCGCCTTGACCGAAGCCCACTGCTCATGGGTTAGCTTTGGTTTAGCTGCCATGACTACTCACTAACAGTAGTTATTTGCTTCATGATCTTGTCGTCAAAATCGACGCGGATAACCACGGGATAGCCGGCCGGATCGTCGGTGCCGGGAA